>JBDRCZ010000099.1:0-20924 GCA_043821285.1 Candidatus Omnitrophota bacterium | reverse complement strand
GAAAACAGAAAAATTAGATTTATTGCAAAATCTATTGCCCGGGCAACAACCAGAGTAATCATTGAGAATAAACAGGAGGAAAACATCCGCAAGAAACACGGCACAATACCCGCTGATTTGTTTCAAGTTTTTGCGAGCATGTTTAATATATTTGTTGAGCGGGCAGATCTGCGCTGCTGGCAGACTTTACCGGATCAAATACGTATTACCAGAGTGCTATTAGAACCAGAGGAATATGAATTTGCCGTTGAGAATTTTAACGCCCGCGGCAATATGTTAAGCAGGATTACACTGGGAAAGTCACGTGTTTATGCCGGACAGAAAAAGTTTTTCATCATACACACGACACAATAGAAAATAAGATAAAATTAACACCAGGATATCGCGGATAAAAAATACTTGCAGAAAATGTCGAATTAATAAAAACTACTAATAACCACAGCAATGCCAGATTAAAAGATATATGAAAAAAGATTTTCTAAGCTATTTGTGATAGCTGTGGTTGTTTAGAAAAATGTGAGAGTTTTAACAATACCGTGATTGTGAGGTAGTGTCAAAAATAAAATGAAAGAAACCACAGAGAACACAGAGAAAAAGATAAAGCTCTAAGTTCTCGAAAAAATTCCCTTTGCAGGAGAGAAAAGAGGAGATAATAGCATCAGCTATTGAAGTTCATTCAACTCTGGGACATGGATTATTAGAATCTACAATAAAAAGATTAATAATGTGAGAGGACACAGAGGGGGAGGGATAGGATTATTCCCTGCCTGCAGGTATAAGTGTATTATTCTCAAGTCTCTCTGTGACCTCTGTGGTTAAGTATTTGACAGAACCGATTGTGAAACAGGGGGGAAGATGGATAAAATAGTTTTTTGGGGAAAGGCAGTTTTGATAGTTTTCGTGGTATTATTTTTTAGCCAGAGTATTTTTGTGTATTCTGCAAACAGAAAAATGTTTGCGTCAGAAATAAAAATAACACAAGAGTGGAAGGGACATTACTCGGGATATAATCAGCAGGAAATGTTTGTTATTACCACAAAAGAGGAGTGGTCAGCGGTTTGGAAAAAGGTTCATAGTCTACAACTTTCTATCCCGGTTTTACCAGAAATTGACTTTGATAAAGAAATGGTTATTGCGGTGTTTATGGGAGAAAAGAGCAGCGGCGGTTATATCATCGAAGTGACGAAGATTATAAAGACGGATAAAGAGGTTGTTGTTGAAATTATGGAAAAGACGCCGGCGCCAGGAACAATGAAAACAATGGCATTGACCCAGCCGTATCATTTAGTTGTCATTGAAAAGTCAAATCTTCCGGTTGTGTTTCAACAAACGTAGAATATATAGAGAGGGGGGTATATTTGTTATGGAAAAGGGTTCCGTTGGGATTATTGGGGGTAGCGGGATTTATAATATGGGAGGCATGTCTGGGGTAGAGGAGCTAAATATTGATACGCCGTTTGGTAAACCTTCAGATAGCATTATTAGCGGTAAAATTGAAGGCGTAAAAGTCGCCTTTTTGCCCAGACACGGGCGGGGACATTTTATCTCTCCCAGTGAGCTTAATTTTAGAGCGAATATCTATGCGATGAAGAAAATCGGGGTAGAAAAACTTATTTCAATTTCCGCGGTTGGCTCGCTCAAGGAAAAACTTAAACCGCGTGACTTTGTTATTCCTGATCAACTCTATGACCGGACAAAAACACGGGTTTCTACTTTTTTTACAGATGGTATTGTTGCCCATATTGGGATGGCTGACCCGTTCTGTAAAAGGCTAAGCACACTCCTGATTGACAGTTGTAAAGAAGCAGAAATCAGTGTGCATAAGGGCGGAACATATGTCTGTATCGAAGGACCGCAGTTTTCTACCCGGGCAGAGTCAAATGTTTACCGCCGGCATGGGTTCTCGATTATTGGCATGACCGCAATACCCGAGGCAAAGCTGGCTAGAGAAGCAGAGATGTGTTATGCCACGGTTGCTTTGGTTACGGATTATGATGTTTGGCATGAGGAAGATGTGAGCATTGAACAGGTTCTTGCGAACTTAGCCGCAAATACCCAGAATGCACAAAAATTAATAAAAACAATAATCCCAAGACTAAAAGACATGCAGGAATGTACTTGTCAAAGTGCCTTACAGAATGCTATAATTACAGCTAAAGAAAAAAAGAATAACACGACGGCTAAAAAATTGGAGCTGTTGATAAAGAAATATCTAAAATAGATGAAAAAAGAAAAAACAAAATTATTAAAACTGCTCAAAAAACACTCCTTTAAAAAAGGTAGGGTGAGATTATCCTCTGGTAAAACCAGCAATTATTATATTGACGGCAAGCTTACTACTTTAACTGCCGAAGGCGCCTATCTTACGGCTAAAATTATTCTCCGGATGATTAAAAGGGATAGAATTAAAGCAATTGGCGGACTTACCCTTGGTGCTGACCCCATTGTAAGCGCAACTGCAGCGTTAAGTTTTTCTACGCCTAATCCTTTAAATGCCTTTATTGTCAGAAAAGAACCCAAAAAACACGGCCTGCAGAAGTTTATCGAAGGACCACCTTTTAGAAAAAATGCCAGGATAGTTGTTGTTGACGATGTGGTAACTTCCGGCGGCTCGACAATTAAAGCAATAAATGCAATACGCACAGCCAAAGGCAAAGTTGTGAAGGCGCTGGCAATAGTTGATAGATTGGAAGGAGCAGAAGAGAATTTGGCAAAGGTCGGGGTGGAGTTAGTAAGTATATATACTTCAAAAGACCTTTTGAAGAATGACAAATGTCCCGCCTATCAAACTGGCGGACAGGCAAAATCCAAATGAATATGCTGAAAAATTATTGCCAATGAAAGAAATATTGTACTATCAACTCATTTTTTTCTTTTGTGATTAAAATATTTGAAGATTCATTTGGAATTAGTTAATTTATATAATTAACTGGAGGTTTATATGGATGTTGTTGGTGTGATCCCTGCACGGTACGGCTCAACCAGGCTTGAGGCAAAGGCCCTGGTGGATATTTGCGGTAAACCGATGATCCAGCATATTTATGAACGGGCAAAAGAAGCAAAAGTGTTGGATGATTTAATTGTTGCTACCGATAGTGATAAGATTATTGATACGGTTCGGGGATTTGGCGGTAAGGCAGTTTATACGGCTCGGGAACACACTTCCGGTAGTGAACGTTTGACGGAAGTGGTGTTTAGTCTCGATGTTAAAATTATCGTCAATATCCAGGGCGATGAACCGTTAGTTCATTCATCAATGATTAATGATGTTGCCGCAGTACTGCTTGAGAATGAAGCATTGGTAATGTCAACCCTAAAATGCAAAATTACAAACGAACAGGACATCGATAATCCTAATGTTGTAAAAGTAGTTACAAATAAAGATAATTTTGCCCTCTATTTCTCCCGTTCACCTATTCCCAGCTATACGAGAGTAGATGATAAATCAGTTATTGATTACTATAAACATATTGGCATCTATGCCTATACCAAGGATTTTCTCCTAACCTTTAAAGGTCTTAGACACTCTGTCTTAGAAAATGCCGAAAAATTAGAACAGCTTCGGGTGCTGGAGAATAGCTATGAAATAAAAGTAATTGAAACTAAATATGATACGATTGGCGTAGATACTGAAGAAGACCTGGAGAAAGTAAGAGAGGTTATTAGACGCAGGACGGATATTGAACGTTAAGACTTATTCTTATTTACAGAAGTCTAATGAATGAAAATAAAAATTCTAAGCATTAATATCAAAATCCAAATAAAAAATTTCCGTTGTGTGCTTAGCAGTATTATCTTAAGATAATACCCTGTAGTCTTACTGCAGTGATAGTCAAGGATGTGGAGGAAATTTTTTATTTGTATTTATATTTGTTTTATTGTAAAATTTATAAAACTTGCTTATTCCCTGCGGTTTTGCCGCAGGGTGACCTTTTGGATGAAAGCTTGAAAACCGTAGGTTTTCAAATGGATAAAAAAATCAGGTGATGCGAAGCATCATACAGACGGCGTAATACCCTGTGGCCTTGCCATGGGGATAGTTGGCAGAAAGGGATTTTTTTATCAATCAGGACAATAAATTATGCCAAAATATATCTTTGTAACCGGCGGGGTTGTGTCCAGTCTGGGGAAGGGGATTGCTGCAGCTTCTATTGGTAAGCTTTTGGAATCCAAAGGCTTAAAAGTAACACTGCAGAAGTTTGACCCTTACTTAAATGTTGATCCCGGGACAATGAATCCGTATCAGCATGGGGAGGTTTATGTAACCGAAGATGGGGCGGAAGCTGATCTTGATCTTGGGCATTATGAGCGTTTTACCAATGCGGTAATGTCTAAGGCAAATAATGTTACGACCGGGAAGATTTATAATTCCGTTATAACTAAAGAAAGAAGAGGAGATTATTTAGGCGGGACGGTTCAGGTTGTCCCGCATATTACTAACGAAATAAAAGAAAGCATTAAAGTATTGACCCGGGGTAAAAGAATTGATGTTGTAATCTGTGAGATTGGCGGCACGGTCGGTGATATTGAAAGTCTGCCTTTTTTAGAGGCAATCAGACAGTTTGGACGAGATGTTGGCAGAAAAAAGGCAATCTATGTGCATTTAACCCTGGTTCCGTATATCTCCAGTGCGCATGAGTTAAAAACAAAACCTACCCAGCATAGTGTGGGTAAACTGCGTGAGATCGGTATTCAACCGGATATCCTGCTTTGCCGTACGGAAAAACAACTCTCTGAAGAACTAAAATCCAAAATTGCCCTTTTCTGTAATGTAGAAAAACAAGCAGTAATTCCCGCCCTTAATGTAAAAGATATTTATGAAGTTCCTTTGTGCCTGAAAAATGAAGGACTGGACACTTTGATTATTGAACTGTTGAAACTAAAACCGAAGACTGATGACTTGAAGGACTGGAAAGAAAATGTGGTAAATAAGGCGCTTAATCCCCAGAAACATGTTACCATTGCGGTTGTTGGCAAATATATCGAACTGCAGGATGCTTATAAATCTATATATGAAGCATTGAAACATGGCGGGTTGAGTAATCGTGCAAGTGTGGATATTAAGAAGGTTGATGCGGAGCATATTGAAAAAGACGGCGCGGAAAAATATTTAAACGGCGTAAAAGGGATACTAATTCCCGGGGGGTTTGGCTGTCGAGGAATAGAAGGTAAAATAACTGCCGTTTGTTTTGCTCGTGAGAATAAAATACCATTTTTCGGTATATGTCTGGGGATGCAGTGTGCGGTAATTGAATTTGCGCGAAATGTCTGCGGACTGAAAAATGCAAATACGACCGAGATTAATAAAAATACTCCGCATCCGGTAATTAGTTTACTTGAAGAACAGAAAAAGGTAAAAATTATGGGCGGAACAATGCGTCTGGGGACATACCCCTGTAGATTGAAAAAAGGCACACTTGTGCACCGCTGCTATGCGAAAGAAAAAATCAGTGAACGCCATCGCCATCGTTATGAGTTTAATAATCGCTATAAAAAAATAATGACAAAAAAAGGTTTTGTAATTGCCGGGGTGTATCCGAAACAGCAGTTGGTCGAGATTATCGGCATAAATGACCATCCATGGTTTATTGCAACACAGTTTCATCCGGAATTTAAATCTAAACCTGACCGGGCACACCCGCTTTTCCGGGAATTTATAAAAGCCGTACTTAATGGAAGTAAAACAGATTAAGATAAAAAATATTACTCTGGGCGGTAAATCGTTGGTTTTAATTGCCGGACCTTGCGTGATTGAAACCGAAAAAAGCGTACTCAGACACGCCACGTTAATTAAAAAGATCGCCGAGGCTCAGGGCTTTCCCTTTATTTTTAAATCAAGCTACGATAAAGCAAATCGTACTTCAATACGTGCCTTTCGTGGATTAGGAATTGAAAAGGGACTGAAAATCTTGGCAAAGGTAAAGCGGGAATTAAATATTCCGGTGTTATCTGATGTGCATAGTGTACAAGAAGTAAAACGTGCGGCAGAGGTGTTGGATATAATTCAAATCCCGGCATTTTTATGCCGGCAGACGGATTTACTTATTGCCGCCGCACGGACGAAAAAAGTAGTCAATGTAAAAAAAGGACAGTTTTTAAGCCCGGACGAGGTTGTAAATATTATTGAAAAGATTGAAAAAAATTATAATAAAAATATTTTGATTACTGAACGCGGAACTGCCTTTGGCTATAATAATTTAGTAAATGATTTTCGGGCATTACCGATAATCAGAAGTTTTGGCTATCCGGTTATCTTTGACGCGACGCATAGCGTACAAATGCCCGGTGGCGGAAAAACTTATACCAGCGGACAGAGAGAGTTTATTGAATGCTTAACCCGTGCGGCCGTAGCTGTTGGCTGCGATGGCATATTTTTAGAAGTGCATGAAACACCGGATCGCGCCCCTTGTGACGGGCCAAATATGCTCCCCATCCATAAGCTTGAAGAGCTGCTCTTGGTAGTTTCTGAAATTAATCAGGTGATGGAGAAATATAAATGCCGATAAAACGCGCAAAAGAGGTTTTGCAGATCGAAGCCCGGGCAATATTAGCTTTGATCGATAGAATTGATCAAAAATTTGAACGGGTAGTTAAACTTATCCAGAAAAATAAGGGACGGGTTGTTTTGACCGGGATGGGAAAGCCGGGTATTATTGCTACAAAGATTTCTGCAACACTTGCTAGTCTGGGTACCCCCAGCTTGTTTTTGCATCCGGCAGAAGCTATTCATGGTGACCTTGGCCGGGTGACAAAAAGTGATTTGGTTATTGCCCTGTCTAACAGTGGCGAAACCGAAGAAATAACACGCCTCCTGCCGCTAATAAAAAAATTAGGGGCTAAACTTATTGCCATAACCGGTAATACAAAATCGACGCTGGCAAGATATAGCGATTTAGTACTGGATGTGGGGGTTAAGGAAGAAGCCTGTTTGTTTGGTTTAGCTCCGACCGCCTCAACGACCGCGATGCTGGCCTTGGGCGATGCAATTGCGATTGCTGTTTTGGATAAAAAAAAATTTAAAATCGAGAATTATGCATTTTATCACCCGGGGGGAAGTTTGGGGAAAAAATTGCTTAGAGTAGAAGACCTGATGCGCAAAGGAGACAACGTGCCGATTGTACATAAAAACACACTGGTCAAAGATACCCTGGTGGCAATTACCTCGGCCCGTGCCGGATGTGCTTTGGTTCAAAATAATCAGGGAGAATTGTCGGGTATATTTACGGACGGTGATATTCGCAGACACCTGGAGTCTCAGCCAAATCTCTTAAAAATTCCCGTATTTAAAGTAATGACTAAAAATCCAATAACGATAAAAAAAGATAAATTAGCTGCCGAAGCGCTGAAGATATTAAAAAGCAAAAAGATTGATGAACTGGCTGTAGTAGATCAGCGAAATTGTCCGGTCGGTCTCTTAGATGTGCAGGACCTTTTAAAAGCCGGGATCGTCTGACCGCTTATAAATACGTATTGCGAGAAAAGAATAAAAAAACGTAATACGCAATACAAAAGCTTACATTATCGAAACTATAAATTACTACACTATTGGCCAGCAGGGATGATCATATATAATAAGGTACATTAAAAAATAGTGATGGAAGAGAGAGCAAAGAGGGTTAAAGCGATAATTTTTGATGTTGATGGCGTATTAACTGATGGTAAAATTTATTATACCAATGGTGGGGATGAGTTACGGGCATTTAATGTCCATGACGGCATGGGCATAGAGCTGCTGAGAAAGGCGGGGATAAAGACGTTTATTATAACTGGTAAGCGTTCAAATATTATCAACCGCCGGGCAAAAGATTTAAAAATTGATAAGGTATTTCAAAATTCTTCGAATAAAATTGTTGCCTATAAGAAGATTCTGAAAGCATATAACCTAAATGATGATCAGGTGTGTTTTATCGGTGATGATCTGCTGGATTTAGAGGTATTAAGACGGGTGGGGTTTTCGGTGACAGTACCAAAGGCAAATGCCTCGATAAAGGATGTATGCTGTTATGTTACACAAAAACAAGCCGGTGATGGGGCCGTAAGGGAAGTTATCGAATTTATTCTTAAAGCACAAAATAAATGGAATGAGATTACGCAAAACTACTTTTGTTAGTTTAATTTTTGCAGTTTTTCTTATTGTCCTTTTAGCGGTAGTTGTAGATCATAAAAAGAAAGCGCAAAGATTTAACCCGCGTTATCTGCCGGCCAAAGATGAAAAAACTAAAGCCACGCAGGATATCGATGTGTTTTTGCTTGTAGGATATAAGGAAGACGGCAGTAAAAAATGGGAAGTAAAGGGGGCGACGGCTGAGTTTATCACTGAGAGTGTAATAAAATTGACGGATATTGTTGCCAAAGCATACGGAGAAGAGAACGAATTGACCGTTGTTTCTGACTTTGGCACGGTTGACCAAAAGGCGGAAAATATCCACCTTGAGCAAAATGTTGTTGCCACCACAGATGAAGGGACGAAATTGACAACCGATTATCTCGATTATAATAAGGAAGAAGGAGTGATTTATACCGAGGCCGATGTTTGGATTGAACGGAGAAATATTACGGCTTTTGGCACCGGTGCTTATGCAAAGCAATTACTGAACGCGGTAGAGCTTAAAAAAAATATCGGTATGATGATTGGACCGACAATAATTGTTTGTGATGGCCCGGTTAATCTGGACTATGTAAAAAATATCGCTGTTTTTTATGATAATGTTGTAGTTATTGATGAACAAGGACATGTGCTTGCAGACCGCATGGATGTATATTATGATCCTAAAGCAAAAGAAATTAATCAGGTTTTTGCCGTAGGAAATGTTGAAATTATTAAAGGAGAAAATATTACTTATACCGAAGAGGCAATTTACGATACGGCAAGCGGCAGTGTTATTTTCCATAAGCGTCCGAAATTGATTATCTCCCCTGAAAAGGAAGAAGAACAGAAAATCAGAACCACAGAGTAATGAAGATTGACTTTACCACGGATTGAACACGGATAAAAAAATTACACCACGAATAACACCGATTTTCACGAATGGAGCATATTTATTGCTCAAAGAAAAGAGTGAATAATGTTTTGGGGAAGAAATAAAAAAAGATATGAGGAGTTTAGTGTTTTAGATAACCACCTTTTACAGACAAAGGACTTATGTAAATCTTATAACGGGGTACGTGTAGTTAATGGGGTAAATATTGCCGTAGGACGCTCCGAAGTAGTTGGTCTGCTTGGACCAAATGGTGCAGGCAAAACAACTACTTTTTATATCATTGTCGGACTGATTAAACCGGATGCCGGGAAGATTTATTTTGATAAAAAGAATATTACCCGGCTGGCAATGTATAAACGTGCGCGTCGGGGGATTGGCTATCTTTCACAAGAACCGTCAATTTTCCGCAACTTAACAGTTGAGAAAAATATCATGGCGGTTTTGGAGACATTGAAGATTAAAAAAATTGAACGAGAAAAGCGTCTCGAAGAATTGCTGAATGAGTTAAAAATTTCACACTTGCGTAAAAATAAAGCGTATACCCTTTCTGGCGGGGAACGCCGCAGATTGGAAATCACCCGCTCCCTGGTCACCTCGCCTTCGTTTATTCTCTTAGATGAGCCGTTCAGCGGGGTTGATCCGATTGCCGTGTTTGAAGTACAGCAAATAATCGGAGAACTGAAAAAGAAAGGTCTCGGTATTTTACTTACCGATCACAGCGTCAGGGAAACACTCTCGATTACTGACCGCGCATATGTCATGGCCGAAGGAAAAATTTTAATTTCCGGTACAGCGCAAGAATTAATAAGCAGCCCCGCCGCAAAAAAAATATACCTTGGTGAACGTTTTTCTATGTGACAAACGCTTTTTGACCGCATTTACACCGCGGTAAATATCTCAGGGAAATGTTCGTAGCATATTTGCGGTATTTTCGTTAGGCGTTTTATAATTGACTCAATTTTTTATTAATGTTATAATATTATCGCATTTTTGTCATAGTTTGAGAAAGGTAATCAACGTTGAAAAGCATTGCATCGTTGTTAGGTGGTGCATGGTAGACAGCAAATTTATGCTGTTATTGAAAGGGGGAGTTAAAATTTGCAGTTAACAATTACCGCCAGACATTTTGATGTTACAGACGCAATTAATAAACATATCAGAGAGAAGATACAAAAGCTTGATAAATATGCACTGAAAATTTTGCAGGCACATGTAATTTTGGATATACAAAAGTATCGTCATATTGCGGAAATTACGATCTCTGCAAAAAAATTGAAACTAACCGCCACAAGCAATGCCGGAGATATGTATTCAGCAATAGATCAGATGATCCATAATCTCTTAAAACAACTCCGGCGCCATAAAGATAAAATAAAAAATCATCCCCACCGCCGTAATCACGCAACACTCCCGGATCAAATTAATCTAAATGTACCTTATTCTAAAACTGCTCTTGTGCATTTAGAAGCAGATATTCGGCCAATGAGTGTGCCGGATGCGATAGCAGAGCTTAAGTCGATTAAAGAAAGATTTATCGTTTTTTATAATGTGCACACAGAACATACAAATATAGCGTGTAAACGTAATGATGGAAAATATGGCATCATCGAAATTTAAGCCGTTTTTAAAGCGCGAAACTGGTAAAAACTGCGAGATTTATATCCGTTAAGCCGTCTGTTCGGAAAAGGTAGAGTATTTACCGGGTACAAAAATATTCATACATTTGTCAGAATATTGGCGAACGAAGCAGTGAGAGAGATTTAGGTAGTGTCAAAAATAAAATGAAAAACCGGAAAGCAGCCACAGATTTATAGAGCTGATTTAAAAGAATAAAATCATTTTAATCTGAGTAATCAGTGGCTGTCTGTGCCCTATGGGTGCATGTAATCTGTGATTGCTTAAAAAATATACGAAAGTTTTTGACAGAACCGAGATTTAATTGGAGGAGCAAATATGAAAATAATGGATTTTCTGAGCCCAAAGGCAATTACCGCAAATCTTAACTCTGAAACTAAAAAAGCAGTGATTGAAGAACTGTCGGATCTATTGGTAAAGGCCGGGGAATTGAAAGATAAAGAAAAGATGATCAAGGTACTTATTGACCGGGAGGCCCTCGGCTCAACCGGTATTGGCCAAGGAGTAGCAATCCCGCATGGTAAGTTTGACGGAGTGAAAAAGTTAGTTGCTGCCTTTGGAGTATCACGAAAGGGAGTTGAATATGACTCATTAGACGGCGAAAAAGTGCATATCTTTTTTTTGCTGGTTGCCCCTGAAGATGCGGCTGGTCCCCACCTTAAGGCCTTGGCGAGAATTTCCCGGCTACTGAAAGATAAATATTTTCGTGAAACATTGCGCCAGACAGCGAATGAACAGGAAATACTAAAGATTATTACCCAGGAAGATGCAAAGCGATAGTAATATGATTAAAAAGCTTAAATGGCTTTATCCCGGAATGGGGGTCAAACGTTGGATTATCCTTTCTGCCAGTGGTGTTGTGTTGTTAATTATTGGCTCGATGATGTGTGTTTACCGTGAACTATCAGCCTTTGGCCTATGTTTTATCTTTTTCGGAATTATCATTTTAATTCTTGCTGTCCGCCGAATGATGAAAACAGTTATCAATGTATTTTTGCCGCAACAGGAAAAGGAATTAGTAGATCTTGTCTATCATCAAATGCAGTTAAGACGCGGGCCGAAAGTTGTTGTTATTGGCGGGGGTACCGGACTGTCTGTTTTACTGCAGGGTTTAAAGCGTTATACCAGCAATATTACCGCAATTGTTACTGTGGCTGATGACGGCGGCAGTTCCGGAAGATTGCGTACAGAACTTGATGTGCTGCCACCGGGAGATATACGCAACTGTTTGGTTGCACTGGCGGATAAAGAAAAATTGATGCAGGATTTGTTTCAGTTTCGCTTCCCGGAGGATACACAGCTTGCCGGACATAATTTTGGAAATCTTTATATCACCGCGATGACAAAATTAACCGGAGATTTTGAAAAGGCCGTGAAAGAATCAAGTAAGGTTTTGGCGATTAGTGGACAGGTGGTACCGGCAACTTTGAAAAGAGTCTCTCTGGTGGCGCGGTATGAAGATGGTTCAGAGGTAGTGGGCGAATCTCAGATTAACAAAACTGATAAACGTATACAAACGGTATACTTAAAGCCGCTGGATTGTGAACCGACACAGGATGCATTGGATGCGATTGCGCAGGCCGAAGCAATCGTTTTAGGTCCGGGGAGTTTATATTCAAGCGTTATCCCGAATTTGACAATTCGTAAGATTCAGGCGGCGATACTTGAGGCTAAAGCCGTAAGGGTTTATGTATGTAATGTAATGACCCAGGATGGCGAGACACACGGCTATACCGCTTCTGATCATGTGCGGGCGATAGTTGAACATACTGATCCAAAAATTATTGATTATGTTATTGTTAATAAAGCAAGCATCGCTGCTGAATTTTTAGAAAAATATCGTGCGGAAAATGCCTATCCGGTACAAGCAGATATCGTTTTAATTAAAAAAATGGGGTACATGGTTATTGAAGACGATGTTGTTTCCACCGTTGATTATGTCAGGCATAATTCGGATAAACTGGCATTAATTGTTAATAATTTACTGGTGGAATTGAAATATAAAGGGATTTAAATGCAGAACCAGGTAAATTTTATCATCGGTATTCATTGCCATCAGCCCACCGGTAATTTCAATTGGGTTTTCGAAGAAGCCTATCAGAAGGCATATTTACCTTTTATTGACATATTGGAAAAGCATCCTAAAATAAAAATGAACGTGCATTACAGCGGATGTCTCTGGGATTGGATTTTCGAAAATCATCCTGAATTTGTCAAAAAAATAAAACACCTGGTAAAGATCAAACAGGTTGAGATAATCAGCGGGGGGTATTATGAACCGATTTTGCCGTTGATACCAGATGCGGACAAATCCGGACAGATTTTAATGGCAAATAATATTATCAAGAAGCAGCTGGGTTCTACTCCTTCGGGGATGTGGCTGGCGGAACGGGTCTGGGAACCAGCTTTACCCAAGTATTTATCACCGGCGGGAATTACCTATACGATTATTGATGATACGCATTTTAAATCTGCCGGGCTTCGTGAAAATGAAATCTTTGGTTATTATATTACCGAAGACGACGGATATAAGTTGCTGATATTCCCGACACTTGAAAAATTAAGATACCTTATTCCCTTTCAACTGCCGGAGAAAAGCATCGAGTATTTAAGAAGTGTTCGAGAAAATAATTGCGGAGCGGTAGTTATTGCTGATGATGGCGAAAAATTTGGCCTTTGGCCGGGTACGCATAAATGGGTGTATGAAGAAAAATGGCTGCAGAATTTTTTCACCATACTTGAAAATAATTTGTCATGGATTAATATTACCACATTTTCAGAATATATTAAAAAAAATCCTCCCCGGGGTAGAATTTATATTCCCTGCGCAAGCTATAAAGAAATGCTGGAGTGGTCTGGCGGATATTTTCGTAATTTTCTGGTAAAATATTACCAATCTAATAATATGCACAAGAAAATGCTGCTGGTTAGTGAAAAGGTCGCTAAAATCAAAGCAAAAACTAATACCGATAAAAGAAAAAAGACAGAGGCAATCCGCTATTTGTATAAAGGACAATGTAACTGCAGTTACTGGCATGGAGTCTTTGGCGGATTATATTTATATCATTTACGCCATAGTGTTTTTCAGAATTTAATTACGGCGGAAAAAATTACTGATCAGTTGTTAAACAAAAATTCAAAGATGACCTGCTTAAACGTTGACCTAAATCGAGACGGATGGGATGAAATTCTTGTGTCAAACAGTAAGCTAAATGCATATTTTAATCTTCAATTCGGCGGAACACTCTTTGAGCTTGATTTTAAACCGGCAGCAGTAAATATTACCAATGTTTTATCGAGAATACCCGAGACGTATCATCGGAATTTAGCCGCTAAAAAGGCAGCGGCAAAATCAGAAAAAGATGTAAAAACGATTCATGAGTTATTGGGCACAAAAGAAGATCATCTGGAAAACTTTTTGTATTATGACTGGTATAACCGCAGCTCTTTTTTAGATCATTTTTTTGGTGAGAATGTAACCATTGGCGATTTTTACCGGTCGCATTATCAGGAAACAGGAGATTTTATCAATCAGGCCTATTCCTATAAGATGAAAAAAAATAAACAAAAAACCAATCTCATGCTTATCCGCAACGGTACGGTTTTTGCCTGCGGTAATAAACCATTGCCGATAACCGTAGTAAAAACATTCAGCTTTAAAGAACATTGTGCGGATATTGATGTTTTTTATAACCTCAAGAACTGCTCTGACCAAAGTGTGAATTTATGGTTCGGCGTAGAATTTAATTTTTCTGTTCAGTCAGAAAAAATTAAAGGTATTGGTGAGATGAGCGGCGTAAGAGATTTTGCTTTGCAAGACGTCTGGAATAATTTGGAAATAAAATTTAATTTTTCCGAAAACAGTAATCTCTGGTATTTTCCGATTGAGACGGTGTCTGAGTCTGAAGAGGGAATAGAAAAAACATATCAGGGAATGAGCTTATTATTTCATTGGAAATTTAAATTATTGCCAGAAGAGAAAAAACGGATAAGTTTATTACAGGCGGTATCAGTTTTGAGCTAAAAGAAAAATAAAAAAACAATAAGAATTATGCGATATGAACATGAAGTAGTAATCCAAAATAAATTAGGGCTGCATGCCAGACCAGCGGCTTTGTTTGTGCAGATTGCCAATAAATATGACAGTAGTATTTGGGTTACTAAGGGAGAAGAGACGGTAAATGGCAAGTCAATAATGGGAATTTTAATGCTTGAGGCAAATCAGGGAAGTACCGTTCTGCTTACGGCAGAAGGTGATGATGCAGGAGAAATGATTGAGGAGTTAAGTCAGCTCTTACTTGATGAGATCGATGTGGAGGAAAAAACTTGATGAAATTAACAGGTATACCAGCATCTCCGGGAGTGGCGATTGGCCGGGTTTATACATGGGATAGTGATGATTATCCTGTGCCGGAGCGTCAAATAAAAGAACAGGCAATTCCAAATGAGGTTGCAAGATTTGAAGATGCATTGATTAAGACGCGGGCGGAAGTGCTGGTAATCCAAAAGAAAATTTCGCAAGAACTGGGAGTTGAACATGCACAGATTTTTAACGCGCATCTTTTAGTTTTGGAAGATCGTTCCTTAATTGAGGAAGTAATCACCACGGTTAAAAAGCAGCTGGTTAACGTGGAATTTGCCTTTTCACGTGTGCTGAAACGTTACAGTGAAGTATTTTCTCGCATGGAAGACGAATACATTAAGGAACGCTCGGTGGATATTCAGGATGTGGGAAAACGTGTGATCCGAAATCTTCTCGGAAAACGCCGTCAGACGTTGAAGCAGATGAAAGGTAAGGCAATCGTGGTAGCCTGTAACCTTTCACCGTCAGATACAGCGTTGATGCAGAAAGAACAGATTATCGGTTTTGTTACGGAGATTGGCGGACGTACCTCACATACGGCAATTATGGCCAGATCCCTGGAGATCCCCGCCGTAGTCGGGCTTGAGGGAATTGCTAAACAAGTTAAATCCGGTGATATTCTTATTGTTGATGGCCAGCGGGGAGAAGTAATTATAAATCCTGACACGGATACACTGAGAAGTTACGAAAAAGATCAAAAGAAATATGTTAAGTTTGAAAAAGAACTGACAAAATTAAAAACTTTGCCGGCGGTTACGAAAGATGGTAAAAAAGTTGGACTTGCCGCAAATATTGAACTACCAGAAGAGATCTCTTCAGTTATTGCCCATGGGGCCGAAGGGATTGGACTATATCGCACGGAATATATCTATCTTGCCCGTACAAAGATGCCTTTGGAAGAAGAACATTTTGTAGCTTATCGCCAGGTTGCGGAAAAAATTGCCCCGCACTCAGTTATTATCAGGACAATGGACTTGGGCGGAGATAAATTCATATCACAGCTTGATGTTGCTTCTGAAATGAATCCGTTTTTAGGATGGCGGGCAATTAGGTTTTCCCTTGCCCGGCCGGAAATATTCAAAATTCAGCTGCGTGGAATTTTAAGGGCCTCTGTCTACGGCAGGCTCAAAATTATGTATCCGATGATTTCTGGAGTGACTGAACTGCGCCAGGCAAATAAGATACTTGAAGAAGTTAAGCATGAACTTAGAACAGAAGGGGTAAAATTTGATGAGAATATTGAAGTTGGGGCAATGATTGAAATTCCTTCAGCAGCGATTACCTGTGATGTTTTAGCTAAAGAGGTAGATTTTTTCAGCATTGGGACGAATGATTTGATACAATATGCCCTGGCCGTGGACCGGATAAATGAAAAAGTAGCTTATCTGTATGAGCCGGCGCACCCGGCGGTGCTGCGGTTAATTCAACGGGTAATCGAGGTAGGACATGCAAATAACCTTTGGGTGGGGATGTGCGGGGAGATGACGGCAGAATTACATTTGGTTGTTATTTTGTTAGGAATGGGGCTGGATGAGTTTTCCACCAGTGCGGTGACTTTGCCGGTGGTCAAAAAGGTGATTCGTTCGATTACGATGAAAGAGGCAAAGAAAATTGCCGATCATGCCATGCAGCTTTCAACCGGTCAGGAAATAGAAAAATATGCCAGAGAAAAATTAAGAAAACTGGTGATATCAAAGGTGGCTGTTTAAGATGAAGGCGTTAATCTTAGCTGCCGGATATGCCACAAGATTATACCCGTTGACTTCAAACCGGCCAAAACCACTGTTAAAAATCGGCGGGATCCCGATTATTGATCATATTGTCGAAAAGATTGCCAGGGTAAAAGAGATCAAAGAAATTATTATTATTTCCAATGGGAAATTTTTTAATCATTTTAAAAAATGGGCAAAGAATTCTTATTTTAAAAAACGTCTGAGCGTTATAAATGATAAAAGCACCTGTGCGGAAGATCGACTTGGAGCGATTGGAGATATTAAATATGTTTTAAATAGAAAACAGCTAACCGATGACATTTTAGTAGTTGGCGGAGATAATTTATTTACGTTTGAACTTAGTGATTTTGTGAAATTTGCCCACGCGAAAAGGCCGGCAAGTTGTGTGGGATTATATGACTTGCGTGTTTGTACATCGACCAGGAGATATGGCACGGTAAAAATAAACAGGAAATACAGGATCGTTAATTTTGCCGAAAAGAATAAGCATCCAGTATCAACACTTGTTTCAATGTGTTTATACTATTTGACCCAACAGACTCTTTTGCGGATCGACGAATATCTAAAGGGCGGCAATAACAGCGATGCCCCGGGATATTTTATCAGTTGGTTGTATAAGCAGGAACCTGTTTGGGGATGTGTTTTAAATGGGGAATGGTATGATATCGGAGATATAATTTCTTTTTATCATGCCAATGTTACTTATCCGCTGAAATAGAGAATGAGTATTTTGTCTAATATTTTTGTGTCAAGGACAACGGGATCGATGATCGGGTAAACTCCACAATTTTTAGCCGCTTCGCAAATAAATAATTATTTTGCATAGCAAAAATAAAATGAAAGGATGTGATGTGTTTTATTATCTATATTTAAACTTGTTTATACCCTCTATCTTGCTGGAGGGCGATCTTTTGGAGGGAAAGTTTGAAAACCTACGGTTTTCAAATGGATAAAAAATTTCCGGTGCTGCATTGCCTCATCAGCTTGGCAAAATACTCTGTAGTCTTGCTGCATCGAAGATCCGCCAATGCATTGTGGCAGGATAGTGGTGGTAGTGATTATATAATTTGTCCCTCGCTTAAACAAGGTGAAATGCTCTGCGATAATTTCATCTTAAGCTTCGGGATCAATTCGCCCAAATAAGTTACCGTGCTTACAGCGCGGTAACTTATGGGCTCCTTGAGGAGGGTGGTTATGAGTGAAAAACATAAATATTTACTTACGTCAGAATCAGTAACAGAAGGACACCCTGATAAAATTGCTGATCAGGTGTCGGATGCGATCTTAGATGCAATCTACAGTAAAGACCCCAACGGTCGGGTGGCCTGTGAGACATTAGTCACCAGAGGACTAGTTATTGTTGCTGGAGAAATCACCACGTCTTGCTATGTGGAAATATCTAAAGTAATTCGTGAGATGATAAAAGTGATTGGTTATGATGATCCGGCATATGGCTTTGATTATGAGAGCTGTGGTGTGGCGACAGCAATACAGGAGCAGTCCCCGGATATTGCCTTAGGGGTGGATACGGGAGGAGCGGGGGATCAGGGAATGATGTATGGTTATGCATGTACCGAGACACCGGAATATATGCCGCTGCCGATTATCATGGCGCATAAGTTAGTAAGAAGGCTTGCCGAAATACGCAAAAAAAAGATCGTAAATTATCTACGGCCAGATGGAAAATCTCAAGTTAGTGTAGAATACGTTGATCATAAACCAGTACGAATAGCCAATGTGGTTATTGGGGCACATCATTCACCTAAGGTGAACAATAAAACCCTGCAGGCAGATATCAAAAGGCTCGTTATTGACCGGATAATCCCGAAGCATATGATTGATAAGAGAACAGAGGTTTTTATTAATGCCACGGGAAGATTTGAAGTTGGCGGGCCTATTGCCGATACAGGGGTAACTGGTAGAAAGATAATTGTCGATACTTACGGAGGAGTTGGGCATCATGGCGGCGGGTGTTTTTCCGGTAAGGATCCAAGTAAGGTTGACCGTTCGGCATCGTATTGCGCAAGGTATATTGCGAAAAATATTGTTGCTGCCGGACTGGCAAACAGATGTGAAGTACAACTTGCTTATTGTATCGGCGTGGCCGAGCCGGTATCCATATATGTCAATACATTTGGCAGCGGGAAGATTTCCGAGGAGCAAGTCGTAAAACTTATTCGTGATAATTTTGATCTTACCCCGGCCGGGATTATCCGGATGCTGAAATTACGCCGGCCGATTTTTAGACAGACTGCCAGCTACGGACACTTTGGCCGTAATGAAAAAGGATTTACCTGGGAAGAATTAGACAAAGTTAATGTTTTGCGCCGGGGGGTAAAATAAAATAAAGATTGCTTTGCCACGGAATGTGCAGATTAACAACGATTCCTTAAATAGTTTCTCTTATTTAAGGAAAAAAAAGATAATGCCACAGATTTTCACTGTTTGAACAGAGATAGAAAATAAAGCGCAAATATTAAAAGCAACATAGATTGCAGAACGATTTGATTATTAAAAATCCGTGTTTTATCCGTGAAAATCCGCGGCTAAAAAAATAATCTGTGTTCATCTGTAGTTAAGTGACAGAACCAGATAAAGAATAGGGAGAATATAATATGCGATATGATGTACGTGATTTAAAATTAGCCGGGATTGGTAAACTGCATATTGAATGGGCAGCTAATGATATGGCAGTTTTACGATTGATCCGTGAGAGATTCAAGAAAGAAAGGCCATTAAAAGGAGTAACCCTTGCTTGTTGTCTGCATGTTACCTCTGAGACGGCAAACCTGGCAATTACCTTAAAGGACGGTGGGGCTGATGTCAGTCTGTGTGCCTCAAATCCTTTAAGTACACAGGATGATATTGCTGCTTCACTGGTGAAGGACTATAAAATACCGGTTTTTTCGATAAAGGGGGAGAATAATAAGGTTTATTACCAGCATATTGATGCCGTGTTATCGACAAATCCAAATATTACCATGGATGATGGTGCAGACCTTGTTTCAACAATACATAAACAAAAAAAACATCTGGTGAAAAATCTATATGGTGGCACGGAAGAAACAACTACTGGCGTAATTCGTCTACGCAGCCTGGAAAAAAATAAACTTTTGCTTTTTCCGATTATTGCCGTGAACGATGCCAATACCAAACATTTTTTTGATAACCGCTACGGCACCGGGCAATCAACCATTGACGGGATTATCCGTGCGACGAACAAACTAATCAGCGGGACAACTTTTGTTGTCTCTGGCTATGGCTGGTGCGGCCGGGGTGTAGCCATGCGTGCTAAAGGGTTTGGGGCGAATGTTATTGTGACCGAGGTCGACCCCTTACGTGCCCTTGAGGCAGTTATGGACGGGTATCGGGTTATGCCGATTGCTAGAGCCGCAAAAATTGGGGATATATTCTTAAGCACAACCGGTGATATACATGTAATCGGCGAAGAACATTTTAAGTTAATGAAAGACGGAGCAATCGTGGCTAATTCCGGGCATTTTGATGTTGAGATTGACATTGCTGGACTTGGAAAAATGGCAAAAAGTAAAAGGAAAGTACGTGAATTTGTTGATGAATATAAACTAAATGATAATCGCCGCATTTTTGTTTTAGGGGAGGGCCGGCTGGTCAACCTTGCTGCAGCTGAGGGGCATCCGCCTTCGGTTATGGATATGTCATTTGCTAATCAGGCGCTGTCTGCAGAGTTTATCACAAAAAATCACACGAAGTTAGAAAAAAAAGTATATGGTGTACCGCGTGATATTGACGATGAAATCGCCAAATTAAAGCTTAGAAGCATGGGTGTGTGGATTGATAAATTAACTAAAGAGCAAGAAAAATATCTTTCGTCATGGGAAATAGGAACTTGAGCAGCATAGCTGCAGTTACCAGTAATCAGTCATCAGTATAAAGTCTATAGGTAAGGGTTAAGGAATTACGTAAAATATTGTAATGACGAATTTCTAATGTCTAATTGACCTAATTAAGTCCCAATACCCAATGAGCAAGAATTTAGGTTAATTGTGAATTTAAGGAATTGCCTGCCTGCCGGTAGGCAGGGGATTTTATTGAGATGTGGAAAACCACCTGCTAAGCAGGTGGTGATGGACAGAAGGCTATGCCGGAGAAACGAAATATGATAAAATGACTGCATGAGTAAATTTAAGAAGCTATCGCATACAATTTATCAATGTACATATCACACAGTGT
>JBDRCZ010000098.1:0-7158 GCA_043821285.1 Candidatus Omnitrophota bacterium | reverse complement strand
TTAACTTCTGTGTAAATATCAGGCTTCGGCCAGAGTAGCCGAGCACTCGGAAAAGCCAAAAGGGCTGGCCGAGTGGGGGCGGCCAGCCCTTTTTGTGAACGTGGTATGCTATTAACTTAAAACAACGTTCCTTTAATCAAGTTTTTCGTTATCTTTAAATAATTGAAAATCTCTATGATATTCGCGCCTTGATCCCGCATACTATAAAAAGTGTTTTCGCCCACAAGCACATATTCCCACTCTGCCTCCATTCGATCCTCTGGCTTTAACTGATTGATTCTTTCAGTCCAATCAATGGTTGCAAGTTGCTTGAGTTTTACATTTTCAACCAAAATCTTATCCTGCCCCTTGGTTTCGACAATATAAATCCTGTCTTTGGTCTTTACTATGAAATCAGGAGAATAAGATGCTAACATTCCGTCGGATCGCACATAATTGATCCGGGCAAAATAGTGATAGTTTTCATTAACTTTAACGAATGCCACCACGTTGGTATCGCTGTCGCAAAACTCCATAAAGGCTTTTTCCAGTCCGCCTTTATTCGAAGGATACGACTGCTTCTCATAAATCGTTTTGACGATATCAAGACAATACTTCTCTCTCATTCTCAGCGTTGCAATTTCCGAGAAGTACCGCTTAATAATAGTTGCCTCAGAAACATCGATGTTATTCTGCAACTCGAAAATTGCCTTGCTTATCTCTTTGATGATATGTTCCACAATACCGGTCTGCGAAAGCAATAATACGCGCCAGTTATTCTCATGAAATGGATCAAATTCCTGTTTGAATAATTTTCCTCGGATAAATTTATCAATCGCCCGGGCAACCTCGGCCTGATTAACCTGCATAGATGGATATTCTTTTGTCTTGCGCGCGCTTACCTTAACAATCATGGTGGAAACAGCATTAACGATTTTCCCAATAAACTCGTTATAGCTTTTTGAATTGAAAACATCTGCCTTGACTTCATAATCACCAAAGCGGGTTTTCACTGTCATCTCCTCGGAATAAAATATATCGCCGCCCTTAGGCACCATCTTCTTGAGCTGTTCCAGCCCATAGAAATCGAATGCCGCCAATTTGTCAATGCCGATCTTCGTAGGCATAAGGTTCTCTTCCCGGTCAATGAGAATAATCGGAAAGTACAAATCATAGTCTTTGTAATTACTCTTGAGTCCTACGGTTATGATATCACCCAAGACATCTGTTCTGTCTTTGGGTTCAGTCTCAATCACCGGCGCCTCCTTGATCAACTCATCATAAAATTCTATGAATGCCGGATGCTCGATAATGCTTAAAATATCCATGTAATTCTTTGGCTCTTGCTTCTTCTGAAGGAGAGCAATTCGATTTTCGTCTTTGCTTTCCTGGTACTCCGGCTCACGCCACATAAGCCGCAGGCCCCTTCCGATCACCTGTTCCAAAAGAATAGGCGCCTGACTTGAACGTAACGGCACGGTAACACAAATATTGTTAATATCAAAACCTTCGCGTAACATCAAAACCGAAACAATCACCTTTGGTTGAGGATGCTTATCCACATTAAAAAGCCGTTGTTTTAATTGAAACCACTCATTCTGTGGTACAGATCCCTTTTTATCTGAGTCAATCTGCACCACATCCTTTTCATCCAGTCCCTCGTATTTTAAAAGATACTCCACAACATGCGGCGTAACTTTAGTATCCTCGCAAACAACAAACATCTTGGGGTATTTTGAACACTCAGTCCCATCGGTTAGTGAGATAAAATGTTCTTCCAGTTTTTTAATCTTAGCTAAACCCGCCCTAAGCATTGTCTTTTGCCCATTAGATAACCCTACGACTTCCCGTCCATTACGCTCCGCCTTAAAATCTAACGGCAATGAAGCAATTTCCTTGCGACGATCAAGAGCTATAGTCTTGACCAGCCCCATGTAAATTGCCGTGCGAAGGTCAAAATCAACCACGATATGGGGAAAATAGTGCTTGGTTCTTTTCTGTCCGCTTCCCGTCACATCATATGGCGTGGCCGAAAAGTCTATCTGAATAAATTTCGATCCTTTGCCTGAACTGATATAAGAGAGACTCCTCTGCCACTCAACTTCCTGAATGTCACCGTACATCTTACTCTCGTGAATATGGTGGGCTTCATCATTGATAACAACCAAATCTTTCAACTTTTTCAAAAACTCAAGTTCATTGCCTTTGAGATACCGGTTATCCAGCGCCTCCAATGAATGACCTGCGGATATTCCCGGCCGTATCGGCAAAATATTATTAACGATTTTGCTCGGATTTTCTAAAGGTGAAATCTCGATAGATTCTTCATCATCAAGGCTGGCCAGTAAATGCCAGTTTGTTATGGCTATAAGACCATCACCCGTAACCTTTCTGCCAATTTCTTCCTTCCTGCAAACGCTGCTCTGAATAAAGCCAAAAATCTCCTCACTAAACCATGCGGGGATAAATAATGCCTCATACTGCTTGAAATCCGAAGATGAAAAATTACGCTGGCCTTCTTCATCTTCCTTACCCAGATACGCATCCAGAAGCCGCTCATAAACAATCAGCCCCGGAGTAACAAGGAGGAAGTTTTTTGAATACCAGCCGCTTGGGGCTTGTTCGTGTTTTGCGTTTAGATATTGCCAAATAAGAAGCGCATGCATTACCCATGTTTTCCCGGTGCCGGTAGCCATTTTCATCGCGTACTTGGGATGCTGGTATTTTGCCTTTTTAAGTTCAACCTTATCCATCTCGGCAAGTATTTCATCATCCACCAGAGAATACATCTCAAAGACCGTTGCCGGCTTCAAAACCTCATGCACATAGATAGTATTCAAAATGGCCTGTTTCTGACCAACATGGAAGTTGATATTGCGGTTTTCACAGAAATTATCCTCAAACCAGAATCGCAATAAATCGCGGGTGACCGGCGTGAATTTTTCAATAAATACGGAATCCTTCAGGTTAAACTGACTGTTAATACTATCGGTAAGCTTTCGGGCGAACCGCAATGGGATATCCCTTGTTCCTATATTTAAAGGTGTCGGCATATCTAATTCCCTTTGTTCATCCCAGAAATACCTTGACTTTTCAGCCCAGTATGGTATACTTTAATTGTCCTTACCAAAGGTAAGGAACCTACAAAGGTTTCAGCCGCTGAGCCAATAATAATCAGCGGCAAGAATAAAAAGGATCGGGGTGTCACCCGGTCGACAAGGGGCCTCTCACAAGAGAGGCTTTTTGCTTTTATGGAAACTGTTTTAACCCCCACCCCTCAAACTCACCCTTCGCATTACAATAAATCTTGCTCTTGATAATATCAAACGGAATGTAGGGAACCTGCGGATTCAGAATATACCGCGCCAAAGGATATGCGCACAAATCCGCTACTTGCAGGCCGCTCACATTATCACGCTTACTGAAAAATTTAAAACTCTTCAAATGCTGGCTCATACGATCTGCTGATACATAAAATGTTCCGCGATCTTTAATAGCATTATAATGCGCCAATAACATCGCGTCTTCTTTACGGCCTCTTTCTTCAGCTTTAATATCCGTCAATGTTTTTTTCTCCACCGTATCAACGCAAAAAATATCGGAAAATTTTTATCTACATAAGACAATCCGTGATCTCCTGTTTCATCTAAGAAAAAATAATATTTCACGGGGACTGCTTCACCTCCTCAATAACCGCGCTTTCAAAGCCAAACACATCAACCGCCTTTATACAAACCCTGCGTTTATGCTTTATTTTCGGAACGCGCAGCTTTGTGCTTCTTAACACGCGCAGCGGATCATTGTCTACTTCGATGTTGCCGCGATAATCCTGCCATTTGCTCCGGAAAACCTCTCCGTCATAATCCGGATCAATGCTCCAGTATTCAATCAGGGCTAATGGATCCTTGGCAATGATTTCCTGCAACTTTTCCTTGTCCTTTTCTTCAAGCGGCAAGGCATCCGGGGAAAGTAACACATAATTATCGAGCTTAATAGAAATTTCCTCTTCTTCCTTGTTAAGCTCTTCAACATGAATTGGTTTAACAGAAAGATACTGCAGTGACGAAAAACGTATTTTCCCGCCTTTTATCAGTTTTTGGTACGATGATTTGGTTTTGAGTCTATCGAGTAAATCCGGAGGGATAACCAGCACTTCAATTTGCGAATCATTGAGATTGGCGATAACCTGCCCGATGTCGGTTACGAAATTCCAACCCAACACCACGACCTTTTTCCAACCACCCATAAAACTTGCGCGTAATTCTTGAGCCCGTTTAAGCGTACCATAGCCGGTAAGTTTTGAAGGCGAATCCACCATAACAAGGGTTCGGGACTCTTTGATGTATCCTAAGTTTCTTTGGGTGGGTTCAACATCTGAGAAGGGAATGGCGCCGTATAAATTGAGTACTACATGCGCCAGGTCACTTATACGCCTAAATTCACTTTTTTCAAATTGCTCCTTTTGATAATCGCCAATACATTGATATAAAAACGGTTTTGCGTCTTGATCAATAAGACGTTTGCGCATAACCATACAAGCGGGTTTACCGATGTCAGACATGATCCAGCGCCGGCCAAGTTTTTCAGCAACAGCACCAGTTGTGCCGGAACCAGCAAAAAAGTCAGCAACGATTGATTCTTTATTGGAAGAAGCCTTTATAATTTTTTCCAAAATAGCTTCTGGTTTTTGAGTATTATAATCAGTTCTTTCATTTGCGACCTGATTTACTATATCAATAATCCAGTAATCATGTGGCGCAAAACCTTTTCCCAAATAATTTCTTACAACAAGTTCCGGATTAGTGATTTCCCATTTAGGATCAACATCTTTTGCTGATCTTATAGGGCTACCAGATATCCCTCTACCACAAAGACGATAATAACCATTTTCATCTTTAAGTTTATATTTCCTTAGTGTGGCTTCCGAATATGCTTGAAGAATTCCTTCCTCTTCCCAATTAAACATGTAAAGATCTGATGATTTTGAATACATTAAAATGTCATCATGTTTTCTATTCCAATATCTTTTTGAAAATTGTCTTGTCTGATAGCACCATACAATATTATTAACAAAATTTTCTTTTCCAAATATTTCATCCATCACAACTTTCACATAATGACAAGCGTGCCAGTCTAAATGTACATAAATACTTCCTTTTTCAGAAAGCAATTCCCGCATTAAAACAAGACGAGGATAAAGCATTTTTAAATAACTCGCTGTCCCGTCTTTCCAAGTATCAGAATACGCAAATTGTTCAATAACGGTCGGTTTTTGTTCTATTGAACCGTTAGGCAAGCTTATTTTTGTACGATAATCTGCTTTTGAATCAAACGGCGGGTCAATATAAATAAGGTCTATTTTATTACGCATAGAGGCAAGTCCGGTTGAAGGATCTCCCGCAAGAAGCGCCTGCATCACCAAAAGATTATCACCATAAATCAAACGATTAAACCACTCCTTTTTATCAATCTCTCGAACCGCACCTCGGAAAAGACCTTCGCGCTCTTTGGACGGCAGGACATATTCATTCGTCTGCAAAACAATGCGTTCCTTCTCGGAAAGCTCGTTTAAAATCCTTTCCGCTTCCTTCTTTCCTTCAGCTACTATTTTTGGCAGTTGTTCAATTAATGATTCAGGCATTATCTCTCCGTTTTGTTTTTGTCCTTCCGCATTGCGTGGTCGATCAAATCCCGGATAATCGAAACAATCGAAGCGTTTTTATTTTGCTTCTGGAGTGCCATGGCTTTTTCTTTCAGGAAAAAATACTGGTCTGGCGTAATTTCAATGGTCGTTTTCTTTATGCGTTTATTGGCAGGCATGTTCCACTCCTTTATTAGCGCCTGAGCCTGCTTTTTATCCATTTTTTTCTTTCAAAGCAAGCCGCAAGATCTGCTTTCCACGTTCTATTTCATCCTTCAGTTCTTTTTCACTTGGCAGATAAAGCTTGTATTTTGAAGCGAATAATTTTTTGTTGTCATTTAAGATTGAGTATCTCACAATAGTCTCGTCTTTCTTTTCGCAAAGGATAATTCCGATTGTAGGGTTATCGCCGGGACGCTTCATTTTATCTTCAAACAAACGCAAATACATATCCATTTGGCCAATATCCTGGTGGGCCAAATTGCCTACTTTTAAGTCAATCAAAACAAAACACTTCAGAATATAATTATAAAATACGAGGTCTATATAAAACTCTGTACTTTCTGATGAGATGCGATGTTGTCTGGAAACAAAAGTGAATCCGCGGCCTAACTCCAGCAGGAATTTTTGAAGATGATTCAGAATTGCCTGTTCTATATTTTTTTCCAAAGGTTTTTTATTTTCTTCTAACCCCAAAAAATCAAACACATAGGGGTCTTTTATGTAATCATCGGGACGCGCCGGGTAATCATGAGAAATCTTTTTAGACTCTATCATCACAGATTTCTTATCTCTGCTGGACAGTAGTCGTTCATAATAATGCGAACATATCTGGCGTTCCAAGACACGCGAACTCCAACCGCTTTCAGCCGCCTCGTTCATGTAATAATCCCTGGCGCGGGCATTATCAACCCGCATAATAAGACGATAATGCGTCCAGGACAATTCGCTACGCAGTGCGTAGCGAATCTTGCTGCCTGACGAAAAAGCCAGATAAAACTGCCGAAAATTGCGCAGGTTGGCTTCCGTATATCCTTTGCCGAATTCTTTTGAAAGATGTTCCGAGAGTTTTCTCAACAAATACTCGCCATATCCAGCTCGCCTCTTGCCTCTTTGTTCTTCCTCAACAATCAAACAGCCGATATTCCAGTAAGCACTTACCATTTCAAAGTTAATTGCTCTATAAGCATTACCCCGCGCTTTAATTAAGACATCTTTAATATTCTTATAGAATTGATTGTTTATTATTTTTTTTCTCATTATTCTCCGCCTTTTAACTACGGTTCTGTCAAAAACTTACCGCGGAAACACAGAAACACAGAAAAAATTAATTGATTACTCTTTTTATCTTTAAAACTGGCTTGGGGAAATTTAATAATAATCTAACTTTCAACTGCGGTAAACATTCGGTAAAGACGTATTGAGTTTGAGCTGTCTAAAATAAAAAGAACAAAAAACTGGACACGCAAAAGACAATTTGTTAAAATGTATGCATGTCAACAACAGAATTCTGCGAAACAAAAAAAGAATGGGTACAG
>JBDRCZ010000097.1:0-17406 GCA_043821285.1 Candidatus Omnitrophota bacterium | reverse complement strand
GGTAAGGTTATTGAATGTGCAATAACTGTTCACCAGAAAATAGTCCCTGGTTTTTTAGTATCTATATAGCAAGCGTCTTTGCCAATGGAATTAGAGAAAGAAGGACAAAAAGTAGAGGTACAAAAAGAGATAAAGATTTTTTACGACGATAAAGAGATAGGATAACATAGATTTGATTTAGTAGTGGAAGGGCAGATAATAGTTGAACTAAAAACAGTAAGACTATTTGACGATAGTCATTTAGCTCAATTAATATCGTATTTAAAAGCTGCGAAGTTGAAAGTTGGATTATATTAAATTTCTCCAAGCCGGTTTTAAAGATAAAAAGAGTAATCAATTAATTTTTTCTGTGTTTCCGTGTTTCCGCGGTAAGTTTTTGACAGAACCAAATTTTTCTTAAGGAGAGCAGTTATGAAACGAGGGTTAATTACCGGGATTACTGGACAGGATGGGTCATATTTGGCAGAACTTTTACTTGCCAAAGGTTATGAAGTACACGGTATTATTAGAAGAGCCTCTACATTTAATACTAACCGGATTGACCATGTTTATCGGGATCCGCACGAAACAAATACAAGACTATTTCTGCATTACGGTGACTTAAGCGATTCCGAACAGCTGGCACATCTCATTTATAATATAAGGCCTGACGAGATATACAACTTAGGCGCGCAGAGTCATGTCCGGGTTAGTTTTGATTTAGCCGAGTATACCGGTAATATCACCGCACTGGGGATAACCCGGATTTTAGAGATTATCCGAAGAAGCGGGAACAACGTTAAATTATATCAGGCCTCGAGCAGTGAGATGTTTGGTGCTGCCCCAGCGCCGCAAAATGAAAAAACCAGTTTTATGCCGAGAAGTCCCTATGCCTGTGCAAAGCTGTATGCGTATTGGATGGTAAAAAACTATCGCGAGGGATATAATCTTTTTGCCTCTAATGGCATACTGTTTAACCATGAAAGTCCTCGCCGCGGTGAGACATTCGTAACCCGAAAGATAACCCGGGCGATTGCAAATATTATTGCCGGTAAACAAAAGAATATTTTTCTTGGTAATCTTGATGCCAAACGGGACTGGGGGTTTGCTCCGGAATATGTTGAGGCAATGTGGAAAATTTTACAGCATGAAAAAGCTGACGATTTTGTTTTAGGCACGGGCCAAGCCTATTCCGTGAAAGAATTCGTTGCCGAGGCATTTTCGTATGTAGATTTAGACTGGCAGAAATATGTTAAGATTGATAGCCGTTATTACCGTCCTACGGAGGTAGAGGTGCTTATCGCGGATACTGCTCTGGCCGGGAAAAAAATAAACTGGCAGGCAAAGGTTAGTCTTAAGGATTTAGTCAGAATCATGTTAGATGCAGATATGCGCGCCGTAGGTATAAAACCTTTTGGTGAAGGGGACAAGATTTTAAAAGAAAAATTTCCGGATCGCTGGTGGAGCGGAGATTAAGTGTCTTATACGAGCAGCTAACGCAATTAGAATAATATTAAAAGTGTTATAAAAAACCGAAAAGCAGCAGAGATTACTGAGATAGTTATTTGAGAATAAATAGATTAAGAATACGGTAACGGTTAAGGCAAGAGAACGCGTATTGAGTATCGAGTATTGTGCATGCATAAAAATAAAAAGGAAGATAATAAAAAAACGCAATACTCATGACTCAATACACAATACAAAAATTGACAATATCGTAACCGGCAAACGTTTTTTACTCTGGAATCTGTGGTTGCTTAGAAAAATGTACGGATACTTTTGACAGAACCAATAGGAGAAATAGTGTCCAACGATGATTGATTTGAAGAAAAAACGTATACTTGTAACCGGCGGAGATGGATTTCTTGGCCGGATTTTGGTGGAAAAATTGAAATTACGCGGTGCTAATAATATCTTTGTACCAAGGATTGAAGAATATGATTTGGTCAAAATAGAAAATATAAAACGGGTTTATCACGATGCCAGACCGGATATTGTTATTCACCTGGCAGCAATCGTTGGCGGCATTGGCGCAAATCGAGAAAATCCCGGGAGATTTTTTTATGATAATCTTATAATGGGGGTGCAGTTAATAGAGGAAGGCAGACTCAGAGCAATAGAAAAATTCGTTGCCTTAGGAACAATCTGCTGTTATCCCAAGTTTGCTCCTGTACCTTTTAAAGAAGAAGATTTATGGTCAGGTTATCCCGAAGAAACAAACGCCCCCTATGGTCTGGCGAAAAAAATGCTTTTAGTTCAGTCGCAGGCATATAGACAACAGTACAATTTTAATTCAATATTTTTAATGCCGGTAAATCTATACGGCCCCGGTGATAATTTTAATCCTGATTCTTCTCATGTGATACCGGCTTTAATTAAAAAATGTATTGACGCCATAGCCAACAAAAAGAAAACAATAGTCGTCTGGGGGACCGGGCAGGCAACGCGGGAGTTTTTATACGTTGATGACGCGGCCGAGGGGATATTGCTCGCTACGGAAAAATATAACAGTTCCCGCCCGGTTAATCTTGGGGCAGGCTTTGAGATTTCCATTAAAGAACTTGTTGATTTAATCGTAACGTTAACCGGGTTTACCGGAGAAATAGTCTGGGATGAGACAAAACCGGATGGACAGCCGCGGAGAATGTTAGATACGACTAAGGCTTATAAAGAGTTTGGCTTTAAGGCAGCGGTAAATTTTGAAGAAGGATTGAAAAATACCATTACCTGGTATAAACAAATGCATAACTTTTAGATATTATGTATGATAAAGAAATAGTCATAAAACCGCAAAAAGGACTGTTTAATCTTGGCATTAAAGAGCTCTGGGATTACCGGGAGCTGACCTATTTTTTTGTCTGGCGTGATATTAAGGTCAGGTATAAACAGACAGCCGTGGGCGCGCTCTGGGCTATTTTTCAGCCGCTGATTGCCATGCTTATATTTACCTTTTTCTTCGGCCGCTTTGCCCGGATGCCATCTGACGGAATCCCTTACCCGATATTTGTCTATGTCGGTTTATTATTGTGGAACTATTTTTCTTTTGGCCTGTCACATGCTAGCAACAGCATGGTCACAAATGCCGACATTATCCAAAAGATGTACTTCCCGCGCTTGATTATTCCGATTTCCTCTTCCCTGACCGGGTTAGTCGATTTGGCGATTTCCTCGTTGTTACTTGTCGGGTTTATGGTTTATTATAAATATACGCCGGATTTAAAAGGCATCCTTTACATGCCGGTTTTAATATTTATGACATTTTTAAGTTCTGTTGGCCTGGGATGCTTTCTTGGTGCGGTTAATGTCAAATACCGGGACATCCGTTATGTTATCCCGTTTTTTATCCAGATGCTCATGTTTCTTACCCCGGTTATTTATCCGATAAGTATGCTTGGGAATAAATTCCAATGGGTATTAACAATGAATCCAATGTCTGGAATTATTGAAACCGCCAGAGCAGCACTGCTTGGGGTAAAAGATGTGGACCGGGCATTGTTATCTATATCCATGGCAATATGTATATTTTTATTTGCCGGCGGAGTGGTTTATTTTAAAAAAACCGAAAAATTCTTTGCTGATATAATTTAAAAAAATAAATGCCAAAACCGATAATTCAGGTTAAAAAAATATCAAAGAAATACCGTATTGGGCATCAGGAACGCTACCTTGCCCTAAGGGACGTAATTGCGAATTGTTTTAAAAAACCATGGCAAATTTTCACAAAAGCTTCAAACCATGTGTCAAATGAAGACTTTTGGGCACTTAAAGACATTGATTTTGACGTCCAACAAGGCGAAGTCGTTGGGGTGATTGGGAGAAACGGCGCGGGCAAAACCACGCTTTTAAAAATACTCTCGCGCATTACTTATCCTTCAAAAGGTGAAATCCGTCTCTTGGGCCGGGTTGGCAGCCTGCTGGAAGTTGGTACGGGTTTTCACCCGGAGCTTACCGGCCGGGAAAACATATATTTTAACGGCGCAATATTGGGGATGAGAAAGAAAGAAATCGAGAGAAAATTTGATGAAATCGTCGATTTTTCCGGGGTGGAAAAATTCCTTGATACCCCGGTAAAAAGGTTTTCCAGCGGCATGAAAGTCAGGCTGGCATTTTCTGTAGCCGCGCATCTCGATCCGGAAATCCTTTTGATTGACGAGGTGCTTGCGGTCGGTGATGCGCAGTTTCAAAAGAAATGCCTGGGGAAAATGCAAAACGTCTCGAAAAGCGGCCGGACAATTCTCTTTGTCAGCCATAACATGTCCGCGGTAAGAAACTTATGCAAAAGGACGATTTTGCTGGACCAGGGTAACAAGATTATGGATACAGATACGGAAACGGTTATCCCAAAATACCTTGATCAAAACCTGCAGCAGGGGGCAAAGGTTTCGGAAAATGAATTTGCCGGTAAAATCGAAGGGTTAGTCAACCGTTACAATCCTACGATCCGTTTTAAAGAGGTTTTTTTAGCAGATGAACATGGTATTGTGCGCAACCGTTTTCGCTCTGATGAACGTATTATTGTTGGGGTTACTTACGAATGCCTGACAGTAGTCGGCGATATTCGTGTGGTGATACAGGTAGTAGACGAAGACAACCGGCCGGTTTTAATATCACAAAATACTGATGAAGAAGATGAAATATCCCTGCATCTACGCCAGCCGGGCATTTATAAAAGCAAAGTAGTTATCCCGCCGGATACGTTCGGAGATAATCATTTATACATCTCGTTACATCTGATTTATCCGAAGACAGAGCATTTGATTGTTAATAAGATTTTAGGTTTTGATATTGATTTTCAACCGTATAACAATGTGCAGTATGCACAGTTTTCCAAGGCGTTTTTGCGGCCAAAACTGCCATGGAAGACACAACTTCAAAAATAGTAACCGGAGGTTATTCATGGATAATAAAGTCATTCTCATTACCGGGGGGACCGGGTCATTTGGTAAAAAATTTACCGAGATTGTTTTAAAAAAATATAAGCCAAAAAAACTCATTATCTTCAGCAGGGATGAGATAAAGCAATATGAAATGGCAGAGGTGCTCAGTCCGGAAAAATACAAAAACCTCCGGTATTTCATCGGTGATGTCCGCGATCCGGACCGGCTGCACCGGGCATTTGAAGGCGTGGATATCATTATTCATGCGGCAGCGTTAAAAATAGTGCCAACGGCAGAATACAACCCATTTGAGGCAGTGCGCACAAATGTTTTAGGCGCGGAAAATGTGATAAATGTGGCTATTGATAATAAAATAAAAAAGGTAATTGCCCTGAGCACGGATAAGGCGGCTAATCCGGTTAATCTCTACGGTGCAACCAAACTTTGCGCGGAAAAGATGTTTGTTGCGGCAAACAACTATTCACCGGATGGGACAAAATTCAGTGTTGTCCGATACGGCAATGTGTTTAATTCCAGGGGAAGTGTTGTCCCGTTTTTTAAAGAATGCCGTAAAAAAGGCGTGGTTGATATTACCGATAAACGAATGACACGTTTTTGGATAACTCTGGAACAGGGTGTGGAATTCGTCCTGAGCTGTTTAAAGAACATGACTGGCGGAGAGATATTTATCCCTAAAATACCGAGCATGAAAATTATAGATTTAGCCGAAGCGATCTGCCCGGACTGCCGGCAGCGGATTATTGGTATAAGGCCGGGCGAAAAATTACACGAAACACTATTGTCCTCTGATGACGGCATACACAGCTGTGAGCTTAAAGACAGGTTTATTGTGTACCCCAAAGTTGTGCGGCAAAATCACGGCAAAAATATCGGCGGGTATTTAGGCATTGATTTTAAAGGCTACCGCAGTGACAATAATACTCAATGGCTAAGCGTGGAACAGCTAAGAAATCTTTTACAAGACAACGGAATTTAATATGCGGGTTATTCCCTATGGAAAACAGTTTATTGACAGGCCGGATATTACTGCGGCAGTTAAGGTTTTAAAAAGCAGCTGGCTCACACAAGGCCCGAAAATTGGCGAATTTGAAAGACGGCTTTCTGAATGTTGCCGGGTAAAATATGCGGTAGCTGTTTCCTCGGGGACAGCGGCACTGCACCTGGCTGCCCTGGCTGCCGGACTTAAAAAAGGCGATGAAGCGATAACCTCGCCGATTACATTTTTAGCTACGCCAAATGCTGTTTTATACAGCGGGGCAAAGCCGGTATTTGCGGATATTGATGAGAAAACCGTTAATATTAATCCTGAGGAAATAAAAAGGCATATTAATAAAAAAACAAAAGCAGTTTTACCGGTTCATTTTGCCGGACTTCCCTGTGAGATGGAAAGTATCTATGCGATTGCAAAAAAAAATAATCTAATAATTATCGAAGATGCCTGCCATGCCTTGGGGGCCAAATACAAAGCCGGCACGACGTATACTAATGTTGGCAGCTGCCGCCACTCTGATATGACCGTATTTAGTTTTCATCCGGTTAAACATATTACTACCGGTGAAGGCGGGGCAATTACCACAAATAATAAAAATTACTATAAGAAACTCCTTGCCCTAAGAAACCATGGCATGTATAAGGATAAAAATACAGCAAAACGCGGCCCATGGTATTATGAAATGAGAGATCTGGGGTTTAATTACCGGATTACTGATTTCCAGTGTGCCTTGGGACTATCCCAACTTAAAAAAATAAACAGCTTTATCCGCCGCCGCCGACAGATCGCAGCTGTTTACAATCAAGCCTTTGGCAATATTGAAAGCATAGAAGTACCTTATTCTCCCAAAAATTCAGACCATGCCTACCATTTGTATGTGTTAAAGATAGATTTTAAGCAGTTTAATACTACTAGAAGTAAATTTAGTACTCAACTCAAGAAACGAGGCATCCTTACTCAAGTTCATTATATACCTATATATCATCAGCCTTTTTACTGTAAGTCTAAAACTTGTGGTAAGCTCAAATTTAAGATATCCGAGGCCTATTATAAGAAGGCTATTTCGATACCAATTTACCCGGCGATGACTGATGGTGATGTTAGACGGGTAATAAGTAGTGTACGGGAATTATTATAATGAATTATGTTGATAAACTTAATATTATAGCTATTGTCCAGGCTCGCTTGGGTTCAACCCGCCTGCCTAAGAAAGTATTAGTAGATATTGACGGAAGAACAATGATTGAATATATAATCGGACGTCTTAAAAGTAGTAAGATAATAAATAAAGTTGTGGTTACTACAACTACCGATTCGAGTGATGACCTTTTAGTTGATTATCTTAGAGAGAAAAATATTTCCTGTTTTCGCGGCCGGACCAATGATATTGTTCAAAGGTTCTATGAGGCAGGAGTTGAGTTTAATGCTGATATTGTAGTCAGGATTTGGGGCGATTGCCCGTTAATTGATGCGGTGGTAATTGAGACAATGCTCAATGAACATCATCGTCAACATGCTGATTATACCAGCAATGTTGATTATCCTTTTGGTATGGATGCTGAGATTTATTCGATCAAGACCCTTAAGTATTTATTTGATAATGTTAATGATCCCTTTTATCGCGAGTTTCCTTTTGAGTATATAAAAGATAGTAATGTATTTAAAGCAGTAAAAGTCAGTTATGGCCGGAGCGCTTCGAATATTAATTTAACTATGGATTACCCGCAGGATTTAGATATTATTCGCAAAATAATCGATCATTTTTCTAAAAATCAACTGCCGTTAGAATTAGATAATATAGTTGATTTTTGCCGAAACAATAAGGAGATATTTGCTGCGGCTAGTGATCTATCCAGGAATATTGAATACCACCAAAGTCTACGCCGGCATAATGAGACCAGGAGGTAGATATATGAAATCGCCGTTTATTATTGGTGAGAAGTTGTATCTAAGAGGTTGGGAGAGAGAAGATCTAAAGGGTGATATGTTTAACTGGACTAATGATTCCCAAGTTACCCACTATATGTCCCGGGGCCTTAAGCCTAATGTGCTTGAGGTGATGCAAAAGGAGTATGAGCAGCTTATCAATAGCAATACCGATGTTATTTTTGTTATTGTTGATAAGAAGACCGATAAGCCGATAGGTATTGCCGGGCTCCATGCAATGAATCCGCTTGTCCATTCGGCTGAGTATCGGATTATGATCGGCGAAAAAGATTACTGGAGCAAAGGATATGGTACCGAAGCCAATAGCCTGATCGTAGCGTATGGGTTTGATAAGCTGAATCTGCATAAAGTATATCTTGGGGTCAACGCTGATAATGTCGGAGCAGTTAAGTCCTATGAGAAAACCGGTTTTAAACGTGAGGGTGTGTTGCGGGATGAGATTTACCGTAATGGCCGTTATTACGATGCAGTAGTGATGAGTATTTTAAGAGAGGAGTTTTATGGTAAATAAATTAAGAGCTGCGGTTGTTGGCTGTGGCCGGATTGGATCTGAATTTGATGATGACCCTAAACGTAAATACGTTGATACGCATATTGGCGCTTATTACCGGTCTATAGAGACTGATTTGATTGCGGTTTGTGACTTGGATAAGGAAAAAGCCCTTAATTGCGCTAAGAAGTGGGGTGTAGGCGCAGTGTATACTGATCTTAACCAGATGCTCAAAAAAGAAAATATTGATATTTTAAGTATTTGCACTCCGCCCCAAACTCATTATCAACTAGTTAAGCACGCGGCAAAATTCCCCTTAAAGGCAATATTCTGTGAGAAACCGATTGCGGTTAATATTTATCAGGCTAAGCAGATGGTTAGGTTGTGCCGTAGCAAGAGAATAGTTTTACAGATAAATCATCAGCGCCGTTTTGACGAATTACATCAGGAACTGCGCCAGGTAGTTGCTAAAAAGAAGTTTGGTGCTGTTCAGCAGGTTAGTTTTTATTATAGTGCTGGGATCAATAATACCGGTTCGCACATGTTTGATCTTTTGCTATTTTTATTTGGTGATGCTAAGTGGGTACAGGCTTCTTATAGCGTTAATTTATCGCATAAACCTAATGACCCTAATCTTGATGGGATGATCAAATTTAAAAATGGGATCTTGGCTGGTTTTCAAGCCTGCGATTCTAAAAAATATTTGATCTTTGACCTTAATTGTTTTCTCGAGCAGGCGCAGTTTATTCTAAAAAACAGCGGATTGAGTATTGATTTTTATAAGGTTGGCGAGAGTAAATATTGTTCCGGCTACAATGAATTATATAAAACTAAGCCGCCATTTCACATCAACTACGCGAGAAATTTTATGGTTAATGGTGTAAACCAGCTTAGCACTTGTATAAAAAGGAAAAGAGTTTCTATCTCATCTGGTACTGATGGGCTAAAGGCATTACAGCTAATCGAAAGTACTATTGCCTCGGCTAAAAATAACGGTAAAAGGATAAATTTAAGTTAAGGAGCAACATTATGGCAAAGCTTGCTTTATTAGGCGGACAAAAAGTAAGAGTTAAAGAATTTGCTGAGAATGCGATTATTGGCGAAGAAGAAAGGCAGCGGGTTAATGAAGTACTTGAATCAGGGATGCTTTCCGGATTTATTGCTTCCCCTGGAAAATGCTTCTTAGGCGGCAAACAAGTAAGAGAGTTTGAGCAGTTGATCCGGGATTATTTCACTGTCAAACATGCAGTCACAGTTAACTCAGCTACTGCCGGACTTCACATAGCTCTTGGTGCTTGCGATGTCGGTCCGGGAGATGAGGTTATTGTTCCGCCTTATACAATGAGTGCTACGGCTACTGCAGTTATAATGATGAATGCTATTCCGATATTTGCTGATATCGAGGATGAGACTTTTTGTCTTGATCCGGAGAAGGTGAAAGAAAAGATAACTCCCCGGACCAAAGCAATAGTTGTTGTCCATTTATTCGGTCACAGCGCCTATATGGACGAAATCATGGTTTTGGCAAGTGAACATAATATTTCAGTAATTGAAGATTGCGCTCAGGCACCGGGAGCAACCTATAAGAATAGATTGGTTGGTACGATTGGTGATGTGGGGGTCTTTAGCCTTAATCAGCACAAAACAATAACTTGCGGCGAGGGTGGATTCGCTATAACTAATAATGATGATTTTGCGTTAAGAATGCAGCTGATCAGAAATCACGGTGAAGTTGTTGCCGGCAAGATGCACGTCGAAGACATCAACGGTCTGATCGGGTTTAATTACCGGATGACTGAGTTGGAAGCAGCAGTAAGTATTGGTCAATTTAAACGCCTTGACCAGCTTAATGACCATCGTATCAAATTAGCCCAGTATCTTAATGAAAAGTTAGCAAAGTTTAACGGCTTAAGTTTGCCGCATCCTAAGCCGGGTTGTAAGCATGTTTATTTTTGCTATAGCTTTAAGTTTGCCGCTCAAACTTTTGGTATCAGCCGTGATGTTTTTGTTAGGGCATTAGAGGCTGAAGGTATTCCGTTTAGTGCAGCATATGTACGGCCGATATATCTTGAGCCGATTTATCAGAAAAAAATAGCCTATGGGGATAAAGGCTGTCCATTTAGCTGTGCTTATTACAAAGGAACAGTTAATTACGCAAAAGGTGATTGTCCGGTTTGTGAACGGATGTATGAAAAAGAACTAGTTTTGGGCGCGGTATGCCGTTATCCGCACACAAAAGAAGATATGGATGATGTTGTAGCCGCAATTGAGAAAATATCTGCTAATATCGCTGAATTAGAAAAAGCCAAAATATGAGAATTTTATTTTTAACTGAAGGTGGCAATGAGCTTGGTTTTGGTCATCTAACCAGATGCCTGGCGATTGTTGCAGCAATAACTAAGCTTAATCCAGAGGCCAAAGTAGAGTTTACCGTAAACAACAAACAGGCTGAGGAGTTTATTGCTATCGGTGGCTTTAATGTAAGTAGCTTTGATTGGTGTGCTGATATGTCCCGGACAGTAAGTTTAGCCAGACAAAAAGAGGTAGTAGTAATTGATTCTTATATGGCTGGTCCTAAACTATATGAGCTTCTGGCCAATGCTGAATTAGCTTCTCTTTTTATCATTGATGATTGTAAGCGTTTGGATTATCCTGCTGGCATAATCATTAGTCCTTCGGTTTATGGTAAGGAGTTAGATTACCGACGTGGCCCGGGACTTACTTATTTAGCCGGTAGTGATTATATAATCATTGGGAAAGAATTTTGGCATCCGCCGGTAAAGGTCATCAATAAAGAAGTAAAAAAAATTTTACTTACATTGGGTGGTTCAGATTGTCATAGCATATTTCTTGATCAGTTAAGTAGTTTTCTTATGGCTATATTTAATTTTAACATTAACATCATTGATGTTAGGAAAAAGCGTATTGATTCTGCTCAGATGGTTAATTTTATGATCGAGGCCGATATTTGTATTTGCGGCGGTGGTCAGACCACCAATGAGGTATTACGGATAGGATTGCCCACAATAGGAATTTGTTTTGCTGACAATCAATTGCTTAATTTAGAATGGATGCAGCGGGCTGGATATCTTGAATATGTTGGCTGGTATAGCGATCCGGCGGCTAACGAAATAATTGCTGAAGCAATATCAAGGTTATCTTGTTATAACTTACGCCAGCAGTTTAGCAATAGCGGTAAAAAAATAGTTGATGGTAGAGGGGCAATGAGGATCGCCGAAGCTATTTTATCCGTAACGTGTAGAATATAATGAGAGTTAAGGATATATTTAAAAAGCACAACCAGAGAGTTTTTGTTATTGCTGAGATTTCAGCCAATCACGGTCAGAATTTTAACCAGGCAGTAGCAATGATTAGAAAAGCCAAAGCTTGCGGTGCTGATGCGGTCAAGTTTCAAACTTACACCCCTGATACTTTGACGGTTAATATAGATAATCGTCATTTTCGCCTAAAACATAAGGAGTGGGGCAATCAGACGCTATATCAGCTGTATAGTAAGGCATATACTCCATGGGATTGGTTTAAGCGGTTAAAAAAGGCAGCGGATAAACAAGGAATTGTTTTCTTCTCCACGGCCTTTGATAATACTGCGGTAGATTTATTGGAAGATTTAGGTGTGCCGTTTCATAAGATCTCTTCGTTTGAGTTAGTTGATTTACCTTTAATTAAATACATGGCAAAAACTAAGAAACCTTTGATTTTTTCTACCGGCATGGCTAGTTTATCTGAATTAACAGAGGCGGTTACCACTGCTCGTCGGGCTGGAGCAAAAGATATTATTTTATTAAAATGCGTAAGTAATTATCCAGCAAAACCCGAAGATATGAATTTAAGGAGTATTCCTGATATGATCAAACGGTTTAATTGTCCGGTGGGAATTTCTGATCATACTCTAGGCATTGGAGTGTCGATTGCAGCAGTAGCATTTGGTGCCCGGGTTATTGAGAAACATTTTACTTTATCCCGGGTTGATAAAACCCCGGATAGTTTTTTCTCGCTTGAACCTAAGGAACTAAAAGAATTAGTCACCAATGCCAATCTGGCCCAGCAATCTTTAGGAAAGGTTTGTTACGTATTAAGTGATAACGAGAGGCAGAGCCTTAAGTTTCGCCGTTCTTTATTCGCGGTAAAAGATATTAAAAAAGGTGAAATGTTCACCAAAAATAACATAAGGTCTATCAGGCCCGCCTGCGGCTTAGCACCAAAGTATTTACATAAGATCTTGGGTAAAAAAGCAAAGAAAAATATTAAGATCGGAACCCCGATGAAGCATGATTTTGTTTAACGCTGGTAAAAAATTTAAGTTAGCAGAGGTTAACTTATGAGTATTAAAGGAAAACGGCTCCTTCATGTAGGCGGAGCTTTATTTCAGGTCCCGGCAATCAAGTGTGCTAAAAAAAATGGGTGTTATGTTATTCTTGCTGACCGGGATAAGAATGTACCCGGGCGTCAATACGCCGATATCTATGAGCCGGTTTCAACTACTGACAAAGAAAACCTGCTTGTTTTAGCTAAGAAGTATAAGATAGATGGGGTGATGACTTATGCGTCTGATTCCTCGACCCCGGCAGTGGCCTATGTGGCTCAGGAGATGAATTTACCCGGTAATCCTTTGCAGGCGACCCGTATTTTACAACGTAAAGATCTTTTTCGTCAGTTTCAGAAGGATAGCAGTTTGATTCATCCTGAGTTTGGCGTGGTCACCAATCAAAAAGAGGCCATAAGAACAAGCGCTAAATTAGGTTTTCCGATTGTGGTTAAACCGGTTGATGCTGCCGGTACCCGGGGACAATCAGTAGTTTGTATAGCTAATGAAGTTGAAGCGGCATTTGATCAGGCAATAAAGTCTTCTCGTTTAGGTAAAGTCATTATGGAAAAATTTTTGCGAGCAAACATGATGGAGCTTGATGGAGATGTTTTAGTTAAAAATAATGAGTTAGCGTTCCGCCATTATGGTCATAACTATTTTATGAAAAACCGTATATCTAACGTTCCTTGCGGTGAAATATTTCCTGGATTTTACGATAACGAAATCACGGGTCAGCTAGATGAGCAATTCCGGGTGATCATCAAAGGTTTGGGATTACGTATTGGCTGCATGAATTTTGATGGAGTAGTTTCCGGCGGCAAGGTCAATATTTTAGATATTGGTTTACGTAATGGCGGTAATTTTGTACCGGAGATGATAACTTTGTCTACAGGATTTGATCTGACTAAGGCCGCGGTATTTGCTGTTTTGGGTTGCAACTATCCGGTTGATTGGCTGGCTTGTCCCAATCCTAAGCCGGCAGCATCCTATTTGATTGCTTCCCGATTAGGCGGAACACTAGAAAATATTGAGTTTAGTGATGAGCTGAAACCATTTATAAAGGAATACCGGCCGTTTTTTAATACCGGTGATATGGTTTTTCCTTACACTAGTTCCAATCGGGCAATAGGATGCTTATTTCTACAATTCTCCGATATGGATACTTTACAAAGTATTATTGACCAGATAGAGGATTTAGTCCGCTTACGGATCAAACCTAGTTTTAAGTTCAGCCACAAAGGTTCAGAGAAAACCCAAATTGATCCTAATGCTTATAAGACTTTTTCTGAATTGATATCGCCGTTTTTAAAGACTAAACTTAATGAGGCCAAGAGACAAGGTAATGAGACCGTAATCCGGGCTTTAGCCGGTCAATATGTTGAGCCGGATAATGAATTAGAGATTCGTACTGGTGAGGGGCTAAAGCATTATGATGCTTCAGCTGATGTTTATTTTGAAGGAAAAAAGATTGTCGGTATTGAGCGTCTCTACCGGCGGGTAATAATTTTTGAACCTCTTGATCAGTGTCTATCCCATTGTCGTTATTGTCTCAGGCGAAATTATGACCATTTCACGCAGAAAGATGAAGATATCAAACGGGCAGCACGGTTTATCGGTTTAGGCAAAGGTCATCAGGAGTTAAGAGAGATATTAGTTACCGGTGGAGACCCGTTCCTTGTGCCAGATAAACTTGAGATGTTTCTTGATGGTATTGCCGAACACGCGCCGCAGATTGAGCTTATCCGGGTTGCTACCCGGGTTCCGGCTCAGCAGCCGGACCGTGTAAACGAAAAGATTCTTAATGTCCTGGCTAAAAAGTACCCTTTTACTATAGAGGTACCGACCCAGATTAATCATGCTGCTGAGCTTTTCCCTGAAGTTGTGGATGCTTACCGCCGGATTCTTAATGTGGTTCGTATTGTTTATAACCAGACAGTACTGCTTAAAGGCATTAATAACACTAAAGATGAACTTATTGATTTATTTGATAAACTGCGTCAGATCGGTATCGAGAATCATTATCTTTTTCCTTGTGTGCCAATCGGCGGCCTTAACCATTTTCGTGTACCGCTGATGAAGGCGATAGAATTGGCCAGACAAATATCATCTAGCGGCCGCATTTCCGGTAGAGCTAAGCCAAAACTATGTCTGATGACCTCAATTGGAAAGATTACCCCTTATGAAGGGACAATACTTGATTATAAGAATAACCGTTATTTACTTAAATCAGATTATTTGTATGAAGAGCGAATAGCATGGAATCCTAACTGGAAGATGGCGCCAAATACTGAGGTTTCTGATGATGGCTATCTGTGTGTTTGGTATGAAGATGCCGCTCCGGTTGCTAAGGCAGCTGTTTGTTTACAAGAAGGATAGTGATTGAATGAGACGATTAAAGGAAAAGATTGAAAACAAAATAAAGGCTGCTAGAGAGAATTTGGCTCGACGTCCGCTGACCAGCAGTGAAAAGGCATTCACTAAGGTCAATGCCGCTTTTTGGAGTCAGTATCTTAACGATAAGCCCCAGCAGCAGCCTGTAAGGTATGTACTGATTGAAGAAAACAACCATCCCATAATATTTTTGTGTAATAGTTCTTTAGCCGCTATTGTAAAACATGCCAGAAATTTAAAGCCTTTGTTTTTACTATCTCAGCGCAATAATGCAATAGAGAAAATATTAGAATCTTATCATCCCAACAATAGTTTTGTTTACGTTAAGAGCTGGCGTTATTTAATTCCCCGCTTAGCTGCTTATATTCAGGCCATTAAAGCTTTTTGTAGATTAGGTTCTCCGAATGATATTCTTGATTTTGCAGCTGATGGTATCAGATTCGGAGATTTAATTTACGATGCCGTATTAGCCAAGGGTTATGCTACGATAAGCAGGCTTAATATGAAGGTATTTGATACGTTGTCTGCTTTCTTCTTTTATCGATATCTTGCTAAGGATATAATCAAAAAATACGATATCGAAATTGCTGTTTTTAGTCATACCATTGGGCTGAAAAGCGGGACTTTCACCCGTTATCTACTCCAGCATAAGATAGAAGTAGTTAACCGGGTGGGTTCGCATCAAATCATCTTAAAGAAGTATAGAAGTTTAGATGACGTAGGATTTTATCCTTTGAGACCAGAGCAGAAATACTTTGTTTTTATGCGGGATCAGTGCAGTGATGTTGTTCTTAAAATGGCCGATAAATATTTGCATGATAGATTTAGCCAAAATGTTGACCATGTTGCTGTAGACATAGCCTTTAATCAAAATAAAAGAATTTTTAATAGCCGAAATGAATTTTGTCAACACTTTAGTTTAAATCCGGACAAGAAACTAATTTTTGTTATGCTTCATGCCTTTAATGACCAGCCGCATTCACATTTTGCCAGCCGGATGATTTTCCGCGATTATTATGATTGGTTTGAGAAAACGCTTGATATTACAACGTCTGTAGATTCAGTAAATTGGATTTTTAAAGAACATCCGGCAGCGGAGTTTTATCCAACCAGAGATGTTGATCTTGATAAAATCTTTCAGTGTGTATCAAACTCACATATCCGGTTTTTAAATAGAAAGGCTGATTTTAATGCCAGTTCTCTGCAATGCTTGGCCAGTGCCATAGTAACCTGTATTGGAACCGCGGGATTAGAGTATTCTTGTATGGGGATACCTAGTATTTTGGCAGGCGAGAGTCCTTATAGTACATTCGGATTCACGATTAATCCTCAAAATATCCATGAATACGAAGAACAATTGCGTAATATTTATAAGCTGCGACGGCTAAATAATAAAGAAATTAGAGCAGCTAAGATCGTTTTGTTTTTTCAACTTAACATTATGATTGATTCCCCGTATATATTTTGTCCAAAATATGATTATCGGCAGATTAAAGAAATCCACGCGGATGATTTATGGCGGGATACAGTTGAACTTATACAAAATACAGATAAGAAAACGCTGCAATTGCAAATAGATACTCTTACCGACTTTATTAATGATCCGGATTATACCCAGTACATTAATCTGGATAAATATGGATTTATGCGAGGGGCTGTTTATGAAAATCAAGGATAAGAAGGATATTAAAGTAGTCATTCTTGCTGGAGGTTTGGGTACGCGTTTGCGTGAAGAAACGGAATTCCGGCCTAAACCAATGGTCGAAATAGGCGGCCGGCCAATATTATGGCATATTATGAAAATATATCATCACTTTGGTTTTCATGAGTTTATTATCGGTCTCGGGTATAAAGGCGAAATAATCAAGGAATATTTTTACAATTATGAGGTTTTTAATAACGATTTTACCATAGAACTGGGGCATGAAAAGAATATAGAAATACACAGTAAACACCAGGAAAACGGGTGGCAGGTTACTTTGGCAGACACCGGGGACAATGCCTTAAAAGGGGCGCGGCTTAAACGAGTGGAAAAATATATTGATGGGGAATGTTTTATGATGACCTATGGAGACGGTATTGCTGATATTGACATCAAGAAACTTTTGGCATTTCATAAAAGCCATGGTAAACTATCAACGGTTACCGGCATTAACCCGGCCGCAAGGTTTGGAAAATTAAAGATAAAGGGGCATAAGGTTGAAAGCTTTAGTGAAAAGCCAAAAAATGGTAACGATTTTATCAATGGGGGATTTTTTGTCTTTAACCGGGGAATTTTTGACTACTTAACAGACAGCGATGATTGTGATTTAGAAGCCGGCGCACTTGAGAAAGTAGCCAAGGATGGCGAGCTTATGGTATATACACATAAAGGATTTTGGGT
>JBDRCZ010000096.1:0-11900 GCA_043821285.1 Candidatus Omnitrophota bacterium | reverse complement strand
CTCCCGCTGCCGATTCTAATTAGCAGTTCCATGGAAGATGTTTTGAATATTATTTTTTCTCCTTATAAAGATCAAGATCATTGTTTTTTAATTGAGGCAGTTTTTGAAGAACCGGATGAGAATATAACCGGTTGTTTTTATCTTGTTTTAACCCCGGCGGCAGTTTCCGATATTAAGCAAGCCTGTAAAATAATGCTGGAGAAGCTGGAAAAATAGTAACAGGTCAGCTTTAAAAAATGAAAATCAACCACAGAGATTATGCTGGGAGACATCATGAAATAAAAGAGGCTCCAAACAGTATCTCCCATGGTTAAAAGGAATTAGCTAATTCCTTTTGGGCCCCTTTTACCCTCTTTTGCACCCCTTTCCGAATTTAATCAAAAAAACTTTTTTCTGACGTGATTTTTGTGAATTTTGCCACTCCGGTTCTTAATCCCTGGGAAATTTTAAAAAACCTTGAAAAATCCCAGATATATGCTATACTTTAGTATCCCATTTTAAAATATATTTTTAATTTACTTAACTTCTTACTTCTTACAATTTAAAAGTTGTCACCGGGTAACTTTTTAATTAACAGTGTACTGTTTTCCTCCCTGACGGAAGGTAGGCGGTTTACGTTTTTATATCTGTGTTATCGGGAACCACGGATGACAGAAATTAAGAAGGGGTAGACTTTTGCCGCAGATTACACAGAAAAAGACGCATAATTTAAGAAAAGGTTTTTAGAACCTTGGCGGGAAGATTTAAGTTTTATTTTTTCACCACAGAGCACGCGGAGAAAGACTTTAACTACTTATTTTTTAACAACAAATTACACGAATAAATACTCGTGAGGTGTATTGAATATAAAAAAGTCCTAAGTACAAATATAGAAAACAATTTCAAAATTCGAAGATTAGAATATTCAAAGATACAAAATGTTTTAGTTACTGATTGGTAGGCAGAGAATCTGGAATTTTGAATTAGAGCAATTAGAAATTAAAATATTTATTTATTGAATGATTCATTTGGATTTTGATGTTTGAATTTTGTCATTACTGTTGGTTGTAGGGATTGATTATGAGTAAGCTAAAACAGAACATGTTATTTAAACTAATAGCCGTCATCTTAATCCAGGCTTTTTTATGCTTAGATATTTCCTGGGCCGCAAATGGTGATTTAAAAAATATCAATACTTACCTTGCCCCTTGCCTGCAACTTGAAGACCCGCAGACTATAGCTGATACTGTGATCGTATTTAGGCTATTACAAACACATAATCTTGCGATTGAACGTATAGGACACATAGAACACCGTGAAATAAATGGTGGTACTTTTATAACAATAACGTATGAAGATGGGGCGAAAGCTTATCTTGTTCTTCCTAAGATAGATAGTTCAAATTCTCCAGTACCTGCAGGTGAAACAACCGGCCCAAGCCAAGAAAACACTTCAAAGCAAAATGGTGTTCTTACAATAGTATCACGTGTAGCAGGCTTCCTGACAAAAGCTATATCATTATTATTCTTTGGTGCGATAGATAATCCTGATGTAACTACTATTGCTGCACTTCTTGTCCCTTCTAATCCAATTGAACCTCCAGAGTTTACTCTACCGTTTCTTAGAAATTTAATTATTCCAGAATCTCCGCCAGAGTCTTCTCTATTTCGTAGATTTGGGATCGAAGGAGAAGGCATAACAAATGATTTTTGTCAGGGTCCAGATAATAGTGTGCATGTCACCGTGGATCCAAAGGGAAAAATTCAGATTAATTTCGCAAACAATGGAAATTCCCAGATGGAGTTTTTTTTAGCACCAGGTTTAAATTGGTATTTAGATGGCGTAATTGACGAATTTAGTGATGAAGCTGGTCAGGGGATTGTTTTTAATGTGAGAACAGATAATACTGCTTCTTACCTTTTGCTTTCTGAACTTGGAACTGATGCGGCGCGGTTTTTTTGGATTGACCCGCCGTATAAAGACGAAAGAAAGAAATTATTTGAAAATTTTAAAGATTTGCTCAATAAATTAACCCCAGAAGATCGAAGAGAATTAGCAGATAAAAATGTAGATATTGCCGCATTAAATGACTGGGTTGAAGATCCCTTTGGCAGAATAGACAGAGAAATTGACCCAGATGGTAATTTAGTAATTACCTTAACACGAAAATCTTATGATGGCAAGCACACCGCAATATTACAGGTTGAGGTTAGCCCGGAGAGCCCAGTTGTTACCATAAAAGCCTGGACAGATTATGCTCCGCTTACTCCGCTTTCCAGAGAAGAAATATTTAAGCAGGATTACCTGAGGTACTTAGAGTACGAAGAAAGGGAAAATCCAGAAAAATACAAAAAACAGCTTGAGCCTTTAGTACGGACCTTAGAGTTCCTTGTTTATAAAGAAAAGATGTTGACCGGCTCTTGGCGGTTTTTATTGCGCTATCCGGGAAGAGATGCGCTGATTGTGGCACGAGCACTTAAGCCGATTTTACAAGATGAGATTTATGAGATGATTATCCAGAATGCCTTGGATACCGTAAATGACCAGGGAGAAGTTCTGCAAATGGAGGCCGTAGGTGAGCATGCGGCATATATACGGGTTGAGAAGATGGTTAAATTGTTGGAGAATGATGACAATTATAAGATTTCTCCGCAAGAAGAACGCCGTTTAAATCCAGATATATTGGAAGAATTAGCGGGGTTGATTACTGCCGGTACTAACCCTTATTTTGAAGAATATGATTTAAAAGATGATAATCTGATTATGGCGATAGTAGTTGCGGAGTATTTACAGGGTTTAGAGGGACAGGCAAGAGAAGAATTTTTGAGCCAGAAAAATGCGCGCGAAGAGACAAATCAAGAAACAATCCTGCGTAACTGGAATTTTATTTTAACCCAGGCGGAAAAGTTAATAGAAGCTCAAGCTGATGAAACAATGGAGAGATATGAGGGGCTAATTAGCATTGATGCGGATAATCTAAAACTAAGAATGAATTGGTGGGACTGGATGGAGTCTTTAGCGCGGGGGAAATATGCCTTTGATGTTAATTGTATCTGGATGCCGCAGGCGCTATCGAGCATTTTAGAGACGGCAAAGATTGTTGACTTAGATATGATGATTGGCACTGCTGGTGATCTGGAGCTTAGTACAGTGTCAGAATTTTTGAATATTTTAAGCAACACAGGAGAAGATGCTCAGGAGATCAACCAGCGTATTAATACATGGCAGGATAATGACCAGCATTTTTTGGTGCACCTTACTGTAGAAGAGTGGCGGGATAGATTAAGGAACTTTTATGAAAGCCTGCCGAAAGATCATCCGAAAAGAGATACTCTTTTGGCAACTAAGTTGCCTGGTAATTGGATAGTAGAGCAATTTGTTTATGAAGGAAAAATTCCCCGGGGCTTTGAAAACGGGATTTCTTATCCCGCATTAGCCTTGGATGCTAAAGGCAATCCCATTGCCGTAATGCACAATGACCTTATTTTCCGCTTGTGGCTTAAAAAACTGCCGGCAGAGGAAATACTGCAGATTATTAGCCTGCTATATCTACCGTATGCCGCAGGCGGGCTTTTACTTAATCGCCGAATCGTAGCATCTAATCCCATGCTTGATGATGAAAGAGTAGAACATCCGTTATTACTGCCAGATGAAAAAAAAGAAGATTTGATGAGTACCTGGAAGTCTCTTGATGAAAATTCTTATCATGGAATTGTCTGGCCGTGGCTTGAGCAAGTATTACTGCTTAGTTTGAATGAACAATCAAAGCAGGCATTATCAAAAGAGGAGCTAACGATAATTTTTACTGCCTATGACATGCTTTTTAAGGCAATGGGATTTTCTGAGCAGAAATTGTTAGAAAGGGTACGAAATACAATCGATGCTGTTTATAGAAGAGCTGCTAAGCTAATGAGACTGTCGGATACAGAAGAACCTTCTGATGAAATGGATAAGGCCAAATTAAACAGCATTGAAGCATTAACCATGAAATTTCTCGGGAAGGATGAGGATAGAGCAGATAAAGATTATGAAATTGGGCAGGGGGGTAAGGTAGAATTTAATCCTTTAGGTGCAAACGAAGGAAACACAAATGTAACATGTATTCTCCAGTTGTGGAATGCCATAGGCGCAATAGTGCTAAAGCAAGATGCAGAGTTTAGGGCGCGGATGAAAGCGCGCGGTATTGAGCCATTGGGTAGAGATGAGTTTTATGCGAAGATTTCAGAGTATTGGGCGCGAGGTATTGGAGAGGAAGAAGTTACGGCATTTATGCATGAGATTAACCCGGCCCTGCAAGAGGCATTAAAAGAAACCGCTCGTTTTGAGATTGATACAATGCCACCTTTACAAAAGACAAAATACCCATTTGTTTGCGAGACTGCCTCTAAGGTACTTGCGAGGATATTATTTGAGCGGTTTGGCAGACAAATTGGAATTAGCTTAAAAAAACATTATCGTCCAGGGGTTGGCGGTGTTCATTACTGGCTTGAAGTTACAATGAATGCTACGCGTGATAAATATTATGTTAGTTTAACTGACCGGCAGTTTGAAAATGGAACAGATGAAAATTTAGGTCAGGCTGTTAAGCAAAGAGATGAGTATGGTGCTGAATGGGCGACAAACCCGGTATATCTTCGTTGGTATAATAATCTTGAACGAGAAAAATTAGTTACTATAGAAAAAATTGAGGCAGGAAAAGAAAGAGAATTTTATACTGCCAAGGGATACCGGCTTGAACACATTACAGATGTTCTGAATGATGATACTAAACTTACTACAGACACTTATAGAATTTTCCGCGGAGAACTGCCTCAGGTTAAGATAAAAATTCAATATGTTGAAGCAGCCAGCGATGAAATAATCGGAGAATACGAAAAATCTGGCCAGACTGTAGAAGGCATGGCTGGGGAGATAAATGCAAATGGAAAACTGCAAAACGGGGAGATAATAATTAAAGTTAATGGCAAAGATATCCGCAGCTTAGCCGGCGTAGATACATTGCTCGAAGACGGAGATGTGATTGAGATAAGGGAAAATGTAGAAAAAAAACAATTAATTCAACCACCGCTACAAAAACAGATAGCAGCTTTTGTTTTTTCGGTTGTATTGCCGGTTGTTTTATTGACGGGATTTTCAGAAGCGTCGATTAAAGAGAGTTTGTTGATGATTGGGGCGCTTTGGGTTTTAGTTGGGATTTTTCGCGGCTGGTGGCTGCGAGGGCAGTTTGGAAATCAGGAGGCTGGAATAGAAGAATTAAATACCACAATCGGCGGGATTGAGTTAGAAGATGTAGATTTGGAAATTGAGGAGTTAATTGATGATGGTGAGTATGCAGAAGCAATAGAGCTTTTTATAGACCGTACCAATCTTGCGGTAACTAGACCAAAGATAGAACAACAACCAGGAAGCAAAACAGAATCTAAAATAGAAGCTGATAAAAAGAAAAAATATTTGCTTACGATAAATAGGTTAAATAGGTTAAATCAAATATTGCGTAATCCAAGAGAAAATATGGGCATTGCTATTGTTCTTTGCTTGGAAGATAGGGCATTAAAAATAGAATTAGATGAATGGATTAAAAAAGTTGCAGAAGACAACTGGGTCAAAGGATTTTTAGATGCGATTAGCAATAATTTAAAGACAATTGAAGAGTTAGACTTATTGCTTAAAGTAGTTGCGGGGATAAGTGAAGTCATAGAAAGAAAACTTGATGAAGAAGATATAGATATAGACATTATTGATACAGTAAGTCTGATAGATACTGTATTAGAGGAATTTAGTACCCCTGAAACAGGAAACATAAAAGTTAATGACATAATTGTAAGTATTGAACAGAATAATGGCAAAAAAAATGGTAAACAATGGATACTTACGCATGCGGGACGCACAGTAAGATGTTCGAGACAAGAACTATTTAATTTAGCAATAAAGTTATTGCAGAGAAACGGCAAAATACGCTTAGTGCAAGAAGAAAGTATTGAACCTGTTCCAGAAAAACCTGAAGGTGGCGGTAGGTTAGTTAGTTTGATAAAGACCGGTGCTGGTTATGTGGTACGAGGCCTGCAGGTTTTATCAGAGTTTGTATCTTCACCAATGGGCTGGTATTTTTTGCTGGTATTAATGACCGTGCCCTACATTATGAAATATTTGTTTATTTCACCGGATATTTCACCGGAGGATTCGGTAATTTTACTGGCAATATATAACATTTTACGAGTTGATCCAATGACTGAACTTATAAGGCGTGCGGAAGAGTTGTTTGGAGAATTTCAAAATGCGGTTTTAGATAAAAATGCAGAGGAGCTGCTTGAAGAATGGGACAGCCTTAGCGCTGAATGGACAAATGAAATAGCTGCTAAGTTAAAAGAAAAATTTCCCGGATATGCTCAAGAAGATATTATAGCAAGAGTGAAAGGTCTTTTTGACCAGGAATGGAGTTATTTATTTGATGAATATGAAGAAACTGAGCTCAAAAAGAGAGCAGAGAAGATGTTCTTAGAGGAATTTTTACATAGATATTCAGAGGAAGAACTGCTTGATAGCTGGGATGAGCTTGAGGAGGAGTGGATTGAATTAATAGTTGATGAGTTAAGAAATGAATTTCCTGGCGCTAGTGAAGAAGACATTCCTGAAATAGCAGCAGGTATTTTTGGAGCACAGAGAGAAATTTTTTTTGATAAACACGAAATGAAGGAAATTCTTTTGATCAATACTAATATTTGCTTAAGTTCTTTAAGAGAGCTTGACGCGCAAATACAGCAATCTGGTGATAATACCTCAAAAATAAATAATCAGTCCGTCCTCGAGGAAATACAACAAATGGAAGATGGGTTATCACAATTATTATCAGACATTAATAGTATAAATATACGAACATCAGATGCACATAACATAATCGATAGATCTATGTTAGAACTGGGTGTGTTTCTTAAGCGTATAGAAGGTATAAGGCAAGAATTTTATAACTATATGAGATACCAAAGACTAATCCACTTACGCGCGCGACACGAAGATGTTAAAGGATTAAATCCGGATAAAGACACGACGATTATTGCAAAATTGGCTGAAGCACAACAAAAGTTAGAAGTATTATCTATGCAGCCAGATGAAGAAGCGGGAATGGATGGTGAAACGGAAATAGCAGAAGCGCTAAAGGCAATGGTTATACAACTGGAGGGTATAGAACAATTAGACATTAGTTTAAATGAAATATCTGAGGAGATATCTTCATTAGAAAAAGAAAAAAAACAGATAATTTTCAGAGAGTTTAGGCGCGGTTTGGATATGTTAAAAAATGATTTAGAAGTTATTAAGCAAACAGCAGACTGTTTTAAATCTCTTCTGGCGCCTAACACTGAAGAGCAGAAAAATATGGAACCGTCACATGAGTATACAAAAAAGATGATTGGTGATATACTCCCTGACTATAGCGTTACTGAGAATGGGAAAAAACTAAATAGATTTAATTTGTGTTATAGAAGAGCAATTAGAAAGATCGAGGAAATGAATAGTGCGATAGTTAGGCAAGATTATGATGATTTTAGCAAATTGATGTTGGAATTTATTGAATTGTATAATAATTTTTATAATTCATACAGACCTGTTATGAGAAGTATCGATTATTTGGTAGGATATCAAGACATTAATGTTTTGATAACAAGGGTTGCGACTAGTATCATAGATATCGGCAGGGGAAGATTAACTATTGCGCGTAATATAATAATAATACCTGATAATAATGAACTAACTTTTCAATGGCAGGACCAAGAAAAGCAAGCAATTATTGCCATAGGTGATGGGTATCTCTGGAAAAGATGTGCAGAGGAGTTAAAAGAACACGGTTTTTCAGATGAGGACTTATGGACACTTTGGTTTTTTGACCGGCAGGGCTCTACAGAAATTATTTTAACCATGATTGATTTAAATGGATTAAAAGGAGGAAGAAATCTGGAAAGATTACATGAAGAAATAGATGATGTTTCAAAAGAGCGTAAAGAGATGTATAAACAGAAAGATTTATCTTGTACAAGATTCTCTCAAAGGGGCATTGTAAGAAAAGGCAGAACTGTAACAGTCAAGACAGGAGATGACCCTGAGTTACAACAACCTTTAATGCGGGGAAATAGTACACAATTATTGCTGCAAGATAGATTTTCATCTCCAGATAAAAGAGAAGATGACCCTTTAACCGAAAGCATGGCTTTACCTTTTACCTTTCAACAAGAAGAAGATCGGCCAAAGCCAATGGAGAGATTAGATAACGCCTTAGAATTAACAGGGTTATCCGGGGAGAGAAGAAATAAGGGGTTGGAGCTGTTTGTTAAAATTGCTAAAATATTAGAGGAAAAGGATGCGGAATTATTAAAATTAAGCGGGTTGAGTGAAGAAACAAATGCGCTAATACGGAATTGTCAGGAAAAGGGTCTGTTGAATATTTATCCCGAAAATGGCCAGGAATATGTTAGCTTGTCAAAACAGGGGCGTGTTGCTTATGAAGATGTAAAAGGTATTTTACCAGAACCTGAACCTCTTGCTGAAGATGAGGAAAACCCTGAGCCGAAGGAGCGACCTGTACCCAAAGATGTGCCGCCAGTGGTTGGACAAAAACCATCCCGGCCGGATGACTGGATCACGAGTGAAGAATACACAGAACTACGTAAAAAATTGGATGATTTATGGTGGTATGGGCTTAAAGCATTAGAACAAGAGTATCCTGACGAATGTGTAATGTTATTCAATATGACAAGGCTACATGACAGATTTGAGGTGACGAACAGCTCGTATAGGCCGAAAGGTGATAACCGTGATATTGCCTATTACATACAAAACACTCCTGTAACTTCTGACTTTCATAATACTCCGTTGTGTGACCAATTACGGGAGATTGAACAGTGGCGCCGTTTGGATTTTAACAAAGAAAATGGTGCTAAAGAGCTCAAAAAACTTTACAGTGACTTAGCAGGATTAAGTCAAAGTGATTTGTGGGATAGATTTCCTGAATTACGACCAACCTCACTACAAGAGACAGAAAGCACAATTGAACTTTCAAAGACCAAAGAGCAGATAAGGAAAGTTGCGCAGTTTTTAAATAGATATGTTCGTGCCTTAGAATATAGAATGTTTTTTGAACGTATGAGAGCAGGAGAAACAAGAGAAGTAACCGGCAGGGGTACGCTCTTAGGATACGGATTAGTGAGATTATCCGGTGTTTATCTGCATTTCTGGAGAGATCAAAACCTTTTGCGACAGGGAGATAATGTAAGCCTGTATAATTCAACAAAAGAATATATTGCTCAGGCAGAAGTGATAGATATTAACGGGGATGCGCTTATTCTTGATATCAACATGAATGACCATAGAATAGAAACGCAGTTAGGAAATATTTCTTATTTGCAGCTTTCAACGGCTAATGGAATGATAAGTTCTGATTTAGCAGAACTAAGAGTGTTAGAGCATATCAAAGATGTAATGGAAGCAGCAATTATTCAGGAAATACCAAAAGGTTATGAAAATATTTTTCGTTTCTTTGGCATAAATCCCGATTCAACGCAGAACATAGCAGCTTCCCCGGCATTAAACCGCCAAGAATATGCAAATCCTAATTTATACGATGAAGAACCGCAGAGAGAGGCAGTAGAATCAGCTTTATCTGGCAGAAATACTGCGGTAGAGTCTCTGTATGGTTCAGGCAAAACAGCTATGGCAATAGAAATAATATATCAATTGGTTAAAAGGAACGCAAAAGTTTTAGTCAGTGCGCCTACTCACGTTGCAATTGACAAGATTTTAAAAGGAGTACGCGAATATTATGTCAATGTAGTGAGATTGGTTCCCAGTGGAAGAAGGATTAGAATTGATCCTGAAGTTGAGCAGTATGTGTTGGAACCCCCGGCTCTTAATAATAATGATGAAGAGCCTGTGAGAGAAAGAACAGTAAGAGAGAGGCGGAGGAATTTAGTGGATGAAATTTTGGAAAAGATAGGAACAGGAGGCGGGGTTGTCGGGGCAACTCCTGCGGGTGTGGTAACGCATGGATTGTATAATGAGCAGTTGACGCAATTAAGAACGGCTGCAGGGAGACAAGAAGATATTGATTCAGAAAGAGGGTTTCAGCTTGTAATCGCGGATGAAGCAATCAGGTTTAATTTGCCTCAATTTTTAACTTTGCTCCTTATGTCCCCACAAATAGTCCTGTTTGGTGATCCAGAACAGATAGGACCGTTTGAACGTTTTAATGAAATAAGAAATATTGCTGGATTATCAGAACAGGACCTAAGCGAATTAAATGCCAGTCCTTATGAAATGCTATTAAGAAGAGATGATGCAGAGGAGCTTGGTTTTAATATTATTTCATTTGAACGAAGCTTCCGCTCTCATCCAATATTAACTGCCCTTAATTCAAAATTGTCTTATCAGGGAAAGGCACAAAGCCGTAGATGGAGTGGTGATGATTTTGAAAGATTAAATACAGATTTCGAGGACCCAATATTAGAAATTATAGATACTTCACAAGGAATATATAGACTTGAAAGAAGAAGAGAAGATCCTGTAGGCACCTCTTACCGTAATCCAGGAGAATGTGAACTTGTATTAGAAACGGTGGATAGATTAATAAAATTGGGGTACTCAAGCGTAGATATTGCGATTACTCCGCCACACCGTCCACAAGTTGTCTCAATAATAGATGCAATAAGACGTTCAAGTTTGGATAGAGAGGATAAAATTAATCTTATTAACAGGACGTTTAGTGCAGATGCTTATGCCGGTGAGGAAAGCAGGGTGGTGATTATTCCGTTTAGCCGAAGCAATCCACAGGCGGATGTGGGATTCTTAAAGGATCGGAAACGTCTAAACACCTGGCTTACCCGCGCGCAGGAAAAATTGGTTTTAATTGGTGATTTTTCAACACTCACTAAGAATCCAGAGGTGGGAGATGTTTTTAGAACAATAACTGTTTATGCAGGACAGTATCTGGAATTATTTTCCGGAGATGCGGCAAGAGAAGTACTTAATTTAGGGTGGTCTTATCCGTCTGAAATAGAACGCAGGGTTAAAGAAGGAACTATACAAATTGGCATTAATGACGAGGGCAAGCCGTTTTTTTATTCAACAGACATACAAACACCAGCACTTGAGCCGGTGTATTTTGAGAGAGTGGAATTGGTGGGAGAAGCGATTTAGAAAAGGTAATGCGGATTGCGTATTGAGTAGTGCGAATAAAAAAACTAAAAACTCATTACCACGAAATATACGGAACACACGGAAAAATATCACACAGAGGAGCAGAGAACACGAAGAGAAACTTTAACTACGTATTTTTTGAACAACAGATCACACAAATTACACGAATTTTGATGATTGAGATATTGAATAATTCGTTTGTTATTTGGAATTTGCCTGTCCGCCAGTTTGCTATGCGGGACATTTGGAATTAACTAATGGAGCATTAAAATATGAATAAGCTTAAACAACATATTTTATTCAAACTAATATCTATGGTATTAATCCATGCCTTTTTCTGCAGTGACCTCTCATGGGCTGCCGGTGGTAACCTAAAAAGTCTGTCTACTCACCTTGCTCCACCCTTAAAAATAGTTAATTCTGATTTTGCAAAGCAAATTGGCGGGGTTGTGACAGTAGGCAGAACAGAGCGGGTAATATATAGCGGTAATGTATCAGCAGAACATAAGAAACTGATTGCGCAAGCGATTGAAGAGGAAGCGCTATTTGATGAATATTTTAGACAAGGCAAAAATATTAGGATAAGCAGGCTTGCAGCAGGTAAACATTCGGTAAACTACGTTTCTTAAGAGGAAGAAAGGATATTTTTGAAGGATTTGTTGATGGGGTAAACGAAAATATCTTTGATGGGTAAGGGATATTTTTTGTAACGATCGAGCTTTCCGCGACCTTGCGTTTGG
>JBDRCZ010000095.1:0-18773 GCA_043821285.1 Candidatus Omnitrophota bacterium | reverse complement strand
GGTAAAAGATGATACAACTAAGGCCGGGCATATCACATTAATACGCGGCATTCATAATTATGCAGAAGGATTAGGGTCTTTAGACGCAGAGGAAATAAAAGAAAAAGTGCTGTCTGCTAATGGCACGGTTATTGAATTTGATTCTCAAAATATAATGAAAATTACGGGATGGTTAAATGTTTTGGATAATATTGTTGTTCCGGTTGATGATATCCCCGCAGAACTAATTCGCTTAACAGAAAAAATAAATAATATCCGGGATGCAGTATTAAAAAGCCGCATTGACGGTTATCGCCTACGCTTAGCAAAAGAATATGTTCGGTACAAGATTGCAAATACAGAAATTCGCGTGATTGTATTCAAATATTTGGAGGACGAGGAAAATACGTTTGTTAAAAGACTTATTTTGGAAGGAAAATATGCAGATAGAATGATAAACGAGCTTCTTGAAATTTCTATGTTGACTACTGAATCTTTAGCGCAAACAGCAGTACGAGCCGCAGATGGAAGATTGGATGAGCAACAGCTTAATTGGAGTTATGATGATGTTATACAATTTACAGATGCAATGAGAAAAGCATCGTCTTTTTATCGTAAGGAAGAAATCAGTAAATTGAATGGACCTGATTATTGGACAGATGAAGCGGAGTGGATTAAAAACCGTAAGCGACAAGATAAACGCTGGTTAAGTTATGATGCCGGCAATCCAGAACATAGAAAGAATGCAGAGCAGATATTGGAATACATCCAGCTTATTCTGGAACCGCAATTAGGCGTTTTTCTTCAAGAAGTTATTCAAACTGCAGAAATTAATGAGGAAGATATAATAAGCGTTGCAATGCGGACAAAAAAGCAAAAGAGTTTACTAAATAAGGTTGCTAGGTTTAGAAAAACTGATTGGGGTGCGAATGCAACCATTGCAGATGCGGTAGATTTATTAGGTGGAGAAATTGTTGTTTCAGATTTTGCTATCCTGGAAAAAATTATGCAGGCTGTTGAATCGGAAATAACACAAAGGGGCGGGGTAATTCTTAGAAAAGAAAATAAATTTATTGCTAATGACCCGTTGGTTATTAAAGAAGCTCGTCCAGATGCCTATCGCGCCATACAATACATAGTGCAATTTTGGGGAGAAGACGGATTGCAGCATACCTTTGAGTTACAGCTTAAGACATTTTCTTCGAAAATTTCGCAGGATTTAAATCACAATTCGGTTTATAAACCGGAAGTATTAAATATTCCAGGAGAATTGCAGAAAGCGGTTACCAGCTATACTTGGAAATCACTTTATCAGGAGACAGCGGAGTATTTGCATAGTAAAAATGTACGGGTTGGTCCGAGAACAATAGGGCGTTCGAAAAGGCAGCAAATTATTAGAGCCATACGCGAACGTAACTATAATATGTTTTATGATCTAGCACTTTCAGACATAGATGCAGATACGATAATCGATGCCAAAACAGCACAGTTTATTCAAGATTTTTTTGCTGAAGAGTTGCAGAAACTAGAGGTACTGAAAGAGCTTAATATGGAAACATTATTGGCTTTAGCAAGGGCCGCGCACGATGCCTATTACGAAGAAGCGATTAAAGGAAATGTTGAAAATCCTCAGTCTGATCAATTTGGCTGGAAATTGTCTAATCAGGCGGAGGAATTTCTTGAGCAAAACCTTCCTGAAGGATGGAAGATGTATGATCAACGTTTTGAAAATTATCGCGGGCAAAACGGCGATAATAAAATATCCGCACAGGATTTGAGGCTTCATGAGCTTAGTGATGAGCAGCTTATTGAATTTTTAAAATTAGCCGGGAAGGATACGGATACTCCAAACACAAAAATCCAGAGCTTAATTGAACATATAAGAGAATTAAGAACTGGAATATCAACTAATGCAAAGCCAAAGATAATAATGAACTTATATCATACAGATTTTGATAGTCAAAGAAGAATGGGTTTTGAATATATTGATACGACAAAAAATCCTATCCAGAGCGATAAAGCGCGTAAGGAATGGAATGATAAATTGTTTGTTAACCAATTAGGGGCGGTTGCGACAGCGGCAATTCTAACGGAATTTGGCGGGATAGACAGCAACGGGGCTTTAAGGGATTTAAGTAGAATAGTTTTGACCGATGCAGAAGGCCAACAATTTACAAAAAGAGAAATGCTTACATTTATGTTTTTCATTTGTGCTATAAACCCCGGAAGCAACTTTAGAAATAAATCATACAGGGATTTTATTACAAGCGATGATAGTGCGTGGGCAAAAAATATAGATAAACTTATGGATAGAGCGATATTATCGGAATTAGTAAAAAATCAGCTAATTACCGTAAGAGAAAGGATTAAAAATGAAACCAATCCGGTTTTAATTGCCCGTTTGCAAAAATTCAGAGCAGAATTGATCGAAAAATATATACACATCATGGTTGCTAATACAAATGTGTCGGCTCTTCTCTGTGAATATATTCAAGAAAAAACCCGTCAGGACATAGAAGAATTATTACTGGCACAAGAGGGATTTGAAGATTTACGGGATCAGATTGTTGCGTCAGCTAAAACAGAAGATACTACAACATTGAGAGGCCTTTTTTACTCTGGAGCCCGAATGAAAGAAATTGTCGTATTAATAAATGATTTAACTAACGAGGATGAGGGAAATGTCGACTTGCTAACGCTTAACAGGTTAATAGCTGAAATGCAGCAATATGGTACGCAGTTATTTACACCAGGCTATGTGTTTAACGAGGCTTCTGCAGATATGCAGATGGATGAATTTATCGAAAATCGTAGAAGAAATGATGCAAGGTTTACGGAAAATAGCCAGGATGCGGTATTGGGTATAATAGCTGAGATACGTACACAACACGCCCCAAAGCTTGCTGAGGAATTGAATCAAATTGTTGAGCTAGGCAGAGAGAATGGGGCAGACATAGTCATGACAAGACAACGTGTAAAAAGTTCTATTAGGGTCATTTATCAAGAACGTGATGTAGCGGAAACACTTGATCTTTTGGGAGGCCGTATTGTTGTAAAAGATTTACACTCTCTAGAAATTTTTATGCAGGTAGTGGAAAGGTTTTATAGCGGAAGACTGTTATCAAAGGAGAATAATCTTTTAAACCAACCTGCAATTGAGTCTCCAGAAGCAGTCATTAGATATATCATCCATATTGACAGTAATCATTGTTTTGAGCTGGAATTGAAAACAGAACAGGCAATTATCATAAGTGATTTAGCTCAATCTCAAACAGTTAAAACGCGACAATTAGGATGGAATAGCTTTGCTATTGAAATGAATAGATATTTGACTATGATTAGGCAGGCAAGAGAAAGCGCAGAGCAGCTGGAAGTCCCCCAAGATATCAAGGCAGAAATGAAAAACAATGGGGCAGTTGTTATATTAGGAGCTCCAGGATCTGGAAAAACTGAACAGTTAAACATTGCTTTAAGTGATATGGCAAGGCATTCCGTAGATATTAGAGAGTTATTTTTTGAACACATAAAAGAAACATTTGATGGAGATTGGGACAAGTTTAGCAACGCTTACAAAAGCGATCCATTGTTAAAGAGCCGGGAAGCTGATTGGATAAGTGAGACAACAGAATTTTTGTATGGTGAATTAATGAAAAAAACTAAAGATGGAGCGGTTATTTTGTTAGATGAATTTGACTTAGCGATAGAAGAAACTCTAAATAATGATGAACTTAAAACTGCAAAAGTTATCGTGGATTTAGCGAGTAGATTGATTAAAAATGGCAGAAAGGTAGTTTTGATTATTCATCCTCAGGGGGCAAGAACACCAGAATTTTTTGCTTATTTAAAAGAAAAAAATATTTCTAATATCGTTGAAACTAAATATCTAAGTCAAGAGCAGGAGAAGGCAATTTTAAATGTGTTATTGATGGAAGAAGAAAAAATCGATGATTTTCTTGCTCAGATACAAGGATTGCCAACCGCCTACCTTGGTTTTATGGCGCATATAGGTGAACGCCAAGCTGGTGTTTATCGAAGAAGTTATAACCAGCTTATTGAAGAAACGAAAGACAGAATCGGCAAAGTGTATCAGGTAGCTAAACTAACTGGTAATATGCGTATTGTAAATCTTTTGTTTGAATTGGCACAGAGAAATATAAACTTGGATGCTGAAGATGTACGTAACGAAGAAAAGAAACTTTTAGAAACGGGGTTAGTTGGCAAACTTAATGGAGTTTTAGTTATGCCTCAAATAGTAAAGGAGACTATTCTTGACGAAGAAAATCCTATTTTTATTAATAAAGATAAATTTGAGCAGATCAACGATCGGCATAGGGGAAAAATAGCAGTGATTCGGGGTGGAGATACCGGAGATATAATATTTGCTGATGCCGCAGATGTAGCTTATCCAGAATTATTGGGTATTTTGAGCATAGGAAGATTGGGAGTAATTTTAGACAGCCATCCGGATTACCCGATGTTTGCATTATCAGAAAACGTTGTTAACGATAATGCAAGATTAGAAAGTTACGAAACGCGTCCTATTCCAGGAAATCCTACGGCTGATTATCTCATCTTTGATCATCATTATGAAGGACAACTAGCTGACGGAACTAGTTTTTTGGATACCACAACAACGTTGTTTGTTGTAAAATACATCAATTTTTTACTGCAAGATGGGCGTGTTGCAGAAGTAGAGCGGTTAAAAACTAGCATCATTTTTGCTAACCATTGCGATGCAGATATCGTTCTTGCTGGTTTTGCCCTAAGATTTCTTGCAGAATATAAAAGAGTTTTGACAAAAGATGATTTTGCGAAATTAATGGAATTATTGCAAGGTGCGAGTATCTATAATGATCATCTAATGTTTCCAAAAGGATTCACACTTAACGAAGCAGCAAAAAACCTGATTTACTTAATTAGTTATTTTGAAAGCAGGAAAACAAAATATTCGGAGATCATAAATGTAGTTAAGATATACATAGATAGTTACTTAAATGATGTTGCATTTGAGGATATGGGTGACGTAATAAGACAGGCAATTGAGTATAAAAAATACGAAATAGAAGAAGATATAGATAAGTTGCATACGGCTTTTGAAAAAGGGAAGCAATCAAGTGCGGATATCTCAGGGATGTGGTTTGATAACAAAAGTGGTGTTTTAATTGTAGATATAGATGAAAATATTGCAGCTCCCACGATAATAGAATATATAAATACAAATAAATTTGCGATGTTGTTACAAAGACCGATACAAGATATAAAAATGATTGTTACCATGGTACCAGTGGAGGGACAGAAAAAACGAGTTAAATTGAGAGTAATGCCCAGTGAAACAAAAAATTTAAATTTATATTCATTATATGCAGCAATGAATACCAGATTTGCAGATAGCTTAGGTCAGGAAGAGTTTGCTGGACGCGAAAATGCTGGTGGCGGTCCGCGTTTAGGAATGATAGTTGATATCGAAGATATAGTAGAGGTAATAAGAGAACAAATTAGTAAGCAACAAGCAGGAGAATTTTTTAATGAAGAAGCTGTGATTATGCAGATAAAGACAGAAAATGGAGGACAAATTATTTATAGATCGATATAGAAAAACCAGAGGAGACTGTCTGAGGAAGATGAACGACCAAAAAAATGCAGTGAACCGAGTAAGGGGACCGAAGGCTTAAGCAAACTCGATATAAAAAGAGGAAGGCATAAGTTGAGCTGAAGCAATCGGGGAGTAGCTATCACTTGAAGCCGTATTGGGAAAAACCCGACGTACGGAATTTTAGGGGGGACTTTGGAAACGTAGATAATGGTGAAATTAGGAACCCGCCGTACAACCGAAAGGGTGCGTGATTCGGAAACTTTTCATCTAATATGCTGTGCGACAGAATTCTACCCGACAAGATTGTTTTTTATTAGTTTCAATATTAAGAAATGAAGATCTTTCGGCGTTACAGCCTCAGGATCAATAAAAATTTGCCTAAAACGCAGATTTTTATTGACAGACAGAAATTTTATGATATAATTATAAAAAACCTTTAAACTGGTCCTGCGAGGCCAGAAAGGGCAAAATATATGTGCAGAGCAAAGTTCAAAAAAAATCAGACCTATCCGTTTATAACGGATAGGTCTTTTTTTTGCCTTGATTGTCGAAGAATTTCTTTTGGGCTGCTTTTCTTTGTAAAGAAAAGGAGGGGATAAATTAGTGCCTTCGGCACTAATTTATAATATGGACGAAAAATCAAAGATTATGGATGAAGGTATGATAAAACGTTCGCTGATGCGTATGGCGCATGAAATTCTGGAAAAGAATAAGGGAACGAAAAACCTGGTGATTGTCGGGATAAGAACCCGCGGGGCCTATCTGGCTAAACGTCTTTCAGATATCATCAGAGAAATTGATGACGGGGAGGCGCCGGTAGGTATACTCGATATTACGCTTTACCGGGATGATTTAACTTCTGTTGCCAACCAGCCGATTGTCCGTAGTACTGAAATATCATTTGATATAAATGACAAAAACTTAATACTCGTTGATGATGTTTTGTACACCGGACGGACGATTCGCTGCGCCTTGGATGAATTAATTGATTTTGGCCGGCCGGCGAGTATTCAGCTGGCAGTATTAGTTGACCGCGGGCACCGGGAACTTCCGATAAGAGCAGATTATATCGGCAAGAATGTTCCAACATCGCAGGATGAGATTGTTGAAGTAAAACTTAAAGAGGTAGATAAAGTTGATGAAGTGGTAATTATGGAGCATAAATAAGTTCTATGTGAGAATAAAAATTATGGTTACTTGGACAAAAAAGGATTTACTCGGGCTGGAAGAATTATCTAAGGAAGAAATAGAATTAATCTTAAATACCGCAGCTTCTTTCCGGGAAATATCTTTACGCCCGATAAAAAAAGTTCCGGCACTAAGAGGCAAAACAATCGTGCTTTTATTTTTTGAGCCCTCGACTAGAACGCGTACTTCTTTTGAACTGGCGGCAAAACGCTTAAGTGCGGATACCATAACGATATCACCCGCTACCAGCTCGCTGGTAAAAGGTGAAACGATTAAAGATACGGCCAAGAATATTGAGGCAATGAAGGTCGATATTATTATTATTCGTCATTCTGCCTCTGGTTCTCCCTATTTCATGGCAAAAACCGTTAGTTCCTCAGTGATTAATGCCGGTGATGGATGCCATGAACACCCTACGCAGGGTTTACTTGATTTGTTTACAATCAGAGAAAAAAAAGGCCGGATCTCCGGACTGAATGTCAGTATTATCGGTGATATTACGCATTCCCGTGTTGCCAGAAGTAATATCTGGGGACTGACAAAATTAGGGGCGAATGTTACGGTCTGTGGACCTTCGACTCTTATGCCGCGTGATATTGAAAATTTAGGCGTTAAGGTAACCTATAACATTAAAGAAGCAATAAATAATGCCGATGTTTTAAATGTATTGCGTATCCAGCGTGAACGCCAGGATGCGGGATTATTGCCTTCAATCCGTGAATATGCGATGGAGTTTGGAATTAATCGGGAACGTTTACAGCAGGCTAAACCGGATATACTGATTATGCACCCTGGTCCGATTAACCGTGGTGTGGAATTAACACCGGAAGTTGCCGATGGTCATTATTCAGTAATACTTGATCAGGTGACTAATGGTATTGCCGTGCGTATGGCAGTGCTTTATCTGATTGCCGGCACAAGTGTTGAAGAAAAAGAAGAAGCGGTACCCGCCACAGAGATTGACGGACAGGGATTAAGTTTTGATACATGACTTATGTCATTATTTAAGGTGGGATAGATGGGTTTACTTATTAAAAACGGCCATTTATTAGATCCGGAGAACAACCTTGACACAATTGCAGATTTGTTGATTATTGATCGTAAGATTGTTGAAATAAAGAAAAATATATCTGCCAGCCGGCATGGTATTATTAACGCCGAAGGCAGGTTTGTTTTACCGGCTTTATTTGATATGCATACACACCTGCGACAGCCGGGACGTGAAGACGAGGAAACAATTTTGTCCGGCAGTTTGGCGGCAGCAAAAGGCGGGTTTGCTGCTGTTTGTTGCATGCCCAATACTACCCCGCCATTGGATGATCGCGGTATAATTGAATATATTATTGCCGAAAATAAAAAGAATGATTTGATTAATATTTATCCTGTCGGAGCAATGACAAAAGGATTAAAAGGTGAACAAATTTCTGAAATTGCCGATTTGAAAAGGGCAGGGGTTTTAGCAATATCTGATGATGGATGTACTGTGCAAAATAGTATGGTTATGCGCCGTGCCCTGGAATATGCAAAGATGTATGATTTACTGGTTATTTCTCATTGCGAAGATATTAGTTTATCCGGCGGCGGCGTAATTAATGAAGGATACATCTCAACTTTGCTCGGACTAAAAGGCATTCCGGCAGAGGCCGAGACAATTATCGTAGCACGGGATATTCAGCTTGCGGCTTTTACCGGAGCAAGAGTGCATATTGCCCATGTGAGCTGTAAAGGGTCTGTTGAGCTCCTGCGTCAGGCAAAAAGAGCGGGAATTAAAATAACCGCGGAGACCTGTCCGCATTATTTTACGTTAACTGAAAAAGCCCTCATTTCTTATAACCCTGATTTAAAAATGAACCCTCCGCTGAGAACAGAGGAAGACAAAAAAGCGGTAATTGACGGGCTAAAAGACGCAACCATTGATTGTATTGCCAGTGACCATGCCCCGCATACTGAAGCGGAAAAGGATTTGGAGTTTGACTTGGCGCCTTTTGGCATAATCGGACTGGAAACAGCTTTTAGTTTAGGAATAAAAGAGTTGGTTAATAATAATGTTTTATCGTTATCTGAACTTATTCTGAAGATGTCTGCTAATCCCGGTAAGATCCTCGGGATAAGGTATGCCGGGCTGAATAAGGATGCAATAGCAAATTTAATTGTTGTGGATTTACAAAAAACATGGGTTCCGGATAAAAATAACATCGTTTCTAAGAGTAAAAATACGCCGTTTATCGGTTGGGAATTACCGGCAGTTATTTTAGCTACGGTTGTAAATGGAAAGATTATTTATTGTTTAAATCATTAATTCAGTGCACCGCGCTTAACGTCCAACATTTAGCGCTCAAGAGGGGGGGGAGTGGACAAAAAAATCGATATAAATAAACCGCATCGGCAATACACGCGTGTAAAAGACAAATTAGCGATATACTATAAAACAGATACAATGCATAATTTTAAGGGCACGATGATAAATGATATTAGCGGCGGGGGAATTCAGCTTGTCTTGAATGATAAGCTGGCAATTGGCACACCGCTTTCGATATCGATTAATATTCCCGGCAGCCACAAACCAATCGAAGTAAAAGGTGAAGTACGTAATTATGAAAGAGAAAAAAACAAGACTAGTGAAGGGGGAAATTCCCCGTATCTTATCGGAATAGAATTTATCGAGATTTGCCTGTCGGATCGAATGATGATTATTGACTATGTACATAGCATCATAAGAGACAATGTCAAGAATCCTGATGAATCTAAAAATTAAAATTAGCGCTTTAGATAAATGAAATTTTTGCATTGAAATATTTGAAGATCCATCTGCCTGCCGCAGGCAGAAATTTTGAAATTTTATGGAGGTTCCCATGTTTTTTGTTGCCGATTTTCATATTCATTCTAAATATTCACGTGCGACCAGCCGGGATATGGATGTAGAACACTTAAGTGAATGGGCAAAGCTAAAAGGAATACAGGTGATGGGCACGGGGGATTTTACACATCACCTCTGGCTTGAAGAATTAAAGTCTAAATTGAAACCGCAGGATAATGGCTTGTATGTTTACAAAGACGTAAATTTCATCCCAACCGCTGAGATTAGCAGTATCTATTCAAAAAAAGGCCGGACTTATAAAGTGCATACTTTGATATTGGCGCCTTCGTTTGAAGTTGTCGATGAGATAAATTTACGCCTTTTACGTATTGGAAATCTTGCCAGTGACGGCCGGCCGATTTTGGGGCTTGATGCGGCTGAACTGGCCAGGATTGTTTTTAATGTATCGGGGGAATGTATGCTTATTCCGGCACATGCCTGGACACCGCATTTTAGTGTCTTTGGCTCTAATTCCGGGTTTGATTGTTTAGAGGATTGTTTTGAAGAACAAACGAAGAATATTTTTTGTATTGAAACAGGACTATCTTCTGATCCGGCAATGAACTGGCGATTATCTAAATTGGATAATATTAGCTTAATCTCGAATTCAGATGCACACAGCCCCAGCCGTATTGGCCGCGAGGCTAATGTGTTTGATGCGGTACTTTCATATAAGGAAATATGTGATGTATTAAAAACAAAGGATAAGAAACGTTTTTTATATACTGTAGAATTTTTCCCTGAGGAGGGGAAGTATCACTATGATGGTCATCGTAATTGTAACGTTTGTCTGGCGCCTGAAGAAAGCAAGAAAAACATGAATCTTTGCCCGAAGTGCGGCCGGGCATTAACCATTGGCGTTATGAACCGGGTTGAACAGCTGGCTGACCGGCCACGCGGGTACGTACCGGAAAATGCCATTCCCTACAAAAACTTAATCCCGCTTGATGAAATTATTGCGGATGCAAAACAAATGACAAAAAAGACAAAGGCCGTGGAAAAAGAATATCGGCTGCTCCTGCAGAAATTTGGCACGGAGTTTAATATTTTATTGAATGTCCCCCGGCAGGAACTGGAACAATTTACTGCATCACGTATAGCGGAAGGAATTGTCAAGGTACGTGAAGGGAAGGTAAAAATTTATCCCGGCTATGATGGTGAATATGGAAAAATTTCCATATTTGAAGGAGAATCAACCGGAGAAAAACAACTCAGCCTATTCTAAATAAAGATACCCTGCAGCAGACTGCAGGGTATCTTTATACACGGAAAATGCAAGCATTTTCCGAACAACTACTTTGACTGATGTAAGCGAAATTGTCTTCGTCAATTTCGCTTTAACGGCGGATATGTCTTAGTCCTATCTGTATATGAAGATACCACGCAGCGGGCTAGCGGGGGGGGAGATTCATTATGGAAAATAAAAAATGTGCAACATTTTTTAGCAAAAGTATGCGTCTGAAAGACGCAGACTTTTAATGGAAGGAGAAAAATATTAATGCCAAAGCGAACGGATATTAAAAAGGTATTGATTATCGGCTCAGGACCGATAATAATTGGCCAGGCGTGTGAATTTGATTATTCCGGTACCCAGGCCTGTAAGGCGCTAAGAGAGGAGGGATATCAGGTCGTACTAGTTAATTCAAATCCCGCAACCATAATGACTGACCCGGGGATGGCGGATCAAACCTATATTGAGCCACTGACGGTAGAAAGTGTAGAGCATATTATTGAGAAGGAAAAGCCGGATGCCCTTTTACCAAATTTAGGAGGACAAACCGGGCTTAACCTTGCCGCCAGCCTTTATAAAGCCGGAGTATTAGAAAAATACGGCGTTGAAGTTATTGGGGTTAAAGCTGATGCTATTGAGCGGGGTGAAGACCGCATTATTTTTAAGGAAACAATGGCTAAACTTGATATTCCTGTACCTATGTCCGAGCCTTGTACTACAGTTCAGGAAGCCGAACAAATAGCCGAAAAACTAAATTATCCGGTCGTGCTCAGACCCGCATACACCTTAGGCGGAACCGGCGGCGGGGTTGCCTATAATGTTGAAGAGCTAAGGATAATTGTTGCGCGTGGACTTAGTGCCAGCCTTATTCATCAGGTTTTAGTAGAAGAATCAGTATTAGGGTGGGAAGAGCTGGAACTAGAAGTTGTACGGGATCAGAAAAATCAGAAGATTACCGTATGTTTTATCGAGAATGTTGACCCGATGGGGGTGCATACGGGTGATAGTTTTTGTGTTGCGCCGATGCTGACGGTGCCGGAAAAATTACAAAAACGTATGCAGGAACTTTCCTACAAAATCGTCGACGCAATTGGTGTTTTAGGCGGAACGAATATTCAGTTTGCGCATAACTTAGAAGATGACCGGCTGGTGGTTATCGAGATTAATCCGCGTACATCGCGTTCTTCGGCGCTTGCTTCCAAGGCAACTGGTTTTCCAATTGCACGGATTTCGACAAAACTGGCAGTGGGAATAACCCTGGATGAGATTCCTTATTGGCGGGAAGGGACTTTGGAAAAATACACGCCCAGTGGTGATTATGTGGTCGTTAAATTTGCCCGTTGGGCGTTTGAAAAGTTTCCTCAGGCAAAGGATATTATCACGACGCAGATGAAGGCGGTTGGGGAGGTTATGAGCATCGGGAAGACTTTTAAGGAAGCATTTCAAAAATCCATCCGTTCTTTGGAAATAAAACAATATGGGCTTGGTGTTCGTAAGTTTAAAAAACTTTCATTACAGCAGTTAAAGGAAAAACTAAGCACCCCTTCGAGCGTGCGCATTTTTTTAATCTATGAAGCCTTGCGCCAGGGGATGTCTATAGAAGACCTTTATAAAATGACGCATATTGGCCGGTGGTTTATTAATGAAATAAAGGAACTTGTGGAATTTGAACAAGCGTTGTCAAAATATAAGTGGACCGATTTACCTGATAAGGAATTAGCGAAGGCAAAGGAATGGGGGTTTTCGGATAAATATCTCTCAGAGTTATTTAACGTGGAAGAAAAAGAAGTCAGGCGGGAAAGGATTGCTATTGGGAAAAAAGGTTGTTTTGATGCGGTTGCGGTTAGTGGCGTAGAAAATGCTGCCTATTACTATTCGACCTATGTCAGCCGTGATAAAGTAGATGTTTCGCCAAATAAAAAAATAATGATTTTAGGCGGCGGGCCAAACAGGATTGGCCAGGGCATAGAGTTTGATTATACCTGTGTCCATGCAGCATTTGCCTTACGCGATCAAGGTTATGAGTCAATTATGATTAACTGTAATCCGGAAACCGTATCCACGGATTATGATACTTCCAATAAATTATATTTTGAGCCTTTGACCGTGGAAGATGTATTAACCATTTACCGGAAAGAAAATCCCGAAGGCGTTATTGTCCAGTTTGGCGGCCAAACGCCGTTAAATATTGCACAGGAGCTAAAAGATAACGGAGTTAATATATTAGGCACCAGTCCCGAGAGCATCCGTTTTGCTGAGGACCGGGAGAGTTTTCGTGAGAAAATGATTAAACTCAATATCCTACAGCCGGAAAGCGGCACCGCGCGTTCTTTAGATGAAGCGATAAAAATCGCCAATATTATTGGTTACCCTCTTATGGTCCGACCTTCATTTGTCCTTGGCGGCCGGGGGATGGAGATTATTTATAATGAGACTATGCTGGTAAAGTATGCGGAGGAGGCTATTCGGGTCAGCCCGGAATATCCAATGCTTACTGATAGATTTTTAGAAGATGCCGTAGAGGTTGAAGTGGATGCGCTTTGTGATGGAGAAGACACCTTTGTTGCTGCGGTAATGGAGCATATCGAGCTAGCCGGGGTACACTCCGGAGATTCTGCTTGTGTCATTCCGCCGCGCACGATAAACAAAGAACATTTAGCAACCATTGAAGAGTATACCTCTAGTATTGCAAAAGAGCTAAAAGTAGTTGGACTGATAAACATTCAATATGCAATATGTGAGGATAATGTATATATATTAGAGGCTAATCCGCGGGCATCACGTACTGTACCTTTAGTTTCTAAAATCATCGCGATTCCTTTAGCGCGTATTGCTACCGATCTTATGCTCGGCAAAAAAATAAAGGATTTTCCTGAACTTAAAAAGAAAAAATTTTCTCACGTGGGAGTTAAGGAAGCAGTTTTTCCTTTTAACATGTTTCCTGAGGTGGACCCAATACTCGGACCGGAGATGAGGGCGACGGGTGAAGTTATGGGGATTGCCGACTCGTTCGGGGGGGCATTTTACAAGGCTGAAGAAGCTGCCGGGGCAAAATTGCCGGTTGAAGGAAATGTTTTATTAACCGTAGCGGATAAGGATAAATCCGCATTACTGCCCATTGCCAAGAGAATAAAAAGATTAGGCTTTAACATTTATGCGACCGAAGGCACCAGCTGTTTCCTGAAGGAAAATAATATTACCAATACAGAGATAAAAAAGATACACGAGGGAAGGCCGAATATTGCCGATGCAATTAAAAACCGGGAAATCCAGCTAATTATCAATACCCCGCTGGGGTTAAGCAGCAAATATGATGACAGCTATATTCGCACCATGGCCATACAGCATAAAATCCCATATATAACCTCAATGGCCGCGGCTGGGGCAAGCATTGAGGGGATTGAGGCGATAAAGGAACATGCGATTTTGCCAACCTCACTACAGGATTATCATCGAGCGATAAAATAAAAGTCAAAACTTAAAAGTAAAAAGGTAAAACTATTTACCCTACGGAGGACAGGCAAGATTAAAATTTAAAAGTTTTGACTTTTGCGTTTTTACTTTTGACTTTTTTGCTGCCGTAACCGTTACCGTTTTATTAACGGATTTTTGCCAGGTAAAATAATATGCCGGAACTGCCAGAAGTTGAAACAATAAGGCGTGATTTAGAGAAACAGATAATCAATAAAAGAATAAATAATGTTTTTGTGCTTTCTCCGGAAGTAATCACCACTCCTAAGCCTCTCCGGTTTAAAAAACTCATAATCGGCACGACAATTAAAAAAATAATCCGCTGCGGAAAACTGCTGATATTTGAGCTAAAAAGAACTAATCTTTGCCCGGTTTATTTAACCGTTCACCTGCGGATGACCGGGCAGTTAATTGTTAGCAGAATATCTAACCGTGCCCGGGTAAGCCTTCAATTGTCTAACCGCAGTTTTTTGAATTTTTATGACCAGAGAAAATTAGGCCGGCTTTCCATGGTTGATAACTGGAGGAAAATTTCACTGGTTCGGCAGCTGGGACCGGAACCGTTAAATAAAGATTTTACGCTAACTAGATTTAAACAGATGTTAAAGAATAAAAAAACAAAAATTAAGCCGTTATTAATAGACCAAAAATTTTTAGCCGGCATTGGTAATCTTTACGCGGCCGAGATTTTATTTCTTTCCCGGATTTCACCAAAACGCATAGCGAATTCTCTAAACGAGCGGGAGATTACCTCTCTTTATAACAATATCAAAAAGGTGCTAAAGTTAGCAATAAAATGCCGCGGCTCAAGCGTGGATACTTACCGTGATGCTAAAGGGGAAAAGGGTACATTTACCCGGCATCTGAAAGTTTATGCGCGAAGGGACAAGCCGTGCTTCGCTTGTAAGACACCGATTAAAAGAATTGTCCTTGGCGGCCGGGGCACGTATTTTTGTGAGGTTTGCCAGCAGTGATTAAAAATAATAAGGCAAAAATAATTTCCAATATTCCCAAAACCAGCCGGTATTATAAAATGATTCTTAAAACCGCGGAAATTTGTGCAACATGCCGTCCAGGGCAGTTTGTGCATGTACGCGTATCAGAACAGGCGGTGCCGTTACTCAGACGTCCGTTTAGCATACACAGCGTAAAATTAGACACGTTGGAGATACTTTATGAGGTGGTTGGTGAGGGGACGAGACTGCTTAGTTTAAAAGGACCAGGCGAGACCTTAGACATTATTGGGCCGTTAGGGAATGGTTTTCAGATAATCGCATCAAAAGCACCCAAAGGCGCGCAGGACAATTTTATTGTTGCCGGCGGCATAGGAGTGGCGCCGCTCTTTTTTTTAGCTGAAGATTTAAAACGGGCCGGTCTGAACGCTGATGTTTTTCTCGGGGTAAAAAGCAAAGACAATCTTGTTTGTGCCGAGGAATTCAAAGAATTAGGGTTTAAAATGAATATTGCTTCTAATGATGGAAGTGTCGGATTCAAGGGATATGTGACGGAGTTATTTTTTAAAAAAGTATTTCGGATTAAACAAAAAAAGAAGACGGTTATTTATGCCTGCGGCCCAAAACCAATGCTTAAAGAACTTACCCGTATCTGTAAACCGGATAATTTTATTATCCATGTATCTTTGGATGAATTTATGGGCTGTGGTTTGGGGGCGTGCTTGGGTTGCGTGATAAAAGTTAAAAGTCAAAAGTCCCCGCCCGAGGCGGGTCCGCCTTCGGCGGAAAAAGTCAAAAATAGTTTTAAATATAAACGCGTATGTACTGATGGGCCAGTGTTTGATGCTCGGGAAATTGTGTGGTGATTCCAACGATCATCCTTGATGATAGTTGGAGTTTACCGTTTACAGTGTACAGTTAGGGATCATCCCTCACATGAAAAAAATAAATAAACCAGAAGTTCGTATATTAATTGTTAGATTAAAAATTGAAATGGAATAAAAATGAATCCTGAAGTTATTTATACAAATTACCGAGATGAAGCACAGGCTGAAATGTTTCCTGCTAATAGTTATTCAACTTTTGTCGCTATGCCTTTCAGGGGAAGATTCGATTATAATCCTGAGCGTATTTTAGAAAAGGTAATAAATGAGGGATTAGAGGAAGCAAATAAAGAAACTGATCAAAATTTAAAACCTTTTTTGGAAGCAAAAACTGTATTAGATACTCCGGGAACAGCCAATGTGATTACGGAAGACATTGTTAAAAAAATATTATATTCTCATTTTTTCCTTGCAGATTTAACAGGGGGTAATGCTGGAGTCCTTTTGGAAACGGGAATTGCAATGGCATTTAAGCCAAGCACGCAAATTATTTTGATAAGTCAGGATCCCCTAGAACAGTTGCATTTTGATATTAGGAACAACAGAGTGCTCTCATACAATCCTGACGGTAATTTAAAAACAATAAAGGAAGCATTTTTGTCTGCAGCGAAATCTTTTGAACAGGCTAGAGGTAAATACGTAACTCAGTTATCTGAAGGATTAAGTATTGATGCAATTCGAACCCTCCATCACTATGCGCTTTGGTATCAAAATCCAGAAGCTGCCAAAGGACAACCAGGTTTTTTTTACCCACACAATATGCCATCTTTTTTCAAGGAAGAATATGGTGAAGAAGCTGCAAAAATTATGTTCATTCTTATACTTGAAGAGTTACGCTCTAAGAAGCTGCTATGGACTCATTATACAACAGAAGAAGTCCTTGAAGGGAATCGTCATTTTTGGGCAGCTCATGTGACAAGGCTTGGTTGGCTTTTTATACAAAATCAATGGACTAACTTAAAATCAGATCATTGTGAAAGAATTAAATAAGATCTAACAAATCAATCCATGTAATTTTATTCCGTGGCAAAGCCGCTCCATAAAATACCTGATTTTTGTGTTAGGCAAGAAAGGAGATAAAACGACATGAAACGAGTAGCAATTGTTGGGGCTATGATGGGTTTGTTTCTTTCTGCATGTGTGACAATGATTCCAATGAACGAAAAATATGCTAACGAGCTTCTCATCAATCAGTCTTTGGCAAAACACGCAGATTACTTTAAAAGCAAGTATGCTGGCACTACAAAGGACGAGGCTTCGTATGCTTACCGTGCAATTCTTGTAGGAGAATTATTAGCTGTACAATATGACTTGGCGTTGAAAATGCTATGTCAGGAAAAAGAAGACAAATCCATTATCTCAGACATGAAAATGGTCAAAGAAACCCTTACTTTACAGCTATCATACTATAGTGAAATATGGTCTAAAGCCATCAATGACCATGTCCGTTACGAATACTACAGTGTAGATTTTTCTACAGCTCTTTGTATAACAAAGAAAGAATTTGAGAGAATGGAGATTTTCTCCAGGGTAGAGACAATAAAGGAAAAAATAAAAGAAAAGATTTCTACTCTTGATAAACAAAAATTCCCAAAGACCTATGAGCTATATGCATCTATTTCCCAATTCATGGCTCTTACTGAAGAACCAAAAGGTAGTTTGATGACATTTAACTCTATGGTTAATCGCATAACTTCAGATTTTTCAAAGATATTGGCACTCGCTGAGCTTGAGTTTTGACAATTTGGCCTAAAAAACGAATAAAGCGTTTAATTCGATTGAGGGAACGGAGTGAGCGAACATCGATTTAAACGCTGGTTGAACAAGCCTGCTTCGCTGCCGATGATGAGTAATTGCGTATTAGATGAATTAATTGTTATACGTAGAAAGGGACGCTGATGAAAGTATGAAAGTTCTACTTTCGTAAAGTACAGATTTTGAAAAAGAAATGAAAGGGGTCATACATTGCTTGTCCTCTGGAGGGAATTGCGAAAGTAGAATTGCTATCCCTTTAACACATCACATAAAAAACCAAAGGAGGAAAAATGCCAATAATCTCAATGTTTTATGGAATACTTGTTGCGATTTATTACGAAGATACAGGGCGTCATAATAAGCCTCATATTCATGTCCGCTATCAAGGGGAAAAAGCTTCGATTTCTATTGAAGATGGAACTGTGCTTGCCGGAGATTTTCCAGCAAAACAACTACGGATGGTTATAGCTTGGATTGACATTCATAAAGATGAACTTATGGCTGACTGGGAATTGGCGGTATCTGGAGAAGAACCTTTCCGCATTGCCCCGCTACAATGATTATGGAGGAACTTATGGAAAAATTATTAGATGTTATCAATGTTGAGCCTCACAAGGATAATACACTATTGCTTGTTTTCGAAAACCAAGAGAAACGGTTATTTGATATGACACCATATTTAGACAAAAAGCCCTTTATAAAGCTTAAGGTTTCAGAACTTTTTATGAAAGCAACAGTTGCGTATGGTACTGTCGTATGGCCTGGCAATATTGATATTGCTCCAGAAACTTTATGGAATTATTCAAAAAACATCTAATAAGTCAATCCCGCGGATTTTGCCTCTGACAAAACCGCTGATTTT
>JBDRCZ010000094.1:0-6374 GCA_043821285.1 Candidatus Omnitrophota bacterium | reverse complement strand
TACCTGAGTGCTAACGTTATAAAAAATATAATAAAATCAAAAAATAAAAACGATTAATCACACGGGGACACAGAGACACGGAGAAAAAAATATAAATCAGGAAGAATACAAATAATAGAAATAAGAATAAGAAAGTTTATTAAAAAATCCAAACATGGGAAAACAATTGAATAGATATTCAAGTTATTATTTGGTATAAATGAGGACTAGTTAAAAACTCTGTGTTCCCTGTGGCTCTGTGTGAGAATAAAAAAAATTATAACAAAGCGCTGCAGCGAATTTGCACCGCTTGAGCGCTACGAATCGCTGAGCTTGGGCGTTAGAAAGAAAAAAATAGATAATAATTATGATAAATAGTATAATTTAGTCATGATTAGCGAAAGAGATAAAAAAATAATACGAGAACTATCAGAAAAATATCATGTAAAGAGAGTGTTGCTTTTTGGCTCTAGCGCCGATCCATCCAAAGAAGGCCGTGATATTGATCTAGCTGTGGAGGGTATTAATCCTAAAGACTTCTTCAAATATTACGGTAGACTTATGCTAAAATTGTCTAAACCTGTTGATTTAATTGAGTTAGGCGAAACATCAAAATTTATAACTTTAGTAAAAAAGGAAGGTATTCCTATATATGGCTGATCATAAAGAATACATTGAAGCTGAATATGAAGCGATAGAAAAAACTCTCGGTAATCTACCACAAAAGCCATTGTTACAGCTTTCTGAATTAGAACTTGCTGGGGTAGCTGTGTTACTAAATAATTTTTACAACGCCATTGAGAATATCTTAAAGCAAATACTCAAAAACCAGTCTGTAAAACTACCAGAAGGCTCTTCATGGCATCAAAACCTTATAAATACCGCAGTAAACGAGAACATTATTCCTGACAGTTTAGCAGAAGAAATCAGCGAATATATGAGCTTTAGACATTTTGTAGCTCATGGTTATGCTTTCAATTTAAGCGCTGAACGACTTCAAGAACTTAAAGATAATGTTTTAAAGACATTTGAAAAATTCAAAGAAGAAATAAACAAAACTATCGTCTAACAGGAACATTAGAGCTAACTTGATTACTGGCTCAATCTAATAGCTCAATTCTGCGTTGTGGTAAAAATGAATAAAATAATAAATCTCACGCAAAGCCGCAGAGAACGCAAAGAAATACACAATATAACAAAGAATATTAAAAAAACTTGGCGGGCTTCGCGAGCTTGGCGGGAAAATTTAAAAGTTTCTGTATATATCATCTCAGATATGAAGCGGAAAAACCTTTGTCTGCTTTGTGGCTTCGTGTGAGAATAAAAAAACATTCAACCACCGAGGGCACAGAGAACACCGAGTGGAAATAAATGCATTGACAGAGGAAGTTATCGGTTGTGCAATAGAGGTTCATCGCAATTTAGGGACTGGATTACTATAATCAACGTAAAATTATTAAAAGATGGTATACAGAGGTTTTCTCTGTGGTTAAAAGAAAAATATCCGCCACAAAGATTGGCGGATTAAATTCCCCCGCCATGTCCACCACAAGACCGGCGGATTTTCAATCTTTTGGCGGATCATTTAAAAAATAACGCCATAATTACCACGGATGGGAGATGGATAAAAAGATTCCGAAGGAATTTTTTTATTATATGTGGTTTATAACTGCGCGTCAAAACCGGAAATTCATAGGATGCAGGATCCTGTTAGATTGGGTTGGGAGGCCATGGTGAAGGTTGAGCATTACCATGTGGGCGCGGAGAAAATACTTAAAGGAAGAGTTTAAGCGTGACTGGTAAAAAATTTCGCTTATTTGTTAGTTCGGTCCAGAAAGAGCTTGAAAATGAACGCCTGACCGTCCTTGCGCTGGTTACAACTGATTCAATTCTGCTCGCTAATTGTGAAGCCATTCTGTATGAATATGCGCCTGCCTCGCCAAAAAAGAGCGCCAAAGAGTGTCTTGATATTTTAGATTCTTGCGATGTTTGTTTAAGTATAGTGGGTAAAGAATACGGAGCTTGTTCTGGAGCTTTATCTGCAACTCATCAGGAATATCGCCGCGCTAAAGAACAGGGCCTGCCTATCTTGATTTTTGTTAAAGGGGCATCAGATGGAGAGCGCGATCAGAAAACTCAAAAATGGCTGGAAGAAATCCGCGCGGATAATTTTAAATACAAACGCTTTGGAAATATACTTGAATTACAACGAGAGGTCAGGGCCTCGCTGCTGAAATTACTTAAAGAGCGTTATAATATCATTCCTTCCTCGGATGAGGAAAAAATTGCGGAGCAAACGATAGAGGCTATTTCTTCTTTTGAAACGCAAGCTTTAAAACGCCTAAAATGGCAAAATATGGACCAGGTTTTGGCCGGGAAACTTACCGCGCAGGCTGAGCAAAAAGCTGAAAACCGCCTTTCAAATGAAGCGATTCTTGAAGATATGATGATGCGCGGACTTGTATGGTTTGACTCGCAAACAAACGAACATTACGCAACCGCCGCCGGAATTGTGCTTTTGGGACAGGACCCCTCCGCGGTTTTTCCGCAAAGCCGGTTTTTGGCAGATGCGTACCGCGCCGCAATAGCGGACGGCAATCCCGTAGATCAGGAAGATATTCGCGGCCCGGCGCCTTTAGCTATTGAACGGGTGCTCGCGTTTATTGACCGTAACACCCGGCATCCTATGCGGGTTGTCGGACTGGAGCGTGTGCGTATCGATGAATACCCCCCCGAGGCGTTAAGAGAGGCTCTTGTTAACGCGGTGGCCCATAGAAATTATGAAGACGCGGGGCGAAAAATAATGGTGGAAGTATTTCCGGAGCGTATTGTCATTTCCAGCCCCGGCCTTCCCCCAAAACCGCTGACTATTCAGAAATTGCGTTCCGGCAGATACAAACCCTGCTCGCGCAATCCTATTTTAGCGCAAAGTCTGTCGTATTTTCACCATATCGAGGAACGGGGCAGCGGATTCCGCAGAATGCGCGCTCAGATGATAGATCACGGGCTTGAAAATGTTTCACTTGGCGAAGATACAGGTTATTTTCAGGTGATCTTTAACGGCCCCGGCCGTAATATCTCCAAATTGCGCATACCGGAAACAGCGAAGCAGAAAGCGATTGCTCCGTCAGTAGAAGAAAAACTGAATAAAAGACAAAAGCAAATTATAACCCGCGTTCTTAAGAGAGGATATGTTACTAGTGGCTGGTGCAGAAAACGTTTTCATGTGGTCTATGATACAGCACAACGTGATCTTTTAGGGTTGGTAAATATGGGAATTCTTGAACAGGTTGGCCGTGGCCGAACAACAAAGTATGTTGAAAAACATAAATAAACTACCGATAATCTACCGATTATTTGGAGCGAATCTACCGATTGAGACATTGGAGTTACGCGCGAGATCATAAATTGCCGGGATGGAGCATTAACACCTTATGGGCTTGCGCCAAGGCAGAAGCGTTAAATAATCGTTAAATGATTCTGAAAAATCGTTAACTTGAGGGTATGGCTCATAAAAAATTTACCGATAATCTACCGATTATTTAGAAAAAAACTGCCGATGTAAATTGAATAAATGTGGTGTGCGGTTCTTGTTAAGGTCGAATATTTTTATGTGGGGTCGAGAAAATTTTGGGAGCTAAGTAGTATTCATGCGGCAGAAAAGGCAGTACTTACAATATTGTGAAAAGTCGTTAAATGCGTTGCGTTCGGCAATAGCATCGTTTAATAGTGTGTATGACCAATACAAGATTGAAACAACCTTGATTCTTTTGACTAATGCGTGGGAGTTATTTGGAAAAGCTATTTTGATACGTGCGCAGGAATCTATTTTTCGTAATGATAAGCAGAATAGCTCTTTATCTGCCGAACAGGTAATTTTTAAATTACAGGAAAAGAAAATTTTGGATGAAAATCAGGCTGTTCATCTTCAGCAAATAGTATCGCTGCGGAATGAAGTTGTACATGGAATTTTACCTGATATTATTTTAAGAAAGGGTAAACAAAGCGATTAAAGTTTGCCGATAGTCGTCAAAAAAACGGATATTGAGAAAGATTATCCTTACTTAACGAGAGAGCTTGCGTCGAAACTCAATAAGAAAGGTAATTTTATTGCAAAAATGACGAAGAATCTTGGGATAAAAAACGAGAGTAAGTACCATCAAAGCGTTCGTTCATCAAAGAGTGGTGCTATTCAAAGATGCACTGAAGCGGCGTATTTATTTTTGCAAGAGATAAGCTAATAGAGGATTATTTTACCTCCGCCTGCAATCCTATAAAGCTTTAGTTAAAACCTGCGGAAAAACAGAAATTGGCAAGCTTACGGATGAAAAGAAATGGTTTTCAGAGATAAAAGATAAATAAAGGATAATAATACTTTATGTCAAAATATTACAATCCACAAAGAACTAGAAATTTATATAATTCACAATCAAAAGAGCCGTTTCGTGTTAGCCGGTCGAAGATAGAGCTATTTATAAATTGTCCGCGCTGTTTTTATCTTGACAGGCGATTGGGAGTTGGCCAGCCGCCCGGATATCCCTTTGCATTAAATTCCGCCGTAGATAATCTCCTAAAAAATGAATTCGATTCATACCGCGAGAAAGGACAACCACATCCGTTGATGGTCGAAGCTGGAATTGATGCTGTGCCTTTGAAACATGAGAAGTTGAACGAATGGCGGGATTCTTTAAGGGGAGGAGTGACATTCCTGCATCCGCAAACAAATTTGTTTATAACTGGTGGCGTTGATGATGTGTGGGTAAATCCTCAAGAAGAATTAATTGTCGTTGATTATAAGAGCACATCAAAAAATGAAGAATTATCTATTGATGCAGATTGGCAGATCGCTTATAAACGGCAGATGGAAATGTATCAGTGGTTATTCTTAAAGAATGGTTTCAAGGTTAATCCAACCGGTTATTTTGTTTACTGTAATGGCATCTCTGATGCGCCAGCTTTCAACAGCAAACTTGACTTTGAAATAAAATTGATTCCCTATACCGGTGATTTATCCTTGGTAGATCAAACCATTATTGCCATCCATTCCTGCCTAAATAGCGATAAATTACCGGAAACAGGGGATGATTGCGATTTCTGTAAATATCGAGCGGCAGTTAAGAGCTGCAATATATAAAATTAAGTCATTGTATGAACAGAGTTGACATTTATAAAGGGTAAGAGTAGAATAGGGAGAAATAAGGACTAATAAGGTTTTTCAAAACTTTAATTCTTGGAGTTTAAAAAATGGAAGACTTTCGTAAATATTATACAGTTAGACAGGTTGCAGAAAAATTAGATGTTACGGAAGAATGGGTGCGTGATCTCATAAACGCAAAAGAGATTAAAGCAATCAAAATAGGGAAATGGAGGATCAAACCTGAAGATTTAACAGAATTTATTGAATCCAGAAAAAATATATGAAAGTACATTACATTGCAAATATAACCGCAGGAGCATTGTTGATTCCTGAAAGCAGAAAAATAGCAGACCTAATGTTGAGACAAGTTTCCGCGGAAGAATGGAAGAAGGCTATTGAAGAAGAAAATATTCTGCAAAAACTCAGCGTTTCTTCATCAAAGCGCGTAGCGTCATTTATTAGAGCCCGGCTTGGAATGATGGATTCTGACTTATGGAAAATGGTGCGGGATGGTGATGGTATTTTAACAACGCAGGCATTATTCTCATCGGCGATTAAGCATTGCAGGATATTAGGGGATTATCTTGATATTGTTGTCCGTGAGCAGTTTAGAAAATTGGAAGATAAATTGACTTCTGCTTTATGGGATGAGTTTATCGTTTCGTGCAAACAAAGAGATCCTTCAATGGAAGATTTTCCCCCTTCGACCGCAAAGAAGATGCGCAGTGTGGTGCATAAGATTTTGGTTGAGGTCGGATATCTCCAAAGGGCTCATAATTGGACTTTAAAAAGAATTGAAATTGTTCCAGAGATTATGGATTACCTCAAAAAAAACAATGAGTCCTATGTTCTTAAATGTATACAGGTGTCTAAATGAAAAAGAGTTTTGAAGAACGATTAAACGCTATTTTGCATGAGATCACAGAGGAGAAGTTTCTCAACAAAAAAGGGCTTGGTAATGAAATACCGTTTCATGTATTTGATTATCCGCCGGACTTCGAGTTAAAAATGAGGGAACATATCGATTTCATGATCAACCGTATCGCAAGTCATAATCAAAATATAAAACTCGTTCATATTAAACTTTTCGATTTAATGATTGAGCATATGCGTGAACGCGGCAATTTAGACAAGGCATTTGAACTTGAATCTGAAAAAGGGGCAACCGTGTTATGGAAGGCGATTTCTGCTTCGGTTAAACCTGAGCGTTTTGTAAAGGTTATCGACGAAAAGCATGAGCTGAAAGATGCCAATCTTA
>JBDRCZ010000093.1:0-18482 GCA_043821285.1 Candidatus Omnitrophota bacterium | reverse complement strand
TATCACTGCCCCTTCCACGATGATAAAAACCCCTCATTAAAAGTAAATCAAAAAGGAAGCATTTGGCTCTGGCACTGTTTTGGCTGCGGGGCCGGGGGGAATATCCTTACGTTCGTGATGAAATATGAAAAAATATCAATGACTGATGCATATAGAAGGGTTATCAACGGAAAGCAGAATTCAGAAAACAGAATTCAGAAAACAGACGACAGAGAACAGATAACAGAAGACGGAAGGCAGATATTACCCAATCCTAAAGCGCAGAGGTTGTTGAATAAGGTGGTGGAGTATTATCATTCCTGCTTTTATACGGATAAAGCGGGGATGGATTATTTAATTAACGCGCGGAAGATTACAGATAAACATATCTTTGAGACGTTTAAGATCGGCTATGTTAACCGCACCCTGCCAAATACAATTCCTTCTACCGGCGAGATCCCTGAACTGTTAAAGCAAGTCGGCATATTAAACCCCTGGGGAAAGGAACATTTTTCCGGGTGTGTGGTCTTCCCGATATTTGACGAGCAGGATAATTGTGTAGAAATATATGGGCGAAAAATCAGAAGTCAGAATTCAGAAAGCAGAAGACAGATAACAGATGACAGAAGTCAAAAGATAGAAGGCAGAAATCAGACAACAGAACCGCCCAAACATTTATACTTAAAGGGCGGGCATCAAGGGGTGTTTAACTCTCACGCGGCAAAGAATAATCAAACCATCATCTTAACCGAAGGGATAATTGACGCATTAAGCATCTATCAAGCCGGATTTAAAAATGTGATTGCCTTATACGGGACCAATGGATTAACCAAAGATCATCTTTACCTGTTCCAGAGTAATAATGTCAAACAAATCCATCTATGCTTAGATACAGACGAGGCCGGAAAAACAGCCAGCGCGAAATTAAAAGGTATTTTAGCGGGCATGAACATTAGAGCAGATATTATTGAATTAAATGACGCCAAAGACGCGAATGAATATTTTAGCACCCACAACTCAGATGATTTTGCCAGACTTTTAGAAGGGGCTGCCCCTTGCAAGGATATAAACACAAGAGAATTTAATCTTGATAATGCGAAAGAAGCGGAAGAAAAGGTCAAAATATTAGCCGAAGACAGTTTAATATTGGAATATGGCAGGAGAAAATACCTAATCCGTGGCATAGAGCATAGCCGGCAGCAAAAACTAAAAGTAAATATAAAAGCGATTACCGAAAAGGGTATTCACATTGACAGCCTGGATTTATACACGGCACGTCAGCGCAAGGCATTTATAAGCGAGGCGGCAATATTATTCAAAGAAGAGAAGGAGGTTATTAGCGGGGATATAAACCGGATGATTGAAAGGATTAAAAACTACCTCAGCGGTAAACAAACCGAAATAAACCATAGCTATATTATGGCAGATCAAGAGCGGGAAGAGGCAATAAGATTTTTAAAAAATCCTGGATTAATAGAAGAGATATTAACCGACTTCCAGAAAATCGGCTGTATTGGCGAAGAAAACAACAAACTTATTGGCTATCTTGTGGCACTATCCAGGAAACTTGACGATCCCCTGTCCCTATTAATCCTATCACGCTCTGCCGCGGGCAAGAGCATGTTAGAGGATTCAATAGTCGAGCTGGTACCAGAGGAGGAGCGGTTAAAATATACCCGCATAACCGGCCAGGCCTTATTTTACAAAGGAGAAAATTCATTAGATCACAAGCTGATTGCCATAGAAGAAGAAGAGGGAGCAAACCAGGCGGCCTATTCCTTAAGGACGATTCAATCCGCAAAGATGCTGACCACGGCCAGCACCATCAAAGACCCGTTAACCGGGGATATGAAAACCCGCGAATACAATGTAAAGAGCCGCTGTGCGATAATTCTGACAACAACACGTAATGATTTAGATTATGAGACGATGAATAGATTTATCATTACCACAATAGACGAGAGTAAAGAACAGACAAGATTAATCCATGAATTACAGCGGGAAAAAGAGACATTAGGGGGATGGATAAAAGAGGCGGAAAAAGCCGCGATCATCAAAAAACACCATAATGCGCAGAGATTATTAAAGCGGTTAAAAGTGATTAATCCATATGCCAAATATTTAGAATTCAATCCTGAGACATTAAGGACGAGGAGGGAGCATAAAAAATACCTAAGTTTAATCAAGACAATTGCCCTATTATTGCAAAAACAGAGGCCGCTAAAACAGATTGAGCATCTGGGTAAAAAGATAGAATATATTGAAGTAAAATTAGAAGATATTGAGGTTGCGAACAAAATCGCCAATGAGATATTAGGGAGGAGTTTAGATGAATTATTACCACAGCCAAGAAGGCTTTTATTATTGCTTAATGAGCTGGTAAATGAGCGCAAAAAAGAGACGAGCGAGCGGATATTATTAAGCCGGCGGGAGATTCGTGGATACACAAAATGGTCAGACAACCAGGTGCGGGATCATTTAAAACAATTAATTGAATTAGAATATATCCAGGCAGTATCCGGCCGCAATGGCTCAAGGTATTTATATGAGTTAATTTACACTGGCGGGGGAGAAGGCGGGGGAAAATTTTTCATGGGACTGATAGACAGCAGCAAATTAAAAACCAAGATTAAGACCGGGAATGCCGGGTAAAAGGAGAGTAAACCTTGTCCGGTTAAGAAACAACCTTGTTCGGATAAACCAAGACCTTGTCCCCTGCTTGTCCCGAGCTTGTGGGCAGGAAAAGAGTGGTTAAGCTTAAGCATATCAACAGATTAGTTAAAAAGCTTGTGCTTTTTCAAAAAAGCATATAGGGAAAACTTAACACAGCCTGCAACATAGTAATATCATCATAGTTATATAACAGAGGGCAGAAGACAGAAAGCGAGGCACGTTTACCGTTAACCGTTTACCGTGACAAAAGAGAAGACAGATGGCAATGACGAATGTCGAAAAAAACAAAAGACAGAAGACCCGCCAAACAGCATGGCGGGCAGGCGAAAATGGAAGATATTGAATTACTTTTAAAATACAAAGAACAGCTAAAAATAAAACATTACGCGGATAAGAGCATTAGCAGTTACGAATACTGCCTGAATAAATTCTTACAATATCTTTCACAACGAGAAAAAACAATTAAAGAACTTACCAAGACAGATATTACAGAATACCGCGTATACCTTAAACAAAAGAATTATTCTGCCAGTACCAGGGAAAGGAATTTACAAAGCATAAAAGGATTTTTTAAATATTTAGAGGAGAATTTTTACATCTTAGATAATCCTACCGCCGGGCTTGTCCTGCCCAAAACCGAAAAACGCATACCAGTAGTGTTAACAGAAAGCGAAGTTAAAAAAATATTACAGCAGCCGAACACATCCACCTTAAGCGGAATAAGAGACCGGACAATCTTAGAAGTATTATATTCCACAGGCATTAGATTAAACGAACTGCATAACTTAACAATCTATGATTTAGACATATCCAGCGGATTTTTAAGGATAACCCAGGGAAAATTCTCCAAAGACAGATTTGTGCCCTTAACCAAAATAAGCTGCTATTATCTAAAAGAATACATTAAGCAGGTAAGGCCAGTATTTAGCAGGAACAGATTACAGGAAAAGGCCTTATTCATTGGCCGAAGCGGAAAAGCAATCAATAAACAAATCATATCAGAACTAATCCGAAACTATGCTAAAGCAGCAAAGATAAACAAAAAAGTAACTGCACACACATTCCGGCATACCTGCGCCACGCACTTATTAGAGCACAATGTGGACATCTTCAAGATCCAGAAACTATTAGGCCATAGCCGGGCCTCAATTACCCAGCAATACACAAAAGTAAGCCCACGGCAGATAAAGCAGGTACATGAGAGGTGTCATCCTTTAGAACAGATGTCAGAGAGCAGAATTCAGAAGTCAGAAAACAGAAGACAGAGGACAGAAGACGGATAAAATCAAAAATCAAAATTGTAGAAGAAAAAAATAAAAAACAGATAACGGAAAATGATTAATGGATAATTTGGAATTATTTAAGGAGCGGTATCGGCAGTATATGCAGGTAATGAACCGGGCTGATACTACAGTAAATAGATATCAAAGATTTTTGGAACATTTTATTTTATTCCTTAGCCAAATCAATATAAAAGATGTACAAGACATACGTAAGGAGCATATAGCCAACTATCAAAAAGAAGTATTTTACCAGTTAAATAGAAAAGGCCAACAAAACCTGCCGCAGACGCGGAATAACTATTTAAAAGCGATCAAGAGTTTTTGTATATTTTTAAAGTTAGAAGGATATATAGTAAATGACCCGGCCAAAGAAATAACCTATGCCAAGACCCCTGAGAGACTGCCAAGGACAATATTAAATATAAAAGAGGTCGAAAAGATATTCAAGCAAACAGACTGCCATAATCCTCTGGGATACAGGGACCGGGCAATATTAGAGGTGCTCTATTCTACCGGCATAAGAAGGCAGGAACTACTTAACCTTAAACCCGAAGATATAGACTATGAAAAAGGATTTTTAAGGGTAAATCGGGGTAAAGGAGACAAAGACAGAATTGTCCCCATAGGTAAGACTGCGTGTAAATACATTGAAAACTACATCAAATTAGTGAGGATAGATTTTAAGCGAATAAAACAATCAAAATATTTATTTTTATCTAAAAGGGGCAACCGATTAAGCGAGCCGGCATTAAAGTATTTAATCAACAAATACACCAAAAAGGCAAACATAAACAAAAACATCTCCCCGCACGTATTCCGGCACACCTGCGCCACACATCTAATCCAGCAAAAGGCAAACATCCGCTGTGTGCAGGAAATCTTAGGCCATAAAAGCTTAGACACCACACAAAAATACACCCAAATCACCATAACCGATTTAAAAGAAGCGCACGAAAGGTGCCACCCGCGGGAGAGAGAAAAAGAGTTTTGACAAAGAGAGAATATGAGGTATAATAATAGTACATTTTTAAGGTAGGGGGATAATAAAATGGCTAAAAAGAAAGAACCAACGCCAAAGATTAGCGAAGAAAGAGAAACGCGAGTTTTATTAGAAGAAATTCGTTCGAGTGTGAAGACTGTGGCTGAGCAAGTAGGCACGATTAAAGAAGAAATATTGAGTGAGGTAAAATCAGAGATAGGCCAAGTAAAATCAGAACTTGATATTGTTAAAATGGCAGTGATGGAGAATAGCAGGAAGATAAGCGATTTAAAATCTGGCCAGGAGAGAATTGAACAAAAACTTGATACCAATATAGCCAATCATGAACAGCGGATAACAAAGATAGAAGAAAAAGTAGGCGTATAGCCTAAAAATCGCTCTTTGAAAAATAGAGAATTGGTTATACAAGAAACCTATCTTGTATAAGGCAGGAATCTCGGACAAAACCGCTACTGGGCGGAAAAACGCGCTATGACCTAATTGATGGCGACCAGGTTATTGCTGAATATGATGGCTCAGGCAACTTGTTGCGGAAATTTGTTTATGGAAGTGGCATTGATGAAGTTATTTCTTTAACTGACGACTTATCACTTAACACTTACTACTACAGTTATGATGGTCTGGGGTCTGTAACAGAGATAACAGATGCTGCCGGCACTGTTGTAGAAAAATACGAGTATGATGTTTATGGCAACACTACCATCCGTGATGCAAGTGATGTTGTAATTACAGCGAGCACTATAGGGAATCCTTATGGCTTTACAGGTAGAAGAATAGACCATGAAACTGGTCTTTTTTATTATCAGGCGAGGATGTATTCGCCAGCACTTGGTAGGTTCTTGCAGACGGATCCGATTGGGTATTGGGATTCAGTTAATCTCTATAACTATGTAAATAATAATCCATTGCGATTTAGTGATCCGTTTGGTTTAAGGACTTATAGTGAGGAAGAAATAAGACAAATTATTGAAGATGCAGGCACTGGATTAGTTGATTATTTTAATAAACCACCGAAAATTTTTGGTGGCAACCAAAAAAACAAAGGGGTCAAACCTCGCTTGTCCTACTGTGTAGGGAAATGCGAAAGTAGTTGATAGGGAAAGGATGAAGTGATAAAATAAAGATATGACTATACCATATCGATTGCAAGGAGAGAATTGTTGTTATTATATCACCAGCCGCGGAGACGGCAGGAAGGATATATATAAGACTGAAACAGATTATTTAAAATTTCCGGAATATATACAGAAGGGGAAAGAACGATACCAGTTTTATTTATACGCCTACGTATTAATGACCAACCATTACCACCTGCTAATCGAAACCACCCAGGCAAACATATCCAGGATAATGCAATACCTGAATACATCATATACAACATACTATAACGTAAAGAAGAAGAAAAGCGGTCATTTATTTCAAGGTAGATATAAATCAATATTAGTAGAGAAAGATAATTATTTTTTAGAACTAAGCAGGTATATTCACCTAAATCCAGTAAGGGCTAAATTAGTGCCGAAGGCAATAATTTAGAGAGGGTTATTGTGGCTACGCTTAAAATATATACTTATCCTGATCAGGTTTTGCTTAAAAAGGCAAAACCAATAAAGAGTATTACTGAAGAGGATAAAAATTTAATTAGCAGAATGATTGAAACCATGTATTGCGCACAGGGTGTGGGACTGGCTGCACCCCAGGTAGGAATATCCAAAAAAATAATTGTGATAACCCAGGACGCACAATTTGTAAAAGAGATAATCAAAGGTATGGATGATCAGGCAAGGAAGGCGGTGTTTGCCGTGGGCAGGTCTTTGAATTGTCAGGCAATTACATTGATTAATCCGGAAATAAAAAGAAAGAAAGGTAGTGTTACTACCGAAGAAGGGTGTTTGAGCCTTCCTGGCATAAATGCGGTAGTTAAACGCGCTAAAACTGTTTGGGTTGACGCATGGAATATTTATGAAGAAGAGCTAAAGCTTAAGGCGGATGATTTATTTGCACGAGTCTTACAGCACGAAATTGACCATTTAAACGGGGTATTGTTCCCGCAACGTGTTAGTATTTTGAAAAGAAAAGCATTATTTAACAAGTTTGAAAAATATAAGAAACAATGAATATTGTATTTTGGGGTTCGCCGGAATTTGCTGTTCCTTCACTGAACATACTTGCGCAAAAATATAATATTATTTTTGTCGTTACCGCTCCGGACAGACCGTGCGGACGAAAGTTAAAAATTACGCCGCCTCCTCTGAAAACCGCAGCCGTTAATCTTGGACTAAATGTATTTCAACCGGAAGATTTAACTACCGATAATACTTATCAGAAGCTAAAAATAGCAAATGCCGATTTATTTATCGTTGTATCCTATGGCAAAATTTTAAATAAAAAAATTTTAACGATTCCGAAAATGTTTGCCATAAATTTACATGCTTCAATTTTACCAAAGTTTCGCGGAGCCGCACCGATTAACTGGGCGCTCTTAAGCGGGGAACGAAAGACCGGGGTTACGGTTATAAAGATGAATGAATATATGGACAGAGGTGAAAGCATATTAACGAAAGAGATTTTGATTGGGGATAATGATGATGTAATTTCACTTTTAGGAAAACTTTCCAGATTAGGCGCGGAGACGCTTGTTGAGGCAGTGGATTTGCTCATAAATGGAAAAGCGGTATTTACTAAACAAAACGAAGAAGAAGCAACTTATGCGCCAAGTCTTAAAAAAAGTGACGGCCGGATAAAATGGGTAAAATCAAGTGTGGAGATTATAAATCATATCCGGGCAATGGCCGGCTGGCCAACTGCATATACATTTTATAAAGGCAAGAATTTAAAGATTTTTAAAGCAAGGATATTGGATGACGAAATAAAAGATGAAAAGTGTTTACCGGGTACGGTAATTGCACCGTTTAAAATAAAGCAGATAATCGTTAAAACCGGCAGCGGTGCGGTTTCTTTGGAAGAGATACAGCTTCAGTCATCCCGGCGGATGAGGGCTTCAGAGTTTCTTGCCGGACATCACTTGTCTCCTGGCGAAAGATTTTCATAATTCAATAAATATACTTTGAGATTCTGATATTTAATATCTTTTCTGTTGAAAGGCAGAAAAATATTAAACATGAGTATTTCCTGTAGTTTTATTATAGGATAGTGATTTTTGCAGGGAAAGCTTGAAAACCGTAGGTTTTAAAATGAATAAAAAATTTCCAATGCCACGCAGCGACATTAATTTGGTATAATATTTTGTAGTTTTACTAGCGAGGGTAGTTAAGCTGAAGGAAATTTTTTATTTAAATAATGCTTGCCTGATTTAATATTGTATGATAAAATACTCAACAACTTGTAGATAGAAGAGCAGCACAAAAATCTTGCATGCAGGAAGGGAAGAGTGATATGCCAGAACTGAGAAAAGATCCGATAATCGGCAGGTGGGTGATTATATCCACAGAACGTGCCAAAAGGCCAGATAATTTTACTGCCCCGTTTGAAGCAGAACCGCAGGAGTCATGTGTTTTTTGTGAAGGACATGAATCAGAAACACCGGCAGAAATTTATGCCCAGCGCGCAAAATCTAAACAGAAGAATACCCATGGATGGACAACCCGGGTAGTGCCAAGTATTTCGCCGATTTTGCGCATCGAAGGCGAGTTGGGTAAACGCGGCAGAGGCATGTATGACCGGATGAATGGTATTGGTGCTCATGAGATATTAATTGAAACACCAAAACATATTGCAAATATCGCGTCTTTAGAGGTAGAACAGATTACATTAGGACTGGATGCCTGTGTTGCCAGAATAGTTGACTTGGAAAAAGATGAACGTTTTAAATATGTATTGTTTTTTAAAAATTACGGCGTGTCGGCCGGCGGAAGCACAATGCGACATTCTTTTTCGCAGTTAATTGCTTTACCGGTTAATCCTAAAAGGGTAAAAGAAGAACTCAGTGGTGCCAGGCGTTACTACGATTACCGGGAACGCTGCATATTTTGCGATCTTATCCGCCAGGAACTTGAACAAGACAAGCGGGTTGTTGTAAGCAGTGATGGTTTTATTGCCCTTGCGCCTTTTGCCTCGCGTTTTCCATTTGAAGTATGGATAATGCCGGTAGAACATTCAAGTGATTTTTATAAGATTAAGGATACTAAAGGACTGGCCAAGGTCTTAAAAATAACTTTGCAAAAACTAACCCGGGCATTGGTTGATCCTCCCTATAATTATATTCTGCACACGGCGCCATTTCGGAGAATGACCGGAGCCGGCTACTGGCGTACGGTAGAATATGATTATCATTGGCATATTGAAATTATGCCAAGGCTAACCCGGGTTGCCGGATTTGAATGGGGAAGTGGTTTTTATATTAACCCGGTACCGCCAGAAGAAGCCGTGGCATATTTAAAAGGAGTAGAGGTATAAATGCAGGAACAAAACGAACAACTCGAATTAAGACGAGATCCGGTTGTCGGCCGTTGGATTATTATTAACTATGCTAATGAAATGGCGCCTTCAGATTTTAAAATTGTTAACGAAAAACGGCAGATTAAAGTTTGTCCATTTTGTTATGGTAATGAGGATAAGACTCCTCCTGAGATATATGCGGAAAGAAACCCGGATACAAAACCAAATACCACGGGGTGGAATTTACGGGTTATCCCGAACAAATTTCCTGCGCTGCGCATTGAAGGAGAGCTTAACCGGCACGGATTAGGGGTATATGACTTGATGAATGGGGTTGGTGCACATGAGGTAATTGTAGAAACTCCCAATCATAACGAGGAGATGGCTGATTATGACCCCAGACATCTGGAGCGTATCATCTGGGCATATTATAATCGCGCGAATGATTTAAAAAAAGATAAACGTTTTAAATATATTTTATTTTTCAAAAATTATGGAATGGCTGCCGGTGCATCTTTGGAACACCCGCATACTCAGTTAATTGCTTTGCCGATAATTCCTAAGCGTGTAAGGGAATATATAATTAGCGCCCAGGCCTATTATAATTATAAAGAAAGGTGCGTATATTGTGATATTATAAATGAGGAAGATGATGTGGGTCTGCGCAAGGTATATGAAAATGATAAATTTGTTGCTTTTTGTCCTTATGCATCCTGTCAGCCTTTTGAAACTTGGATTATCCCCAAAAGGCATTGTGCAAATTTTAGCCATATAACAAAAGAAGAAATTCCGGGGCTTGCCGATGTGCTAAAAAGGACACTATTGAAGATCAAAAAAGTTTTAAATGATCCGCCGTATAATTTTATTATAAATACGGCACCGATTGATGATGACTTAGACAGACCGGATTATCACTGGCACTTTGAAATTGTGCCAAAACTGGTACACATTGCCGGCTTTGAATGGGGCACGGGTTTTTATATTAACCCGACTCCCCCGGAAAAGGCCGCTGCATGGCTTAGAGAAGTAGAAGTATAGATTCTATTTGTAATGTGTAAGATAAGAAGCTCGTTTTTTAAAGGCGTTAGTGGATCTTTGATATCTTGAGGTGTATAGAATACTATAATAACGAATTGACCTAATTTCTAATTGACCTATTGTAAACCGTGGAGGGAATTCCTTGACAATAATTTCCCCACACTCAGCGCTTGTCCGCCTCTGGTGGAGAAGCAATTCCCCGCCATTATTTGTGGCGGGTCATTGAAAGGAGAGAGAATTATGGTAGTACGGGTTGGGATTAATGGGTTTGGCCGGATTGGCCGGATAGTATTAAGGGCAGGAATAAATAACAAAAATATTGAGTTTGTTGCCGTGAATGATTTACCAGTACCAACGAATGTTTTGGCACATCTGTTAAAATATGATTCAAACTTTGGTAAGCTTGATGCAGAGGTTACGGCAAAAACAGATGCCTTGGTGGTAAACGGTAAAGAACTAAAAGTTCTAAATCAGAAAAGCCCCGAGCTAATTCCATGGAAGGACTTCGGAGTTGACATCGTGGTTGAATCTACGGGTATTTTCTGTGATAAGGAAAAGGCTATTGGTCATATTAAGTCTGGGGCAAAAAAGGTAATAATTTCCGCACCGGCAAAAAATGAAGATATAACGATTGTTATGGGGGTAAATGAGAAAAAATATCAACCGGCAAAGCATCATATAATTTCAAATGCCTCTTGTACCACTAACTGCCTTGCCCCGCTGGCAAAAGTGCTGCTGGAAAATTTTGGTATTGTTTCAGGACTTATGACAACGATACATTCTTATACCAATGACCAGAAGATTTTGGACCTGCCGCACAAAGACTTAAGAAGGGCGCGTGCCGCAGCCTTATCGATGATCCCGACAACGACCGGTGCGGCAAAAGCGATTTCCTTAGTTATCCCTGAGCTTAAAGGAAAACTTGATGGTTTGGCGGTGAGGGTGCCGACGCCTACGGTTTCCCTTACTGATTTAGTATGTGCGGTTGAAAAAGAAACAACAAAAGAGGAAGTAAATGCGGCATTCAAAAAGGCCGCAGAAAATTTAAAGGGGATTTTACAATACTTGGATGAAGAATTAGTATCTAAGGATTTTACCGGTAATGCTCATTCTTGTATTTTTGATTCCGGATTTACCAGCGTGGCAAATAAAAAACTTGTAAAAGTACTTGGCTGGTATGATAACGAATGGGCATATTCTATGCGCGTGGTGGATTTGATTGAGTATATTGTGGGAAAAGGACTGTAGTTAAAAATCCCGCTCGATGCGGGGCAGCCTTTGGCGGAAAATATCAAAATGACAAACCAAGCTTCAAAACAAAAACATTAAAAAATTTCTGGTTCTGCAAAACCTTATTCGGTTGGAGTAACACTTTATAATCATAGGACAACGATAGGCAAGGTATAAGGAAATTTTTTAATGTATAGGAAACAATAAGATTTTCAATCTGTGGATAACTTGGGATTTGGGTATATTTAATTCATTGTTAAGGGGAGGTTTGAACACGAAAGGTTTTTAAATGGATAAAAAGATTCCGAAGGAATTTTTTTATGAGGGAGTGATTCACTGTGAATAAAATGACCGTACGTGATGTTGATTTAAAAGATAAACACGTGCTCGTGCGTGTTGATTTTAACGTGCCGCTTGATGAATATGGCCGCATTACGGATGATACAAGAATTCGTGCGGCGCTGCCGACGATAAAATATATTTTGGATAAATGTCCGGCAAAAGTTATCCTGATGAGTCATTTGGGCCGGCCAAAGGGCAAAGTGGTTGAAGCATTAAGGCTTTTACCCGTGGCCGAGAGACTCGCACAGCTTTTGGGAATAAAGGTATTAAAAACAACGGATTGTATTGGGAAAGAAGTAAAAAAGATAATTTTAAATAGCGAAGAAAAGGTTCTCTTGCTGGAAAATTTACGTTTTCATCCGGAAGAAGAACAAAACGAACAAAATTTTGCCAAGAGCTTAGCTGAACTGGGCGATATTTATGTAAATGATGCCTTTGGAACTGCCCACCGGGCGCATGCATCAACTGAAGGGGTAACGCGGTACCTGTCGGCAGTTGCCGGATTTTTGATTGAAAAGGAAATAGAATATCTTGGTAATGCGGTTAATAATCCGGTAAAACCATTTGTTGCGATACTCGGCGGAGCAAAGGTTTCGGATAAAATTGGGGTAATAAATAAATTAATGGATAAAGTGGATGCGATTTTAATCGGCGGGGGTATGGCCTATACATTTTTAAAGGTACAGGGTAAAAAGATCGGGAATTCTAAACTTGAAGAAGATAAGCTAGAAATTGCCCGGACGATTTTGCAGCATGCCCGTGAGAAAATGGTTACAATTGCCTTGCCGGTGGATCATATTATCTCAGATAGAGTTGATGTGCAGGCCAGTTCGACATTAGTCGGGATAGATATCCCGGATGGACAGATGGGACTTGATATTGGACCGAAAACTATTGAAAATTTTACCGTGATACTTAAAGATGCAAAGACAATTATCTGGAACGGGCCATTGGGCGTATTTGAATTCGCACAGTTTTCCCGCGGGACAAAAGAGATTGCCGTGTATCTTACGACGCTTAAGGCAACCACGATTATTGGCGGCGGAGATACTGCTGCAGCCGTGGTGCGGTTTGGCGTAAGTGAAAAGATGGGACATATTTCAACCGGCGGCGGCGCAGCTTTGGAGTTTTTGGAGGGGAGAGAGCTCCCGGGGATTGTTGCTTTAAAGAATAAGTAAAAGTTAACAGTTTACGGTTTACAGTAAGATAATACATAAATATAGTAAGGTGTAGTATTGTAATGGGGCGTACCCCGTTAAAAAACGAAGCAAGTTAGTTATGAAAATAAATAGGAGATATTTTACTAAACAGATAAAAAACAATTATTTAAAAGCCGGATGGAATTTAGGAACGGGATTCACCCTTTTCGAATTATTAATAGTTATTGCAATAGTTGGGTTGCTTGCCGGGTTAATTTCTTCAGCCGCGCATATTGCCCGGGGGCGTAGTTTACGTACCCAGGCAGAATCAATGATTGCGGCAATTGAAACCGCGATTTCTATGTATAGTGTTGATGTAGGTACATGGCCGGATGATGCACCAATGTTACGTCCCCAAATTGCTCCATATATAGATATCAAGGCAAAAGATAGCAGCATTACCGGGACAGGGATAAGGGACCCATGGGGACAGGATTATAATTATGATGTTCAGGTCGGCGAACTTCTGCCATGGGGAAATGTTAATAGCTATAATCTTTGGTCTAATGGTCCGGATCAAGTTAATGGAAGCCCTGATGATATATTTAATTGGTAGTGTTTATAATATAGTATATTGTATATAGTTGCGTTTACTGTTAACCGTGTACCGTTTACTAGAACAAAAAATCCTAGGGAGAAATAAATACTATGCGAAAACCAATAATAGCCGGTAACTGGAAATTAAATAAGACAATTAATCAGGCAAAAGAGCTTATTAAGGGATTAAAAGAAAATTTAGTGAGCGTAGAGGATGTGGAGATTGTTGTTTGCCCGGTATATACTGCGCTCGCAGAAGTGGCAAAGATTATTAAGGATACAAATATTAAATTAGGGGCGCAGGATGTATACTGGCAGGAAAGCGGGGCTTATACCGGAGAAGTTTCTACAACTTTACTGCGTGATGTTGGGTGTAGTTATGTAATTGTCGGACATTCTGAAAGAAGACAGTTTTTCCACGAGACAAATGAAACTGTGAATAATAAGGCAAGGAGTGTTTTTGCTGCCGGGCTGGTACCGATTGTTTGTGTGGGTGAAAAGTTGGCAGAACGCGAATCGGGAAAAACATTTGATATTGTCCGTGCTCATGTGGAAGGGGCGTTAAAAGATATTACCGAGCCGGATATATTAAAGACAGTTATTGCCTATGAACCGGTCTGGGCAATTGGTACAGGACGTACCGCTACTCCCAAGCAGGCAGAAGAAGTGCATGCATTTATTCGAGACTTACTCGGCAGGTTATATGATCAAAAAACAGCAGAAAGTGTGCGAATACAATATGGCGGTAGTGTAACCCCGGAAAATATAAAGGCGTTAATGAATGAAAGAGATATTGACGGGGCATTAGTTGGCGGGGCGAGTTTGAAGGCAGGTTCATTTGTAAAAATTGTGAAATATATGGAGGCGGAATAAAATGTATATTTTTTTGATTGTCGTACACGTAATTGTGGCCTTATTTTTAGTATTTGTGATTCTTTTGCAAAAAGGCCGCGGTGAAGGCATGGCAGATGTCTTTGGCGGTGGTTCATCTCAGACAACAATATTTGGCACGCGGGCCGGAACATTTTTAACCCGGGCAACTACAACCGCAGCGATACTTTTTATGGTTACTTGTCTTCTGCTTACCATCTTTTCCAGTAAACGCGGCTTATCAGTTGTTGATAAGCAGTTTATCAAAGAACAGATTGAAAAACAGATGCCGTCTCCGGAGAAAGAAACAGACAAGCAGACAGTTGAAAAGAAAGTTGAGCCACTGAGCGAACAAGCGGTTGAAGTAGCGCCAAAACCGCCGGTCGAACAAGTCACAAAACCGCAACCGAAAGAAACACAAAGTGATGAAATTGTGGTCCTGGACGCATTGCCAGAGGGTGAAGAGCAGGAAGTTGCAAAATAGATTACAAAATGCAATATTAAGCTATAAAAAAATACCGTCGTCTGTTGCGGTATTTTTTTTATTTTTTTGCCTTATTGCAAATGCTGATGAAGTTAAAAATGATAGTTTTTGCGGTGACACAATTGTTGTTGCTTCGATTAGCGATGCACAAACCTTAGTTCCCATTCTTGCCTCAGACAGCGCATCCGGAGATATTTGCGGGCTGGTGTTTAACGGTCTGGTAAAATATGATAAAGATATCAATCTTATCGGTGATTTAGCTAAAAGCTGGGAAATTTTAGAAGCAGGACTGGTAATTGTCTTTCATCTTAAAACCGGGGTCATCTGGCATGACGGAATTGAGTTTACGGCAGCAGATGTTCGTTTTACTTATGAAAAATTAATAGATCCTGATGTTCCTACCCCTTATAGCGGTGACTTTAAAAAAGTCAAAAAATTCGAGGTACTCGATAAATATACTATTCGCATCACTTATGAGCAGCCGTTTGCTCCGGCGCTTTCCAGCTGGGGGGTGTGGATTATGCCGGAACATTTGCTGAAAAACGAGAATCTCGTAAGTTGTAAATTTTCCCGCAACCCAGTGGGAACCGGTCCATATAAATTTAAGCGCTGGCGAAGTGGAGAGCTAATTGAGCTTGAGGTGTTTAAGGAATATTTTGAAGGACGTGCTTATATTGACCGCTACATCTACCGCATTATTCCGGATTCGGCAACAATGTTTCTTGAACTCTCAACGGAAAACGTGGATTATATGGGACTTACGCCGCTGCAATATCTAAGACATACCCAGCGGAGCTTTTTTAAAGAACACTTTAATAAGTTTAGATACCCGGGTTTTGGTTATACTTATCTAGGGTATAATTTAGCTGACCCGAAGTTTAAGGATAAACGGGTAAGAGAGGCATTTAATTATGCAGTGGATAAAAATGAGCTGATTAAGGGAGTGCTTTTAGGGCTGGGCCGGGTTTGCACCGGGCCGTTTCCACCTGAATCCTGGGCATATAATAAGGAGGTAATACCCGTAGAATTTAATCCACAAAAGGCAAAGGAGCTTTTAGATGATGCCGGGTGGGTGGATACAGATAATGATGGATGGCTGGATAAAAATGGACAAATCTTTCAGTTTACGATAATTACTAATCAGGGTAATGACCAGCGCAGGATGGCCGCGGAAATTATCCAAAAAAGACTTGCTGATATTGGGGTAAAGGTAAAGATAAAGATTGTTGAATGGAGTGTATTTATCAGCGAGTTTGTGGATAACCGCAGATTCGAAGCAATATTATTAGGCTGGGGACTATCCCGTGATCCGGACTGTTATGATATCTGGCATTCAACTAAAACAAAACAAGGAGAGTTTAATTTTATTAGTTATTACAATCCGCGGGCGGATGAATTAATGGAAAAAGCGCGGATGACGTTTGATCAGACAAAAAGGAAGGACGATTATCACCAGATTCACAAAATTTTATATGAGGATCAACCGTATATGTTTTTGTGGGTCGCGGATAACTTGCCAATTGTACATAAAAGGTTTCACAATATTTCCGCAGCCCCTTTGGGTATTGGATATAATTTTATCAGATGGTATGTACCAATAACCTTGCAAAAATACACAAGGTAGCGAAAAATATCAAATTTCAAATGACAAAATCCAAATCTCAAATAAATCCCCGAATAAAAAAATGTCTAATCAAAAACATACATTGCAACAGGATTAAGTCAGGTCCTAAATTTGCTGAAAAAAACTTCATAAGAATCCTTTGGTTTTTTAGACACTTATCGTTCTTTTTTTGAGATTAAAATATTAAAAGATTCATTTAGATTTTGTCATTTGGTATTTGGAATTAAAACGGAAGTTTTCTCTATAATCTAACAACAAAAGAGGAATATTTATGCTTCAATATATAGTCCGGCGAATGATTAGTTTTATCCCGCTTTTACTGGGGATTAGCTTGATTTCTTTTTTGGTTATTCACTTAGCCCCAGGCCGGCCTACGGATTTACAAACCCAGTTAAATCCTAAGGTTGGTTTAGAGGTTCGAGAGCGCTTGGAAAAATTATATGGTTTGGACAAACCCATAGTTGTCCAGTATCTTAACTGGGTAAAAAGAATAATCCGCTTTGATTTCGGCGTCTCTTACGTGGATAGTAGAAAAGTGAGTGTAAAAATCATTGAACGCCTGCCAATTACGCTAAGTATCCAAATATTATCGCTGCTGTTGATCCTGATAATTGCCATACCGATTGGCGTAAGTTCTGCCCTAAAAGAAAATACTGTATATGACCATTTTATGACGGTTTTTGTATTTATTGGGTTTTCTTTGCCGACCTTTTGGCTGGCACTGGTGTTAATGGAATTTTTTGGGGTGAAGTTAGGGATATTTGCTGTTTCCGGGATTAGGTCATTGGACTTTGAAAAATTTAACCTACTGGAAAAGACAATAGATATTATCCGGCATTTAACTTTGCCAATAGTAGTTAGTGCATTTGGCGGACTAGCCGGTGTTTCACGCTACATGCGTTCGAATATGATAAACGTTCTGCACCAGGATTATATTCGGACTGCCCGTGCCAAGGGGTTAAGTGAAAAAAAGGTTATATATTACCATGCCTTAAGAAATGCCCTTTTACCAATTATTACTATTTTAGGACTTTCTTTGCCCGGGCTAATTGGCGGGAGTGTTATTTTTGAATCAATATTTTCCATTCCCGGCATGGGGAAACTGTTTTATGATAGTGTAATGGCGCGGGATTATCCATTGATTATGGGGGTACTGGTAATCGGGGCAATGCTTACATTAATTGGTAATTTTCTGGCAGATTTGAGTTATGCCCTCGTTGATCCCCGGATTAGATATACTAATTCAGAATAGAGATACAATATACGATATACTATATACTATATACTATATACTATATACTATATACTATATACTATATACGAAATACGATATACAATAATGAAAAAAATATTAAATAATAAGCTGGTATTATTTGGATTAAGTATTGTTATATTGCTGGCGCTGGTGGCAATATTTGCCCCGCTGATTGCCCCATACGACCCAAAAGCAATTGATATTGATAACTATCTTATTTCTCCGGCAGTAAAACACTTAATGGGAACAGATCAATTAGGCCGCGATGTTTTTAGCCGCCTGATTTACGGCACAAGGATTTCTATTTCAATTGGTTTTGTTGCGGTTGGGATTGCGGTTGTTGTAGGGGTATTTTTTGGCTCGGTTGCCGGATATTTCGGAGGATGGCTGGATAACCTGATTATGCGGTTTGTAGATATTATGCTTTGTTTTCCCGCGTTCTTTTTGATCCTGGCAATAGTGGCATTACTTGAGCCGGGGATTTATAATATTATGATTGTTATTGGGATTACCAGTTGGATGGGGATCTCCCGGTTAATCCGCGCCGAAATATTAAGCTTAAAACAAAGGGAA
>JBDRCZ010000092.1:0-13798 GCA_043821285.1 Candidatus Omnitrophota bacterium | reverse complement strand
GGCCATTAACACAAGTGTAATTCTTTTTATCCTTACCACAAGTATGTTGTAAAAACCGTCTTTCTAAGTTCACAGTATGTCCGGTATAAAACCTACCATTTTTATTACTTTTTAACACATAAACATAATACATTCAAACTGTCGACCTTCCGCCTCAGGCGGACGCGCTATCCAAACTGCGCCACGCCCCGTATTACTTAACTTATCCTTAATATACTCGCGGCCTTTTCCCGTTTTGAGAAACCTTTCATGGTTCATTGCTTCAGATCTTGTATCAAATTTCTCTGAACAGACTAATACCCAATGGCCATTAACACGAAATCATTCTATTTTGAATTCACCAACCAATTCCTGCAATTTAGCCACCACCGATGCCAGAGTATCTGCGCTGGATATCAACTCCTGCATTGAAGCAGACATCTCTTCAGTTGAAGAAGTAACCTCTTCAGTTGAAGAAGCATTTTCTTGGGCAACGCTGCTTACATCCAATATTGCAATCGTTGCCTTTTCTGCCCCCTTGAGCTGCTGAGGAATTAATTCGGAAATTTCAATAACCATCTCTTCCGCTAACTTGGTCGCGCTAACAATGTTTTCCTGCAAGGCACTTACCTTCTGTACAATCTTTTTGCCTTCATTGCTTTCAGTTTTACCGCTAGTAATTAATTTTATTACAATGTTTATATTAGCTTGAACATCCTGAATCAGGCGGGATATTTCACCGGCCGAACTACTTGATGCCTCGGCTAATTTTCTAACCTCCTCCGCGACCACGGCAAAACCACGACCGGCCTCTCCTGCCCGGGCCGCCTCAATTGCCGCATTCAAAGATAAAAGATTAGTCTGGTCAGCAAAAGAATTAATCGTATTTATAATCTCTCCAATCTGCTCCGATCTATTACTTAATTCTTCAACCGCAACCGCGGACTTTCCGACAATATTTGCAATAGAATCCATTCTCTTAACTAAATCTTGACTTGCATCCTTGCCTTTTGTCGCAAGCCCAGTTGACAAAACAACTGTTTCATTCACTGCTTGAGCATTTTTAGCAATTTGTTTTAAAGAATCTGTTAATTTTTTTATAAGTTCAGAAGTCTCATTAACCTTACTAACTTGGCTATTGGCGCCTTTGGATATTTGTTGGATAGAAAAACCTATCTGCTGAAGGCCGGTATTTACCTCTTGGGATGTATCCACAAGCCTCTTAGCGCTGGAATCAACTTTTGATGAAGAAGCACGGATAATCTTTGTTATCTCTGTAAAATTGTCTAAGAATTTATCAAAAGAATTCCCCAGTACACCCAGCTCATCTTTAGTTCTCATCTTCAAACGAACAGTCAAATCACTCCGGCGGCTGGATAAATCTTTTATTCTTCTGATTACGCGGTTCAGATTTTTTACAATAAATGTGGAAAGCAATATGGATATTGTCAGTCCGGCAATAATTGCAATAATCGAAGTAATCCCAATACCTCCCATCGAAGTTCCTACAACCTGACGCGTAGTCTTACCGGCAGCAATAGCCTCAGCACTTACCTCATCAACCGTATTTGCAACCATCTCACTTATTTCCCTAATGGACTCGTCAACCTGTGCGACTATCTGTTCCGACCTTTTGAGATTGCCAAGAAGCATGCTCCTTGAGCTTAAAATCCCTCCCCGGCCAATAATAAGTTTTTCCATTTCATTAATATAATCAGTCAATTTATCTACTTCTTTGGTTTTAAGAACGCCCTTTAGATTTTTCACCTGTATTTTTGCCGAAGACATTTGCGCAGTAAAAACGTCTTCTAAAGGAGCAATAAAATCTGAATTCTCACAACTCATAATTCTTTCCGCAGTTGCCGTTGCCAGAGCAATATCTCCTCTTAGCAAAAATGAATGTTTTGTCAAAGGTATTGTTTGATCAACTAATTTAAAAAAGGCATCCTTAATTAACTTTGTCTTCTCCACCCCTTCGGCTATATATTTGTTGGCATTTTCCGTATCCATAAGCATGTCAAATTCAAATTCATCTATTAACGCATCAATAAAAGGAATAATCTCTTCTTCTTTTTTCAGTAATTCATCCTCAACTCTCTCTATTTTTTTCTTTTTAGCATCAGCAACACCTTTGTAACTGTCAATCACTGTTTCTTTTACCCCGTTTTTTCCTAAAACGAAATTTTCATAACGATCAAAAAAAGAAAAAAGATTATCTGTTGTTGTCTGTTCAATAATTTTCATCTCTGCAATATTATTTATTCTGCCTTTAATGTGCTGCATCGCCGCACTAAATTTATCTTCATAAATCGGTAACATATCTATTTTTTCTGTACTGAGCATCTTCAGCGCATATCCATTTGCTTCTTGAAAACTTGCCTTTATCACCAGTAATCTTCTAATTGAAGGAAAGGCTTTTTGTGAAAGGTGGGAATAACTTTCGGCCATAAACTCGGTAGACTCTACCGCCCTATTCAAGCTTTCTTCATATTCTCCCCTGGCAATAAGCATCTCAAACTCGGCATCGTCAACCTGTTGAGCAATTAAGGCAATCGTAGATTCAACCAGCTTTAATGTTTTCTTTCTTATCTCCTCGTTTTCTTTTTTCAGCTCAAGGCCGGCAATAACAATTTGATAAACTTCGTTTCTTAAATTAGAAAGTTTATTGATCTCTACTGCTAATTTATCCACCCGTTTAATAATCTCTGGCTGATGCTTGAATTTCCCTTTGAGAAATTTGTTTATTTCAACCATTGTCTTAATTGCCGAAACAATATTCTTACGTGTCTTCTCTGCTTCTGCGATTTCTTTGCTGAATACCAGAGATTTGAAATTTGTGTTAGCGATCCAAACAGAAATAATTAATTCTTTTGCTTCTATCGAGGCAGGAAACAGATTCTCCGAGACATCATAAATATCTTTACTCATCCTGCGCACAGAATATAAACCAACACCCGCTATAACGATGGTAAGAAAAACCATCCCCAAAAAACCCGCAATTAGTTTATTCCTGATCGTCATAATCGTTTATTTTTTATCTTAAACTATTCACACTTTTAAAATCCTCTTTATCAATTACCGTATAATGTATCTTATCCATCCCCTGATGGTCATCATAAGAAAATGTAAGGGTTATTCCTCCTAAATCAAAAGTCCCCTTATTCTCAATTGCTGAAATTAAACCCTCTCGGGTCAAATCTCGCCCCGCCGCTTCCACGGCCTGGACAAAAAACTTTGCAGCCATATACCCTTCTAAACTTACAAATCCTGGTTTTTGTTGAGGAGAATATTTTTTAATCATACGATGATATTCCTCTACCACCGGAATCGACATATCCCAGGGGAAAGGAACAACCTGTGATATTATTGTTCCTTCGCCGGCCTCTCCCAATGCTTCTTTTAGATTATCACTTCCGACAAATGAAACATTACAAAACTTCACCTCGGCCATGCCAATCTGTTTTGCCAGTTTTATAAATGCGGCACAAGGCGCATAAGCGCCAATCATAATCACTGCTTCAGGACTACCCGCTTTTATCCTCGCCAGCCCTCCCTTTACGGCCAATGTATTTCTCTCATAAGTACCTTCACCCGCTAAACTCATTTTTCTGCTTTCTAATGCTCTTTGCACGCCGGCCAGTCCCGCCTGACCGTAAGAATCATTCTGATAGAAACAGGCAATCTTTTTAATACCTAAATCTTCAGTTAGATGCTTAACCAAACCCTCTGTTTCATTATAATAGCTTCCTCTTATATTCATCACATAGTGTTTTACTGGATTTCTTAAAAATTCGGCGCCAGTGAACGGGCCAATATAAGGAACATGCTCCTTCTCGGCAATAGGAACAGCCGCGTTGGATGTTGGAGTTCCAACATAACCAATTAGAACAAAGACTCCTTCCTCGATGAGTTTTCTTGTCTGTTCAATGCACCGATCAGGCTCATAGCCATCGTCATAACTAATTAGGCGAATCCTTCTCCCATTTACTCCTCCTTCGGAATTGATATACTTAAAATAAGCTTCCATACCTGCCTTCATTCCTTTTCCTAATCCCTGAGCCGGGCCGCCTAAGGCAGCAGATTGACCAACAACTATTTCCGTAGATGAAACTCCTACCTCGGCCGAACATATGTCAATGATTAAGAAAACAAGAAGTATCACAATTAAAAGTATACTTATTTTTTTCATCTCTCCTCCTTTTTTTAACACGGTTCTGTCCAATACTTAGCCACAGAGCAACTTTAGAATAAAACACTTATACCTGCCTGCCGGTATGCAGGGAATGATCTTATCCATCCCCCTGTGTTCTCTCACATTATTAATCCGTGGTTCCATTTTTTTATAAGGTGAGCCTGCGCAATCTGTGATTGTTTTTCTTCCATAGCACCTTTAACAATACTCTAACCCACCATAAAAAATGACCGAAAACATCACTTATTACTAGTTCTCAATAACAATTAATTATATCATATTTTTTAGTTAGTTAAAACAAGAATTTTCTAACACGGGATAATTTTTGGGATTTATCGGAATGTACGGCCTTCCACAACTACTTCAGTTATGTGTCCAATTTTGCTGCGTGAGATAAATTATCTATCAAAATTTATCAATTAATTATTTGTCTTTTATTTATGCTTACTGTTTTACATCAAGTCCTTGTTTACAGGTTTCAAAATCCTTGATCCAGCCATATCTAATTACTTTTCCTTTTTCTAACACAATTAAAAATAGTTCTTCCTGCTCGATATCCGCAGCCGCTACATTATGATACTTTAAAACCTCCAATCCAATATCTACCTCTTGTGCATCTGGCGGCCCCATCACTCTAATTACCTCTGCCCTTGGCATCTCTAAATGCAAAAGATCAATTCTTTTTCCTGCACTACAGCCAACTAATATAAGCATCAATATGATTATTAAAATTTTTCGCATAACTCTACTCCTTATAATAAAAAATTCCTTCGGAATCTTTTTATCCATTTAAAAACCTTTCGTGTTCAAACCTTCCCTTAACAATGAATTAAATATACCAATCTATACCCCAATTCCCTTGTTAGCCACAGATTGAAAACCTTATTGTTTCCTATACGTTAAAAAATTTCCTTAAGCGTAACGATCCATCCTCCACAATGTCGTAGATCCTCTATCGTATTAGTGGCGGGCATTGGCGGAGAATTTAATCCGCCGGTCTGATAGGCGGATATTAAGCTTATCATTTTCCCTTCAAAGATGAACTACTCTCTATCTTGCTACCGGGAATAATCAAGTTTAAAATCTTGGGAATAATTATAATCCTAATAAACCACCCTGTCAACTAAAACTTTTATTTTTATTTTCATTCTAATTTCGGCTTCCGCTGCATGAGTGCAAGCACGGCATTTTTTGGACTCTTGTTCTGGTAAAGAACCTTATAAATTTCAGTAATTATCGGCAGCTCAACTCCAATCTTCCGGGAAAACTGGTAGGTTGATTCACTCGTACCAACCCCCTCAACGACCATTTCCGTATCATGCAAAATATCATTACATTTGCGTCCCTTACCAATTTCTTCTCCAAACCAGCGATTGCGGCTTTGTCTGCTAAAACAGGTAACAATAATATCCCCTAACCCGCTCAATCCCTGAAATGTTTCCTTTTCTGCTCCGAGAGACTGTCCAAAACGGATTATCTCGACAACGCCTCTGGTGATTAATGCTGACTTGGTATTTGCGGCAAAACCAAGTCCATCGGAAATTCCCGCGGCAATCGCGATTATATTTTTTAATGCCCCGCCTAATTCTACGCCAATAATATCACGGCTCACATAGATCCGTAAATAATCTGATGAAAAAAGCTGTTGCACCTGCCGGGCAACTGCCAAATCACCTGCCGCGGCAACAACCGCGGTCGGGAACCGGTTTACCACCTCATTAGCAATACTTGGCCCAGATAATGCCGCCATAGTTGCATCTGGTAACTCCGCAGCAATAACCTCAGACATTCGCGAAAGCGATTTTAGCTCTATCCCTTTTGCCACACTAATAAATATCCTGTTTTTAATTTCACAACCTTTAATCTGTTGCAGCACCGAGCGCATATACTGTGCCGGTACCGCGAGCACAACATATTCGGCATTTTCTAATGCCCCGGCAATATCCGAAGTAATTTCTATGTTTTTGGGTATGGGAACATCCGGAAGAAATTTTTTATTCTCACGATATACGTTCAAATATTCAGCATATTCCGCGGATACACTCCAAAGACAAACAAAACATTTTTTCCGGTTTAAATGTATGGCGAGTGTCGTGCCCCAGCCGCCATCGCCAATTACCGCAACTTTTACCATTTGCTAAAGATTTTCCTTTCATCACCGCGCAGCAGGCGTTTAATATTGCCCTGGTGGCGAAAAACAATCAGCATGCATAAAATAACACTGGCAATTATAAATTCTGCCGGTTGAGCAAAAATGACCATAAAAACCGGAATACTCACTGCCGCGGTTATTGAAGCAAGCGAGACAAATTTTGTTAATATCAGCATACACATAAAAACCAATACCGCAATTAGCAGCAAAAACGGATCCAGTCCGGCAAGCACCCCGGCGCTGGCAGCAACTCCTTTGCCGCCTTTAAATTTTAAATACACTGACCAATTATGTCCGATCACTACTGCTACTCCGAGAATAGACTTGAGTATCGTCAGCTCGATATTACTCAACAGACGCAGAGCAAAACCGGCAATTAGGGTAACCGTAACCATCCCTTTTGCCAGATCCAAGAAAAGCACAAGCGCCCCGGGTAATTTTCCTAAAAGACGCAGGGCATTTGTTGCTCCGACGTTCCCACTGCCATATCTGGTAATATCGACTTTAGTCAAATAACGGGCAAACAAATATGCTGTAGGGATTGCGCCTAAGAGATAAGCCGCCGCAACAAAAACCACAAGCCAGATTATAATCATTTTATTATTTTAAAAAATAACCTTACCGGCACATACTTTAATCCTAAATATTTCCTTAACTGCCGCTTCAAATGAATACGAAAATCGTCCGTTACCAGATCTAATTTATGGACAAAAACAATAAAGGAAACATTCACGTTTTTGGTTTGGGTTATAAATTTTATGTTAATATAGCTGTTTTTTATACGGTTATTTCCGCCGTTCTCCTGCAATTTTTTAATTATTTTATTTAAACGCAGGGTGGGAAATCTAACCTGGCTGCTTTCCCATATCGCGGTGATTAATTCAATGGTTTTAAAAATATTACGTCCGGAAACAGCCGAAGTCACCAAAACCGGAGCATAATCAAAAAAAGTAAAGCTTGTTTTAAACTGGTTAATAAATTTAGTTACATAATTTTCTTCCATCAGATCCCACTTATTCAATGCGACAACCGTTGGCTTAATCTTTTTTGCCAGATGGCTAATAATGTGCCGGTCATCCGTGGTTATGCCAATAGTTGTATCAACAATCAAAATACATGCATCTGCCTCCTCAATCGTCATTTTAGAACGGCTAAGGCTAAAAATCTCCACCGGGTGAGATACGCGGCTTTTATGCCTTATCCCGGCGGTATCGACAAAAACATAACTGCGGTCTTTTATTTTTAAATGGACACAAACGGCATCACGGGTTGTTCCCGGGGCCGCATCAACAATTAAACGCGCCTCATTTAACAGATAGTTGATAAAACTCGATTTACCGGCATTTGGCCGGCCAACCACGGCAATCTTAAGTTCTAAAACCGGCGGCAGCGTTTCTTTAGCCTTTGGTATGTTTTTTAAAATTTCTTCCACTAACTCGCTGATCCCCTGTTTATGCAATGCCGAGACCATGATCAGTTTATTAAAACCCAGTCGATAAAATTCATTGGCAATAATTTCAAGTTTTGCATTATCAACCTTATTTACAACCAACACAACACCTTTATGCCCCCCCCGGCGCAGCAATTCCGCAATCAACTCATCAAGCGGCATAATCCCCTGCGTAGCATCCACGACAAACAAAACCATGTCCGCGGTTATTATTGCCTGTTTTGTCTGCGTAATAATCACCTGGCTAATTTTATCCTCATCGTAAAAGGTTAAACCGGCGGTATCGCTTATATCAAACTGGTAGTCGTCGATTGTATAACGAAACATTAAACGGTCACGGGTAATCCCCGGCAGTTTATCAACGATTGCCTGTCTTTTCCCGGCAAAACAATTAAACAAGGTTGATTTCCCGACATTTGGCCGGCCAACGATTACCACCTGCGGTATTTTAGCGTTTAGCATTATCATTTAAAAATCGCAATCCTTTAAGCATATAGTCAACTCCGGAAAATACCGTAAAAATAACCGCCATATTCCAAAGATAACTTGCTCGGTTATACTGAAATAATACCGCAATAATTGCGGTCATTTGAAAAAAGGTCGTCAGTTTACCCAGCACGCTGGGGGTTATTTTCAGAGCACTTGTTAGGATATGAATAACTAAACTTCCGGCAACAATTATCAAATCCCGCATAATTACAATAATCGGTACCCAGACGGGAAACTTTATCTGTGCGGGAAGATTAGTAATGAGCGAAAGGCAGATAAATCCTGAATTTATCAGTAATTTATCAGCCAGTGGATCAAGGAATGCGCCCAGGGCAGTCTTTTGTGAGGTTGCCTTGGCAATTATTCCATCAATTGCGTCTGAAGCCATTGCGCTTAAAAAGATAAAAATTGCAATAACTCGTAAATAATCGTTTTCCGGACGATAATAGATAAGACAGATAACAAAAACCGGTGCAGTAATTATTCTATATAACGAAAGCCTGTTCGGCCAATTCAGATTTAACATCAAATTATTACCTTCGGCACTAATTTGGTATACCTTTAATATCCACCACAAAGAATAGCGGATTAAATTCGCAGACGGACATAGTTCTATAAATTACAGAGTTTACACTCCGTAGCTTGTCTGCTCATTTAAGAAAAGGTAAGCCAAAAGAAAAAGTAAAATAACTATTTAATAATACGAATACGATTTAAAGGCCAATACACGACAAATGCCCGGCCCACTAAATTTTTACGCGGGACAACCCCCCAGTAACGCGAATCCCGGCTGTTGGCGCTGTTATCCCCGAGCACATAGAAATGTTTTTCCGGGACTAATATCTTCTGCCCTTCTGCTCCATATTCACCGCGGTTATAGTAGTAACGATTTATTAACCGCGGCTCAATGACCGGCTGACCGTTTACTAAGATACTCCCGCGGTTAATCTCCAATGTTTCTCCACCTTTACCAATTAAACGTTTAATAAAATCCTTGCGTAAATCTTCCGGGTATTTAAATACGATTACATCGCCGCGCTCGGGATTTTTTCCAAACCAGTAAGGAAGCTTCCAGACAAGGAGCCGGTCGCCTTCTATTAATGTCGGCCGCATTGAACCGCTCGGAATTTTGAATGCCTGCACAATAAACGTACGGATAAAAAACGCCAGCACCAGCGCAATCAATAAAGATTCCGCAAATTCCCGTATGTTTTTAATAATTACTTGTTTATCCATTTTTATATCCCCTGTCTAAATCCTGTTAAAAATTAACTACATTTCTAAATAACCAACCACAGATTTTCACAGATTATTATTTTTTTTGCCACGGATTAACACAGATATTACACGGATCTTTAATAATCAAATCATTTAACCTCTTTTTTTATTTCTTTCTTATAACGAAAAGATCACCTAACTGAAAACCGCCAGGTTTTCAGTTAGGTTCATCGTCTGGTTATGCAGTTTTTATTTTTATATCCCCTTCAATATAACGGTGTATTATTCCAGAGATCAATGTTTGATAAGGGATACCCATTTCCATAGCTTTTTTCTGAATGCCGATAAAATCATGGTCATATAGTCTAATGGTAATGCGGCGATCTTTCTTGAATGTATTATCAGCAGCTTTTTTGATGGATTCTACTTCATTCTTTGAAGGAGTAGACAAATTTATTCTGTCATCTTCTAATGCATCAAGGATATATTTTTCTTCTTTATCATATTTCATACCAGGTCCTCCTGTTCTTTTTTATACATTTTGGCTGCCTTCCGGCTAGGGATAATAGTTTTTAAAAATATATATTCTTTTTCAATAATATGTGGCACCAAATAGACATAATTTTTAACAATAACAAAATATATCTTTTGCCCTTTATAGTTTTTTTGATCCGGGTAATCAGCTGTTTTCCAAATTTCGCCTTTTGATAAATGGAAAATTATCTGCTCAAAAGATATATTTCTTTCCGCTTTTAACCATTCATTTTTTCCGGGCGACCACTCGTATTTCATAATTCAATTGTACATCATTTAGATGTACATATCAACTAAATTTTATTAATTTTTTATTTCCGTATAACGGCTGAGTTCCCCTGCATTTTGGAGCGTAGCGGGAAAATGTCAGGTGCAACGATTTGTTATGCGATTTATGTTAATTTCTGTTTTTATCTTAGAGACTTCATTTTTAGCTTCGTCTCTTAGTTTGAAGCTTCTTTTAATGCTTGAACTAATTTCATCTATTTCTTTTTGTGAAGGCAAATAGATTAATATATTAAAAAAATCACTATCTGCTAAGGCAGGAATTGCCGCTCCTGTTCTATACATAAAAACTTGTTTTAAAAACAAATCGCTCTGCAAGTAATACAATAAATAAAAATGATTAATTTTAAAATTTCTTAAGACTCTAAACCCATTTGTACAAATTGCTTTATCAAATTCAGGAGTAACATATGCGGTGGCGTGTTTGCGAGTTCCTATGGAATTTCCTGCAACGGCAGTAATAATATCACCCGTTTTTATTTCATAACTTGCCCTACTTGGCAATTCTGTAGTCAGTATAGTTGTAGAGTTAATTATTTCAAATGATTTTGTATAAACATCTGAAAGTTCAACATACTCAACATTTACATTTTTCCTTAAAAGAGGAGATTTTGTTTTTACAATATCTACGATTTCTCCAAGTTTAACTGCATTTAATTTTCTTAAATTTGTAATTAAGCTTCGATTTTCTGGAAAGTAGTAATTGTAATCTAATCTACTGTTCAATTGTCTAGAATCAATGGAAAAGGATTTTTTAGACTCGATAGAAAATGTTTGCAAAAATTTATTATAATCACTAATTGATTCAGTAAAATCTTCATTTATTAGCTTTTGCCCATTTTCTATAATAGCTTTTCCGTATTTATCCTTTTTGTAAATAGTTGCCCCATTTTTATTTCCAACATAACCTAAACTATCTATTCTGCTAAAAAATACTTGCCCATCATTAATAGGGGGGCCATTTTTCTTTTGTAAAAATAATAATGATGCTTTAACTCCAGTGCCAAAAGGTATAAATGTTTCTTGAGGCAATAAGATAATCCCAATTAAATGTGCCTTATCTTTTATATGTTTTCTTAAATACTCCAAAGAAGCATTTTCAAAATGCCCATTAGGCAAAACTATTCCTGCTCTACCGCCAGGTTTTAAGAGCTTTAAACATTGCTCTACAAATAGTATTTCTGGAACTTGTCCATTTAAAAGATTATGAGATTTAATGTAGTCATCACCAAATTTATCCCATTTATAACCCAAATCATAAATTGATAGCAATTCCCTTTGCGAAATTTTCCCTTGTGTTCCAAATGGAGGATTCGTAAGCACAATATCGAAATAATTTTCTATATTTATTTCTTGTTTTTTTTCAAACCTGAGGTTGTTTATTTCTTTTAAAGCATTATTGCATAAAATATTTGGATCAATGTTGGTTTCTATTAAAAATTTTATCTTCGCAATTTGGGAAATTCTCTTGTTTATTTCAATTCCAAATATATTATTTTTGACATAATTTTCTAAATTATCATCTTTGAAATTCTTTTTCACGAAATCTAACGAGGAAAACAAAAAACCTCCTGTTCCACATGCAGGATCAATTATTTTTTCATTGGGTTTAGGTTGAATAAATTGTACGCAAAAATCTATTACTGGATCTGGTGTAAAAAATTGGCCTCGTCCACCTTTAGCATAGCGGCCTAAAAATTTTTGAAAAGCAAGTCCATTGGCATCTTTGGTTGAAGATGTAAAATTTATTTTTTGCAACTTGCGAATAACAAATAAAAGGGACTGCGTACTTAATTTTAAGCTATCTTCCCCAGCAAAAAACGTCTTATATTTTTGTTTTGTATTTTCAAATAAATGATTTATTCTTGAGGAAAATGATTTATTGTTATTTAATTCACTCTCCTCAACATAAAAATTATTCCCGTTATTTTGTTCGTCATAATATTTAATAAATAATATTTTAACTATCTCTTCCAATACTTGTTGTTCAGACAATCCGTCGTTTGCGTATATATAATTATGTATATCCTCAAATCGTTTTAGTGGACTGTCTAATGTATCGCCAAATAAAGACACCTGTTCCATTTTAAACCTCTTCTTCATATACAACATTTCTGTTATCTATTTGCATGTCTACTTCTTTGATCGCATCACTTTCATCAACTGTTCCTAATACTCCATTAAAACCATCGCTCCATTCATCAGATAAAGAAAGTTCATTATCATTAAAAACAAATCCCATAATGTAATTTTGTTGGAGATGGTTTACGTCTGCCCCGGAGGATTCAAGGTTTTGTGGATTGGCAAATAAAAATTTATGTTCTGTGAATCTTAAGAAGATATCAATTGATATGAGATTAAACTCATCTTTTCTAGGGGTGGCTTGTGAACGTTCACTTAATCCACCGGTTCCGGAAACAAAGTGGGTTTCTAATACTTTCACTTTGTTTATTAAATATACTAATCTTATGTTGATCATGTCTGCTATTTGCTCTCTTGTGTATTTTCGTAATTTATCAATAGCTTTTGATTTTTGAGTTTCTCTTTGAGGTGTTTTATATTTTTGAATCTCCTCATAATCGTAAAGTGTATAATCATACTCTGTCAAAAATTTTGGAAGATTTTCGCTAATCCACTTATTAATTTGTGGTTCTATTTCTTCATCTTTTTTTATCCAATTAATTTTATCTTTATGCGTAAACAAAAAAGTTTTTAAGTTTTCATAATTATAGAGTTTGTGCCATTTCTCTGAATTAGATTTTACACCTTTAGATTCCAAAACGAACCAAGAGCCATTTTTAGTTTTAAGATAAAAATCTCCATGATGATTGGGGTGTTTTCTGCCTTCCCATTTTTCTCGAATGCGCTCAACCTCAAAACCTAATGATACCAAAGATCTCTTTAGCAATAATTCTGAAACAGAACCACTAACATACCCTTGAGCATTTGGACTTAACTTTAAAGCTTCAAGAAACACTTCTAAAGTTGTTTTAAATATTTTTGTTACAAATTCTTCCAGTTTTTTTACAATATTCATTTATCTCCTTTATTTTTTACACATAACACGAAAATCAGCTGCCTTACCGGAGCCCGAAGGGCGCAGGTAAGGTCAGCTGGATTGCTTTGTTCAACTAAGCCGTGCTTCGTACGGCATTATTTTTAAATTCCATCACATACCACAAATAGAGTTACAATAGCCTTTTGGAGAAGTACTAACAATAACCCTACACAAAGGAGGTATGTGATGGATAAATTTTATCAAAAGTTATACGATGAATTGCGCCTACCCTTATGGGCACAAGTAACCCAAGTTTAGCAGCGGGTAATATAACACTAATAGAATCAACATGTTACAATACATTACTTACTACAGATGTTATAACGTCTTAATTTTGTTAGAGTTACAGCTGGTAATTTTACCGTCTTCTTGTAAAGCAAGGTATGCTGACCAAAAGATTGAAGATTTAGTTTTTTAAGAATAGTCTGCGTTTCTTTCGTG
>JBDRCZ010000091.1:0-25298 GCA_043821285.1 Candidatus Omnitrophota bacterium | reverse complement strand
ATCATTTATAATTTCTGGATCATCATCTCCTATCCATTCTGCATAGAATTCAGGGCGTTCCCATCCATATGCGATTATGGCTACAACTGCATTCCTTATCGAAGATACGATGTAGAAAAAAACTCGACGGCAATCACAATTGTATTCATCACAATACATTTCATGCAATGTGTAATGGGCTGGAGGTAAATCCCATTGTGAATCCTTAAGCACTGTAATAGTGCGTGTTTCCTTCTCTGCTATATCAGGAAAGTAATCATGAAATAGTGCGTATGGCATATATTTTTATTTTTTCTCACATAACACGGAAATAACCGATTTAAAAACCGTTAGGTTTTTAAATTCGGTCCATTGTTTTGTTATGTTGTTTGCAAAACAAAAATAGTTCTTTTTTGACAGCCTTTTTAACAATCCTTTTGATGCTTTGCTTATGTATCTCTATCGGGCAATCTAAACTTCTTATATAATCTTTACTACTAAAATAATCTCTTTTCTTAATTTCATCCAGAGAGACTATTCTTCCTGCTTCTTCTAATTGAATGTTTGGACTATGCGTATGCATTTCGAGCTTTCTAATCTTATTCCCATTTCTAAATACAGCAAACAACTCCATACTATGCTCATTCGCAATATAAAATATCTTAGAATCTATAACTTGTGATATTTCTTTGGCATCCTTATCAAAAAATAGATCAATAACATTGCGTAATTCTTTTTGCTGTATAATTTCTGAAACCACTGTCATGTCTTTTGCAATATGGTAGAACATATACGCTCGGTATGTTTCTCTGGAATAATTGCGCAACCATTTTAAATTTTCCTTATTTTTGTCTTCAGTCTTAGCATATCCTTGTTGATTCAACCAAGACTCAAAATTTGGTAACGCAGTGCTATATTTTACCGGAATGATAAAGAAATATCTTTGTTCATAACCCTTATCAGTCAAAAATAACACAATACATATAAAAATCCCTAATATAATTAAGATTAAAGCCGCATAAGGGAGACTTCCGATAAGGTGAAAGGCCAGACTAATTATCAGTATGAAGAAAATAAAAGTGCCGATGTTTTTACAAATAATTTTATAGTCTCAAAAAATCTATATAAATTTTTATTCATCAATTTACTCAACATAACGCAAAGATGAGCGGTTTTTGGAGCAGCGAAGCTGCGGAAAAAATCCGCTCCATTGAGTTGTTATACTTTTTATTCTATCTTTATTCTTGTTTTCCTTCTTTTTTTATTGGCACTATTGTATTTGGAATTCCATATATAAACGTATTTCCGGAAGATTCCAACATACGCAATTGAAGTAAAGCAGGATTATCTTGTACCATTTTTGCAGCATTGGCAAGATTTCTTAATGCTGCTGTTTCACCTCTTGCTTTTTCTATCGCTGCCAAGCCTTCTTTACGAGCCTGCACTTCTTGAGCGAAAATCTTTTTAAGTTCTCCAGGGAACATAATATCCTTTATATTGATACTAATCACTTTGATCCCAATAGTTTCAGCTTTTTGTGCCGTGAGCTCTATAAGTCTTTGTGAAATTTCATTTCTTTTTTGTAAAATTTCGTCAATAGGTGCGGAACCAATAATTTCTCTTAATACTATTTGTGTTATGACATAAAAAGCTTCTTGATAATTTTCAATTCTAGTTAACGCTAATTCAGGATTTATTATCTCATATTGAGTTGCCAGACTAATTTTTAAGCTAATGCTATCTGAACTTAATACCTCTTGTCCTGGAATAGTAATAAACCTTATTCTTGTATCAATTTTTTTAATAATTGTTGTCATTTTAAAAATTCGATATAATCCTGCACCCACTATTTTAATAAATTTACCTTTTTTATAAAGTAATCCTCTTTCATAGTCATATACAATTATTTTTTTACAGAAAAAATTATAACTAATAGCCCCAATAACAAAAACAAGTATTCCATAGAACCACATAAGCCCTCCTTTTTAATTAAGACCCTATCTTAAAAAGATTCACAAGTTAATAGTGGGAGTTTTATCTCACAGGACTATCAACCTGTTGCACAAGGCTGAATCCTTTCAAGATAGGGGTGAGGAATTGAACCTCGGTTTACCACCGAGCGAAAGCGCAATACGCAAAACCTCATTGAAGATTTCAACGGGCTGCCTGCATCCTTCGCAATTTTTTTATTTCATTATCAAATAACAAATTATTTATGCCTAACGCTAAAATAACCGATTTGAAAACCTTTAGGTTTTTAAATCGGTTCATTGTTTTGTTAGATAATTTTTATTTTGCAATCGAGGTTGCGACATTCGGGCTGTCAGGGTTTACCTCCAGAGTTCTTTTTTTGGTATTATTACGAGGTCCATATCTTCCATGGGAATCGCTCCTAAAAGTATCTGGTCGCCCATAACTAATGCCCCAGCAAAACCAATTCGATTTTTGAACTTAATTTGTATAGGGCCTACATATGGAACAAGTTTTCTTTCACCGTCTGCTAATATTACCTCTTTTTTGTCAATTTCTTCTAATTTTAGTCGTATCTGTACGTGCTCAGGTATACAAAGATGAACAGCTCCATAATCAACGAGAGCATCCATTTCCAAAGGTTTTATTTTTTGGTCTGTTTGTCGATAGAAATGTTAAAAGCAGGAAGGGATGATAAGGCTACTTTCGCATTTCGAGGTCTGACCCCTCTGATGACCCCCTATCGCTTTAAAGTATGTGAACCTTGGCCGGTATATGATTGAGTGTTAAATCTTTTAAATCTAATTTTTTACTGGCGTTATCAATATCAATACCTATTAGTTCTCCTTCATCGTCGTAGTCTAAATTAACTCCCGGAGAGATTTCTCGAGTTTCAGTACTTAATTTTGATGAAAGGTCAATATATAGAGAATCTGTATTTTTATAATAATCTATTTTCATAATTTAAACCTCCTGTCTAAAAATGCGTTGTGAATTGTGACTTTATCCTCTAATGTCACAACCCGCAATATCTTACCTTCTAATTCATCGATTTCCCCCCAGTATGTTCCTGTTGTTCAACTTTCAAGGGATTCTCAATAACTTTGATACATAAATTCTTAGTTAAATAAGGCCTTTTTAGTAAAACTTTATCTTCAAAATACTGAGTGAATTTATATTTCTGCATAGTTATACTATATCATAATCGTTAGGTGAATTACAGTTTTTTTATTTTTTTTGTTGCGTCAATATTTGCTATATATGAAGAATGAGAAGCATTATTCAGAATCATTACTGTAAAAGTTGTGGGGAAAATTTGATCTTAATTGCGAGGTTACCAAGAGCACCTTGATCATCTTCTTATGCACAATCCAAATTCAGACCAATATAACAACTGGTCAGTGTAAACATCTTTTACATGACTACACAAAAGAGGTTTTTGTTCAACCAGCGTTTAAATCGATGTTCGCTCACTCCGTTCCCTCAATAGAATTAAACGCTTTATTCGTTAGGACTTCATCGCTGCATAGCGAAGTTCTGATGATAATGAAAATATTCTTAATATATACTGCGGTATTTTTTTAATGCCACTTATATTACTGCCCCCAAATTTAACAACTCTTTTAATAGTATTAAAGCCCGCAGATGATAAAAGCCTATGCATATGATGTTTGGTAAAAAAACTGAAGGTGTGTTGGATTAGTAAAACAAAACCCTTTATTGATTCCGCCTAAAAGTATATCATAAGAATATCTATTTGGTACCGTGATTATACAAATCCCTTGTGGATGTAATTTATTATAAACATCTTTACAGAGTTTTTGCGGATCATAAACATGTTCCAGTGTTTGAAATAATGTTATCACGTCATAATATTCATTTACTTTTTCAAGGTCATCCGCTGTTTCGACAGGAAAGCTTAAAGAAGGCATTTTTTTAGATAAGCTCTTTTTTGCTTCTAACGATGCTTCAATTGCAAAAAGTTTTGCATGTGGAGTTTGACTATGAAATTCTAGTACCCCCCCCTGTTCCGGATCCAATATCCAATAATGTTTGAGGACTCTGCTTATAACATAGCACTGTATTCACAAGGCCTTCCCAAACCGTTGTATTATTATCAATCCATTTATCAATGATGGGATCATTTGGTGATGAATAATAACTTTCTCTATAATCTCTGCTTAATTCTATATCATCGAAACTCGATACAAACAAGTAACCACAGGAATTGCAACGTGAAATAGATCGATGATCAATACTGGCAAAATCAGTTAAATTCCTACTTTTACAAATATTACATTCTTGTCTATAGATTCGCATTACATTTTTAGTCCTAACGCCAAAGCTCAGTGATTCGTACCGCTCAAGCGGTGCGAATTCGCTGCAACGCTTTGTTATAAAATTTTTTATTCTCACACAGAGCCACAAAGCTCACAGAGTTTTTAACTAATCGTCATTTATACCGAATAATAATTTGCCGGCCTATTTAATTGTTTTCTTATATTTAGATTTTTTAATAAACTTTCTTATTCTTATTTCTATTATTTGTATTAGTCCTGATTTATATTTTTTTCTCCGTGTCTCCGTGTGATTAATCGTTTTATTTTTTGATTTTATTATATTTTTTATAACTATATGTATACCAGAAATAATTCTGCCATAATTTTATATAGACCTTGTAAAATTCTGCATAATATGTTATAAGACTAAAAAATACATAATTTATTCTCTATATAAAATTATGCTTATTAGTTGCTGGTTATTGTTTATCATATATCTGTGTATTAATAATATTATACCATGTAAAAGACAATTTTAGACGGGTGGTCAATATAGCCTTTGAATCAATATATAATCAAGCTAAAACCGCTACAATCTTTATTTTAAATATCATAAACCAATCTATACATTCAATACGCAAATATATCAACCTAAGAAACTACATAGACTTATTCAACCAGTGTATAAGTCAATGTCCGCTCACTCCATTCGCTTAATCGAATTAAACGACTTATTCGTCAGAAATTATATTTTAGCTTTTAAAGGATATTTTTCAGGATTTTCTAGATTATCTATCTCTAAATCAATATCTATGTCTGGCCAGTATAGATGGAATTCATGAAGTAATTTAACATTTTGGATCGATTTTATGGTTTGATTTTTAAAGTACGGATAGTCGCTATAGTTGAGAAAATATTCTTTACCTTTTACAATCATCCAGACGCCAAAAGGAGTAATATTTTCAACGCTTACCGAAATAGTTTTTCCATTCTTTAACAATTTCATTTTTATGTTTCTCCACGATTCTCTGTATTTCGTTTAATTGATGCGGTTTTAATTTACAACATGTACTTAATGCAATAATTGGCTCTATCCAAAACTTAGCTTCACCATTCTCACATTCTATGTGTATATGCACACGATTCTCTTCGTTTGATAAAAAGTAAAATCTATATCCTTTTTCACGAAATATGGTTGGGCTCATAATGAATAAATTATAGCATAGTTTTTATGGTTTCTCAATACATTAATAAAAAATTTCCTTCAGCTTGACTATCCCTGTAGCAAGCTAGAGGGAATAATCAAGTTTATATTTATTTTTTTCAAATAACTATGTTCGTAAAAAATCGCCTGTCTTGGCTTTATATGTTGTAAATAAGCTCGCACTATGCACCGCCGGCAGACCGCCTCGGGAATTCTGAGACGATTTTTTTAATAACTTCTAATCACCGCAAAAGAAACGCTGTTTTCATCAAGAAAACGCGCCTCAATACTAAGACGCAAATTATCCCCCAAAGCATAATCCGTCCCGAGAAAAATACCAATATTTTCTGCCGGGTGTCTTCTTTTGCGCTGGACGTCTACCCGGCGGATTAAATCTCCCCGGGAAAATTTTATGCCCAGATACGGGTAATATTTTTCGATATTTCCGGCATACAAAAGGCTTATCTGCCAGTCATCAAAGATTGCTTCATTTTTCTTATCATTAATTATTACATCATTCGGATGCACACTGATGTGCTGAAAACCTAAGATTATTTTTTGAGTGTTTTCGGGTCCTTGATAAAGGCAGGCCCGGAGTCCATATCCCCCGGCAAAATTTAAATTATACTCACCCTTTGGCTCGGCATCCGGCTCTTGGGTTATATCTCCGATGCCAATCTTACCGTCAAAACATAACCAATCAAAAAAACCATAGGAGGCCAGGAAAAAATACTGCCGGCTCTTTATTTCTCCCTGCGGGGTCTTCATCTCATGTTCCAAAATAAAATTTGTCTGCAGCCCGATATCCCAGTGCCGAGAACCTGGTATATTACCCCCGTAGACCGGCGCAGCACTTGCAGAATTTTGAACATTAACCAATAAGATTACTATCATTAATAAAAACAAGGCACATGCACTTTTCTTAAATTTTATCATCTAATGTCTCCATTTCTAATTAATAACCAAACATCAAATTACAATCACTAAATAATCAATAAAAAAATTCCTTCGGAATCTTTTTATCCATTTAAAAACCTTTCCTGTTCAAATCTTTCCTTAACAATGAATTAAATATATCAAGCTATACCCCAATTCCCAAGTTATCCACAGATTGAAAATCTTATTGTTTACTATACGTTAAAAAAATCTTATATAACTAAGTTCATTATACTATGTTATCCTGTTCATCTGGGAATCCTGTCTAATCTCTCCAGTTTTTCTTCACGCCCTTTGTGGTGAAATTTTTTTATTTATTTTTTATGCTCAATACTCGATACCCTGTACACAATACGTAGTTATATTATTATTCTATCTGCCTTACTATTTCCCGAACATCAACATAGTTCTTGACCATCTTGATTATTGTTTTGGTCTTTTCTTCATCTGCCGGCCTTATTTTTATTGTTAAATCATGTATTTTAGAAGCGACGGTATAGGTATCCTGCGTAAGTAATAAAACCGGGACATTGGTCTTTTTTAATAATCTCATTACCGTGTGATGCGGGATAATGCCTCCGGTTAAAATAATCCCGGCGATCCGCACGCCGCCTTTATTTTTACCTAACAGATGTGCGGTAATTATGCTCAAGATTATATCCGCCCGGTCCCCGGGGGTAATGACCAAACTGTTTTCTTCGATATATTCCAGCGCTTCATGCGGCATCATTGCCGCAACAATCACCCGGCTGATCATGTGTTCAAGATGTATTCTCCCATGTAAAAGTCTGGCATTTGTCTCCTGGAGTATCTGGGCAATCGTCGGCTTATGCAATACCGGATAATAAGGCATTACCCCCAATACTTTTATTCCTTTTCTTTTTAACCCCAGTCTTACTAATCTATTCACTTTTTTAAATTTTTTACGGTGCACCTTATTGATAATTACCCCTAAAACTTCTACCTCTTCCTTTATAAATAAAGACATATTCAGCATTATCTCATCAATCGGCCGGCCAATTCCCCCGGAACTTATCAATATTATTTTTGCCCCAAGCACCTTTGCTACCCGGGCATTAGATAGATCAAATACCGACCCCACTCCGGCATGACCCGTCCCCTCAATTATCACCAGGTCCTTATTTTTAGCTACCTTTTTATATGATGCTTCGATGTTTTTTACAAGCTTGTCTGGCTCTGGCCGTAAAATATATTTCTCCGTAAACCCCTTTTCTACCGCAATTGGACTCATATCTTTAAGACGGCATTTTACATTCGCGGTTTTATCAATTAGCACACTGTCTTCATCTACTTTGTAGCCTTCTTCAATAAGATATCTCTGCCCCACGGGTTTTATAAATCCAATCCGGGGATACTTTCGCTTCAGCGCTCGAATTAATCCGAGTGCCACGGTCGTTTTACCGTCATTTTGCCTTGTTGCCGCAATGAATATTTTTTTTACCATTAAAAACTCCTGTTACGGACCGCTTGGATAAAATTTAAACAATACTCATCACGGCCAAGAATAGCCTCGGTGGCGAACATCGCAGCCTTTATATTTTTGTCTAATGGATCAATGATTACGGCATCCAGCCCGGCAGATATCGCCAGGGTCAACATCGTGGCATTAATAATCGTCCTCTTGGGAAGACCATAGGAAATATTACTCAGTCCGCATATTGTCCGCAGTCCAAGAACTTTGATGCCGTGGATTGAAGAAAGCACTGCCGCGGCCTGATCTGCTTCGGTGCTTATTGGTTTAACCAGCGGGTCAATAAAAATCCGATCTTTACTAATTCCAAATTTATTTGCTTTGGTAATAATCTCATTTACCAGTTTTATCCGTCCTTTAACATCACTCGGCATACCACCTTCATCCATAGTTAAAGCAATAATTAAAGCGTTATATTTTTCAACTAAAGGGAGCATGCCGTTAATCCGTTTTTCTTCTGCGGTAATTGAATTAATTATTGCCGTGCCTTTATGAATCTTCAGCGCCTCGCCAAGCGCCGCAGGATTAATACTATCTATGCATAACGGTAAATCAACTGCCGACTGTACCACCTCCACCAGCCAGCACATGTCTTCCGGTTCACGCTCCATACTCATCGCACAGTTAACATCAATAAACGCCGCACCGGCCTCGGCCTGGAGCATGGCTTCTTTCTGTAAAGGAATTTTATCTTTTTCCTTAATTGCCCGGGCAATATCCTGGCGGGAACTATTAATCCTTTCTCCGACAATAATCATCTTTTATCCCTGTAATTTGTGGTTGGTTTAGTTTCTTCACGAAACCTGCGACATTACCTTCATCCGGTAACTATCTTCGATTGTACGTACGATATTATATAATACCAGGTTTACCGGGGTCGGAATAGAAAAACTTTGCCCCTGACGCACAATAACACCATTAATATAGTCAATTTCTGTCCGGCGGCATTTTAGCACATCTTGCAGCATTGAAGAAACATTGCCGGCGGTTGCGGCACATACTGATTCTACCTTTTGTATCGGATCATCATAAACCAGCTTTATCCGTTTTCTCTTTGCCACTTTTACCGCCTCAAGCACTGCCAGGCGTAAAACTTCTTTGGTCCAATTATATTCTATGAGTCTGCCATTATTTAAACGCGTTAACGCAGTTAAGGCATTAATGCCTACGTTAATAATCAGTTTACTCCAGATAATTGAACTTATATTCTTTGAGATTTTAGTCACAATTCCCGCGCGCATAAAGGTGTCGCGGACTTCTTTTAAAACTGCCGTGCCCTTGCCATCAATTCTGCCAATGATTGTTTCACCTCGGCCGGCATGCCGGATATGCCCCGGGCCAAGCAGGGTTGCCCCTTGTGAGGTTACGCCGCCAATTACTCGCTCGGCACCAAAAATCTTACTCAATATTTCTATATTACCCGCGCCATTTTGCAGCGTTAACACCGCGGTGTTATCTGAAACATACGCCGCAACCGCTTTAGCCGCGCTTTCTGTATCATAAGATTTAACGCAAAATATCAAAAGTTCAATCGGTGTAATATCCGCGGGGTTCGTGGTTGTTTTCACTTTCACCCGGCCCACCCCGCCCAATCCTTCTACTTTTATGCCAGCCTGTTTAATCTTTTGTGCACGCTCGGAATTTTTATCTATCAGCCAAACTTCATGTTTTGCGCGTATGAGTAAACTTGCAAACAAACACCCCATTGCCCCCGGACCAATAATTGCAACCTTCATCTCTACCACCTCTGATAGTTATTTGAATACTGTCAAAAACTTTCGTATATTTTTTAGTAATCACAAATTATAAGCAACCACAGATTACTCAGATTAAATTGATTGTATTCTTTTTAATCATCTGTATAAATCTGTGGTTGCTTTTCGGTTTTTCATAACACTCTTGACACTACCATTAATGTTTATCTTTTATTTTCTTTATCTCTTCTTCTTTTATCGAAAAACAATGCTCCGGGCCAGGAAATTTTTTGTCTTTCACTTCCTTTATATATTGTCCGATTGCCGCAGTTATTTCACGTGAAAGATTCACGTATTGTTTGACAAATTTTGGTTTAAACCGTTCAAATAGTCCAACCATATCATTGGTCACGAGCACCTGTCCATCACATTCAGGACCGGCCCCAATGCCAATGGTCGGAATATTAATCGATTTAGTTACCATCGCCGCTAATTTATCCGGGACACATTCAAGGACAATGCTAAAACATCCAGCTTGTTCCAGCCTTTTTGCCGAAGTGAGTATTTTTTTTGCCACCCCCGCGTCTTTGCCCTGAACCTTAAACCCGCCAAGCATGGTTGCCGTCTGTGGCGTCAGCCCCAAATGCCCCATAACCACAATACCGGCATCAACTATTGCCTTAGCGATTTCCACAACCGGTAACGAGCCGCCTTCCAGTTTAACTGCATCACAACCTGCTTCTTTGATAAACCTTCCGGCATTTCTTATCGCATCTTCCCGGCTTACGTTAAACGACATAAACGGCATATCGCCGACTAAAAAAGCATGCTTTATTCCCCTTTTTACCGCTTTAGCATGATGAATCATCTCATCCATGGTAACCGGCAGGGTATTATCATACCCTAACACCACGTTTCCGACAGAATCACCTATCAGCACCATGTCAATTCCGGCACCATCGATCATTGTCGCCAAAGGGAAATCATATGCCGTAAGCATCGTTATTTTCTCTCCGGACGTCTTCTTTTGCATCAAATCTAAAATTGTAACCTTTTTGCGTTCCATATATTATCTCCTTTTTCTCTGGTCGGTTCTGTCAAAAGCTTTCGTATATTTTTTAAGCAACCACAGACTTTCACAGATTATTATTTTTTGCCACGGATTTACACAGATATTGCACGGATTTTTAATAATCAAATCGTTTAAATTCTATTTCTTTGCTCCCAGAATTCATCAGCAAACCAACCGCTATTTTTGTTGCTTTTTATTAATTTACTATTTGTGCTTCGCCTTTTTTATCCGTGTTCAATCAGTGAAAATCCGTGGCTTTATCTTTTTCTTCTTCAGTGTTACTAATATCTCACGTAGCACAGGTTATCTCAACCAGTTTCTTGCGGCTTTTTTCGCCGCGGATTATCTTAATTTCATTTTTCTTTACGTTAAAATATTCACTAAGCAGAACAATCACTGCCTTATTCGCCTTCCCGTCAACCGCGGGGAAAGTAGTCCGTATACGGTAGAACTTATTTTCTTTCTTTACCTCACTTTTTTTTGCATTCGGAATAACTTTAACCTCTAGATACATTGATTTGATTCAATATCTCTTTTAGAAAAGAAATGTTTTTTATTATCCGATACGGCTTTTTCAGTTTTAATTCCTTTAAACTACTCGACCCCCCTAAAACAGCAATCGTTCTTACCCCCGCGCTATTCCCGGCAATAACGTCAACGGTCATATCTCCAAGGTAGAGCGTCTGTGACGGCGGAATATTAAATTTTTTCATTATGCGATATAATATCTCCGGGTGCGGCTTGCCATGTACTAGTTGGTCCCCGCAAAGTACAAAATCAAAATACCTGCCAATTGATAGATGTCTTAATAAAATACGGGAAAATTTCTGCGGCCGATTACTGGCAACTGCCAGTTTATACTTTGTCCGTTTTAGCCGGGATAAAACTATTTTTACATCTGGCAAGAGTTTCGCATATTTTAATAAAGCAAGCCGGTGATGTTCACGGTAGATTTTCAGTGCATTTTTTAAATCCGTATTTTTGACGTACCCCTTAAGTAGTTCACGGTCTCCCCAACCAACGGCCTTTTTAACCGCGGCATACCCTCGGCGTGGATATCCCAGCCGAACCATGGTATAATTAATGCTTTGATGGATGGCAGTGTAGGCATCAATTAATGTGCCGTCTAAATCAAAAATTATAAGTTTTATCACAAAGAATCTCCCCCACAGTAAACGACGGGGTATCTTCATACACGGAAAATGCAATCATAGATTACAAGCAAGCATTTTCCGTGTATCCGCCTATGCGGATGCAAGTGAAATTGTCTCCGTCCCGCCACGGCGGATCTACGACAATTTCGCAAAAAACAAAAAACTTTTACCCTGTAGCAAGCTACAGGGAATAATCAAGTTTAAAAAACTTTCCTGTTCAAACCTTCCCTTAACAATGAATTACATATACCAAACTATACCTCAAATCCCAAGTTATCCACAGATTGAAAATCTTATTGTTTCCTATACGTTTAAAAAAAGGTTCTGTCAAGAATCACCTGCACTTCTAAGAAGCACTCACCGATTATATTATTTTTTTAGCCACGAATTTACACAAAGGTTGTATATATCACTTAACTAACATCATCTGCTATTTTGAATTATTATTAATACAATTAATAAAACCCATCCCATAAAGGCAACCAGACAACCTGGTGACGTAGAAGTAATCTTCTGTCCTCTTATTGCCCCCGTCCAATTGCCTAACTCATCACTATACCAAATGCAGGCAAAAGGTAAAATCAAAACTAAGAACATTCTAACAACATCTTCTTCTTTACCCGAAATATAAGTACAAATTAAATAGCTAATACATATAAATAGGGAAATTTTTCTGGACAGACTCAAACGGCTTGATGTTTTTATAATTGCAGTTGTCTCCTGTTTAACGTATTGCCAAATATCCTCAAAATTAAATCCAGTTTTTTCGGCAAAACTAAAACTATCCGCATCTGCTTTTATATTCATTTTTTTCCTATATGAATCATACTCCACTCGTCTGTCCGCGTCGCTTAGAACATAATATGCTTCGGCTATTTGCTTAAATTTCTCTTCAGCAATTTTTTTGTATGGTTCGGAAACTCTATCCGGGTGATATTTTAAAACAAGCTTTCGATAAGCCCGTTTTATTTCTACCATTGATGCATTTTCAGCTACGCTTAAAATATGATAATAATTTTCTCTTTTTATTGTCATTTATTTTCAGTACTTTGTTAAACCGGATAATTTAAAACACTAACTCACTCGCGCTGCCTGATTTTTAACAAGGTCCTGGTGATTAAAATATTATCTACCGCATTTAAGGAATTATCTAATGGTTGGGGTGTCTTTTTCCCATTAATTCAAGGTGCAGATCAAATCTCTTATTGCTATCTATTTTTTCATCAAGATACACTGCAATATCTATATCACTTAATCTCCCCTTATCATTTTTTGCCTACGAACCAAATAGATAAGCAAACCTTATTTCCGGCCAGGCAGAAAAGTAATGAGAAAATTTTTCTTTAATTTCGTTTGTTGTATTCATAACCTTAAATGACCCGCCACATCCAACCATAATATCGTAAATCCGCCGGCGGATTATTGGCGGATCTTCGATTTGTTAGGCGGATTACAAATGCTATTTTACATCATTATCATTATAGCACATATATCCAGCCTCTGACAATTATCTTTTTTTATTGGAAATGTAAAAGTGCATTACGGATTAGATGCCATAAGATATCACTATCGCGAAGGCAGCAAGTTATGGGTAAGATTAGTCCTTTTGGCTAAGAATCTATTAGACAGGACTTAAATTCCTGCTATGTATTTTGGCGGGTCATTAAAAAAACTTGGCGCTCTTTGCGTCTTGGCGGGAGAATATCAATATCAAAAATCTTTTGCTGAAAATGCAGCATACCTGGCTGCTTATTACTCTTCAACAATTACCTCCTCAGGTTCTTGCAAAAGAAACTCATCTGGAGGTAATTCTTCCTCTGCCGCGTCAAGCAAACCTTCTTTCTCTATAAAAAAAGCTTCCTGCTGTTCAAATATCAGGTTTGCCTTATCTATTTTATCATATCCCTGCTCAATAAACAAATTTCCTTGTTCAATCAGCGACTCGCCTCTGTTTTTAAATTTTTGGTTATGAAAAATATTCCCCGCTTTCAACCAAAAATTTCCCCAACGTATCTTCCCTGTGCCTTGTGATATCGTTAAATTTCCTTCCTTAATCAGCACGTTTTCTTGTTTGGCAAGGTCAACTTTTTTCGCAGTTGTTACAACTATCTTTATAATCCAAATAGTTACAACAAAAACTATTATTAACAAAATTACTAATTTAAATACGTTTTTTCTTTTCATATTTATTTTTACGCAGCAAAAATAATTTTATTATAAATCATATATGTGATAATCCGGACACTCGGCATGTGGGATTGGGTCTTTCTTTAAAATATACGGGTCGTTCTTAGATGGGTCAGTACCGCCTTTTGGCTCAAATGGGCAAAAAGGCTCCTTAGCCAAAAATCCCCAGTTAACTAAGTCTGCCACGGTGTAAGAATCCCAGTCAACCGAAAAACCACGGCTTTGTTCATAAACAGTCATTGCCTGGGCAATACCTCTTAAATTGGTAACACATACGCGCGCATTAGATTCGTTGCGAATATCGGCAAAACGCGGTAAAATAAATGCCACTAATATCCCTAAAACAGCAATTGTGATTAAGAGTTCAATTAAAGTAAAACCTGATAATTTTCTCACGTTTTACACCTTCAGCGCAATTTAGGGTTAAATACAATATAATTATAACTATATATATTTCTCGCGGTTTTGTCAAGAAAATTACTTTATGATAATTATAATAACTGCTAAATAAAAAAATTCCTTCGGAATCTTTTTATCCAATATGAAAAAAGGAAAGATATTTAATCTCTCTTTCCTTTTTAATATTATAATACACTGCTTAACTAAATGTTCGAATATTTACAATAATTGTTATGGCCAATGATGCTCTGGTGCCCGTGAACCATTATCCCTGGCAATCTCATACCTGGTGGCATTATCAACCGCCTGCTGCCAGTTAGATAGTAAAGTATTGTAATAAGCCTCCGCTTGTGCCATTATTTGATTCGCCTTGTTTCTGTTTACTAATCCAAAAACATCATAATAATCTGCCAAGTTCCCGTAATAATTCGCATAGCCACAATAATAATTTGTAAGCGGTGAAGATATTGCCTGGTCATAAACATTTTGGGCATGATAATAATCTCCATATTTGTCATAATAAGCCGCTAATTCATCGGCAATCGCCAAATCATAGGTATTTTGGGCAACATAATAATCTCCATAACTATTGTTTAACGCTGCCTTTTCATCAGTAATAGCATCATTGTATGTATTATTAGCAACATAGTAACCTGACAAACTATCATAATAATCACCTAAAGCCACGAGGCCTCCCTTTGCCTCTTGATAAGCCTTATTTGCTTGATAATAATCTGCTAATGAATTATTATATGCCGCTAATTCATCCGCAATTGTACTGTTATATGTGTTAACCGCGGTATAATAATTTTGTAAGCTCTGGTTATATGCTGCCTTTTCATCTGCGATTGCACTATTATAAGTGTTAATGGCCTGATAATAATTAGTCACACTATCATTATAAACGGCCTCTTTGTCAGTTATGGTACTATTATAGGTATTAACCGCATTATAATATACTTCCTGTGTCCGGTTATATGCAGACTGAAGTGCTGCGTTATTTTTATCTGCATTATACGCAGCCTTAGCATCATCCATTGCAGACTTAGCGGCATTTAAATCTTCTTTAGCGGTAGCTACGGTTGTATTATATTCGGCTTTTGTATCCTTCATTGCCGTCTTAGCTGTATCTAAAGCAACACTTGCTTCTGCCTTCGTGGCATTATATCGAGCATTGGCATCACTTTTTGCAGTCGTGGCAGCGTTTAAATCTGCAGTTGCATCTGCCTTGTCATCATTATATGCTGCTTTGGCATCATTCATTACAGTCTTAGCATTATCAGCCGCAGCTTTTGCCGCCGCTTGCTCTTCAGCAGTCCCCGCAGTATAGCATTCAGCATCAGTGTCATTCTTTGCCTGGTTATAAGCAGTATACGCATCATTCTTTGCAGTCGTGGCAGCGTTTAAATCTGCTTTTGCTTCTGCATTAGCGGCATCATAGGTAGCTTTAGCATCCGTTTTTTCGGTCTGCGATGCATTCAGATCAACAAGTGCTGTTGCCTTCGCGTCATTATATTCAGTTTTCGCATCATTCATAATTGTCTTGGCGGTGGTTAAATCTGTAGTTGCATCTGCCTTTTCTTGATTATACGTTGTTACGGCTGTATTCCGATCAGCAAGAGCGTTGTCTAACTCATCCAAGGTTGTTTTATACGTATTGTAAATCTCTTCTGCAGAATCTTTCAGCACCTCAGCCTGATCGGCAATTCCTCTCAATTCATCACACCGGGAATCGATGTCTTCCACATATGTATATTCCGCAAAAACAAAAGATGTGGAGAAAACTAAAATAAATATAAAATTTACTATTGCCAATAATAAAAATTTTTTACACATTTGACCCTCCTTTTTTTATCCGTGTTCTGTCAAATACTTAACCACACAGAGGTCACAGAGAAACTTGAGAATAAATTAAAAAAGCCGAACTATCCTTAAGCTCGGCCGTCTATTGGTAATTTATCACGTTATCGGTGCGCCCGGCGATCATTGGTGATTACCTTTAGACCCGTAGCTTTGCCCTGGCTTTACATTATCGTTTAGCCAGGCCCGCCATAGTTGAAATATTTTATTTCGTTCTATGGCAGGGTCCCCTGATTTCCCAGGGTTTGCCTTTTCGGATTTATCTCTCTACTATAATTATATCATATTATAGCAACTTTGTCAAGACTTTTATAAAATTTTTATCTATTGTAACATATATATTTTTCAATTAGTTGTGCAAAAATTAATTTTTTATTATAAATTTTCACATACTAATTTTTCAAAATGCCTTAGGATGGGAATCTGCTTGTAATCTGTGATTGCTTAAAAAACATACGAAAATTTTTGACAGCATCCTCTTCCTTCATAAGATGACAAGCAAGGTCTGATAATTGACACTGTTTGAAATTGTAACAATTATCTCTCTTGTCCAGTAGCCATTTCAAGAAAGGTTCTTAATCTACGGCTGCGGGTTGGATGTCTTAATTTTCTTAATGCCTTTGCTTCAATCTGACGCACACGTTCTCTGGTAACGTTAAAAATTTTACCTACTTCTTCAAGTGTTCGTGGATAGCCATCCCTAATGCCAAACCTAAGCTGCAGTACCTTGTTTTCACGCTCGGTCAAGGTATCCATAACACTCTCCATCTGCTCTTTGAGCATTGTCTGGGCAGTCGCATTTGCTGGTGAAATTGCGCGTTTATCTTCTATAAAATCACCAAAATGCGTATCACCTTCTTCTCCAATCGGAGTTTGCAGAGAAATTGGTTCCTGGGCAATTTTTAAAATGCCTCTGATTTTATCTACAGGTATTTTCATAATCTGCGCCAGCTCATCAGGAGTCGGTTCTTTGCCGTTTTCTTGTACTAAAAACCGCGATGCCCGTGTTAATTTGTTAATCGTTTCTGTCATATGTACCGGAATACGTATCGTCCTTGCCTGATCGGCGATCGAACGGGTTATCGCCTGCCGTATCCACCATGTAGCATAGGTGCTAAATTTATATCCTCTTTTATATTCAAACTTATCTACCGCTTTCATTAAACCAATATTACCTTCCTGAATCAAATCTAAAAAAGAAAGTCCTCTGTTTGTATACTTTTTAGCAATACTAACCACCAGCCTCAGATTTGCTTCTACCAGCGCCTTTTTGGTTTTACTGAACTCTAATTCTCTTTTACTAATTTTACGGATCATCTCCTTTATTTCTTCCGGTTTTTGCCGGAATTCCGCAACAAGCTTATTTTTTTTCTCTAATAGCTGGGCAATCTCATCACGCATCTTCTTTTCACGTAATTTTTCAATTTGCCGCTCAAGCACATTTAGCATTTGTGAACTTTTCTTGATCTTTGCAAAAATTTTTTCAACAATTGAGGTATTTAAATTGTATTCGAGTAATATTGAGGTAACACTTGATTGTTTTTTCGTCCGGCGAAGCCTCATGGTTAACCGATTTACCTTTTTCATCAAACGATTATGTTTAATTTGTAATTCATCACGTATTACATCTTCTAAAGTTATCTCCTTCGAAAGAATATCATTGGCAACAGCCAATACATAAGGTTTTGCCATCGTACAATCCATAACTGCCTGACGAAATTTCCATTCCGCAGCCTCTATTTTCTGCGCCAGCCTTATTTCTTCATCTCGAGAAAGCAAAGGAATTTGCCCCATTTGCTTAAGATACATTCTAACCGGATCTTCCACATAGTTTGGCGGCAATACGGGAACCGGTTCTTCTTTTTCCTTTACGGCAATATCTTTATCACCCTCAACAATAAACTTCTCTGCATCCTTCTTTGATTCAACAACATCGATACTTTCACTATCCAATACCGTAAATATTTCATCCAGCTCAAAAGGAGAAAACATGTTTTCTGGCAAAACAGCATTAATTTCTTCATAAGTAAGAAAACCCTTACTTTTGCCCGTAGCAATTAACTTTTCAATCCCTTTAATTTTGTTTGCCTGCCTTTTTAACCCAAGATTCTTAGTTTTATCAACTAATTTAGCAAGATAAATCGCATTTGATTTATCCTTCTTACTTGGAGGATTAATTTGTGTCAGGCTGTGTATTTTTTGCCTGGATAGATCAGCACTTGCCCTCTTACCCGTTGTGGACGTCAGTAATTTTTTTAATCTCCGCTTTATTTTTCTCTTCTTGTCTTTTTTCATAATATTTTTTTATCTCTCCTTTATTAGGATGTTATACTCATTAAGCAATTTTCTAACTAATTCATGATTATGACTAATCTCTGCCTGCCTCATTTCACTCTGAAGGATCATGCAGCACTTGTTTATGCTTTTCTTTTTAATATGTTTGATACAATCATCAATATTTTTTCTGATATCTAAAATAACGCATTCTGCTGCCATAAGTTCCGAAAAAACACTTTTTGTCAATTCATCATCCAACCGCGAAAAAACATGCGCAGGTGTTAATTTTTGGTTTTCCTCTGCCAAGGCTGAGATTGTCTGCATGATTTTTTTAACCCGTGGGTTTGAAAAATCGTCAATATTAATCCTGCGAAGTATTTCCTGTCTGGTACTCTGATCTTCAAATATTAGGGTTATTAAAATTTTTTCCGCTTCTTCTAATTTTTCCCCGTCTTGAGTCTTATCCTTTGTGGTGTATGCAATAGAGTTATAATTATTGTTGGTTTTTCTTAACTGGCGCAGCAAAAATTCTTCATTTACAGATACTGCCCTGGACAATTTTCTAACATATTCATGCTTTAACACCTCATTATCAATTTTTTTAATCGTCAGCAGCATCTGATTTGCAATTTCGGTCTTATCTTCAGGAATATTTATATTATATTTAGATAATAACAGCTCCAATTTGTATTCTAAAAGGCTTTTCGCCCGTTTAATGCACTCCAAAAATTCCGCAGAACCTCTCTGGTTAATAAAAGAATCAGGATCTAACCCTGCTGCTAATAAAGCAACCTTAACATTCATTCCATGTTCAATTAATATATCCAATCCCCTCAGTGTCGCCATTTCTCCGGCCTCATCTGCATCATAGATCATAACGACATTATGCGTATAACGTTTTAAAATCCGCACCTGCTCATGGGTCAATGCCGTACCCAGTGAAGCAACAATATTTCTTATACCGTTTTGATATGAAGTAAGCAAATCAAGATATCCTTCAACAATTACAACATAATCTTCACGATTAATATAATCTTTTGTTTTGTTTAATCCATATAAATTTCTACTTTTGCGATAAATTATCGTATCCGGCGAGTTAATGTACTTCGGAAGACGATCATCCAACACTCTGCCGCCAAAAGCAATAATCTTTCCTTGGATATCGAATATCGGAAAAATAATCCGGTCTCTAAATCGATCATAAAATCCATCCAGCTTTCCCTGAATAATCAACCCCGCCCTTTCTAATAGTTCTTGGGTTTGTCCTTTTGACTTGGCAAATGTAAAAAAACTATCCCAGCCGCCTGGGGCATATCCGATACGAAATTCAGAAGTTGTATCATCATTTAACTGGCGTTCTTTTAAGTACCTTCTTGCCGGCTGGGCAATGTTTTTATTTCTCAAAATATCAACGTAGAACCCCGCGGCAATTTCATTTATCTTATGTATCTTGGTTCTTAAAGATGTACTTTTATCCGTTTTTTCCGTGGTCGCGGTCGCAATACCGTTTTTTTTTGCCAGCGTTTCCAGCGCTTCAGGAAATTCCAGTTTTTCGTATTTCATCACAAAACTAATCACATCGCCGCCGGCGCCGCAGCCAAAACAATGAAATATCTGTTTATCGGTATTAACAACGAACGAAGGTGTCTTTTCGTTATGAAACGGGCACAATGCTTTAAAATTACGCCCTGCCGGCTTTAGCGGAATATATTCAGAGATTATCTCAACAATATTACATCGGTGATGAATTTCGTTTATTACATGCTCGGAAACCAACGTCATTATCTTACCTCGTAATCCGCCTAAACCCGGAACAACTGATTATTTCAATTTTAGATCGCTTATTTATCTTATCAAGGATTAAATTAATTCCCAAATTGTCGCTGGAAATATGACCGGCGATTACAATATTTATATGTTCCTTCTGCGCCTTTTTAAAATGTTCCTCACTTAAATGCATACAAACCATCGTCCCAATACCCTGCGCAGCTAATTTTTCAAAAACATCCTTTGCCCCTTCTGTTCCACCGGTCATATCGACAAAAACTTTTCCGGCCCGGTTTTTAAGTTTACCGTGTATCATCCTCGGTCCGGCATTTTCCTCCCGGGCAACCCGGTATTCAGGAATATTCTGTAAAATTTCCACAACTTCTTCTACCGTATCCGGTTTTTCCTTTTCAAAAATTCGTGTAAGGTGCGATGTCACTGCATTATCTGCCGCGGTATGAACACAGATAAAAGCAAAATCTAAAATCTTTGCCGCATCGGTAACACGCATATGATTTACCGGCATCAACCTCCGATGAATTTCCGAAATGCGTGTTGACATCATTCCCTCGGCTACGGTAATCGGCACACCCACTCGGTACAAAATATCGCTCTGAATTCGCATTACACGGTATAAATTCGCAAAAGGCGTACCTTCAGGATGATGCGCCATTACTAAATCGATCTGTTTCCCCTGTCGGTCATTTAATCTATCCGCCAGCAATAGTTCACCTACTTCTATGTCTATCCCGACTAAAATTCTCTCAATCTCCTTTTCCTGATTACCATTTAAAATCCGCGTATCATCGTATGGATTATTCAGCCTTTCTTGATCAAAATATTTCTTTTCTTCGGGAGTCAGTTTTTCATACTGTTTTTTTAATCGCTGCAAATCCAAATTTACCGCAGCTCGGCCACGAGGATCAAAAGCTATTCCCTCTTTTACAACTAAACTGTACAATTGTTTTAGCTTCACTTTTCCTCTCTCCTTTCAAAATAAAGCAAAAAATATCCCGCCACCTTTTCCGATTTGCGGGATAAATTGTATCTGCACTATTTCCAATAAGCAGCATCTAAGTGCTGCAATACTCAATACTGATAATACAATCAACCAAAGAACAACTAAAATTATTCTTCCCGGCTATAAAGCATACGCCTTCGCCACGCCCTTCGGCATAGTTCTTAACGCAGACTTTTTATTTAAGTGTCTCATTAAAATAATTGCTGCTGGCGCTAATTCTTAAACTACCTTTTTCTCAAGAAAACCGCCTCTGGCAGCAAAATACTTGCGATATTCAGTGGTTAAAAAGGTCTTTTAGGCTCTCCGCTGCCATAAAAATTAAATCGCCGGCCAACACAAAAAAGCAATTTCTCTACGTTCAAGTTAATCTTATTTTTACAGGATACTATATAAGTATACCATATAAATCAAAAAATTTCAAGGTCTGTGTTTTTTTTGTTATAACTCTTTTATTTATAAATTGTTGCTAATTTTGCCCTGCCATGCCATACACCTGGTTGCGGCGATACTGATGATATCCTTTGCGAAATTTAATTGGTGATTCACCGGGAAAAGCCTTTAAAGTTAAAATAATCCAGACAGTATTACCCTTCTTCTTTTGTTTATTTATGCTAAACTCAAAAATCCAGCAATGTAAATCACCCCAGATCGTATATTCATTTTCTAAGAATGAGCGCCACTTTCGGTCATATAGTGCATAGGTACGAAACCGCCAAAAAGGAGTATGCGTGTATTCTACTTCATAAGTTATCTGACCATTTGCTTCCTTTATCCAGCGCGATTCTCCGGCTGCTTTCCATTTATCCTGGTTATATTGTGCCCCGACACTGCCGGAAGTAAAAATGTGCTCATATGGGTCTACCACTGCATCCGAATATAGGGATAAGTAAGAATAAGGAAAAATATCTAATTCTGAGGAAATATTAGATAAACTACCGCGGGTTTCTGAATCAAAATGCACGTTATAGTCTATACTATTTTTAAAAAATAACAAATCCACCTTTTCTGCAACCCGATCCTTTTTGTCATAATAACGTTTTGTCTGCAGACGGTTTTCTAAAGTAAAGGTAAATGCCTTACTATGGCTTTGATTATCTCCGGAAAAATTTGCAACATTTCCCGGCGGAGTTGTTGGCCTGCCCACATAGCCAAACCCTACGGTCGGGGTAATTACATGTCTTAAATCATTTATTTCAATACCCAAAAATCTGCTCGTCAAACCAAATGTTCTATAAAAACGTGTCTGCGCGCTCCATCCAGCATAATGCTGGCCAATAATCTTATTCCGCTCAATCGCCTCAAGCGTTCGTGAATAATAAATCTGTTTTGTGCCGATATACGGATTAAAATTAATCCAGCCCAGTCCCAAATTGCCGGGCAGTCTGGTTGGATAAGAAAGCTGGTTACTCGAATAAAGGCGGTTAGCATATTCATCTTCATCGATATTTGCACTGGCAATATTAAAAACCGTCACAATTTGGCTGCTTTGATAATAAAAGTTGCTTTCGCCAATTTTCTGACCGGGAATATTCCAATTAACCTCCGGAAGTTTTTCTGTTGCGCCAAAAAATCTATTTATGCGTTTATCAACTATACAGGAAATAGTATATTGATCTTCCCAATGACTAAATTCACTATAAGCTCCAGTCACAAAATCCTCTTCATATTCTCTCCAAAAATAATCCTTTACTATCGTTGCATCACTTAACTTTTGATATTTGCCAAAAAACCGGTTTTGCTCATCAATTTCCCAGTGATGCTCGAGTCTGGCGCGGTAACGCTCATCTTCCGTATATTCCAGTCCTTGCTTATTTCTCTCCGGCAGGTAATATGTCCAAAATTCTCCCTGTCCAATGTTTAGTTCATGTGTATTATAATCACCAATAACTCCCCAGGCATGACTCATTAATTCCCGATAATCAAAAAGGATTCTTCCCGCAACATACTCTTTTATTTTGTACCTGGTAGCGGTTAAGACAAAATGTCCCCATTCACGGTTTTTTCCGCCGGTAATAATTACATGCGGACGCTCCTTCAGCGAATAACTATAATAGGGCAGATAAAATATTGGTGAACCGCCAAAATAAAAAACCGCATCATGAATAACAATTTTTTCCCCCGGATAAACATACACCTTTCGTCCTTTTATCCGGTAATGGGCAAAATCCTTATCGCAAGTCGTAAGATAGGCTTCTTTTAATCGATACAGGTCCTCTTCAATTTTTGACACCTTATCGGTTATCCCCAACCATGGCCCCATTGTCATTTTAACATCCGGCGACTCGCCCTGCTTGGTCGCAAAATTATAATGCAGTACATCTGACTCCCAAATCCCGCCCTGACGATACAGTTTCACATTCCCTTCAGCATCGGCAAATTTTGTAACCACATTTACCCGCACAACATCACAGGTAAGTTTTGCATCCGCATAGGTAACAACAACATTGCCTCTGCCTTCAACGATTTCCCCGCCGGAAAAATACTCAACAACATCACCAATACATTCAATTGCTTCTTCACTCTTATGTTCAAGTCTATCCGTAGGACTTTTTTCCTTAATACTGCCCGGGGTAGCAATATCGGAAGCAATATGCGCTTTATCTAAAGGAGAAAGCTGCTGCTTTGAAGCAGGAGACACAGAGTTGTCTAAATATTCAGGGTCTTCGTCTGTTGCGAAGGAGAATAAATTTTGCAAGGTAATTAATAATAAAACCGTTGGTAAATATATTATCCATTTTTTCCGCATGTCTATTTTTAAAAGTCATTATTTTTGCTGCGCAAAATAATCTCGGTTAACATTTGATCCAGCGTAAACTTTGGCCGGTATTGCGTCAATTTTGAGATCTTGCCGATATTAGGCACACGATAACGCATATCCTCAAATCCCTGGCGATAAGCCCGATTATACGGAATAAATGTAATTTTCGAGCTGCTCCCGGTTTTCGTTATTATTTTTTCTGCCAGGTCACCGATGGTAATTATTTCATTGCTGCCAATATTAAACACATCACCAATCGACTCCGGACATTTCGAAAGCTGCGTTATGGCCTCAATTGTATCGGTTATGTAGGTAAACGACCTTACCTGCTTGCCGTCTCCATAAACTGTTACCGGTTCATTTGATAACGCCTGACTTACAAAACGCGGGATGACCATCCCATATTCATTTGACTGACGCGGTCCGCAGGTATTAAATAAACGCGCAATAATCACCGGCAAATTATATTCACGCTGCAACGAGAGGAGCAAAAATTCGTCTAATGCCTTGGTACAGGAATAGCTCCAGCGGGAAATTTTCGTTGAACCTAAAATACGGTCATCATCTTCGCTAAGATTTGCTTTATTATTTTTGCCGTATATCTCTGAAGTGGAGGAAAAAAATATTTTTTTCCTGAATTTCTGTACCAGTTCGGCAACAATCTCTGTGCCGCGGACGTTTATCAAGATGGATTTGCGGGGATTTTCGATTATATATTTCACTCCTACGGCTGCGGCAAAGTGAAAGACCTCTTCACAATGAGAAATTAATCTTTCCATCAGAGGATAATTTAAGATTGTTCCTTCATAAAAAGAGAAGTTTTTATGATTTAAAAGCGCGGAAATGTTTTCTTTTTTGCCGGTAGACAGATCATCTACCACCGCAACTTCATTCCCTTCGGCAATAAATCGCTCTGCAAGATGTGAACCAATAAAACCCGCCCCGCCGGTGATCAGAATTTTAGACATCTATATTTACCCTATAAAAATTGGTTCTGTCAAAAATTTTCATATATTTTTAAGCAGCCACAGATTACTCAGATTAAAATGATTTTATTCTTTTAAATTATTGCTTTCGGCACTAATTTCGTACTTACCTTTTCAATGGATTAGAAAAGGTATAAGCTTAATATCCGCCTATAATATTGGCGGATTCAATTTGCACTTATAATTTATGACACTTCGTGACATAAATTATCTGCTCATTGAAGGTAAACCAAAAGAAAAGATAGATTCAGAGAAAAAGGAA
>JBDRCZ010000090.1:0-45642 GCA_043821285.1 Candidatus Omnitrophota bacterium | reverse complement strand
TGAAAAAACATGCAGGCAAAACCTGACATAATTGCGTCATGGAGACTGTACTTTGTCTTGCCAGATTGGCGAAATTCTGGAATTTTCCTTAAGATCAGAGAAAAAGCTTTACGTAAGCTGGTAAAACTAAGGCGCTTTTTTGTTTTCATTATCCCACCCCTTTCTTAAGAAGATTATACCTCTAAAAAGGGTGATTGGGGCAAAATTTTTAAAAAATTGTGCGAAAAATTTACCGAAATTACTTGATTTTTCCTTTATTTTCGTTTCACCGAGAATTGCTGCTCTTCTGCTGTTTTAGATATGCGGTATTTAAGCCGCCGGCAGAAAGAAGGAAGATTCAAATTAGATTATGCTGGGATACATCATGAAAAAGGGGACACCACACAGTATCCCCTATTGTGCAAAAGAAACGCGTTAATTCCTTTGTAGGCCCCGTTTACCCATTTTACAACCATTCCCGAATTTAATCAAAATGTTTTTTTCTGACGTGATTTTTGTTAATTTTGCCACTCCGGTTCTTAATCCCTGAAATTTCTCAAAAAACTTGAATAAGTCCCAAATATATGCTATACTTTATTGTTATATTTTAAATTAATTTTAAACTACTTTAACGTTATAAAAATATTAGCGTTAAACTTGCGTATTTCCTTTAACTTGATAGAAGGTAGTACATTTTGCATTTTCCGTATATGAAACCCTGCGGCAGCTTGCCGCGGGTGAGATTCATTCCTTGATCATAGAGAGTGATTATGAACAAACTAAAGCCGCAGACCCTATGTCTATGTAACGTAATTATTATTATATTCATCAACGCCTTTCTTTGCCTTGAGCTGTCCTGGTCCGCAGGTGGTAATTTAAAAGGTTTAAATTCCTGCCTTGCCCCAAAATTAGTATTGAATGAAACAGGACTACAACAGTCTTTTTATCCTGGTCGCGATCTACCTGCGGCTCAACCACCAGTGACACCCTTGTTTTTTCCCAATGCTCCACTAAAAAATGATGGAAGAGCAGCAAATATTGAAGATATATTTATACTCCCGTCAGAGAGCGCGGACCCGGCTTTTGACCAGAGATTAAAACAGCTTAATGGAATAAGAAGTGCATTATCAGAAATAGGTGACAAAGAAACCGCGGATAATGCAATTATTGAGGCAGTATTAAATGATCCGGACCTGCTGGAAAAAATATCCCTTCTTATCAGGACACAGGACAGAGAAGGAGATACAGGCGGTTATGCCATTGACCGCAGATGGGCAGAAGATTTGAAAGAAGAAGTATTAAAGTCGGGAATAGAGATAATTAAAGGCCGGGACATAGCTATATTCCAGATGGAATATGAATTGTCTTGGGAATTGCTGGAACACTTCCGTGAACATCTGGTAAAGATGAAAGACTGTTTACCCCAGGATGCTATATATAATACTGGGGAAGTGGCAAAAATACTTATGGCTGGGGGACTGGGAAGTTTTAAACCAGATTTAGTGAAGGGCTGGTATGAGGTATTAGCAAAATACTGGGGCCATTTAGAGGCCAGAAATCGCCTCCTCTCGTTTGGGGTATTATATGCAAAGGCGATAAAAGGACAGGGAGCAATACAGTCACGTGGTCTCGAAAAATTCGCAACTGAGGAAGAAATAGATCCTGTTTTGACAATACTCAGGAAAGAGGCGCTGAAAGAGGTTGCAACTTATAAGATAGAAGTTTTTTGGAATGATCCAGGAGGAAAGAGAACAGTAGAGGTTACACTTTATAGTAACCCGTATTCAGACTTACAAGCATATTGGATTTATTGCCCAGGGGTATTTCATGAGGCATATCCTGGGGAAAGTAATGATGATTTCCGGGCGATACAGAGTTTGCTTTATCGTAAAGTGGTCTTGAGATTTATTAAAGAGGAAATAGAAAAGGGGAATATGAGTAAGGGGTTAATATTTTCAACCAGTGAGGTTAATACAACATTGGTAATCCCTGAGGTAATAAAAGATGGGTATGAAAATGACCCGGTTTTTTCAGACCTCCTTGTTCATCATTATAATCATACGGTTGTGCCTGCTGGTATCCCGCGGTATAATCCGTACATGTTTGATTATCTGCAAATAGCAGAGAAATTCAGGGATTTGGCAATCCGTGGCAGTATGGTGGACTTAGTTGAGATAACCGGATGGGTAAGTGATATTATTACCGGATGTTCAAGTCAGCATACTAAGGTCTTGCGTGAGGATACATTTAGAAAATACGCAGACAAGGTTGTCGAAGACCCTTTATTTGGCAATAGCGAAGGCTCGGATATTGAACGTTGGCAGGCAAAAATACTGCAACAGGTTATTCAGGATTATATGCGAGAGTTAGAAGCAATAGATTATGTTGACCTTTTTATGAAATTAGACCGTGATGAAAGATTAAAACATCAGTTTATAACCGATTTCTTGGCAATCGGCGAAAAACTAAAAGAAGATTTTATTGATGCCTTAATAGCTGGTGTTTTTGGTGAAGTTTTTCAAACAGATGATTTAGTCAGACTTGTAGAAGTAGATGAAAGCATTAGAGGCCAACTTTTACAACGTATTGGCGGGGATGATGTGGATATCGGCACACGCATTAGAGAAGATAATAATGTTAAGGAAGCACTATTACAGATAATAAAAGGCATACTTATGGAACGTCCCTTTTTTACTAATGTGCGCAGAATGGTGAAATATAAATGTGCGTATTTACAATTAGATCTGTATGAAGATCCAGAGTTTAAAAAAAGAATTATTGATGCTAAAGGGGTTACCTTTATTGGCGGAAGGAAATTTGATTTTTATTACGACGCACAATACAGAAGGGTAAGAGAGATAATTAGACAGGATCCGCTAATGCTCCTACATCTTATATTTATTCCAAATCATAATGTTTATACTTCACCGGAGATGCAACAAGGCACAAATTACGCCGAGATGTTCTCAGAGGAATACAGGGAAGGCGGGCCAACCAGTATTACCAATGCCGGGCAGAATACTCACCCAACTATTGGCACACCTGATGGAGTACTTGTGGAAAGGCTAAAACCGATAACCAGAGATGTAAATGGGAAAGTAGTTTCTGGTAATGGATATATTGTAACATACGGGGAAGAAACAGCAGATTCAGGAGCGAGATTGCCTGATCGAAGATCGTTAGTGGAGAATTTTGAAGCGGCGTGTCGTGATTATCGTGATCCCGATAATTATGGTATTGTGTCCTATAATGCACTAAGGATGGCATTGACCCAGGGCAATGAAGAAAATCAGGCAAAGGGGTTAATTATGTGCTGGGCAAGGGCGTTGGAAGAAAAGTATTTACGCGATACCACGGCAGCTGTGCCGGATAGAGTTTTAGCCCCTCACTCACCGATAGAGAATATCTTACCAATTCAAGCGGCGATATAGGTGTTTTAGCAATATGGGTAATGGCCGCCTTTGTTATAAATCGTCCTTGCGCGCACTCTGCCAATCCGGCTAAGCTGTTACAAAGTTTATTAACTTTTCGTTATATCCCGTAGCAGCTGCGCGTTTTTAGGTGTTGAACAGGTTTTAAAATATGCAGATTAAATAACGGGACAACTTAGACCGTAGAATAGCGCCGCCGGACCGCATCCATACTTTAACGGCATGAGTAAGATATAAGTGATTATCCGTGTAAAAACGGCTATGGACTAAACAGACATACTCTATTTTTCCCCATTTTTTTCGCCTGATAAAGCGCCTGGTCGGCTTTAACAATCAACTCGGCTTTTGTTTGTGCATCATTAGGATACGTGGCCAGGCCGATGCTAATGGTAATATGGGCGTCAAATAAGTTCTTTTCATCCGGGATGATCATATTACTAAACAGGGAAATCAATCGACTCGCTAAAACAGATGCCCCTTTTTTCGGAGTCTCCGGCAGGATTATGGCAAATTCCTCTCCGCCATAACGGGCAACAAAATCGATTTTCCGGGTTGACTCGATAAATAATTTCCCGATCTTTTTCAAAACCTCATCACCCGCAGGATGGCCGTAAGCATCGTTATAGTTTTTAAAGTTATCAATGTCTAACATGAGCAGGGTTATTTCTTGCGGGTAGCGCTGGGCGCGGTTTATTTCCCGTAAAAGCATTTCCTGGAAATAGCGGAAATTATAAACGCCGGTTAACCCGTCAAGAAGCGAAAGCTCTTTATAATATTCTTTCTCCTTCGCTTCTTTAAGTAAATACTGCCGCTCTAATGCCCGGTCAATGATAATCGAAATCTCTTCGGGATTAAACGGCTTGGTAATATAATCGTATGCCCCTTCGCGCATCGCATCTACGGCCATCCGCACCGAGGCATAGGCCGTAACGACAATTATACACACGTCCGATTTTAACTGTTTAAACTTGCGCAGGACCTCAATCCCCGAGGCATCCGGCATTTGAATTTCCGTGATTAACACGTCATATTCTTCTTTTGCGGCTTTAGCAAATGCATCCTGCATGGTCTCGGCAGTATCAACATAATGCTTTGCCGCGCTTAAAGCCTCTTTCAATAGATTGCGTGTGGGCGCATCGCCATTTACCACTAATATTCTATGCTTCATTATTATTCACTCTCCCAAAAAATTTACCAGATTTTTTCTTCCGTTTGTCTTATAACGCCTTAACCATATCCCCGGCTTCCAATCTGTCTTTTTGTGAATTTGGCAGGATTGCCGCGGCAGATATCTCCTCATAAAGCTTTTCAATCTGTACTTCTCCGACCGCGTCTCGGCCCTTAAAAATCCCCAGAACTTCACCGGCTTTTAGACCATCCTGCTCCCCGAGGTCAATAATCACAAAATCAAAATATTTATTTACCGAGACAATCCTGCCCTGAGGAATTTTTTCTCGGTTTATAACAATCTTTTCCAAGCTTATCGTTTTCTTCTCAAGCATCTGCTTGACTTTATCCGCCATCATCTCGTTAGCAATTCTTAGTTCGGCCATTCCTTTTTTGATCCGGGTATACTCACTGCGTAAATCAACGAGCATGATTCTGAAGCTGGCTGTTCGCAATATTTCATCATGCAGTTCTTTTTCCAATGCAACAACTTTTTCCTGTTTGCTATCCAGCACGCGGCGCGTCAACTGCAGGGCATTTCTTAGCCGCAGTTCCCGCTGTTCTGCGCATTGTAAGCCCGTTGCTATACTTTTCAATTGCTGCTGCTTGTTTTTATTTTCCCAATAATAAAAAACCGCGGTCAGTGCTGCCAGTAGGAGAATATAAACTAAAATTCTTTTCTCGAATTTTACCATCCCTCCCCCCTTGATTAGAAGATCTCCGTGATTATTATCGTCGTTTAATCGCGGGATCATTGCCTGCCGCACGGTAAATATTTTTTTACCGGCAAACGGCGCCACTATCAAAAATCTCCGTAATCAGAGATTGCTGGCACTATTCAACAATCTCTTAATTCACACTAAAAAATAGTGCGCATATCATGGTGTTTACCGCGCTGAAAAATATAGAATAGCTCAAAAAATATTATACTATTTTTTTAGGCTTTTGGCTACTATTTTTATTAGTTTATAAAATCAGAGAAAAGATTTTAATAACCGGGCAAAATAATTTTATAAATGTCTGGCCGAAAATATCTGCGTTCATCATCGTAAATCTTATTTTAAGCCGGCTAAATAAACCTTCCCCTGCGGCAAGATTGAGACCGCCTCATGTCCATGAGATCGGTTTTGCCAATTTTGCGCTCTAAAGCGGTCAATGTCTTGCTGCAGGTTTTTGTCCAAAGTCCTCGCCCGTTGGAAATCATGGCATGCCAAATTTTTTTTGCCCTGGGAATAGTGGATTATCCCACGGGTAAAATAGCTAAATCCGTGCCGTTCATTCCGCTCTATCGCTATCCTGATATCCTGCATTGCTTCATCAAGCCGGTCTAATTCGACATAGATTAGCGCACGGGTATTTAAGACAAAGTAATTATCCGGGTCTATTTCTAATGCTCGATTAGCATTGTCTAATGCCTTATTGTAATCTGCTAATTTATATCGCATCCAGGCAATGTTATTATACACTGCAGAATCCGTGGGGGTTATCTCTAATACTTTATATAAATCACTTAGCGCCTCTTCATAACAACCATTCAGCCCGTACAAAGCAGAACGCTGAATGTACGCCTGCTTTAACCGCTCCCCTTGATTATTCTCATCCAGCTCACGTTCAATCTTTCTGGTTTCCTCTGCGATCTTTTTATCTATCGCCGTTAAGTTGTTAACATATTTCCAATCCGCCCAGCCAACTTTTGTTATGGTAATCATAAAAACTGAGATTATAAAAACACCGACACTTTTTTTCATATTATCACGCATCCTTATTTTTGTATTGGGGGACAGGATACTTGATTATTTTTTCTCCCCAAATCCCGACCAATTTCATCTCCCGCTTCCCCAACTAAATATTTTCTCCCATCTTTTATTTTATCGTCCATTACCGCGTTGTATTATATGGCGTGGACATCCGGGAACGCCTATTCTTGCTGTTCTTACCATCTATTTATTATATCAGACTAAAAAACTTAGTCAATAATTAAGTATCCTGTTCCCTGAATTATATATGTTCGGGTCATGCTTGCCCCTGCTCGCCTGTTTTACTTATTATTTTAGCAATTCTATTGGCAGTATTTTTATTATTCCAGTATTTAGTATGCGCGCTTATCGGGAATATGCCTGTTCTAACATTAATGTCTTGGAGCGGGATTTTTGGGAAAAACGGTTTACAGCGCCGGGCAATGCCATCGTCATTATCAAAAAGATTATACCATGTCTTAACATTGGAAGGTAAGGTTAAATCTGATTCTACATGTCCCATCGCTGAAACAAAAATTGGTATTGGCGAGCCTAAAGTGATGAATGCTTTTACATTTGCTTCCGGGCTTAAGGCGTATTTCCTGAACCCAAATATATAATCAAACATAATCACACTGCCTAATGAGTGTGCACAATTATCATATCTTTTCTTTCCTGCTCTATTGCCTTAAACCGCCTGTCAACTTTTTCTAAAATACCCATCACGCCAGAAGCTTTATCGCCCTTGTCTTTTATGTAATACATTACTTGCAGGGCTAAAGGGTCTATCTTCTTTGACGCCCAATTCCATAATCCCCGCTTTTTGCCATATTGTTCATATTCTAAGTCTATGTAACGGTTAGTTAAATCCGTTGTAACATCCGCCCAGAGAATTTCCTTCTGTACAAATTGTCCTGCTTTTTGCGATATCTCTTCCGGTAATAATCCCTTCTTAGAAAATATCCCTTTATAATTAGCCATAATATTCCTAAATAGCCAATTACTATAGCCCGTACTCTGATTATTTATCCCGTGTATGAAAACAAGATTAATCATGAATCATCCTCACTCTTGGGATGATCTCAATAAGATCATTTGATCCAGCAAGATCTAAAAGTTTAGCCAGATCTTGTCCCGCATAGTCTTCCAGTCTAAATGGAAATTCTTTATTAAAAATGCCCCAAAAAGATGCGCTGTCTTTATTTTTATCAAGCACATTGATTGCGTGACGTATCATATCATTAAATAGCGCCTTGAAGGCGATGCTAAAAAAACTTTCTCCTTTTGTGGCAACATGTTTACTAATACGATAATTATCAAAAACACTAATACATCCGGTAAGAACAAATACTGGATAATCTCTGTTAATTTTTATTAAATCATGATCGCCAGACTCATCCAAATACAAAGTCTTCATTTTTTAATTGCCTCGCAAATTTTAGATAACTTACATAGTTCCCCTATGACACTATTATCGCCTATCTGGCAGGGGCGTCAAGGGAAAGCATTGTTGGGGTTAAGGCAGTGGTTATTAAATATACCCGCCCACCCTTTTGTCACAGTACCTAAAGGGATGCTTCGCACTCGCTCGTCTTCAACTGTGATTGGCGTTTTACGCAACGCCCTTTGTGTGCCCTGTTGATTTCTTAATACTATCTGTTCCTGTCTTTTTGTGATAAAACTATGGGAACAGCAGTATAGGAGTTAGTTTATAACTTGCAAAATATTTCGTGTCTGGTGGTTCTTTAGTGTAATATGGAGAATTTCTATAATCAATAGCTTCCCGCAACTCATCCAATAATCCTGTATAGACTGCCTTATATTTTGAATCATTACTTCTTTGTACCATCTTAGTTAAAAAATCAGTGAGGAGTTTTTCTGTGTTTTTGTAATTATAAGCCTTAATTGAGGCATGAATCTTGGGAAGAACATGTCTGCTTTTTTCTCGCTCCACCACTACTGTTGATAATTTATAAGCTATAGCTCTTATTTTAGCCCTATAGCGATAATAAGGAGTCATTTCTTTTGTATCAGCAATTGATTCTGCGATCCAAGCGGCCTTTAGGTAATTCGGGGGGATTTGCGTAACAAGCTTCTCAATAACAAAAATATTATTATATGCTTTTATAATTGGTGCTAATCTTACTCTAAATATTGCCAAATATAGCATAAATTGAATAAAAAGGAATAATATTATTGACGTTATTGTAACTTTGAAAAGCTCTTTGGGTTTTACAGAAATAGCGTTTTTGAGACCCAAATAAAACAATCTTCCCCAATAACAAATAAGAAAGAGACCTGTGATAAATGGCATAACAAAAATTCGCAGAACGATTAAAAAAGAACTTATCGTTTTAATGCCAGATAAACATTCTGTTACTATGTTAATGAATGGTTCTGTGGTAAAGGTATATACAATAAATTTTTTTATACAAATTGACGGAATATATATCGCGCTGGCAAAGCAAATGATTTGAAATATCTTTAAGGAAAATGCGTTAGTTTTATATTTTTTTAGAAAAGGCCCCAAAAGAAGCAAAAAAACAAGAAATCCAAAAAGATATTTTAGCATTGCCCCAAAAATATCAATTGGCATTTTAATTACAGGAACAAGAGCCTTTATTTCAATTGGGGCGGGTATTTTAAAAAATAAATAAACTACTATGCTATTTGTAAACAAGAATAATTCTGGATTTAAAAAAATGCCATTTTTTTTATTACTATAAAATCTCTTGAATGATTTACTAGGAGTAAATAAAAATGCTATTTCAGTATAGCAATACTTCTGAATAAAAATAATAATATTCCAAATTTTTATTTTTTTTAACCAATCCATACGTTATTGTCCCCACATGGTACTTATTTTATCCTATCCCAAATTTATCTATAACATTGTTAACAACAAGCCCTATAGGGAAGAAAAGAAATATTAACAAAAAAATGAACAAAGCTTTTGTCATCCCTGTTATGTTACGCAATACTCCCAGATATAAGAGGCAGGAAATTATGCATAGCATTAATGAATAGTATGTATAGCTTATTATAGCCTCTCGTTTATTAACTGGTTTAGTGTTTGGATTTAACAAGGGAACAAAAAAGAAAGCTCTTGTGCTAAGTCCGAAAAAACACGCTGAAAAAATAGATAAAATCCTACAAACATCTAGATTATTTGACCAGATCCGAGAAACAAGAAAAGAAAAAGATGACAACAAAAATAACCATGCTCCTATTTTTTGCTTTATCGTCTTTTCATCAACCGCCCTTTCCCTTTCTTCCACAGGTATGCTGCTTTTACAATATCTGCATTTAATTGCTTTATTTTGTACGTCTTCCATGCAATAAAGACATTTTTTCATTTTAACCTCCCTATAAAACCATGGTTATTTCCTGTAATTATTCTTTACCCAATTCTCCAAAATCCCCACCACATATTTATAGTGCCTTTTGGGGTTATCTTTGTTTTGCTTTGCTTTGTTTTCCTACAAAATCCAGGAGACGTGATGCTTACTTATCTAATCTATTATTATTATAATTGTTGTCAAGTTGAGAGTTTGCCCAATGTTTTAAACAAACTCAAAAATTCTTTTATGTCCCGCGCTATTGAAGCACAATAGTATCAAACAATGACTTATTTGTCAAGCAAAATGTTAAGGATAATCAATAGTTAGTTTTGACGCTTCTCCGCATCTGTAATCGTCCCGCTCTCAATAAACCCTCCGCATACAAATATACATCTATCTTTTAATTTTTATTCGTGTAAATCCGTGTGATTTGTTGTTAAAATCTTTAGTCTTTTAATCCTTTCTCTGCTGTGCCCCGTTAGTAAATGCCAATTTATATCTATTATACATCTTAATGTTGGAGTTATTTCTATATATTCTGTACAGCTAACCTGCGCTGTAGAGTTTTCTAATGGGGCGGCTTGGCGTGATGCTTTGTATCTCAAATTTTTCCCTTGACTTCCTGTTCTATACATATTATAATCGAAAATAACTCGAAAGTCAAGATAGGTTTAATAATCAAAAAGCGGCAATAACCACAGATTGCTCAGATTATACAGATATGAAAATCGATTTATCTGTGTTATCAGTGCTATCTGTGGTAAAAAATAAAAGTTAAAAGGTATCCCGCAAAGTCGCTAAGTACGCAAAGTAACTATAATTTTACAAATTTGTGGTCATCTGTGTTAAAAAAATCTTGGCGTTCTTTGCGGCTTGGCGGGAGAAAAATAAGTATTCCTATTAAGAACACTCAAAGACCCGTACCAGAATTTCTGTAGTTAAATATTTGACAAAATCTTGTTTTGCTAAAGAAAAAAAACAATGCTCACAAAACGCCAAAAGCAAGTCTTAGATTATATCAAAAAATACATCGGCAAACACGGCTACGCCCCATCCTTAGAGGAAATTAAAAAACATCTCCGCCTCTCCTCTGTCTCTACCGCCCACTACCACGTTCAAGCCTTGCAAGACAGGGGGTATTTACAAAAAGAGGATAATCAGCCACGCGCCTTGGCGCCAAAGAAAAGTACTCATACAATCGAAATTCCTATAATCGGCACAATCACCGCCGGACAACCCATAGAGGCTATTGAAATACCCGATGAAACAATCGCTCTTTCCAGAAATGAAGTAAGTAGATCGGGAAAATGTTATGCCTTGCGTGTTACCGGTAACAGCATGCTTGAAGAAGGCATCTTTGACGGAGATATTGTTGTTATCAAAAAACAGGAAAGCGCGGACAATGGCCAAACTGTTGTTGCTATAATTGATGAAAACCAAGCAACCTTAAAAAAACTGTATCGAGAAAAAAGCCGTTTTAGACTACAACCGGCTAATCCCACCCTCTTCCCAATTTATCGGCGAGAGCTTGAGATTAGAGGTATTGTCGTAAAAATTATTCGTAGTCTAGAAACCCCCATAGAAAAAGGCAACAAAGATACAAAATTAAAAAGACGTATTGATTATTCTTGGGATTATAAAGGAGAAAAAACAAAGTCTTATACTCACGGGCTGCATAGTTATCCGGCAATGTTTATTCCACAAGTAGCCAGACGCCTCCTCGAAACCTACAGTAAAAAAGGCGATACCGTTTGTGATATTTTTTGCGGCTCTGGTACAGCCTTAGTAGAAAGCAGGCTTCTCGGCAGAAATGCTTACGGCATTGATTTAAATCCTTTAGCAATCTTTTTGGCTAAGGTAAAAAGCGCGGAAATAAATCCTTCAACTCTTTTGAAAGAATACTACTGCTTGCTTAATAGAATAGACTCTATCAAAAATAGCAAAATTGTCCGGCCGAATTTTATGAATATTGATTTTTGGTTTAAAGAAAATGTCATTTCGAAGCTGGCAAAAATAAAAAAGTCCATTAATGAAATAAAAAGCGAGAAAATAAAAAGGTTTTTTCTGGTGTCTTTTAGTGAAACAGTTAGGCTTTCCTCAAACACCAATAGTGGTGAATTTAAGCTTGTGCGAATAAAAAGCGATAAACTAGAAAATCATGATCCTGATGTGCTTGGTATTTTTAAGAAAAAGACCGAGACTAACATTGAAGGAATGCGAAAATTCTATCAAGCTGTTGATAAGACTACATGGGCTAATGCGATTTATGAAGATACTGCTAAAATTAACATGATAAAAAATGACTCGATAGATTGCATACTAACATCTCCCCCTTATGGTGACAGCAGAACAACTGTTGCTTATGGTCAATTTTCAAGGCTGTCTGCCCAATGGATTGACATTTTTGAAGACCCAAACACTGCGTCTGGTATTGACAATCAGCTATTGGGAGGAAAACCTACCCCTAACTTGTGCCATTCTCTTGAGTCTTCACATCTAAAAGAATCCTTGCTAAAAATAAAAAAGGCCGATGAAAAAAGAGCAAAAGAAGTACTAAGTTTTTATGTTGGATTAAATGCGTGCCTAATAAAAGCTTATGCAATATTAAAAAAGGGGAAATATTTCGGTATCGTTATTGGCAATAGGTCTGTTAAGCAAGTACGTCTACCAACTGATTTTATCATTGCTGAATTAGCGGAAAAAATTGGTTTTACTTGCATAGATATTTTTGTCCGGAATATTCCCGGTAAAAGAATGCCCCTAAAAAACTCACCCTCTAATATAACCGGTCAGCTTGCAGATACCATGCATAAAGAAAGTATTGTGATCCTGCAAAAATTATAAAAGGAGGGAGGAATTTGAATTTTGTCGAGTTTCAGAAAAAACGGCGGGTTGAGCTTATGCCTGCAGGTGATTATTTCCATTAAGCGGACATTACGCGAAAGGTGGAAACAAGTAGTAGGAGAATTAGCTTCGACAAATGCGGGAAGAATTTACATCATGACTGCGGATATTGATATTTCTCCGTCTAAAGTTAAGAAGATGACAAAACACAATGTAACCTTAGTAATCTGGGACGAATTAAAAACAAAACGCTTTAAGAAATATTATAACGTAACCGGCTTCTCCCAATTTATAAAAATTGATCTTCCTTCCTCTAAAAAAATGTGGGAACAGTTGGGTTAGAGTAAACACCATGCAGATCTCTAATTTACATATTTATAGGCGTGGAATAATGGCAAAAACTGTAATTGTTCCCTTTTGATGCCCATAATAAAAAAAGATTCTATAGGCAGCAGCAGTGTTTTGTTCCGCATAAGCTTCAAAAACCTTTTCTCCTTTTGGTCCTTTAAGGGAATGGTATTCGTGAGTTTGCAAGCTGGGATGTTTTGGATTTACTTGTAAGAACTGTCGCGCTATAAGTAAAAACCTAATATTCGTAATAGTTCAGCTTTAAAAAAGCGCGCAAAAAACATACAGCCAATTTGAAAATAACAAAATTAGGTTTGCTGATTAACTTTAATGTTAAGTTATTAAAGCATGGCATAGAAAGATACGTTATATGGTTTTTCTTTGTGATCTTAGTGCTCTTTGTGGTTCAAGGATTATATATTTAAAAAGGATGAACTATTACCACAAATCACACAAACATCTATATACTCCGCGGCTTAGACTTGCACCGTTTAATCCCTTTGGCACTTCCTTATAAAACCCCGCACTGCCTTTGCGCCAAAAATTAAAAATATCCCTAATGCCAATACTGCTAAATAACTGATTACCGATGCCCATATTCTGCTGTCTGTTCCTTTTGGGTAAGAATAACTTAAGAAAAGATAGACACTGTGTGTGGCAACCTGCGGAATAGCATTTGCAACCAGTAATATACCTACTACTGAAAATCCTATTTCCTGTAACCCATCCTTTGTTAATGCTCCTGGCATTACCTCACTAGCATCATCTTTGCTAAGCTTTATTGCTATTTGGTCTGCCCTTTTTAATAAGTAAACTCCTGTTATTACAAAAAGTAAAAAAGGCATAATGCTGCCAACAATCATCCCATATGTCTCAATTCCTTTTAACACAGGAATATTGTCCCATGTTCCTACAATCATAAATATTGTTTGTATCGACTCAACTGCACGAACAAGTAAATAGATCCCAGCTATTTTAAGCGCTACCACAAAAATATCTTTCTTGGCCAATTCTCTCCTCCTTGGGTAGAAAAAGGTTCTGTCAAGAATTACCTACGCTTCTAATAAGCAATCGCAGATTACAAGCAACCACCTGATGCATTTATGCCACACGCCAAACGGTATAAGAGCTTTACAGATTTCCTTGCTTCGCGGTCAGCCTAGCTTATCAATTACCATCATCGAAAATGCCATGACAAACAATGCCACGGTTTCAATAATCCCCAGCACCAGAATATAGTTCGCAAAACCTTTTCCGGTCTCGCCCATGGCATCACAGGCCGCGGCCCCGGCCTTTCCCTGCATCAGTGCGGAAATGCCAATCGCCAGACCGCATAATACCCCTATCCCCCAGACATAATTACCTTTTAGCATAACTTCAATCATCCGGTTGCGTAAAATCATCCCATAGATCGTCTGGGTTAATGGTGCGCCGACAAATGCTACGAGCATAAATGGCGCGGGCTTGTTTTGGCTAAATGCCTTTTTCCATGCCCCAACCGCGGCCATCCCCGCAATTCCAGTGCCAAGCCCCGAGCCAATCGCGGAAAACGCCAATACCGCACTTATTCCTAAATCCTTAAACTGTACTAATACGTCTGCTTCCATTATCCCCTCCATTTCATTCGTATTGAGTATTGAGATTTTTTAAATTTCTAATTGTTCTATGTCTTTTTAAATTCTAACTACGAAGCACCAAATCCTAAACAATTTCAAAAATCTAAATGAATCAATGAACTCTCCCCGCCCCAAGGGAGCGGGGTATCACGTCGACTTCGCTACGCTTCGCCGATAATAAGGAACTTTTTTTATAACTTCGCCATCCCACGCCCCAAGGGGCGGGGAATTCCAAGTTAAATAACTTAAACACAAAAGAAAAAACAATCATATTTAACAGCATTGCTTTTATTTGTCTTCCCGTTATGCGTTGTGGCGGGTCATTTTTTATTGCTTGATTTATTTGTCATTTGTCATGCTCTTTCGCAGGGGCATGTACGGTATCCCGCTCCAGGTTACATCCAGATGATTGGCTGAAAATTCTAATATGTTTAATCTCACACCATGGACAAGTATTGATAATGGTCCAAGAATGATGATGTTTAATCCATGTCCGGCGAAAAGAATTAGGGAAAAAATTATTCCGCTTAACAAACTGTTATACCCAATCCCTTGTGCCATGTTGTTAAATGCATCCGCAACCGCAACGGTTGCCAGTCCTACGGCAAAAAGACGCACATAGGAAACTACATCCGTAAAACTGTTAACTAAATTTAAAAGCAGCCGTCCTGCCCCCCGGCTGATTGTCTTTAGGATATTTCTGCCTGGACTTGTAAAAAATACGACCAGTACCGCCCCGCTGATAAAAAGCCATTTAACAAAATCCGGTAAAGCGTCTCCCAATACCAGGGCCTTGGCTAAAAAAAATGCCCCGGCTAATATCACTATCCAGCCGGCATCAGCTAATGCCGAAACTTGCGGCATTTTGATAAGCGCCCGCCAGAGATGGGCAATGCTTAAATGTATCGCTCCAATAAGAAAACATAGCCTTTGGATATTATTGCTGTCTCTTAATGCCGGAAGTATCGGCGGAAAAATCTTCGTTATCCATTCCTGGCCAAAAAATGTTCCGTTTAACACCCCCCAGATAATTGTACACGTGCTTAAAACATAAAACAGGATAAATAACGCATTGTTTTTTAATTTCCTGCCCAAGCACGCGTGGACAATTATGGTTAAAATAAAATATACCAACCCGTACCCGGCATCGCCAATAAGCACGCCAAAGAATATGGAAAAGAATATCAGAAACAAAAAACTTGCGTCAAGTTCCCGGTACCCGGGAACGATCTCGATCAGTTTAAATACCGGGGAGATTAGCGTGGTAAAACGATTATGACGGATTAACGTTGGCACATAATCTTCCTCCCGCGGGGTTTTAATCACGGTTGCCCATTTTTCCCGGCGGGAAGTTTTAAGCAATGCCGCTGTTTTATCCTCTGGCACATATCCGCATAAATATACTATTCCCCCGTCCCCGGCCATACCATATAATGCCTCGTAAAACTTGCGTTCCTTGGCTAATAATTCTCTTGTCTTATGAAAACTTTTTACATAACCCGCGGCCATCTTAAACTCATCTTTTATATCACGAATAGTGTTTTCTGTTTCCGTAAGCCTCGCGCGCATCTGTGAAAGTCCGTATTTTGGCAAAGGTATTTCTTTAAACGGAATGTTTATCTCCCCCGGCGATATAAGCGCACAGTTGGCAATCCCTGAGGAAATAAATAATTGTTTTACAATAACGCTCTCCGGTAACCTTTTCATTTCCTTTAGCGGTATCTGATAAAACCTGATCGTGATGTTTTTTTCGCGCAGGCTAATAATCTTTGCCGGATCAAAATCTCCCCAGTTTTGCCATTGAATTATGCTGTTTCGAAGCATCGCGGCATATTCGCTAAGCTGTTCTTTCCGTTTATACGAATCACTAATGTGCTGGGCGGTTTTTTTCCAGTCTATTAGCTCTTTGACTTGTTCAGCGGATGGCTTAGTGGATACTTCCGCGGATAAAATCCCGACCACTTTATCAATAAGCGTAATGTCTTCCTTTAATATGCTAATGCTTTTGTGTTTTGGCGGCTGCTGATGTTCGACATGCACCACGCCCAAGGAACGCAAGACCTTAACTGTATCCAGTGCGTCTTTTGCCTGAACAATTATCGTAACCTTTTTCATCGGAACTATCATGTGTTTACCTTTTTAATAATCTAGTTTTGTCCTGCGCCAAAAAATAGCCTCACACAATATTGCTAAAGGCATACTTAATAAATCCAAATGAATCTTTCAATAACTCAATCCACAAATTAAATACCTTTGACAGAATTAACACAATTACATGATTTTTATCTTTTTTTAAGGGGACCGTCACCCTTTTCTTTTATTCTGTGTCGTGCATAGTTCTTCGTGCCAAAATATAACAATGCTTATCATCGTTACCTTTAAAAATTCTCATGTTTTTTATAGGTTTTCTAGCATAACAGTAGCTAACGATCGAATACTGCTTCACCAATCGTCCCGACTTCTATTTTACTTTCCATATCCTCTTTTCTCTGTTCCACCTACGGTGGAGCATCTTGAAAAACATTTACGATGTTGTAATCATAACAATAGCAACCAGTAAGAACCGCGGATGAGTCGGATTATACAGATATCAAAAGAGATTTATCTGAGTTATCCGTGCTATCTGTGGTTAAAAAAAGTTAACAGTGGTGAAGAACGGCCAAAGGCCGTCGCTCACCTTATAAGTGAGCACTATGTTCTCTGTGGTGAAATTTATTTTTGTGTCTTTTGTGCCTTGAGTTCTCTAAAAAAGGTGTCTGTCCCCTTTATCCGATAAACTCAAGACTTTCTTTAACACTGAGCGCAGTCGAAGTGTGCTGTTTGTTGTTAAAAACAAGTAGTTAAATCCTTTCTCTGCTGTGTTCCGTTAGGGTAGAGAAATCATGTTGATTCGTCATTGTACGGTATAAAAATCACTATACAATCTCTCTCAAAACCACACGTTTTCCCTGCATATGGCAAAATCTGTGCCCGGGTTTTCTCTGGAAAAACGGGTCTAAAAATACCATTTTCTACTTTTCCCTTTACAATAAACCCTCTCTTTGTCGTCCATCCTCCTGTCTTTCCCTTATCCATATATTCGCCATATATTCCCTGATCTTTTACATTATAGGTAATATTACGGAATAACCTTCCGTCTCCTTTTTTAGTTTGAATATACAGCTCATGTCCTAAATATTTATTTATGGTCCTTTCCCCTTTCAAGTATATTGCCCGTACATTATAATGAGTTTCATTGCTACCTTTGGATAGCCAAAAACTAATTTTTTCAAGCGGGATACTATTTCTTTTACGCAATTCATCTTTTGGATATTTTGCTGCAAGTTCATCGCTTAACGCTTGTGCTTTCGACATATCCCCTATATGTTTATAATATCCGATTGCTTGTATATAGCATCGCATTAGTGGGCGTGGATTTTTTAGTTGAGGCATTTTTTTATATTTACTTATTAATTCCTCGAATACCGCAACAATACTTTTAGGATCCGTTCCGGGCACTGAGCCTATAATACAATTTGTTAATTCAAATTTTGCTGCGTCCGCTATTGTAAAAGATGCATAAAAATCAATATTGGCTACTTTACAATTTTCTACTGTCCATTCTTCAAAACGGCTGTCTGGAAACTTTCTGATTATTTGTTTATATGCAGAAAGGATTTCTCTGTATTTTTTATACACGGGAAAATTTGCTACTAAAAACGCTGCATCATCCGCCCATTGTGAATTCGGATACTCATCCGCGACCATTCGCAGTGCATTCTGAAGTTTCTGCACTTTTTCTGTATAAATACTATGCGAAAGATGTCCATTCTTATATTCTACATAAATTTTCTCTAATCCCCAGACTGCTTCTTTAAAAAATTTTTCATCCACAGTCATATTTTTAGCATATAATCCGGAGGGGGGCGTAGCATTTTCTACTTCTTTGTCTATTGTTTCTATGTTACTTTTATCAAATCTTATTATCTGCTCAATAACCTCAATATAAATATTACCTTCGTCATCTCTAACAATCTTCCCTTCAACAATTGCACCATCCTTAAAATAAATCTGTTCTCCAAAAGTAACGCAGGAAATCAGCGTCAATAAGATTATTAAGGTTAAAAAGAAACATCTTCCATTCTTTATATATCTGCCCATAATTTTCTCCTTTAGATTCTATTGTTTTTATCCTTTGCGGGTTTGGCGTCTTTGCGTGATAATTTTATTTTTTCTTTCATCTTAAATATGCGAGTACTTCTTCTGCCTGTTCAATCTTGCGCTTGGCAATTTTGCTGCGTCCCACGGCATTGGCCATTTGATCGCCGATATAAATCTTAATCCGGCGGATGGCATCTTTAGACTCGGGGATTTTGATTTTCTCAAAAAGATTTACCCGCTGGGTGGTGATCCGCAGCTCCTGCATTAATGCGGTAATCTCTTGCTCAATAATCTTTATTTCTTCGCGCAATAAAATAAGCGCTTTTAACTCTTCAATCGCGCTGTCCACCCATAATGGCGTAACAAATAAATCATATTCCGGCGTGTCGAATTCTCCCCGCTCAAACACCGGTAATTCCACTCCGGCAATATTGCGGGTACTGGTGATTGTTTGTTTTAGCCTTATCCATTTATCCATCTCAACACCGGGTGCAGACAAAAGCCGGGACCATGTTTTTATCTGCTGATGTTTTTTCTCTTCGCTTTGACGCTGCGCCATAAGTTTACGCGCCTCTCTGACAATCTCCAGCTGTAACTGCTGTTTTTTAAGCTGCAATGTCGGTAGATAACGCAGGTATTGCTGTAGATTATCCCGGTATTTTTTCAGCTCGCCTTTTGTAAGTTTGATCTTAGCCATTTTTGAGTATTGAGTATTGTGTATTGAGTGTCATGAAAAACACACAATGTAAGTTTATTATTCTAGTGTTCAGAATCAAAATTATCTTTTACAGCTTGCATGCTTTCAAAAATGCTTCTACGATACTATGATCAAATTGGAAAATTTTTTTACAATAAAGTTTATTAACCTTTCTCTTCCAAGCCCATGTTCATGTTCTATATAAGACGCAACTTTCGCAAGGGATTCTTCTCGATGATGACCATTAAGGTATTTATCTGCAAGTTCTTTTGCTAATTGAGATGCTGCTGATGCACCTGCTCCCAAAAACAACACGCAACGACCAGAAAATATTTGTTCTGCTAAAGTTTCTGGTATTATATTATTCTTCTTGTCATCTTGTTTCATACAAAAACGGCGTAACATTTTTGCGTATTGCTTGTTTTTTATTTAGATATTTAAAGATTCATTTGTCATTTGGATTTTGCCTGCCCGCCAACGCGTTGTGGTGGGTCATTTGACATTTGTCATTCTGCCGCTGCAGTCCAGTATTTCTCAATCATTGCCGGCTGAATACCGGTTTCTTCCGGGGTAAAACATTCGGCCATGATTTCCCAGCCGCGGTCTAAGGCACGCTCTAACGGAATATTTACCTCTAAAGCCATCATTTCTTTTTCAAAACGTTTTCCGTATTGCAGGAGTTTCTTATCCCATGTACTCATCTTAAACCCCATGGCCTGTTTTTCCAAAGTATCGCGGTAGCGGGCAAATAATTGGATCATTGTATTCATTATTGTGCGGTGGTCATCGCGTGTTTTACCGTTTACCTGCTGTTTCAACCGGCTAAGTGAACCAAATGGTTCAATCACGCGGTTTTTTAAATAAAACTGTCCCTCGGTAATGTAGCCGGTATTATCCGGCACCGGGTGGGTAACATCATCTCCCGGCATGGTTGTTGCCGCAAGCACGGTTAATGAACCCGCGGTATCGAAATCAACCGCCTTCTCATAGCGCGCCGCCAGCTGGCTGTAAAGGTCCCCCGGATAACCGCGGTTGGAAGGAACATGTTCCATAGTTATGGATATCTCTTTCAATGCATCCGCAAAATTGGTCATATCCGTAAGCAGGGTTAAAACTCTTTTCCCCTGCAACGCACACTGTTCCGCAACTGCTAAACTAATATCCGGTACAAGCAAACACTCAACTGTCGGGTCTGCGGCCGTGTGAATAAAAAATATTGAACGGGATAGTGCGCCTTGCTCTTCAAGCGTATCCCTGAAAAAGATAAAATCATCGAATTTTAACCCCATGCCGCCTAGAATAATAATATCCACTTCTGCCTGAATGGCAATCCTGGCAAGCAATTCACAATAAGGCTCTCCGGCAATAGAAAATATCGGCAGTTTCTGGGACTCAACCAAAGAGTTAAATAAATCAATCATCGGGATATTCGTACGGATAATCTTATTCGGAACAATCCTTTTTACCGGATTTACCGGCGGTCCGCCAATATCAATGACATTTTCCCAAAGCTCAGGCCCCTTATCTAAAGGCAGCCCGCTGCCATTGAATATTCGTCCGAGCAGGTTATTGCCACTGGAAATCTGCATCGGATGGCCTAAAAACCGTACATTATCCCCGGTAGATATGCCGCGGCTGCCGGCAAAAACCTGTAATGATACTTTATTACCGTCCAACCGGATAACCTGTGCCAGAGATTTTCCCCGGGATGTGGTTATTTCGGCTATCTCCATGTAGCCAACATCCTCGGCTTCTACCGTGATTACATCTCCGGCGATTTGGATTATATTAGTATAAACTTTCTGCATTTTCTTTTAGTCACGGATTTATAATAATCAAATCGTTTGAATTCTACTTCTCCCCTTCTGAAATTTATCAGTAATCCTTCTGTGCGATCTCTGTTGCTTTTAATTAATCTAATATTTGTCCTTCGATAGACTCAGGATTTTTCTTAACACTGAGCGAAGTCGAAGCGTGTAAATCTGTGGCTTTATCTTTTTCTTTTTATGTGATTAATTTTTTCGCGTGTTTCGTTGTTGATCTTTTTCTCCGCAATCAATGCGGTGATTTCTTGTTCGATTTTTTTAAACTCTTCCGTTTCCCATGCCGCAGAATTCCATCCGCGAAATAATTGTCTGAGTTTTTGAAAAAACTGTAGAGCATTTTCTTTATCTTTTAGAGAAAATTCTGCCCCGATAATATTATCGATAAAAGCAAATATGTATTTTTGCCTTTCTGCGGGCGTGGCTTCATCTACCGGGTCATAGGCATTCTGCTGCAGGTAAACAAAATCAAAAAATTCACCTTTTAAATAATCGAGGTAGTCGCTTAAGGACGTGCCTTCTTCGCCGATAACTTTCATCATCTGCATAACATCATGCGCTTTTCTTAATATTGCATGTCCTCGTTTACTCTGTTGTTCATCAATAATACCGTGGTATTTACTCCAGCTAATCAATGGGTCAATTGACGGATAGCAGCGCGCATCTGAGCGCTCGCGCGAAAGTCCGTGAAACGCTCCGACAACTTTTAATGTTGCCTGGGTCACCGGTTCTTCGAAATTGCCGCCGGCCGGGCTCACCGTGCCGCCAATCGTCACCGAGCCTAAACTTCCGTCATTTAGCCGAACACTGCCCGCGCGTTCGTAAAAAGAGGCAATCCGCGATTCAAGATACGCGGGAAATGCCTCCTCCCCGGGAATTTCTTCAAGCCGTCCGGACATCTCCCGCATTGCCTGCGCCCATCGGGATGTAGAGTCCGCGAGTAAGAGAACGTTTAATCCCATCTGTCGGTAATATTCTGCAATCGTGACCGCGGTATATACGCTTGATTCGCGCGCGGCAACCGGCATGGAACTTGTATTGCAAATGATAATTGTGCGGTCGCTTAATGGTTTTCCGGTACGGGGGTCGATTATTTTGGGAAATGTTTTTAGTGTCTCGACTACCTCACCCGCGCGCTCTCCGCAGGCAGCAATAACCACAATATCAATTTCCGCATGCCGGCTGGTTAATTGCTGGAGTACGGTTTTCCCGGCACCGAATGGTCCGGGGATACAATATGTCCCGCCAAGGACAACCGGAAAGAGTGAATCAATAAGCCGCATTTTTGTAACTAACGGTGTTGCTGGTTTTAATTTTTCTACATACGCGCGAATCGGTATTTTTACCGGCCAAATTTGTTTAAGAAATACTGCATGTTCCTTGCCGGCAAAATCTTCTAACATGGCAATGGGTTTTTTTAAATCATAAACACCTTTCGGAACAATATCCTGAACCTTAAGCACTCCTTCCAATGCAAACGGCACCAGGATATAGTGCTTAAACATCTTTTCCTGGACGTATCCTAATTTATCTCCCGGTCGTACCCGGTCATCCTGTTTTACACTTGGCGTAAAATCCCATTTAGCATCATTAGACAAGGCATCAAGATACTTTCCCCGCTTCAGAAAAAACCCATACTCTTTGGCCAAAGCTGGCAGAGGATTTTGCAGCCCGTCAAAAATCTGGCCGAGCAATCCCGGGCCAAGCTCCACTGACAAAAGTTCATTTGTAAACTCAACCATTTCGCCAATCTTAAGCCCGGCGGTGTTTTCATAAACCTGCATCTCGGCCTTATTACCGATTATCCGGATAACCTCTGCTTTTAAGCGTTCCTCCTGATGGATGATATACGCTACTTCATTCTGGATAATCACCCCTTCCAGTTCTGCGGTAACCATGTTACCGGTTATTTTTACAATATGACCTGTTCGTTTTTCTGACATTGAACTACCTCGCATTTGTATATTGTGTCTTTATTGTCATCCTTTTTGTTTTTATGCTCAATACTCGGTACTCAATACGCAATACGTATTTAGCTCTCGCTCCGCATCTGCTTGGTTAATCTTTTCCCACTTCAAAAGGATCAGCAATTTATGCGCATAAACCAATAAAAAATCTATGTCAAAATAGTGCCCGATAGAGAGTTCCTCTATAAAATGCCATCTTTCCGCATCAAGCGTTTTTTCTGCTTCGAAATGCATTGGGTTTTTGTATGCATTCTGGCTTATCTGGGTCACCCGTGACCCGGCGTGTGCTTCTTCGCGTAAGTATTTTAACGGGTCCGCGTGTTTTCGGCTGGCGCGGATTTTTACCAGCTCGTTTCTTAGCCCCCGGTCCCACTGCTGCCATTTGCTAATTACTCTCTGCCTTCCTTTATATATATATTCTCCGGCGATTGATGTCGTCTTAAGCAAGGCAATGTCTGGTGGGGGAAGCTGACTTTCACAATGCTCTAAAAATTTTTCCCAGGAAAACGGCGGCTTTGTTCCATAATGCAGCATCGGTAAGCTGGCAATTAAGTAGATATAATTATTGAACATTAATTCGTATCTCGTTGTTCGTATCTAGTATCTCCTATCTCGTATCTGGTGTATTTTTACTAGATACGAACAACTAGATACGAGATACGAATTCACTTCATTTCTTCTAGTATTTCTCTTAATTTCGGCTTGAGGTATGTTCCGATATATGCGGCAATAGCTTGATCGGTAAAATCAAAATGGGACTTGCCGCGATCATAACTGATCGTAAAACCTCCGGTGATATCCCCGGAAGATTGGATCGTGATCCCTTTTTTAATTTCTTCTTTTAGCTCGGTAAACAGGTTCTTTTCCAGCGCGGCCAAATCTTCTTTTTTTAATAAGACCCTGATGTCGCCATTTTCTTTACTGCGGTAGCCGGTAATCAAGCTGCTGATAATTTTCGCGAGTTCTTCGTTTCCTAATGCATCCTGAGAGCGTAAGACAAGCATTTTATCCAGCATGGTGTTGATGCCTTTTCGTAAGTTGATCAGCACATCGCGCGACGCCTGTTTAAGCAATATCTTTGTGTTCGCTTCTATTTTTGCCGCTTTATCCTTGGCATCGGCAATTATCTTTTCCGCGTCTTTTTTAGCAGACTGCTTAATCTCTTCTGCACGCTCTTGTGCTTCTTGTTCGATTGCTTTGCCCCGATCCTCTGCGGCTTTAATACCTTCTTGCTGTATCTTTTCTATTAACCCCTTAATTTCTTCCGCCATCAATTGCCCCTATTATTTTTTGCCACGGATTTATAATATTCAAATCTTTAAACGCTTTTTTAACCACTAATTACACTAATTCTCGCGAATAAATATGCTCCATTTGTGAAAATCGGTGTTATTCCTGGTTGAAATATTTTTTTTAGCTTCGTCTTTCTTCTATCTGTGTTCAATCCGTGTTAATCCATGGCTTTATCTTTTTCTATATAAGAATACTTATCTGCGCAATCCGTGGTTCTGTGGTTACTTTTCGGTTTTTCAAAAATTAGCTACTCTTCCATACCCTTTTTTTTAGATTATTCAGCACAACCATCTCCGTCGGATAAATATCAAAAATAATCTCATCCGGCTCAAACCAGAGTTTTATTTCCCGCTCAGCTTCTTCTTGATTAGTTGAGCTGTGCACAACGTTCTCATACACACCTTTTGTAGTCACGCGTCCGTATGCCCCGCGGATCGAAGTCGGGTCAGCCTCTTCCGGATTAGTCTCACCGGCAAGCTCGCGTACTCTCCTAATCGCATCTTCACCATAATAAACCATGGCCATGACCTTCCGGCGCTGATGCAGCTCTCCTTGAATATATTGAATAAGTTCTTCAAAAAACGGCTTTTCGATCATATGCTGATAATGTTTTGCCGCCAGTTCTCTGGATACCCGTACAATTTTCGCGGCAACAATCTCTAATTTTGTTTCGGATAACCGTGTTAAGATATTCCCGGTCAATGATTTTACTAACCCGTCAGGTTTTATCAGAACCAATGTCTGCTGAAACATCGCCCCCCTCCTAACCACTGATAATCGCAGATTGAAAAATACACCTGCCCGCCAACGTCCACCAAAAAGCACTGGCGGATTTTCAACTTTGCGGCGGAGATGATCACCGCCCATAGACAAGGTCTTGCGGTGTGTTTTCTTTCTGCTGTCTGTTGTTTTTTCTTTTTAACACGACCTTTGATGAAAAGGTCGTAAACAACATATTGCCGAAGGCAATATGTTATTGTATCTCATTTCTGCAAAATTTGCAAGATGCGATCTAAATCCGAAAGCGAATAATAATCAATTTCTATTTTTCCTCTTTTACGGCGGGAAACAATTCTTACCTTTGTGCCTAAAACCTGCTGTAATTTTCTCTCGATTTCCTGTACGTTCGGATCAATCTCCCGCGGCTTTTTGCTCTTTGCCTCATCCGGTGTTGTTAGTTTGTAAACAATTGCCTCGGTTTGGCGCACAGATAAATCATCTTTAATTATTTTTTGGGAAATTTGAATTTGTTCCGCGGTGTTTTCTAACGCCAGGAGCACTTTGGCATGTCCAAGATTTATTTTATTTTGGGTAATCTGCTCTTTGATTACCTCCGGCAGCCTGAGAACACGCAGGAGATTAGTTATCGTGCTTCTGTTTTTCCCCATGACACGGGCAACTTCTTCCTGGGTAAAATTAAATTCATTAATTAAGCGCTCATAGGCCGCGGCTTCTTCGATTGCGTTTAAATTCTCTCTCTGCAGATTTTCAACCAGCGAAAGCTGCAAAAGTTCCGTATCATCTACTGATTTTAGAATTACCGGGATCTGCACGAGTCCTGCTTTTTTTGCCGCACGCAGCCGGCGTTCTCCGGCAATTAATTCATATCTGCCTGCGGTCCCGGACACCACATCCTTCGGCCGGACCAAAAGCGGCTGGACCACGCCTTTTTCTTTAATCGACCGGACTAATTCTTCAAGCTTTTCTTCATCAAATTCTATCCGCGGCTGGTATTTACTGGGAAAGATTTCATTAATTCCTACGGTTATCATTCCTTCCGTTTGCCCTATATGTTCTTCAACTTCAGGGATCAACGCATTCAGCCCTTTTCCTAATGCACGTCTTTCCATTTAATATCCTCCATGCGTACGTTCGTTACTCGCTTACGGTTACGTAAGTTTTTACATTGTGTCTTGCGTTTTTCATCGTCGTCTTTTTATACTCAATGCTCTATACTCAATACACCATACATTTTTATAATACCTGCTCATTACCAAGAACCTCCGCTGCCCGGTTTTCTATTGGTACTTCCGGTGTACCCTGTGGTATTTCCACTGGCATTTCATTCTCTGCCGCCATGTCTGGGGGAACCTCTATGCCATTTCGCTGTAAAAATTCATCCGCCAGTTCCTTATATTTTTGCGCACCCATGCTCTGGGGGTTGTAGAGAGCAATCGGCATACCAAACCCAGGGGACTCACTCAGACGTATGCTTCTGGTAATTATCGCCTTATAGACCTTATCTTTAAAAAAATTATTGACTTCATTTATAACTTCCGTGGTCAAACGTGTGCGGAAATCTGCCATGGTTAATAAAACCCCTTCTATTTCTAATGCCGGATTTAAATTCTGCTGCACTAATTTAATTGTATCAAGCAGCTGCGTTAACCCTTCCAGCGCATAATACTCGCACTGCATCGGGATAATTACAGAATGCGAAGCAGTGAGCGCATTTATTGTTAACAGGCCTAAAGACGGAGGGCAGTCAATAAAAACAAAATCAAAAATCTCGTTTATTTCCGCGGTTAGCTGCTTAATTTTAAACTCGCGCTGTTCAACAGATACCAGCTCAATCTGCGCCCCGGTTAGCTGAATGCTGGAGACAATAATTTTTAAATTTATAACCTTAGTGTTTTCAATGAGTTGCGACATGGCGATTCCGTTTATCAGTGCATCATATATACTTCTGCTAACGGCTTTCCTGTCAATACCAATACCGCTTGTTGCATTTGCCTGCGGGTCAATGTCTATTAATAACACTTTTTTGCCGGCAATCGCAATATATGATGCAAGATTTATTGCTGTCGTAGTTTTTCCAACTCCGCCTTTTTGATTGCAAATACTAATTATTTTTGCCATGTATCAATACGCTAATTCCTTTTGCATAGGGAGAAAATCGAATTGTTCAGTAACGTTTTCCTTTAGTATATAATTAGAAGTTAGTATTTCTTTTCCAATTTTATTCGATTCTTTATTAACATTACGCATTCCATTTATCAGATAATAAGAAACAAGCGGGGGCTGTATTTATATCACAATCTTTAAAACTAAGTTCTGGTAAATCATCTGTACAGTTCGCTATATATTTTAGACCGGTAATTTTCGCAGTAGTGTTCGTTTTATTTTGATTCCTTAGGTTTTTTCTTTTCAATATATTGAAGGGTGACAAATTTATGTTTACCAGTCTTTCTTTCAAGGATTTCAAGGTTATCTTCATTATTAAATATATCCGAATTTGTGTCAAAACCAGTTTTTTTTCTAATAATTTTTTCTAGATCACGTATTATTTCAATTCCACCAGAATTTCTTTTTAAGAGGCGCGCTACTTTCATTGTTGTGCCGCTTCTTTTACTTATTCTAAGATAACCATCGGGCTTTTTCCAAATAATTCTATCACGGTAACGAAACCCTGCATTTTGGAAAATTTTTATTGCATCAGCAACAATAGGGTATTTTGTGCCATTTATTATCATATCATCTATATTTAATACCACTATGCGTCCCTCTTTTAATACTCGATATGACTCTTTGGCAAAATGAGTTAATACACCTAAGTACTGTTCATAATTTGTAAAAAGTCCATCATGGTCAAATGGGGCATTATAATATGGCGGGGATGTAACTATTAAGTGAATGCTTGTATTATTTATTTCAGACATATCCATACAATTGCCAAATATTACTTTGTGGTTAGTTTTTATATGATCCTTTGTTTATTTTATTTATCACACATAACGCCATGTGTCCTTATTTTTTTGCCAAGATTTTTTTACAACCGATTCCTCTTTTAACCTATTTTTTTTATCCGTGGTTATCAATGGTTCTTTTTAGCCACGGATGAAACACGAATTTATAATAAAAAAATTCCTTCGGAATCTTTTTATCCATTTAAAAACCTTTCGTGTTCAAACCTTCCCTTAATAATGAATTAAATATACCAAGCTATACCCAAATCCCAAGTTATCCACAAATTTTGTTTCCTATACGTTAAACAAATCGTTTGAATTCATCTTTCATCCGTGTAAATCCGTGGCTTTGTATTTTTCTTTTTCATAGAACTGTCCTTTACCCCGGAATTTATGGTTTTATCTACAATGCTTCCCTATTTATTTTTACACTACCACTGATTATCTGATACGTTGCCCAATTCCCTTCTTAATACCCATCGGTTATATCGTCTTCTTGTGCCTTGTTTATCTCTTTAGTTCTAAAATAAGAAAGCTCTTTGAGCAGCTGGTCATTCACTGTTTCTACTTCTTTCAGCAGTCTCTGCGACTCTGCGGTCATGTTTTTTCCCGCTTGTGATGAGAGGGCTAATTCTTTTATTAGTGCTGATACTTTTGCTGTCATATCTTTATATTTATCAATCAGCCGGCGTAATCTTCTCACTACACCATCTATGGCTGTTGCTAATTCACCTAATTCATCCCCTTCACGTACCTTTATATTCGTCAGGGTTAAATCCCCTAAAGAAATTTGCCGGGCAATTTTTTCCAAACGAAAAATCGGTCCGGCTATTTTGTGTGATACAAAAATGCTAAAAAGAAACACTATTGATATGCCCACAAGCATACTCCCAATAAGTGTCATGCTTACGCTGTCAAAAATATCTGACATCTGGATAACTATGCCTGGAGAATTTGTAGATTCTGCAACTATTGTCCATGTGGTAACCACTGTTGTCCATACGGCAATAATCGCAATAACAAACATTGCTAAAAAAATAGTTACCGCGTAACGCACCTGAAATGCTCTTTTTATAAAATAATTGCCCCGGTTATTTTTTGATTTATCTGCCATGCTTATACGCTCCTCCCCTTGTGATGTTCTACGTGGAACACCATTATAGTTTACTGTTAACAGCTTACTGTTTACCGCTTAAATAAAATCTCAAGCTTTTTTTTTTGCTTTGTCATTTTTTGGTGTTTATTTTTTATTTTTCAACAGCTGTGCTCCTCTGCTAGTTTATCTGCGGAACGCAGATAAACTAGCAGTAAAGAAAGGTCGCATGGGCTTACACCGGAAATTCTGGATGCCTGACCTAATGACCGCGGTTTTATAATGCTTAATTTTTCACGTGCTTCTTTCTTTAATCCATGTATACAATTGTAGTCCATATCTTCTAAAATTTTTTTATCTTCTAATTTGTTTAGCATTGCAATATGTAATGCTTCCCGCTGTATGTACCCTTCATATTTTATCTCAATCTCTACTTGTTTTGCAACATATTTCGATAAATTTTTTACGTTTTTATTAATTTTAACCAAATCACTATATAGAATATTCGGACGCTTTAAGAGACTATAAAAACTTGTATTGCCTGAATGAATTTTATTTAATTTTTCCTTTGCTTCATTTATAAACTTTCTTTTTTCTTTGACCTCAACGTGCCGCTGTTTGTCTATTAAGCCCAGCTCATATCCTATTTTCGTTAGTCTTAAATCCGCATTATCCTGCCTTAATATTAAACGATGCTCTGCCCGGGAAGTAAACATTCGATACGGTTCTTTTGTCCCCTTGGTCACTAAATCATCAATCAATACCCCAATAAATGCCTGATCCCGCGTTAAAACAACTGGTGGCTTTTTCTTAATATTATGCACCGCATTAATCCCGGCAATCAACCCCTGACCAGCAGCTTCCTCATATCCAGTTGTTCCATTGACCTGTCCGGCAAAATACAAATTATCTATTAATTTAGATTCCAATGTTGGCTTTAGCTGTGTTGGCGGATAATAGTCATATTCAATCGCATACCCATACCTGATAATTTTTATGTTTTTTAAGCCATTAATTGTGCGCAAAAATTTTTCCTGAATACCTGCTGGCATGCTTGTAGAAACCCCGTTTAAGTAAATCTCATTTGTTGTCCTGCCCTCTGGTTCAAAAAATATTTGATGGCGCTGTTTATCAGGAAATTTTACCACTTTGTCCTCAATAGATGGGCAATACCGCACACCGGTTCCTTTTATCTTGCCACCATATAACGCTGACTGTTTTAAATTATCTCTAATTATCTTATGTGTTTTAGAATTCGTATATCCGATATAACAAGGGATTTGTTTTTGACAAATTTTATCTGTTATAAATGAAAATGGCTGTGGATCCTCATCTCCTAACTGAATTGTAAGTTTAGTGTAGTCAATGCTCTTGCTGTCAACGCGCGCAGGTGTTCCTGTTTTTAATCGTCCAGTGTTAATCCCTAATTTTGTAAATTGTTGCGCTAATAAAACTGCTGAAAATTCCCCGATCCTGCCGGCATTAAATGAGATTTTGCCAATGTGGATTACTCCATTAAGAAATGTTCCTGCAGCTAACACTACAGCATGTGCATAATAAATAATCCCAATATTTGTCTTAACTCCTTTTATTTTATTGTGTTCGGTTAATATTTCTACAACTTCTTGCTGTTTAATTTCCAATTTGTTTTGTTGGCTTAATACGTCTTTTATCACTTGCTGATACAATTTTTTATCTGCTTGAGCACGCGGCGCTTGCACTGCCGGGCCTTTTTTCGTATTGAGCATGCGAAAATGAATGCCTGCTTTATCTATAATATGCGCCATAATACCGCCTAATGCATCTATTTCCCGCACAATGTGTCCTTTTCCCATGCCTCCTATTGCTGGATTACACGACATTTGTGCAATCGTATCAATGTTCATAGTAAGCAATAAAACTGAACATCCCAATTTACTTACCGCATAAGCAGCTTCACATCCAGCATGCCCCGCGCCAATAATGATTATGTCGTAATTATTATTGCGCTTCATTTTTTGTTAAATGATTTATTTGTCATTTGCCTGTCCGCCGGTTTGATAGGCGGAACATTTGGATTTTGGATTTCACCAAATGTTCCACGTGGAACATTTGCTATAAGGTGATATTTTTAATGGTTATTCTGGCGGGGTGTCTTTCTTTAGAACACGTACCTTTATCTTTGCTGGTTTTACGCCTTCCATGCCAAATAATCCTCCCTGTCCTTCAGATAATATTTTTATCTCAAGAAATTCTTTTGGCACGTTTAATTTTTCGATTGCGATTTTTATTGCCTCTTTTACATTACCTGCTTCTATTTCAATTTCTTCTAAGTTTTTATCTTTTTCCATGTTTTATTCCTTACTACTGATTATGGTTCTTTCAAATACTTAACCACTGCGGTCATAATGCTCACTTGTAAGATGCGCCACGGCCTTTGGACGTTCATTGCCATCTGTGACTGCATTTAGGTTTTTATGAAACTTTTGGCATTGTCATAAGCTTCTTTTGAATAAATGTGGTAAAAAGTGTGTTTGTAAGCCAATAAAGCACCAGTCCTGATGGGAAATTATAAAATAATACACCAAACAAAATCGGCATCATCATTGACATCATTTTTTGCTGCTGACGCTGCTCTTCTGTTCCTGCGGTATTCTGTGTTGAGGTCTTTTGTTGAATAAACGTAAGTGCGGCCATTATGATTGGTAAAATATTGATTGAATCCCCTAAAAATGGCAATTGTGGGCTAAGTTTAAACGCAGCATCTGGCCCTGATAAATCCTTTATCCAAAGAAAATGTGCTCCGCGCAAAGCCACTGTTCTTAGTAATACCTGATATAAGGCAAAAAATACAGGTAATTGCAAAAATAAAGGCAAACAGCCTCCTACCGGGTTTACCTTATGTTTCTTGTAAATCTCCATCACTTCCCGGTTCATTTTTTGCGGATTGTCTTTATATTGCTGACGCAATGCCTCGACTTTTGGCTGAAGCATTTGCATGTCTTTCATTGAGCGCATGCTTTTGCTGGTAATCGGGAATAGAAAAAGATTGATCATTACTGATAAAACGATTATTGCTACTCCCCAGTTTTTAAATAAGCTGTGAAAAAATACTAGTAGTGTCATTAATATCTTACTTATACCGCTTAATGCACCATGTGCGATTACGCTTTCTAATCCTATGTTTTTCAACATATTATAATCATTAGGCCCGGCATAAAGTGCATATTTATGTGTAGCGCTTGCATATGGGATAATATTAAAATTGTCTAATTCTATGCCAAATGTCAACTCATTATTAGTGCCAATCACAAAAATTCCCGTTGTATCTATTTGTGGGGAAACTATTAATGAAAAATATCTATTTTTTAACGCACTCCATTTAATTTTACCCTGTCTTGTTAAAAGGTTTTCATCTTTCACCCCTCTGATTAGAAAGCGCTTTTTATCCTGCAGTAATGTATCTACGTCATAATAGCGCGCGCTTATTCCTGTTTCCCTTTGCATTCCAGTACCTGTAATTAATTTGTATGATATATTTTGGTTTTGGTTGGTTAAGTTTTTAAAATCTATTTCAAAATGAATAAGGTGCGCTTCCTTGTCCGGGATTATTCTTTTGGTTATTTTAAATTGGTCTTTATACATATATTCCATTTCCATCCGATCTGAAAATTTATTTATTTTATATGGTGCATTTGCTAATTCGTTGTCTTTACAGAAGTTATATAAAGAAAACACACCGCTTTGCTTACCTATACTAAACAGCTGTGTTGCTGTATTTGTTGCTGGGTCTGGATATTTTTTAAGATTTATTTCCTTTATAGCACCGCCAATATTTGTACACACAATTACATAATTTTCGTTTTCAAAAACGATGATTTGTTCCTTTATCTCCGCTGCCTTTTCGAACATTGCCTGTTCTTTAGTTTTGTCTTGCATAACTGCTGTTGTAACTTGTTCATTGAAATAAGGTTTTGGTATGTCTGGATGCGTTTGTTCCCGTGAAGAAAAGATTGACCTTTGCTGAGGCTTATATTGGGGGAAATATTTTGTGATAAAATATGAATAACCTGTTAATATTATAACACTCAATACTAGTGCGATTACTAATCTTTTTTCAAAGTCTTTCATTACTTGTTTACCGGGTCATAGCCATTTGAACCAAAGGGATGACATCGCAGAATTCTTTTTATGCCTATGGCTGTGCCCTTACAAACTCCTTTCTTTTCTATTGCCTCCTGCATATATGCCGAACATGTCGGCATAAATCTACATGTGCTTAACTTAACTGGTGACAAATAATTACGATAAATTTTTATCAGTCCTACGCACAAATTTTTCGCACACAGGACAAGCCCGCACCAAGCATGATACAGCATGTTCGGGTTTGCCCTATGTGTCACATGAAAACCTGCGGTTTTCAAGCATTCCCTTTTTATGAAAAATGTGCCCGGCATATATTTTTGCTCTTGATTCCTTCTCAATGACTCTCCGTTGTTGCTTTCAACGTGTATCTTCATGCTCTGCGGCAAAAAAACGTGGTGTTCTGGCGCTATTTTTTAAAAAGTAACAGAACTTTGCTTTTTCTTTTGGCATACCTTTTCTTTTCTAAAGAAAAGGTATCTGCTAAATTAATGCCGTAGGCATTAATTTATGTATTTTGTCTTTTATTCTGGAAAATTTGTCAGAAAAAAGTTCTTTTCTGACAATAAACACTAAATCTATTGCTCTATTTATGGCTGCCGTTCGGATAATCTCTTTTATCTGGCGCCGTAGTCTGTTACGTTTTACCGCACTTTTTTCTGTCTTTTTAGAAATTATCACGGAGATGCGCAGTTGATTTAAATTATTTACCTTATAATAAAACACCATTCCCTGCGTCTTGATCTGACGGCCATGTTGAAAAATCTGCTCAAAGTCATATTTTTTTGATATAGATTTTGCTTTTATACTGCTTCCCCTCCAACTATGGACGATGTGTCTTTTGTAAATACTCTGCTGCGCGGTTTATTTTTTTGGTTATCAATTACCGTATAACCACCTGACTTTTATTTTCCTTGTTCTGTCCTTTGCTCAGGTTGTTTAGCCGGTTAATTGTTTTCGGTTTTTCCGCCGCCGGTTGCGCAGAACGTTTCGTCCGGCCTTTGTCTTCATTCTTCGTCGATAACCGTGTTTTTTTTTTCCTTTTAGATTAGATTTTCTCTTAATATTTTTCTTCATATGCGTCCTCCGGATATTTTTGTAAATTATAACACAAATCCCCATTAAGTCAACAATAATTTTTTTCTTGCAAAAAAAATTTTTTTTGTTATAATAGTTTTCACTGTAATAATAAAAAATTCCTTATTTACCGCTGGTGCTGTTCCGCAGGACCAGGGAGCGTTACATCGTTAGTATAACCTTGCGCATCACCGGAATTTTTTATTCCTAAATTTAACCTTATGCACAATACTGTGGATAATCTGTTAATAACACTTTTTCTGAGAGCATTTGTTTGTTGTTTTTTTTAATCACCAATTGCAACTTCTTTATTTTAAATTAGTTACGTGTTAAAAATTTATTTATGCTCGTGTTTCTCTTGCTGTGGATAAGTAAGTTTTGGAACCTATTTATTAAGCACCGATTATGGAAACAACTGTTACGGATATTTGGTCGCAGCTTGCTGTAAGTCTGCGTAAAAAGATAAATCCGCAAAGTTTTGAAACATGGATTTTGCCGACTAAGCCTCTTGATTTTTCCAATGAGACTTTAACCATTGAGGTCCCGAATATTTTTTTTAAAGACTGGCTAAATGAACACTATTTGAATTTATTCTATGAAACAAGTGAACAGATTTTTGGAAAAAAATTTGGCTTTCTTTTTATCATCGCACACCATGAACAATCTTCTACAGTAACCGCGGCTAAGCCTGCGCCGCTGGTGGTAACGCGTGACTTTCATCTCAATCCAAAATATACCTTTGAAAGTTTTGTTGTCGGCCAGAGTAACCGCTTTTCACACGCTGCGTGTATGGCGGTGGCGGAATCTCCGGCTAAGGCATACAACCCCTTATTTATCTACGGCGGGGTGGGGCTGGGGAAAACTCATCTGATGCAGGCAGTGGGACAATATATTATCTCTCATAACAATTCCTTAAGGCTTACGTACATCTCCAGTGAAAAATTTACCACGGAGCTAATCAATGCGATTCAACACCGCACGACTCTTAGGTTCAGGGAAAAATACCGTAACGTCGATATTCTCTTAATTGATGATATTCATTTTATTGCCGGTAAGGAAAGTACACAGGAGGAATTTTTTCATACCTTTAATGCACTTTACGACGCCCATAAACAAATTTTAATCACTTCTGACCGTCACCCTAAAGATATTTCTAATCTGGAAGAACGGTTAGTCTCGCGGTTTGAATGGGGGTTATTAACAGACATTCAGCCTCCGGATTTAGAAACACGCATTGCGATTTTAAAAAAGAAGGCGGAGCGTGAAGTGGTGGTTGTTCCTGATGAGGTAATATTTTTTATTGCCGACCGGATAAAATCCAATATCCGGGAATTGGAAGGTGCTCTCATTCGGGTAGTGGCCTATACCCTTTTAACAAATAGTCAAATTTCGGTTGGCCTGGCGCGTGATATTTTAAAGGATTCAATTTCTTTTTCTTCTAAAAATGTTACTATTGACCATATCCAAAAAAAGGTTTCTTCTTTTTTTGATTTACGTCTTTCGGATATGAAAACCAAGGGCCGCAGCCGGGCAGTGGCTTTTCCGCGGCAGATTGCCATGTATCTTGCGCGGACAATGACCAATCATTCTTTACCGGAAATCGGCGAGTTTTTTGGCGGCCGGGATCATACAACTGTACTACATGCGGTAGAAAAAATAAAACGCTCTGTCGATAAAGATCAAGAGTTGAATAACTTGTTGATAAAATTAAAGGAATTAATCTATCAGGAATAAATTTGTGTATTTTGTGGATAATAATATCAATTTATCCCAATATTATTCACAGCTTAATATATTACCAATAAAGTATTTTTATTAAATATCCACATATACCGGACACTATTACAACTACTACTATCTTATATAAAATAAAAACTAAGAAGAAGTATAGGAGGAATCTTTTATGAAAATAAAAACAAGTAAAGAATTATTGCAGCAGGCAATAAGTATAACGGAAAATGTTGTTAGTCCGCGGACAACCCTGCCGATATTATCAAATATTCTTATCGAAACAATTGATCAAAATAAAGTGCGGTTTGCGGCAACAGATTTAGATATGGGAGTAGTGTGTAATATTAAAGCAGAAGTGGAAGAAGCCGGGGCAATAACCGTACCGGCAAAAAAGATAAACGATATAATACGTGAACTGCCGGCCGGGGAGATAATTATTACTTCAAAGAAAAACTACGCCGTGACGATTGAGTGTGAAAAAGCATTTTTTAAATTAGTTGGACTGCCAAAGGAAGATTTTCCAAATCTGCCGAATATTACCGATAAAGAAATAATTATATTAGAGCAGCTAACCTTAAAACAAATGCTAAAAAAAACAAGTTTTGCGATGTCACGTGAAGAAACACGATATATATTGAATGGCGTTTTACTTGTCGTTAAACCAACAAAGGTAATTGTCGTCGCCACGGACGGAAGAAGACTGGCAAAAATAGAAAAGAATATTTCTATGGGTAAAGATTTTAACCGACAGGTGATTATTCCCTTAAAAGCAGTAAATGAGATTATGCGAATTTTAAAAGACGAAGGGAAAATAAACATCGCATTAGGAGAAAATCAGGTTATTTTTGAAATGGACGATATTGTTTTAACCACGCGGCAGATAGAAGGGGAGTATCCCAATTATGAGCAGGTGATTCCAAAAGAGATTGAAGATAAAGTATTTGTAGACCGGGAAAAGTTTCTCGCCGCGGTAAAACGCGCCGGAATATTTACGAGCACGGATTCGCAATCAATAAAAATAGATTTATTTAAAAATAAGATGGTGATATCAAAAAGTACACCGGATATTGGCGAAGCCAGAGAAGAGATAGAGGTGGAGTATAAAGGGACGGAGCTAACCGTAGGATTTAATCCGGTTTATATTATTGATGCATTAAAAAACTTAGAAGAAAATAGCATAACAATGGAATTAGTAAATATGGAAAAACCAGGCGTAATCCGCGATGGAAAAGATTATGTCTATATTGTGCTGCCGATGCAGTTAATATAAAAACAAGTATTCCCTATGGAATATTTATTTTTATCCACTATTTTTTTGACGTATAGGAAATAATAAGATTTTCAATCTATGGACAACTTGAGATTTAGGGTATGGATTGGTATATTTAATTCATTATTAAGGGAAGGTTTGAACACGAGAGGTTTTTAAATAGATAAAAAGATTCCGAAGGAATGTTTTTATTACGAAGTAAAAATTTTATGTATAGAAACAAGCGGATACATACAGTAGAAGAAGTTGTAACCGCGGTAATAAAACAGTTAGAAAAAGCAAAAGAAGAACCAATTAATAAATTACGACGGGAGTGGGAAAAAATCGCACCAAAAGAAATAGTAAAATACGCGCGGCCGGCAGTAATAAAAAATAAAACATTGATTATTATTGTAGATAACTCACCATGGCTCAATGAAATAAATAGAAACTATAAACAGAAAATTTTGGAAATTGTGCAGGAAAAGTTAGGCCAGGCAGCAATCAGCGGTGTGTGGTTTAAAATAGGTGAGGTATAAATGTATTTACACACCAAGGATAATAGTGAAATCCTGACGAGAGAGATTGTGGCAATAGTTAATTCAATAAAAAGTAAGCAAACGGCGGAAATTATCGATATCGCCAATAACCGTTATAAGATAAATACCAGGGTGAAAACACTGATAAAAAAAATTGCCGGTTATCAAGATGATGTGTTGAAATATGCAGTGAAATAGTTTTTATGGTGTTTTTACAAAACCATCAAATAATGTATTATTGAGAGGAGTCATCGGAATATGGCAGAAAAATATGATGCGCGAACTATACAGGTTTTAGAAGGGGTAGAGGCGGTACGGAAACGGCCGGCAATGTATATTGGAGATATTTCTGTCCGTGGACTGCACCACTTGGTCTATGAGGTGGTGGATAACAGTATTGATGAGGCATTATCCGGCTATTGTGATAAGATTGAGGTTATTGTACATGAAAATAATACGGTTACGGTCGTTGATAATGGCCGCGGGATACCAGTGGATATGCATGAAACGCAGAAAAAACCAGCCGTGGAAGTCGTGATGACTACGCTCCATGCCGGTGGGAAATTCGACCACCGCTCGTATAAAGTCTCCGGAGGACTGCATGGAGTGGGCGTTAGTGTGGTAAATGCCTTGTCCGAATGGTTAGAAGTAGAAGTTAGACGTGACGGAAAAGTATATCACCAAAAATATGAACGCGGGAAAACAAAATCAAAGCTGATGATTGTCGGTAAAAGCAAAACCACCGGAACTAAGGTTATATTTAAGCCGGATAACGAGATTTTTAAGGAGATAAAATTTTCTTTTGATATCTTGTCAAACCGGCTAAGAGAACTTGCGTTTTTAAATCAGGGGTTGAAAATTACATTAAAAGATGAACGTAAGGAAAAGGAAGTAGTCTTTGAGTTTAAGGGCGGGATAGTGTCTTTTGTAGAATATTTAAATGCGAAAAAGAACCCGCTGCATAAAAAGGTAATCTATTTTGAAAAAGACAGGGATAATATTTCCGTCCAGATTGCCATACAGTATAACGACAGCTACACGGAAAACATTTTTTCATTTGCCAATAATATAAACACAATCGAAGGCGGCACGCATTTAAGCGGGTTTAAATCCGCGCTTACGCGGTCAATTAACCAATATTGTAAAAATAAAAAACTGATAAAAGAAGATATTACTATTTCTGGTGACGATGTGCGGGAAGGGATAACTGCGGTAATTAGTGTCAAGATTCCCGATCCGCAGTATGAAGGACAGACAAAGACAAAATTAGGAAACAGCGAAGTTGAAGGGGTTGTCTCATCAGTCGTGACCGAAGCATTGGGTGCATATTTGGAAGAAAATCCGCCCACCGCAAGAAAGATAATTGAAAAGGCGGTGCTCGCGGCAAAGTCGCGTGAAGCCGCACGTAAGGCCAAAGAGCTGACCCGGCGAAAAGGAGCATTAGATTCGGCATCATTACCGGGTAAATTGGCGGATTGCTCAGAAAAAGACCCGCAATTATGCGAGCTCTATATTGTTGAGGGAGATTCGGCCGGCGGCAGTGCCAAGCAGGGACGCGATCGCCGGTTCCAGGCAATACTCCCGATAAAGGGAAAAATTATTAATGTTGAAAAGGCACAGTTGAACAAGGTATTGAATAATATAGAAGTGCGCACGGTTATTACCGCGATTGGCGCAGGCATTGGAAATGAGTTTGACGTTAGTAAGTTAAGATATAATAAGGTCATCCTAATGTGCGATGCTGACGTTGACGGGGCGCATATCCGTACTTTGCTGTTAACGTTTTTCTTCCGGCAGATGAAACAGTTAATCCAAGACGGCCATATTTATATTGCCCAGCCGCCGCTTTACCGTATTAAACGGGGTAAACGAGAAGAATACATAGAAACAGAAGAAGAGATGAATGAACAGCTGCTTGAGTTAGGACGTGAGGATTTAACCTTGAACAGAATAAAAGGAAAACAACCCTATACTGCCAGCGAATTTAAATATCTTTTGGAACTGATTATTGAGCTTGAGCAAATCGAACGGTTTTTACATAAGAGGGGAGTAAGTCTTGCGAAATATGCCACATTAAAGCACCCAAAGACCAAAAAAATGCCAATTTATATGATAAAAGTGGAAGGTGATTCCATGTTTTTATATACAGATGATGAATTAGCAAAGCATGAAAAGGATAACGAAGAACTAGAGTTACTGGAACTCGTTGAAGCAAAAGATGTGGACAAAATAATAGCAAAGCTGGAAAAACAAGGATTAGCAATAGAAGATTATGCTAAAAAAGAAGATATTGGCATAGATGATGACCAAAAAAAGGGTAAAGAAACAGCGATAAAGCCGATATTGCAGCTCAAAGACGAAAAACGGGTCATAGACATATCATCATTAAAAGCATTATTAGAATTTGTGCGTGCAGAAGGGAAAAAGGGGTTGACGATCCAGAGATATAAAGGATTAGGTGAGATGAACCCGGTACAGCTTTGGGAAACAACTATGGATCCGGAAAAACGCACAATGTTACAGGTGTCATTAGAAGATGCGGTGGCGGCTGATGAAATTTTCACCACACTAATGGGTGATGCGGTAGAGCCAAGACGGGAGTTTATTGAGTCACATGCATGGGAAGTGAGGAATTTGGACATATAAATAAAACCACCCTGCTGTTTGCAGCAAGGAGGTTTTATACACGGAAAATGCAAGCATTTTCCTGTCAACGGTGAGGCTAATGCACGCGAAATTTTCCTTGCCCCGCCACGGAGGATCTTCGATCCTCCACAAAACACTGGCGGATCTTCGACAATTTCGCAGCAAACAAAGACGATTAAGCAGACAGAAACCTATAGGGAATACTAAAGTTAAAAAGCACAAGGAGAACAGAAGGACATGTACACAAAAAACGAACGGGTAGTGCCGGTTGACATTGAAGAAGAGATGAAAAAGTCATATATTGATTACGCGATGAGCGTGATTGTCGGTCGGGCACTGCCGGATATCAGGGATGGCTTAAAACCCGTACACCGCCGGATACTCTATGCGATGCGCGAGTTAAATTTAGAATTTAATAAGCCGTTCAAAAAATCCGCAAGAATAGTGGGTGAGGTGCTCGGTAAATATCATCCGCACGGCGATACTGCGGTGTATGATTCTCTGGTCAGAATGGTACAGGAGTTTTCTCTACGCTATCCTCTGGTAAACGGCCAGGGAAATTTTGGCTCGGTTGACGGAGATGCCCCGGCCGCAATGAGGTATACTGAGGCGCGGATGTCACGGATTACCAAAGAAATGCTCGAAGATATTGAAAAGGAAACCGTTGCTTTTGTTCCGAATTTTGACGATTCCTTAATGGAGCCGGTGATTTTACCGGCAGTATTGCCGAACTTATTAGTAAATGGCTCTGGTGGTATTGCCGTAGGTATGGCCACGAATATCCCGCCGCACAATATTGGCGAAGTAATCGAGGCGGTGATTTGTTTAGTTGATAATCCGGAGGCGGATATTAAAACATTAATGAAAAAAATCCCCGGACCGGATTTTCCTACCGGCGGAATTATCAGCGGGAATAAAGGGATAAGAGATGCCTATCTTACCGGACGGGGCATGTTAAAATTACGCGCGAAAGTAAACATCGAAACGCATAAAGGCAGCAAAGAACGCATTATTATCACCGAGATTCCTTATCAGGTAAATAAAGCAAACCTGATTGAAACCGCGGCAAATCTCGTGCAGGATAAAAAGATTGAAGGGATCGCGGACATCCGCGATGAATCGGATAAAGACGGGATGCGGGTGGTCATTGAGATTAAACGTGATGCGAATGTGCATATTATTTTGAATCAGTTATATAAACACACACAGCTGCAGACAACCTTTGGGATTATCATGCTGGCATTGGTAGAAAACCGTCCGCGGACATTGAATCTGAAACAGGTGCTGGAACTCTATATTGAACACCGGCGGGAGATTATTACTAAACGTACACAGTATGATTTAAGAAAGGCACAGGAACGCGCGCATATCCTTGAAGGGTTGAAAATCTGTTTGGCAAACCTCGATAAAATTATAAAAACCATCAAGACTTCCAAAACAACCGCGATCGCCAAAGAAAGGTTAATGAAAGAGTTTAAACTTTCCGACCGGCAGGCACAGGCAATACTGGAAATGCAGCTGCAGAGACTAACTGCGCTTGAGAGAGAAAAGATTGAGAATGAATATCTGGAATTGATCAAGAAAATTGCCATGTATAAATCGATCCTCGCCGACCCCAAAAAAGTAATGAATATTATAAAAGAAGAAGCGCAGCGTTTGAAAAAAGAGTATGCGGATGAGCGGCGCACAATGATTGCTGCGGAAGAGGAAGAAATCGAGATCGAGGATTTAATTGCCGAAGAAGATATGGTGATTACGATTTCCCATATGGGATATATTAAGCGGCTGCCGGTTAGTTCCTACCGCAAGCAGAAACGGGGCGGCCGGGGTGTTTCGGGGATGGAGATGCGCGAGGAGGATTTTATTGAACATTTATTTGTTGCGTCGACGCATGATTATATCCTGTTTTTCACAAACCTTGGCCGGGTATATTGGCTTAAAGTTTATGAAATTCCCCAGGCCGGACGCCAGTCCAAAGGCCGGGCAATTGTTAACATGCTGCAATTAGGCAGCAATGAGAACATTGCCGCACAGGTGCAGGTGAAAAAATTTGAGCCGGGATATTTTTTAGTCATGATTACCGAACAAGGGCAGATAAAAAAAACCGAAATTATCGCATTTTCTCATCCCCGAAAAGGCGGGATTAATGCGATTAATATTAAGGAAAAAGATGCACTGATTGAGTGTCTGCTTACCGACGGCCGGCAGGAACTTTTAATTGCCACTCATGAGGGTAAAGCGATCAGGTTTTCCGAAGAAGCGGTGCGGGATATGGGGCGCGCCGCAAGCGGGGTTCGCGCAATAAGATTAGGGAAAAAAGATTTTGTGGTTTCGATGCAGGCGGTAAGAAAAGACACAACCGTGCTAACGATTACTGACAAAGGGTTTGGCAAAAGGACACTGGTTAGTGAGTACCGGCTGCAGAGCCGCGGGGGTAAAGGGATAATAAACATAAAAACAACCGAGCGCAACGGAAACATTGTTGGACTGAAGACAGTAACTGATGATGATGAGCTGATGATGATTACCTCAAGCGGCATGGTTGTTAGATGTGCGGTGCGGGATATTCGCACCAGCGGCCGTTCAACCCAGGGGGTGCATATGATCAAACTTTCTGGAAAAGATGCCGTGGTTGCGGTGGCGCACCTGGCAGCGAAGGAAGACGAATAGTATAAATTAGCGCCCTTGGCGCTAATTTATACACCACGAAAAACACACCCCGGCTATGCGCACTATTAGGAAAAGTCCTATACCCTTCAATTGTTCTCAATATAAACACGATAGAAGGTCACTAAAGGCGCAAAAACAGCTATGCTTAAAAATTATGGCAAGATATTATTTGACGTTGAAAATACCTGCCTTTGCCAAAATTCCGACATTTTACGAACGCCGTTTTTTCTGATAACATAGAGCATTTACGAAATAAAAGCATGTGCTTTTAGATTGTTACATTTGATGTAACCTATTGTGTTGCAGGAGATTTTGAAAATTTTTTTCAAAACCCCTCATCACACGACTTAAAAAAATAGGATATAATTATATAGAGAAAAAAAGGCTAAACCGACACGGCAGATATTTACTGTTAGATGAAAAATATGAAAAAATATAATTACATTATCAAAAAAGATTTCTTTACTCCTTTTGGCTATGCTTTTCGTGTTATCAATCACATAGGTAAATTAATTTATTACAGCCGTCAAAAGCCCTTTAAATTAAAAGAAGAAATAAGAATTTATAACAATTTAGAGATGATCAAAGAAGAATTCTGGATCAAGGCAAGACAAATTTTAGACTGGTATGCCACCTATGATATTATTGATTCAAAATCCCAAGAAATAATCGGGTCATTAAAGCGTGTAGGAAACAAAGAACATGTATTCAGAGAATTAAGAGATTGTTGGGAAATTCTCGATAAAAATGGCGCACAGATAGGAGAGGTTATCGAAGATAAAAAATACTTTATGCGAAGACTGCCAATACCTTTAATAGGACCACTCTTAGGTGTATTAATACCTCAGAATTATACAATAGAAATTAATAAATCGAACGTAGGTACAATAAATCAAATTTTTAATCCTTTTATTCATAAATTTAAAGTGTACTTAAATCCAGAAAAAGAAAGTTCGATAGACAAACGTATTATTATCGCAGGAACATTACTTTTATTGGCAATAGAAGGCAGACAAAAACAATAACTAAAAATCTAACGATTTCATTCACCTGACTGTTACCCGCGGCGCTTCGCACCGCGTGCACCAGCAGGTGATGCCAGTGTTAGGTAAATAGAAAAATGGATGAAAAAGTAAAAGAATCTCTAAAACAAATCTGTGAATTAGTAGGACAGACCCTTTTCTTTGCTCAATTGATGGAAAAAGAATTAGCTTTTCTTATTATGTACCCTGAAATTATGAAAAACAATCAATTGCCAGATATAAATCGTATGAATCAGGAAATAGAAAAATTAAATGAGTGTACTTTTGGTCAATTGCTAAAAAAATTAAAAAAGCATGCTACAATGAATGATACTACGAGAAAAAAATTAGAGCTATCATTAGAAAGAAGAAATTTTCTCGCCCATAACTTTTTCAGCTCTTATCAAGGAAGATTTGATAATTTGTCTGAACATAAAATTATGAGATGTGAATTAATCAAGATGCGAACCCTTTTTAAATTCATATATGATAAACTTCATCAGGAATCTTATAGAAATCTAAAAAATATAGGATTAATTCGAGAGAATATTGAAGAATTTTTATAATTTAAAACCTAACCAGACAATTCAGCAGACCTAACTCCGGCGCTTTGCGCCTCCGTTAGGCTGCTGATTTTTTCGTTAGAAGAAAAAAATGAAATAATAAATCTCCCGCAAAGCCGCAGAGAACGCAAAGAAATACACAATATAATAAAGAATATTTAAAAAACTTGGCGGGAAAATTTAAAAAAGTTTCTGTGTATATCATTTCAGATATGAACCGAAAAAACCTTTGTGTGCTTTGTGACTCCGTGTGAGAATAAAAAAACTTCTAACAAAGCGATGGAGCGAATTTTGAACTCGCTACGCTCGTCCAAAATCGCTCATCTTTACGTTAGACCTATAAAAATATATGAATAAAAACTCTCAATCTAATCTATTAGACACTATAACTAATTCAGAAGCTTTGAATTTAGCTGCTGATGATAGTGAGTTAGCCATGGATCAATTCATAGATAACGGTATTTTAAAAGATATTCCTGTATTTGGGACAATCATAAAACTATATCGTGTGGGAGTTGGAATAAATGGTTATTTATTTACACAAAAATTATTACGTTTTTTGAAAAGCCTTAAAGATATTCCAGAGCAAGAACGAATAAATTTTATTAAACAAATGGATAAAGATCCAAAGTTTAAAAAGAAGGTCAGTGATCATGTATTTTTATTGATTGATCGAATGGATGATATAGAAAAAACTCCTTTGCTGGCTCGATCTTTCCGAGCCTATGGAACTCACACTCTTAACCCGCACTAAAACCTAAAAAGGAATAATTAAATTTTGTTTCGTTTAAATATCCAATAAATTCATCAGTTGCCTGATTAATATCTTTAATAAATTCGTTATGCGTTACTTTACTCCTGC
>JBDRCZ010000089.1:0-3510 GCA_043821285.1 Candidatus Omnitrophota bacterium | reverse complement strand
GGTCTTGCGCTTAAATCGTAGCTAAGGCAACGAAGGTCGTAACTGAATTCCAGTTTGAAGCCGTACTGGGGAAAACCCGACGTACGGAATTTTAGAGGGGGAGCAAGAAACGTGTTCGGCGCGCTTGCTCTCTACTCGGTGTTCTCTGTGGTTAAAAAAACAGATTGAAAGATTTGAACATTAAAAATCCGTGCAGCATCCGTGAAAATGCTAAAACGTTGTTTTATAATCTGTGACTATCCCCGCCACAAAGTCGAAGACCCTCCAAACAGCGATGGCGGGCAGGTCCTTAACGCTTTGTGGTGGATGTCGGCAGGCAGGTGTGTTTATTAAAAATGCAGATAATTTTTATCGAACCCAACTAAATAAAAGGAGAAGAAAATGCGATTTGTGAAAAATAGTGTTTTGTTGATAGTAATAACATTAATTTTATTCTTCAATTTGCAGCCTGGCTTTGCGGTGGATATGCCTGCTGATGATACGGCAAATTTTACATTAACGGTTACAAATATAGGGCCGGCAACAATAAGCAGCGTTTCTGGGACGTCCAGCATTGATAGTGGTTTTTCAATAGAACCCGCCAGTTTTTCTATTAACTCTATTTTACCCAAAAGCAGCAAGACATTTACTTTTACCGTAACATCTCCTTCAGGGGCCGATGAAGAGGTTATGTATGGAAAAGCAACCTTTAATATAACAAGTGCAAAAGACGTAAATGGGAAGGAGTCAAAATTTATTGCTAACACCGGTGAGGCGGTTGTTTCTGCTGGTGATAATATTCCGCCAACAATCACCATCTCCGGCGTAACCGACGGGGCAACTTATACACATGCGGTAATGGCACATTATGTGGTTTCGGATAAGAACTTGGACCCGGCTACAGTAAAACCAGACTGGGATGGGATAAGTGGAAACAACGTTTGATGACTTCGGGAATGAGGTTATAAGAGTGCTTGCATGGAAGGTGTTTGATGCGGCGGGGGATCATGAGGTTACGGTTGAGGCCGCGGATACTGCGGGGAATTTGGCGACGAAGACGGTTGCGTTTACTATAAAAGGGCCTGGTGATGACCATCCTGATGATAATGAAAGTACGTCATCTGCTGAAGCTGGAGATATTACGACAAGTGCCTCTGCTCAGATTGCAGTATTAAAACGCGGATTTTTCATACCTGCAGGGGAACTGTTGAATAGCTTACAAGAACCTTTTGAATATATTTATCCTGATTTTTCTGCGTCAATAGTAGATAAATATCCAATCTTAATTATTCCTACGGCCGGGTTATGCGGGATGGATAATTCTGAGTTTTTTAAGGCAAAATTGCAGGAATACGTGCAAAAAGGCGGCCGGCTGATTTGTTTTACTCAGCAATATGGTTACGAGTTTGGGGCGCTACCAGTGACAATGATTGATTCTGAGAATGTAGTTAATGGCTATGGCTGGGGACAGGACCAGAATTGCTATTTTAATGCCTGCTATATTAATCAAGACCACCAGATTTTAAGCGGACAGGCTGACTCTATACTTACTGATTATGTTGATGGGTATTTTACAAAGTGGCCGGATGGAACATCTCTTATCTTATCACGCACGAAAAATGGTATGCCTACACTTTTAATGTATGATGTGGGTCAGGGGAAGGTTCTTGCTACAACTTCGTATTTAGACTGGGGTTTTAAACATGGACAGTTTTCTGATGATGATAGGTTGTTAATGCGGGATATGATTAGCTGGTTAAAAGAGGCAGAAGTCCTGCCGGAATATAAACATGGAGACGTTGTTGATTATAATTTGTCGATTGTGAACAATTCTGAGGATAGAAAAGATGCTTATGCAGTAAATATCATTGTGAAAAATCCTGATAAAACAGCTATTTTTTCAGAGACATATGATTTATCCTCGGTTTTACTGCCTGGTGAAAGTCAGTTGCTGCCTTTTAGTTATAATATTGGTAATACTTCAATATCAGGCGGCATATGGGAGATTTGTTATGCTCTTTTAGATGAACAGAATAGTGTTATCCAGACAGATGTTTGTGGAGAAAGATTTGTAATTAGTATAACTAAATTTTATGAGTATTCGCCTGAGAAACTTCAGATGTGGGTTGTAAGCAGTGGAGAAAAGGTATCAGCCGGGAGTGAAGTTGCGTTTTCAATTTTTCTAAAAAATAATACCGATACAGAGGTTCGAGGGAATATCGGGATTGGTGCACACGAGGCACGTGCTGAAGGCGGAAGATGGTGGGTTTATTTAGATGATGTTAATAGTATTGTTATACCGGCACAAACACAGATTGAGATTCCTTACAATACAATCATAAATAGATCCAGCAGTTTTTATTTTGGGTTATTTGCGGAAGATAGGCCAACTAATACGTGGTTTTTACGAGGGGCGATGCGTTGGGTTGAAAAGGGTGTGTGGGTAGTTCAGCCAGTGTCCGATATTAAGCTGCAGACAGATAAAAAGACATATAAAAGAGAGGAAGATGTAAACATTAGCGTTAATATGTCGAATTATTGTGGATTTGATTATAGCTTTATCCTTACTCTTTTTGTAGCGGATAAATCAGGAAATAAGGTATGGGAACAATCAGAAAATATTGATCTTGGGGTAAGTGAATCATTAACCAAGACGTATATTTTGTCTTTAAGTGGTATAACAGAACCAGGAATATATTTATTAAAAGCAGAAGGTATATTTCACGATACAAGGACTGTAGGCGCTGGAGAGACTTATTTTGAATTGGTTCAGCCGGAAATCAAAATTAGTCAGAACATTCCTGCAGTAATCCAGAATAGTTTTCCAGTTAGTTTTGATGTGATAAATGTGGGTATTGTAGATACAGAATTAACCCAGCTTACTATGAACATAATCTCTCCTCAGGGGACAATTGTGTATGAGGATATACAGGAGTTTTCAATATTAAACGGGGAGACAAAAATTTTAGATTTTCCGGTAAGTCTGCCATCTTTGGTGTTTGGCCGGTATGTTTTACGTTATGCTCTTAATTATGTTGGAGAGGAGCTTGTCAAAGGTGCGGAGTATTTTGATAATACTTATACTATAGACGTGAATTTTAATAAGGAATTTTACCGGATCAGGGATAATCTGCAGGCAACAGTTAAAGTAACAAATACCGGCCGGGTTAAACAGGAGCTTAACCTGGTAAGCGGGATTAGTGAGTTTGGAGTACTCGAGACACGGACAATAAATCTTGAACCAACAGAGTCAATAGAAATTGACCAGACTGTGATTATTCCGGAAAATACCAGTGCCGGGACTTATGATTTTGTCGCGGGTTTAGAGTCCGGTACCGCTAATTTATCCAAGAATTTTAATGTTGTTATTCCTGAGTCAAGACTTAAAACCGGTATAGATAGTGCTAATTTTGTTGCCGGCCTGGGGCTTGAATTTTGGGTAGAGAATAGCGGCGGGGTAGATACGGCATATACCGGTGCGGTTTCCTTAAAAGATAGTTTTGGGGTCGAGGTTTATAGTGCGGATATTTC
>JBDRCZ010000088.1:0-20423 GCA_043821285.1 Candidatus Omnitrophota bacterium | reverse complement strand
CTATTTGACGATAGTCATTTAGCGCAATTAATATTGTATTTAAAATCTGCGAAGTTGAAAGTTGGATTATTATTAAATTTCTCCAAGCCGGTTTTAAATATAAAAAGAGTAATCAATTAATTTTTTCTGTGTTTCCGTGTTTCCGCGGTAAGTTTTTGACAGAACCGCGGGCTCATTTAGGAGGTAAAATGAAAGATTTGAAAGAATATATCAGAGATATTCCTGATTTCCCTAAAAAAGGTATAATATTTAAAGATATCACACCGATATTAAAAGATAAAGCCGCATTTAAACAGACAATCGATGCCTTTGCGGAAAAAGTCAGGGGGATGGAGATAGATTATATCGTCAGCATTGAGGCGCGCGGGTTTATTTTAGGCAGCGCGCTTGCCTATAAACTTGGTACCGGGGTAATTCCGGTAAGAAAAAAGGGTAAATTGCCTTATAAGACAATTAAGGCAGAATATGCGCTGGAATATGGTACAGATGTGTTAGAAATGCATGAAGACGCAGTTTCTCTAGGAGACAGGGTATTGATTGTTGATGATGTGCTTGCCACTGGTGGTACGGCTTTAGCCGTGAGTGAGATGCTTACGGAAAAACAGGCAGAAATTGTTGGCATTAGCTTTTTGATTGAATTAGGGTTTTTAAATGGTATTGATAAAATAAAAGGTTATCCGGTTACAAGTCTGATTAAATATTAATAAGGTAGAGAAAGGCTCAAAGGAAAAAGTGCAAGCAAAATTTGGAGTTGCGCCGGCAACGCACCGGTCCAGATAATTGTAAATAGCAAAACGGAAAAAAGTATCTGTAGAGCCAAAGATCTTTGTCCTAACCGATATCGCCGAGAAACATACGAACTTGTACTAAAAGTGCAGAAGATGGGTAAAAATAAAAAAAATCTTGAAAAAAAATCATAAATCAGGTAAACTTGTATATAAAGAGGTAATATTGGATGATTTTAAATGTGGGAGGGGGTGAGGGCGTTGGATAGCGTTTTTGAAGAAATCAGGAATATGGTTGCAGAGATTGTGGAAATGGAACCAGAGGAGATTTCCGCGGATGCTAAGTTTGTCGAAGATCTCGGGGTGGATTCAATGATGGCGTTAGAAATATTGGCATCTTTGGAGAAGAAATATCGTGTTCGCATACCAGAGGAAAGTCTTACAAAACTTACCAACTTAAATCAAACTGTTGCTCTTACCAAAGAAATGCTTGCGAAGCAGAGTGCGAATGTATGAGAGAAAAGGCGTTGCCTTAATTATTGCCGTTGGCGTTTTAGCTATTTTGGCAATTATCGTTACTTATTTTGCCACAAACATGCGGCTTGAGCTGCGTGCCTCCCGGAATTATAATAACGAAATAAAAGCTAAATATTTGGCTGAAGCAGGGATTGAACGGGCAATTGCCGAGTTGAAATATAATAATCCCGAAGGGGCAAGATTTAGCGCCATTGATTCTGTTCAAGAGGGCTGGTACGCGGGTTTTTTGGAAAATCTTGGTGCGGGAAATTATACGGTAACTATTACTGATTGTGCAAGTCAACTTTATATAAATGATGCAAACCCAAGAATCGGTAATATGTTTAGAAATTTAAATACGGCCTTAGGTTCACCTTTAACTGCTGCAAATTGTACGGATATAATTGCTAATGCCCCATATCTGACCAAGGAACAGATTAAGACAGTGTTCGATATTGGGGATGGGAAGTATAATAACATAAGAAACCATATCACGGTTAATGCTTATGTAGATCCAAACGTAATAGACCCCCATGATATAACTATACCTTATGCGCTACAGCCGCGTGCACCAATTAATGTAAATACTGCAGCACAACCGGTTTTAGAAGCGGTTTTTATGGGGCTAAGGGCGGATAATGTGTGCCCGCAGTGTAATGGAGACGGAAAGATAAATATATGGACAGGTCCGGGAACAGATATTTATGGTGATTGTCCGGCTTGTCCGGATCCGGCTACTGGTATAGGCACGGGAGATTTAGTGATTACTGATGCAGAAGCACAGGCATTAGCAATCTATATTATTGGTGCCAGGCCTTATGGCAGCTGGTCCCAGTTTTATAATGCGCTTCAAAATGCACAGGCTCTAGGATATATCGGCCGGCGCGATGCAGATTTAATTATGGCTAATTGTAATCCGAATATGGGGCTTGCCCCAGGGGTGAGGAATTTTTCATGGGCAATGGCTGCGGGTTATTTAGGTAAATATGTTGATGTAACAGATGCGAATCATGGCTTAACCGCAAGTACCACAGAATTGTGTTTTAATTCCGGCGGTTATTATGAAATTACCTCAACCGGTACTGTGGTAAGTGCTGCCGGGGTGCCGCAGTCAACAATAACCATAAATACGGTCGTGAGGATTTTTGAGATAATCAGAGAAAGCTCGCAAGCAGAATTTGAGACCGGTACAAAAAATAATCTAATAACTTATCCTGAACCAACAGGTGCAGGTCTTGGTTCTGCCGGGTATGATGGCCAGATTATGCTGCAGACAAAGACAACCACTGACCCTGGTACAGCAACAAGAATGCGGATAAGCTTTAATAATACTTTTGAGCCGGATACGAAAAGCGGGGCATCCGGGGTTGATACAACGCAAACATCAATGAGCAGCAGCAGTGTGGTTGATTTGGCTGCTCCGGGTAACTTATTGCCGGATGGGGCGTTGATTACTAAACGCAGAAATAATAAATTAAGTTATGCGGCAGATAATAATGTTGACCGTTTAGAAGGTACTGTAAGTATGTGGATAAAGCCGATGTTTAATAATGATGATAGTATGGGATATGGAGATGTTGATCCGGACAGAATGATGTTTAAAGTAAGAGGAGGTCCACCGGGAAGATTTCAACCTCTTTGGAACAAATGGTTCAGAGGACTAATACAAGTATGGTTCTGGCATGCATTAGGCGGTGGTTGTGGTGGTTATATAATTGTCGGGGCAGCTACTCCTGAAGAAAAGATAATTCTTAAGCCAGGGCCGGGCCGGATCTTTGAAGACTGGCGTGCCGGGCAATGGCATCACATTGCATTTCATTATCGTCCGCCAATTGGTTATGTCCCAGGTAACTATGAAACAAATATGGGCAGCTGGTTGGATAATGGGCATCATAATATCTGTGTGGATTTGCGGTATGCTACTAGTATGGATGCATTTACTACTGAATTTAATACTGACTATTATCCGGAACTTTTCCCTTTTGATAGTTCGAGTATTATTGAAGTTGGCTGGGATAGTCAGTTTAGTGATCAACAAATTAATGCGGTACTTGATGAGATAAGGATTTGGGGCGGTACAGGTGGTTTTTTGACGGTCGCGGCCATGCAGGCAGGTTATAATGAAGGCCGGTATATTACCACTGGCGGAGATTTAATATCTTCCGCAGTTACTAAGCCGGCAAATAGTGAATGGGGGACCATTTCCTGGACAGAATATGATCCGGACGCGACTGATCCCTTACAGTTTAACGTGGGCAGTTCACCGTATTTGCATCTGGATTTAAGTAATGATGGCAAAACTGGCGGAGATGGATATGGTTATACTGCTTCTTATGGAGTGAGTATTCCTAATGCCTATGATGTTTCAGATGATTTATATTACCATGTAGAATTTGAGACGCAGACAGCACCGCTTTTGGATACGGCAGTTTTTGATGATGTAATAATTACTCATTTACCACCAACGGAAATTATCTATAAAAGATACTTTAACTAAAAAGGCAAAATATATGGCCAGACGGGTGTTTGGAATAGATATTGGCACTTCCGCAGTTAAATTAACCGAGCTGAATAAGGTTAAAGACAGTTTAAAGATTGTAAATACAACTGTTTTGCCTTTTGACGTGCAGAAAAATATCCCAAAACTTTTGAAAGGGTTTTTGAAAAAACAGAATTTAAGCCGGGCTTGTGCACGGGTGACTATTCCCGCACAAGCGGCATTTACCAGATTAGTCAAACTTCCCTTAGCCACACGTGATAACTTGGATCAGGTGATAAAATATGAAACACAGCAGCAGGTACCGTTTCCCCTGGAGGAAATTATCTGGGGTTATCAGGTCTGCGATACTACCGAGCAGGATATTTATGTACTGATTATCGCGGTAAAAAAGGTGCTGCTTGACGAATTTATCGCTCTCGTGGAAAATAGCGGTTTTTCCATAGAACACCTTACGGTCGGGACGGTAGTATTGGATAATTTGTTCAAATTTTTAAAACTGTTTGATGAAAAGACGTTAATCTTGGATCTCGGACACAAAACAACGGATATGATTATTTCTGACAAGAATATGCTCTGGACCAGGACGCTTCCCCTTGGCGGATTGGATATCGAAGAAAATTTATCCCGTGAACTCTCAATAGATATTGCCGCGGCAAGAAACATCAAAGAGAAACGTTCAGTGGTTTTAACGATGTATTATGGTAAAGAACAGCAGCAGCTCACCGAAGAGCAAAAGACTTCCCAGGCAATATCTTCAACCTTATTTGACATCTGTAATGAAGTGCTGCAGAGCGTTAATTACTACCGCGCACATTATAATAAGCAGAAGGTATTTAAACGGGTCATTCTTTTGGGCGGAGTTTCACGGATAAATAATTTGGACAAATTTCTTGCTTCTAATCTTAATCTCGATGTCTTAAGGATTAATCTGGCAGAACATTTTTTAGTTAGTAAAGAAGTAAAAGAAACCAATGCGGATTTATTTAGTACGTCTTTAGGGAGCATTTTGGGAAAATATGTTGTTCCACAGGTAAATATTGATTTGTTACCCAAAGAGGTTGTCCGGTTAAAGCGCTGGAAAAAGAAGCTGCCTTATCTTGCGGCCGCATTTATATTATTAGGTGTTTTCGTGATGCAATTAATCGGATATTCTACGGGAAAAATCTTGCGAAGTTCTAAATACATGGTGAAACTTAGCGAGTATGAAACCTATCTTAAAAAACAAATGCCCGAGCAGGTGGAAAATGATCTATTGGTTCAAAAGACAAGACATGATTTTTTTTATGATCTGGCAAAATCCAAAGCCGTCGCCTTAGAGGCAGTTAATGAGCTCTCCCGGCTTTTGCCGGCGGGAATTTGGTTTGAGCATCTGGAATATGCAAAGGAAAAGAGTTTGCTTAAAATGACCGGAACCGCGGGTAATAGCTTTACCCCGTTAATTGACCTTAAGAATAATCTTGAGAGGTCTAAATTCTTTACCGAGGTAAAGATTACCGAGGCGTTTCACCAGGCCGGCCGGGTTAAATTTAGTGCTGAGGTGAAGTGTAAATAACAAAAATCGTCAACCGTTGTATGATTGCGCAGCTCGAAACTCTGACATTTATTGGATTGATGAGCAGGGGATGGTAAGAAAAATTATACACGCAACCGTAACCCGAACACCGATGTCAGATATGTAATTGAAAAACGATAGATAAATTACTAATAAAATGACAGGTACATTATTTAATAAAAAATTAAGAACAAATATTTTATTAATTGCGGCGATTTTAATTATTGACATTATTTTGGCCGTGGGATGGGCAGTGAGTCTGAATAAGGAACATACGCTAAATCGCAAAATAAAAGAAAAGACAGATTATATAACCAGTCGTCTCGATAAAGAAGAAACTATCGAAGAAATTTTGGCACGGGAAAAGACACACTTTATTATTAAGACAAAAGCTGAATTTCTGGAGTCATTTTTTAGGACCAGCCGCACAAAGCTTATTAGTCTTTCAAATAATCCCATGTTATTTAAACAAAGATTGTTTGATATACGCAAAAAGATAATCAGCGAAGCAGAAAGTTATAATTTTTCCGTGCCGGATGATCTCGGATTTGAAAAATATCGTGTTTTAGTTCCGAAACAGAAAGATGTCCCAATGTTAAATAAACAGTTAGATATCGTCAGTGAAGTATTGAAAGTTATGATCGAGAGCGGACTTTACCGTCTTGATAAAATAGAATTTAATGAACCAAAAACTAAGGAGAATACCCTGATAAATATTACGACAATAGAATTGCCTTTTGCCGTTAGTTTTAGCTGCCGGGAGCAGGACCTGTTTAAATTTCTTTATCAGTTAAACAAGACGGTAAATATTTATCTCCTTCAGACAATGGTGGTAGACCAAATTAGCAATACTAACTCAATTAATGTGCAGTTAACTCTTGCGGGAGTTGTATTTTTATGATCGTAATCGTTAAAAATTTTGAGAAGGTTTTAGTGCTGATATCATTATTTTTATGTGTGGCTGCTTATTTTATTTTGAGTACTCAAGGCGAGGTTCAGGAGGAGCTAAAATTTCCGCTTATGCCCCGCAATGTTGAATTGCCGGCAAAAGAAGAGGTGATAAAAACAGACCCTTTACTGGTAACTTTAGGACATCCCGAACCTTTTGAAAATTACCAGGGGATAATGCAAAGAAGCATTTTTTCCGAACTAAGAACATCACTGGTGGATAAATCAATGTATCAGGACAGAAGCTTTATCTTGCTGAATGTTGAACATAAATTGTTTCCGCTGGAATATAAAGGACGTATTAAAACAAATTTAGCGTTTAATATTGCCCAGATTAACTGGAATAACCGAACGTATTTTGTAGAAGCCGGTGATGTTATTTCAAAGTATAAAATTGACCGGATAACTCAAAATACCGTAGTCTTAAAAAATACACAAGGTTCGGATACTATAATTCTAAAATATCTTCAACCTTCACAAGCAAAGGAACTTATTGCAACGGTTATGGATATGAATAATAATAAGATGCAAGAGATCGAGAAAGGCATGGAACTTGATGGATATAATGTCCTTGACATAACATTGGATTCTGTGCTATTATTACAAGGCGAAAAAAAAATAATAATAAAGAGGGAATAAATTATGAAAGATAAGTTTTTAATTAGTTTTATAATAATGTTACTTTTAGATTTTTTAGCAAATGTACCACAAGTAAGTGCAGAGCTTACCAAAGGAGAACAACAACAGGCAGAAACATTTGCCGCGGAAGTTGCCCGCGATAAAAAACTTATTCCTTACCCGGAATTTCAAGACTATGCAAATAAAAAAATATATGATTTAATGGTGGAAGGCAAAAAATACTGGGATGCCGGAGACAGCGAGACGGCCCGTAATAGATTTGAAGCCGCACTTGCCTTATCTCCGCATAATGAAAGGATAATTCGGGTTATTGATATTTTACGTAAATCAGAACTTGATCAAAAGGGTCGGCGACTGAATATTGAGACGCATCTTGTTGACATTGAGCGGTTGCAGGATATTGAACGTGCATATCTCACCCGGGAGCCTAAACGCATAAAGACGTCAAAAGAAAGGCCGGCAATATCGCCTAAATCAGAACTCCATAAAAAGGCCTTAGGGTTAATCAATAATGTAGATTTTAGAGATGCGGAAATAAAAGATGTTTTAGAATATCTTTCAAAAAAAACAGATATCAACATTGTCATCGATGAAACAGTAGTTGGCGGGGTGGGCAGGGTAACGGTGCATTTGCGAAATGTTACCCTTATTGATACGCTGGAGATTGTGTTACGGACGAAAGGGCTTAGTTACCGCTTAGAAGATAACCTGATCTGGATAAGTTCTCAGGGAAATATGGAGCGTGAAACCCTGGTTACTAAAATTTATAATCTCTCCCGTGGCTTGGCTTCATTTACCACTTTTTCGACTTTTGATACCGTAACTATCGATAATATCCGCGCGGATAATGAAAGGGTAATTAAACAAGCAGACGAAAAAGGAAAAGGGGAAAAGACAAAAACAGATACTGATACTCGGAGTGCTGCGCAAGGAGGGGTAAAAACATTTGAAGGTATTAAGATTGGCGGTTCCGGCGGTGTTGCCGGCACAGTAACCATGACGATAAAAGATGTGCTACTGCAGAATGTTTCCTGGCCCGAGGGCAGCAGTGTATTTCTTGACCAGCGCACAAGTAAACTAATTGTCCGTAATACCCCGACAAATATTTTACTCATTGATCAGATTATTGAAGAATTAGATATAAATCCGCCTCAGATAATGATTGAGGCAAGATTTGTAGAAGTCAGGGCGGATGATTTAAAAAAATTAGGCGTTGACTGGAATACAAAAATAACCGCCACTGGTGCCGGTGTTAATACGACTTTTCCGTTTAAACGCGGCAGTGAATCAAAATATCAGCCGACTATCCCAAGTGACCTGCCTGATTTTGGTTTTGGTTATGGGCTGCTAGATTTTACCGAATTTCAAGCGGTGTTATCGGCAATTGAAGAAAATACCAAAAGTAATCTGCTTTCTGCACCCAAGGTGACAACAATAAGCGGACAAGAAGCAATTATCAAGGTAGTTAAGGAATACCGTTATCCTACACGATATAGTATACAGACATATAAAACGGGTAGCGGTGACAGTTCTATCACATATTATGTTTCTGTACCGGCTGATTTTAAGACGCGGGATATTGGCATAATTTTAAAAGTTACCCCGAATGTTGGTGCGGATGGCAAGACAATAAATCTGACCCTGGTGCCGGAAGTAAGTGAATTTGATATTGAAAATGATATGTATAATTATGGAACGATTGAGCATCCTTATTTGCAGCCGTTTTTTACGGTGCAAAACTGTACGGCAAGCATAGTTGTTGAAGAAAATCAAACCGTGGTCATGGGCGGGCTGATGAAAGAAGATATAACCCATACCGTAAAAAAGGTGCCATTGTTAGGGGACATTCCGATGCTGGGAAAATTATTCCGGCATGAAAGCGACGACAAGGAGAAAAAGAATCTGCTTATTTTTGTAACGGCACACCTTATTTCTCCGGCCAGTGAAAAAATACAGGCAGTAGATAACCTCTAAAAAACAGGATATTAAATTATCCTCTCTAATTTTTTAAATTCCCAATTAGTCTGATGGAAAAAAAGCTGTTTATCTTAGACGGCAGTGCATACTGCTATCGTGCATATTATGCGGTTCATAATTTATCCACTTCTTATGGCAAACCCACCGGGGCAATCTATGGATTTATCAATATGCTGAATAAATTGATTAAAGAGGAAAAACCGGAATATTTAGCCGTATGTTTTGATGTCAAGGGACCAACAATCAGACACGAAAAGTTTAAACAATATAAAATTAATCGTAAACCTACGCCCCCGGAATTAATAGAACAAATAGATGCTATAAAAGAGCTTGTCCATGTCTATAATATTAATATATTTGAAAAAGCGAAGTATGAGGCGGATGATCTGATTGCCTCGATGGTTAACCGGCTTAAAGATAAAAATGTGGATATATATGTTATCAGCGGCGATAAAGATATGCTGCAATTAGTCGACCGCAATGTCGTAATTTATAATCCGCATCATCAACAACGGACGATTTGTAACCTTGAGTGGGTTAAAGAAAGGTTTAAGATTACCCCTCGGCAATTTGTGGATATAATTGCCTTGATGGGAGATAGTGCGGATAATATCCCCGGGGTACCCGGGATCGGTGAGAAAACTGCGGTCGAGCTGATTTCAAGGTTTAACACGCTGGAAAATTTACTCTTACATCTAAATGATGTTTCTGGAGATAAACGCCGGGAACTCCTCAGGGAATATGCGCCGCAGGCTAAGTTATCTAAAGAACTGGCCGTTATTTGCCAGGATATTCCCCTTGATATTTCTCTTGACAAGTTAAAATTTAAACTGCCGGATTACAACCGCTTGTTTGAGCTATACCGGATGTGGGAGTTTAACTCTTTAATCGATGCCCTGCCGGTAATTCCGTACGCTGCAGGTCCGCAAATAAATGAAATGGAAAATAAGAAGGACCCGGTAAATAAACCGGAGGAAATCGAACCGCTAATTGCAAAACTAAGCAGGCAAAAAAAATTTAGCTTTGATATAAAAACTTACACTGCAGAACTCTTACCGCAGGCAGAATATTGCTTTGATTTTCATAGCGAACAAACCGGTGTTTTCTCTATTGAGATTAGTAATGAAAAATCAAAAAATTTGTCGATGTTAAAGGTTCTATTTGAAAATTCTGATCAGATGAAAATATGTTATGATGCAAAAACAATGTGTATTATTCTTGCCGGATTAAATATTAAGTTATGCCCGCCGCTGTTTGATGTTTTGCTTGCCGCATATCTCTTAAACCCGGAACGCAGGGGATTTTCATTGCCAGAACTCGGCCGGGAATTTATTAAAGGAAATTTTTTTGACCGACCCGGCGTTTTAATAATGTTTAAGTTAATGAAGATGTTTGAACAAACATTGGAAGAGCAGAAGATGCGTAAAGTGTTTGTTGAGCTGGAAATTCCTTTGAGCTTGATTTTGGCAGGTATGGAGTTAAGAGGCATTGCCGTTAACCGGGATTATTTGAAAGTGCTCTCTTTAGAACTGGAGCAAAAGATTGCCGCATTAACTCAAGATATTTTTGAAGCTGCCGGAAGACGGTTTAATATAAATTCTCCAAAACAACTAAGTGAGGTACTATTCATAGATTTGAAGCTGCCGGTAGTTAAACGGACAAAGACAAGTTTTTCTACCGATGAGGCGGTGTTACGCAAACTCTTAACACTGCATTCCTTACCAAAGATGCTTCTTGAGTATCGCGAACTTACGAAACTAAAATCAACTTATGTGGATAGTCTGATTAATCTTATTAATAAGCAGAGCGGCCGTATCCATGCCAGCTTTAATCAAACAGTTACGGCAACCGGCAGACTGAGCTCTTCGAACCCCAATCTGCAAAATGTGCCCATACGTACACAAATGGGCAGAGAAATACGAAAGGTATTTATTGCTTCCAAGGCGGATTGGTCGTTAATATCCAGTGATTATTCTCAAATTGAACTGCGCATCCTGGCGCATCTTTCAAGTGACCGTAACCTGATTGATATTTTCCGGCATGGAGGTGATGTGCACCGGCATACTGCTTCATTGATCTTTAAAACAGAAGAAAGTGCAGTAACTTATCAAATGCGTGATACCGCAAAGAGAATAAATTTTGGTATAATTTATGGCATGGGCCCTTACGGATTAAGTAAAGATTTAAATATTAGTATAGATGAGGCGACAAATTTTATCGACGAGTATTTTCTGCGTTATCCCGAGGTCAAGCAGTTTATCGAAAAGATAAAAGAACAGGCGGAGGTTAATGGTTTTGTCACGACAATATTTAACCGCAGGCGTTATATTCCGCAGATTAATTCTTTAAACAATAATATCCGGGGATTTGCTGAGCGCATTGCCATTAATTCTCCGATTCAAGGCACCGCGGCGGATATTATAAAAATGGCGATGGTTAAAATTAATCAGGCATTAAGTGCGATTACCAGAGAAACAGGCATGTTGATACAAGTTCATGATGAGCTGGTATTTGAAGTAAAAGATGAGCATTTGGACCGGGTAGTTGAAATAATAAAAAATGAAATGGAACATGTGGTCATACTCAACGTGCCATTGAGTGTGAGTGTTAAAGTGGGTAAGAATTGGCTGGAGATGCGGGAATATAAATAGAGGAGGGATTGGATGGGAAAAAAGCTTAAAGTTGTTATCTGCTCTAGTGAAGTAGTACCGTTTGCAAAAACCGGGGGATTGGCAGATGTTGCAGGTTCACTTCCGCAGGCCTTAGAAAAACAAGGGCTAGAAGTAATTGTAATTATGCCTAAATATAAAAATATTGACTACCCGGAAAATCTAGCCAAAATCGGAAAAAATATTTCGGTTTATTTTATCGAAAATGACGGCTTTTTTAAACGGGACGGGTTGTATGGAGATAGCTTAGGAGACTATGAGGATAATCTGGATAGATTTATTTACTATTCTCAGGAGGCAATTAGACTTTTAAAGAAAATAAATTTTAAACCGCAAATCATCCATTGTAATGACTGGCAGACCGCGCTGATCCCGGTTTATTTAAAATCAATATATACCCGGGATAAATTTTTTAAAAATTGCAAAACTGTTTTTACGATCCATAATTTAGGATATCAGGGGCTTTTTCCCAAGGAACAGTTTAAAAAGATTGGTCTGGGCAATGATTTTTTTACCTTGGAGACACTGGAGTTTTATGGCAAAGTTAATGTCTTAAAAGGCGGACTGGTCTTTTCCGATGTCCTTACAACCGTCAGTGAAAATTATGCCAAAGAAATCCAAACCCCTGAATATGGCTGCGGCCTAGATGGTGTCCTTTTATATAGAAAAAAGGTACTGCACGGCATAATCAATGGCATAAATTATGAGGAGTGGAATCCGGCAACGGATAAGGTTATTGCAAAAAATTACGACCCGCGTAATTTGGAAGATAAATATATAAATAAAGAAGACTTGCAAAAGATAAGCGGGCTTGAAAAAAGAAGCAATCTACCGCTGATCGGGCTAATTACGCGCCTGGCCGATCAAAAGGGACTGGATATCTTAACCCGGGCAATTGATGAAATTTGCCAGCTGCCGGTTCAGTTTATATTACTTGGCACCGGTGAGGATAAATATCATGTATTTTTTAAGCAAATTGCAAAAAAATACCCCAAAAATGTATCGATAAACCTGAAATTTGATGCGGCTTTGGCGTATAAGATATATGCCGGATGTGATATGTTTCTGATGCCTTCACGTTATGAGCCCTGTGGGCTGGGACAGCTTATTAGCTTGAAATATGCCACTGTGCCACTGGTGCGAAATACCGGCGGACTGGCCGATACGGTTGTTGATTTTATGCCGTATCAAGATGAAGGTAATGGGTTTGTGTTTAGTGAATATTCCAGCGGGACACTCTTAGAAATGGTTAAAAGGGCGGTGACGGTTTATTATCACCGGAGCGTATGGAAAAAGTTAGTGAAGAGAACTGTGGAAGATGATTTTTCATGGGAACAATCAGCAAGAAAATATGTTGAGCTTTATGAAGAAACAATTAAATTGCCGAGCTGATTTTCTTGTCATGGGAATAACCGGAAGTTTTGGCAGCGGAAAATCTACCGTTGCCCAGATGTTTCAAGAACTGGGTGCAAAGATAATTGATGCAGATAAGATTAATCACCATGTACTGAAAGAACCGCGGATCAAAAAAAAGATTAGAAAAATATTTGGCGAAGGTGTTTTTAAAGATAAGGAGGTTAACCGCCGAAAACTGGCGCGGGTTGTTTTTCAAGACCGATGGCGGCTTAATAAATTATGTCTTATTTCGCATTCCGTAGTTTGTGCAGAGATAAAGTTAAAATTGAGCCGTTTGAAATGCCGCGCACAAATTATCATAATTGATGCGCCGCTGCTCATCGAAGCAGGTTTAGATAAGATTGCCGATGTCGTTGTTGTTGTTTCTGCTTTACGTGATGTCCAGATTAACCGTTTGCAGCAAAAGGGGTATTCTAAATCCCAAATTCTCAGCCGAATCAGGATGCAACTGCCGATGTATGTGAAACGGAAAAGAGCTGATTATGTTATAAATAATTCTCATGAGCGGGAAAAAACTCAAAAACAGGTGTTAAAAATATGGAGTGAATTATGGAACATGTTAAAGAAGTAAAAACAGATAAGATAAATAAAACCGACCGAACCAGTAAAGTAACGGAAATGGACATTGCGCAGCTTAAACAAAAAAAAGTCACAGAACTGAACAAGATTGCCAGGACCCTCGGGGTAAACGGTATCAGCGGGCTGAAAAAACAAGATCTTATTTTTAAGATTTTACAGGCCCAGGCGGTACAAGAAGGACTGATGTTTGGCGAAGGAGTGCTTGAGGTTTTACCCGACGGGTTTGGTTTTTTAAGGTCGCCTAATTATAACTATTTGCCCTGTCCGGATGATATATATATTTCTCCTTCGCAGATTAGAAAATTTGACTTAAGAACAGGGGATACGGTTAGCGGCCAAATTCGCCCGCCAAAAGAAGGAGAACGGTACTTTGCTTTACTTAAAGTGAAAGCCGTTAATTTTGAACCCCCGGAGGCACTTAAGGATAAAGTTTTGTTCGATAATCTTACGCCGTTATATCCACAACAGCGCTTTATTTTGGAAACTACCGCTCAAGAGGTATCCATGCGGATTATGGATTTACTTACTCCCATTGGCAAGGGGCAAAGGGGGATGGTCGTTGCGCCGCCTTACAGCGGAAAAACCGTGCTGCTTCAGAAAATAGCCAATAGTATTACGACAAAATTTGAGGATGTTATTTTGATTGTCCTTTTGATTGATGAACGGCCGGAAGAGGTAACGGATATGCAGCGCTCGGTTAAAGGTGAGGTGATCAGCTCTACATTTGATGAACCGCCGGAGCGGCATGTGCAGGTTGCGGAAATGGTTCTCGAAAAAGCAAAAAGGCTTGTTGAATGCCGGCGGGATGTGGTAATATTATTAGACAGCATTACCCGTTTGGCACGGGCATATAATTCCGTGGTGCCGCATAGCGGTAAAATTCTCTCGGGCGGTATTGATTCTAATGCCCTGCAGAAACCGAAACGTTTTTTTGGCGCAGCAAGAAGCATTGAAGAAGGCGGGAGCTTAACCATTCTTGCCACCGCATTGGTTGATACCGGCAGTAGAATGGATGATGTTATTTTTGAAGAATTTAAAGGTACGGGTAATATGGAGCTGCAACTTGACCGAAACCTTTTTCAAAGAAGAATTTACCCGGCGATAGATATAAAGCGTTCCAATACCCGTAAGGAAGAATTGCTTTTAGATCCGGAAGAATTAAAACGCATCTGGATATTGCGTAAAGCACTCAATGAGCTAAGCAGCGTTGAAGCAATGGAGCTTTTAATACAGAAACTGTCCAAAGTAAATACAAATGCAGAATTTTTAATGTCACTTTCTGTGGCAAACCTATAATAAAATGACAAATGTCAAATTCCAAATGTCAAAGGAATATCTACACAAAAAACCAAACATTAAAAGATTCATTTGGATTTTGTCATTTGGATTTTGGAATTCTTTGTTAAAAGTGGAGGTGAATTAGATTGAAGAAAGATATTCATCCGGAATATAAACAAGCGACGATTGCCTGTGCCTGCGGAGAGGTTATCCATACACGTTCGACCAGGCAAAATATCCGTGTGGAGATTTGTAGTAAATGTCATCCTTATTTTACCGGCAAGCAGAAAATTGTGGATACCGCCGGACGGGTAGATAAGTTTAAGAAGCGCTATGCCAGAACAAAATAGTAATCAATACTTAGCAAAATTTAATGAAATTGAAAAACGTTTTGTTGATCTCGAAGGTTTACTGCTTGAGCCAGAGGTTATTAATGATGGTAACCTTTATCAAAAGCATGCTAAAGAACGCTCTGAGATCGCCGATATTGTTAGAAAATATCGCCGTTATCAGGAGACAGTTGCCGAGCAGGAAAAGCTAAAAAAGATAATCTTGGACAAAACAGAAGACAATGAATTTCTCCAGTTAGTCAATGAAGAACTTGCCGGGCTTGATAAAAAGTTGAATGATTTGCAGAAACAACTGGAAGATTATCTGATTGAAGATGATCCTTACGCCAACAAAAACGTTATTGTTGAAATCAGAGCTGGTACCGGCGGCGAAGAGGCGGCTTTGTTTGCCGCAGATTTATTTAAGATGTATTCCCGATATGCGGCAGGCGCGGGATTAAAATTAGAAATTCTTCATTCAAACTTGACGGGATTAGGTGGATTGAAAGAGATAATTTTTTCTGTTCAAGGAAAACAGGCGTATCGCCGGCTTAAATATGAAAGCGGAATACATCGGGTGCAGCGTGTGCCGCAGACAGAGGCCTCCGGCAGAGTACATACCTCGGCGGTAAGTGTTGCGGTTTTGCCGGAAGCCGAAGAAATTGATGTTCAGATAAATCCTAAAGATTTAAAAGTTGATGTGTATCGTTCAACCGGTCCGGGAGGACAGGGAGTAAATACAACAGATTCGGCTGTACGGATAACTCATATCCCTACCGGCACAGTTGTCACCTGCCAGGATGAACGGTCGCAGTTGAAAAATAAAATACGCGCCATGAAGATACTGCGCAGCAGACTGCTTGATAAGTATCGAATAGAACAGCAGTCAAAAATCAAAGATCAGCGCCGGGCACAAATTGGTTCAGGTGACCGAAGTGAAAAAATCCGTACTTATAATTTCTCGGAAAAACGGGTTACGGACCACCGGATAAATCTTACCCTCTATAAGCTGGAGAGTATTTTATTAGGTGATATTACGGAACTTGTTGAGACCTTGGCAGAAGCGGAAAGAGAAAAAAAATTAAAAACGTTTCATGATTCAAAAAATGAGTAGCATTTTCTACGGCGCAATCGGTAGTGTCAAAAGTATTATGAAAAACCAAAAAGCAGAACCACGGATGGCACAAAAAAGAAGTTAAGTCTTAACCACAGATTATACAGATAGTTAGCCTTAGAAAAATATAGTGCCACAGATTAACACGGATTGAATACGATTGCGCCAAGAAGCGTACCGAACCTAACTGGTGAGAATCCAGACTGCGCAAAACAAGCAGGGGCTAAGGAATAAATTGCGGGGGGGGGGGGAGAGAAAATTGCAACTAAACAAACAAACAATTTAACCCCCAAAGAACTTTTAGTGGCAGTAATGCTTGCTGTAATGATAATAGGATTGGGTCAAATATATGCTGGCAGGGTAAAACGAGGTATTTTATTTTTCTGCATTACACATATATTGGGAATATTACTAATCTTATATATTCTAAATCCCAACACAACAACAAATCCATTACTTTTATTATTATTATTTATTCTGGTAATCGGTTACGGAATATTTGTTATCGTTGATGCTTATCGTTGTGCGAAAGCATACAATATTAGTAACAATCTAACCAGAAACATTACTGCTGGGAGAAGGACTTTACTAATTATATGGATTATATTATTCGTATTCGAATTTAATCCCTCTGGCATAGTTTCTAAAAAGATCACAGATCACCTTGAAAATAATGTAGCGCAGAGTTTTAAGGTACAATAAAAACAATGGAGCAAACTTTACTTCAAGGTGATTTAATATTGGCGGATAAAGCAATTTATAAAAAATCAGAACCAAAAAGAGGGGATATAAATATTTTTATCTATCCAGAAGATACTAAAAAGATGGGCATTAGCAGGTTGGTTGGTTTGCCAGGAGAAACGGTAGAGATAAAAAAAGGTTCAATCTTGATCAACGGAACGCTTTTAACTGAACCATCTTTTGCAAAGAAGTACTATTACAATCGGGGAAATTATACTAACGAAGGTCAAGCGATAACCATACCACAAGATAGTTATTTTGTACTTGGGGATAATAGTGCTTTTAGCAATGATAGTAGATATTGGGGGGTTGTACCAAAAAAATATATTGTAGGGAAGGCATATAAGATGTTATATCCGTTTAATAGGTCTGGACCGATTAAATAGAACAAAAGGAAAACAAAATCTTGAATAGTAAACATCGCTGTCAGAATCTTTACGAAAATTATCTAGTTGGCGATGTGCCAGAATCGCATTTGGTGAGAGGGGCAACAAACCGAGAGCTGCTTGCCTGGGGGAGTGATGAACTCAGAAAGGCAGACATCTTGAATGACCGCGGAGAATGTGAGCAGATACTTTCTGATATTTTAGGCATTGAAAAAATCGCGCTTTATCTTGATCAAAAAATACCGGATGAATATCGCAGATTGCGTTATCAGGAAATCATTGCGCTTCGTAAAAAACATTTTCCCTTACAGTACATTCTGGGAAAAACCTTTTTTTACGGATTAGAATTTATTGTCACTAGTGGGGTTTTTATCCCGCGGCCGGAGACTGAATTGCTTGTTGAGTTGGCGATAAATCTGACAAAAGAAAATAATCAAGATGAATATTACATTTGGGATATGTGTTGTGGGGTAGCAAATATTGCGATAACATTTGTAAAAAACATACCCAACTGTAAAATATTAGCCACGGATATTAGTGCGCAAGCGCTTGCCGCTGCCGGGAAAAACATAAATCTGCATAATTGTATTAATAATATTGAGTTAGCAAAAGGAGATTTATTTGCAATAGATCTATCAGAATATGAAAAATTTGATATTATTGCGGTTAATCCACCTTATCTAAATAAAAAAGAAATGTTGCTGATGACTCCGGAGTTAAAACATGAACCAAAGATTGCCTTGAGCGGAGGAGAAGATGGGCTTTATTATTACAATCAGATTGTCCCAAAAGCCTCCCATTTTTTAAGAAAGGGTGGTTTCTTGGTTTTAGAAATTGGCGAGCATCAAGTAAATGATATTTCTTATCTTTTTAAAAAAAATAAAAGTTTTGCACAAGTAAAAGCAATGAATGACCTAACACAAAGACCACGCATAACTTATGCACAAAAGTTATAAATAGGTTCTATCGGAATTTTCTTTTTAAGTTCAAAGGCTCGGAGTTATTTTTCTTGACGTATAGGAAACAATAAGATTTTCAATCTGTGGATAACCTGGGATTTGGGGTATAGTTTGGTATATTTAATTCATTGTTAAGGGAAGGTTTGAACACGAGAGGTTTTTAAATGGATAAAAAGATTCCGAAGGAATTTTTTTATGGTCTCCATTTTCTTTTCCAAAGAAAAGGGAGTGGATAAATTATTGACGAAGGCAATAATTTATAATGGAAAAACTGATTATCGAAGGTGGGAAGAAATTAAGCGGTACGGTTACGATTAGCGGCGCAAAGAATGCGGCATTGCCAATCATAGCGGCAACATTACTTACGGAAGAAAAATGTGTGTTGGAAAATGTGCCGCCATTAAGAGATGTATATACAATGCTTAAAATTTTACGTGCACTGGGGGTCAAAACTGACATGGCACAAGGACGGGCGGTTATTGAACCTAAAAAGTATAAAGGGTATGTAGCGCCATATAAGTTGGTGAGTACAATGCGGGCTTCATTTTGTGTACTCGGCGCACTTTTGGCAAAACAACGAAAGACTAGGGTTTCCCTGCCCGGTGGATGTGTTATTGGACAGCGGCCGATTGATCTGCATTTAAAAGGCATAAAGGCACTTGGGGCAAATGTCAAGATTGAACATGGATATGTCGTGGCAAAAACAAGAGGATTAAGAGGTAATAATGTGTTTTTAGGCGGGACATATGGTTCTTCAGTCTTAGCAACAGCAAATGTAATGATGGCAGCTACTCTTGCCCGTGGCAAAACCATAATTGAAAATGCTGCCTGTGAACCGGAAGTTGAAAATCTTGCGGATTTTCTTATTAAAATGGGTGCCAGAATAAAAGGGCATGGAACGCACCGGGTCGAAATTGATGGCGTAAGAAAACTGGGTGGGGCAAAACATCGGGTAATCCCCGACCGCATTGAAATGGGAACGTATATAATTGCCGCAGCAATGAATGGGGGTAATATTACGATAAAAAATGGCCGGGTCGATCATATTTCTGCACTGCTTGATAAAATGAAAGAAGCCGGAGTTGTGATTTCAAAACATGAAGATACCGTGCATGTAAAAGGTTATAGTCTGAAATCCGTGGATGTAACCACTTTACCATACCCAGGATTTCCTACGGATTTACAGGCTCAGATGATGGCAATGCTTAGTACGACCGAGGGAATAAGTGTAATAACCGAGAAGGTGTTTCCGGACAGATTTATGCACGTTAGCGAGTTAAACCGTATGGGGGCGCAGATTATTTTAGAAGGCGTATCAGCGATTATAAAAGGAACAAAAAAATTGAGCGGAGCACCGGTAATGGCTTCAGACCTGCGTGCTTCGGCCGCGCTTGTTTTGGCAGGACTTATGGCACGCGGGCGGACAGAAATACATCGGATTTATCATTTAGATCGAGGGTATGAAAACATTGAAGAAAAGCTTTCTAATCTCGGCGCAAGAATCTGGCGAGAAAAAGATAAATAAAAAATGAAGAAATGACAAATGAAAAGAGTATTTTGTAATTGTTTTTGTGATTTAGATATTTAAAGATTCATTTGCCTGCCTGCCGCAGGCAGGGATTTTGTCATTTGGATTTTGGAATTTTATGGTAGTGCCAAAAATCTAATGAAAAGCGTTACCACGGAAACACAGAAACACGGAAAAATGAATTTAGAATTAGAAGAGTTGACCAGTAAGGTTATTAAATGTGCAATAACTGTTCACAAGAAAATAGGCCCTGGTTTTTTAGAATCTATATATCAAGCATCTTTACCAATAGAATTAGAGAAAGAAAGGCTAAAAGTAGAGGTACAAAAAGAGATAAAGATTTTTTACGACGATAAAGAGATAGGATAACATAGAATTGATTCAGTAGTGGAAGGGCAGATAATCGTTGAACTAAAAACAGTAAGGCTATTTGACGATAGTCATTTAGCGCAATTAATATTGTATTTAAAATCTGCGAAGTTGAAAGTTGGATTATTATTAAATTTCTCCAAGCCGGTTTTAAATATAAAAAGAGTAATCAATTAATTTTTTCTGTGTTTCCGTGTT
>JBDRCZ010000087.1:0-12669 GCA_043821285.1 Candidatus Omnitrophota bacterium | reverse complement strand
GTAGAGACAGCTAAGCTTCTCATTTACACTTGTTCATGCCCTCTAAAAGGATATCCTGGAGGTATTTTACCAATCATCCCTTGACTTAGCAAAGTTTATTTTTTTAAAAGAACATTTGTTAATAGGCTTAACACCTATTTTCAGCATACAATTTACACGGATGTTGCACGGATTTTAATAAATAAAACACTTATAGAATAATCCTATTTTTATTCTCTGTGTGCTCTCAGATTATTATTTTTTTATCTCTTCCTTTAGTTTCAACACTTTGTATGAACTTCTATAGTAGATGCAATTATCTTCTTGGTGCCTTCTTCAAAGGGCATTCATTTCGAGAACTCAAAAATTTATCTTTCTCTCTGTGACCTCTGTGGTTTCTTTCTTTTTCTTTCATTTTATTTTTGACGCTATCTTATCTGATGTTACTTAACCATGTCGATTATTGCGCGGAGTCCTAATAAATAACTATTTATCCCCAAGCCGGATATTTGTCCGGTTGATACCGGGGCAATTAGCGAAGTGTGTCTAAACTCTTCCCGCGCATAAATGTTTGACAAATGCACCTCTACGGTCGGTAGTCCTACCGCAGCAATGGCATCACGTATCGCCACACTGGTATGGGTATACGCCGCAGGATTAATTAAAATTGCCGTAAAATTTTTTTTGCACTGCCCGATAATTTCTACGATTTCGCCTTCATGATTTGATTGGACAATTTCAACCTCTAGATTATTGTCATGGGCAATCTTTTTCAGTGCCTGGTCAATATCTACGAGTGAAACCTTTCCGTATATGTCAACTTCCCGGTCACCTAACAAATTTAAATTCGGCCCGTGAATCACCAGTATTTTTTTCATCATCTCCTCCCAACCTGAGTGAGCCGGAAGCAAACATGCCCAGGATATCATGGCTCATCCAGCTTTTTATTTGAAAACCTGCGGTTTTCAAACTTCCCCTTAAAATCTGTTCTTGATTATGTAATACCCTTGAACCAACGAAGATATCATAGCCTTTTTTTAAATAGGGTAAGTTTTTTTCTATTTCCTCAGGATTAACCGAACCATCATCATCAATAACAATTATTTCATATTTTTTACTACTGTTTTGACAAAAACAAACGAGCTGCTTGAGATATCTCGGCAGCCTTTTCTCTTCACAAAAAGCCGGGATAACGATTGAAACATCAAAGTTTTTCTGCATTAAATTTTTCTGTTTTTTCTAAACGGGTAGCTTCTCTAATATGAAACTCTGCCTTTGGACGGTTACCCGTCCGATTATAGACACGCGCGAGGATATGATGATAAAATGGTTTAGTAGGATATAACAAAAGCGCGGCAGAAAAATATTGCCGTGCTTTCGTAAAATCACCATGGTTATAATAAACCGCACCTAGACTATATTGATAGTAAGGGGTATATGGTGATAAAGCTGCGGCGGTTTCCAGTTCTTTGATCATATCTGCGTTTTCCCCCAAAATCTGATACAAATGCGCTAATTGATAGTGTTTTTCCGGATCAAATGGGTCTAATCTGGTTGCCTGTTTAAAATTAGGTTGTGCGGCAGTTGCTTTTTTCTGCTTAATAAAATACAACCCTTTGGACTGATAATAAGCCGCGATCTGCGGTAAGCTTATACTATATACCAAAATAACAAAAATAATAGTAACCGCTGCTGCGGTAAGCGGCCGGTTGAATTTATCGCTTAGGGGATAAGCCGCGGATTTTGTCTCCCGGCTTAAAACAAAAAAAGCGGCGAGCATCCCCCAGACAATCATTGATATATTTGGTACATAAAAATCAAAATCAAAAAAATTATGCAAAACAAATAATAAAATTCCAGTATAAATTCCTAATAAAATTTTAGCCCTTTCGTAATCTATTTTTGCTATCTGTTTGATCAAAAGATATCCACGCCGCAGAAAAAAAAACCATATTGCCAAAAATGTCAAAAATGAAAACAAACCACACTCGGCCCATATCTGTAAATATGAATTATGCGCCATTTTAGTTTCTTCGGCACCGGGCAATTTATATCCGGGATAAATCGTGCCAAAATTGCCGGCACCAAAACCAGAAAAAAACCGGTCACCAATCATCAACCCCGCAGCCTGGGCATACTGATAACGCACTTTTAACGAAGCAAAAAAGTTTGTCAGGTAACGTAGATTTTTAGCATTAGCTATTGCAAAGATTGCTAAGATAACCACAATCATCACCATCCCGGCAATAAATATTTTTTTGTCCTTTTTAAAACCGGCCAACTGCCCAGCGATAAAAAACATTCCGAAAAAAAACAATATCCATCCGGCCTTAGAATAGGTTGCCAGCAGAACGAATAATCCCGCGGCAAGGACGAACAACTTGATAATCCTAAAATAGAAATTAGGGTCTTTTTTAAGCGCTGTGATTAGAAAAAGCGGGATTGTCAAAATCAGGTATCCGGCCAGGGTTGGCGGGTATAACAAGGTGGAAAATACCTGTTGTGAACTAAGCCGCATTTGAAATTCAGGCACTGGGAGTGCGGTTTGCGGATAAGCGGCAACGAATTCTCTGGTCAGACGAAAGCCGAAAAAATACTGATCGATACCATAATAAATGACAAACAACGAAGACAAAAACAATATTTTACCTAAAACACCAAGCAGTTCTTCACGGTCAAATCTTTCAATGATAATTCTATAAAATAAGATATTTCCCAATAAAATATAAAGAAAATCTATACTATTTCGCAGATTTACGGTAAAAAAAATCGAAGCAATGGCAAAAAATAAAAACAGTAGAAAATAAAAATCCAAAGGTGTTTTTTTAGCATCAAGCTTTTTTTTTGCCAAATCAGCAAAAATGCCCGTGCTGTAAGCAACCACGATAATGCAAAAGATCAGCGCATTCGACCAGCTGCTGCCAATACCGCAAAACAGCGGCCGTAAAAACAAGGCTAAGGCGGTAGAGATAATGATAATTTTACCCGATAGGCTTAAATTGCGCAACTGTTTAAAGATCAAACACAGCGCCGCGATGCTTAAAGATAGTGCGACAATATAAACTCTCATTTTGTTTTAATATTTTCTAAGATTACAATTATAAAAATAATACCGATTGATTGTATTAACAAAATAAGGCTTGGCAGAACGGTTAGACCTTTAAGTAAAATTGCGCCAATTCCTAATAAAAATGTCAATAAATAAATAAACAACACAGTCTGTTTTGTATTCATCCCCAGACGTAATAAACGGTGTGAAAAATGATTTCTGTCTCCGGTATAAACAGGACGGTGGTTTTTTATGCGGATATAGAGTACGGATATTGTATCAAAAAGAGGTACGGCTAAGATCAAAAGCGGCATAATTACCGGTAATGTTGTTGGCAGATGTCTTGTATAAAACGTTTCGATAATTGTCAGCACACCCAATATATATCCCAGATAGAGGCTGCCGGCATCTCCCATAAAAATTTTTGCCGGCGGGAAATTAAATACGAGAAATCCTAACATAATTGCGGTAAAGGCAATAGTTATACAACTGACAAAATATTGACCGCCGCCTGCGGCAATGATAAAAAAAATCACCCCGGCTATTGCCGCCACCCCGCAGGAGAGTCCGTCTATATTATCGAGCAGGTTAAAAGCATTGGTTATGCCAACAATCCAGCCGACTGTAAGTACGGCGCTGACTATTTCATTCCTGATGAAAAGAGTTATCTTAATTCCGGCAAAATATAAAACTAAAGCCAGACATATTTCTAAGATTAATTTATAAAACGGGGATAATTTTTTAAGATCGTCAACTAATCCGATCATCATGACCAAAAATCCAACAAATAAAATTGTAAATAATTGCATCTTTGTGCTGTTTATCCCGCTTAAGTATTGACCTAATTCATGGGGAAATAATCGGCTGGTTTTAAACAAAAAAAGCAGCGACAGATTTATAATAATCGTCAGGTTAAACGCTAAAAAGATCGCCAGTCCGCCTAGAAGCGGTGTAGATACCGAATGCACTTTCCTTCCTTCAGGCCGGTCAAGGATGTTAAAACGTCTGGCAATACCAATCATCGACATGGTAAGGATAACGGAAAGGCCAAAAGAAAAAACGAATATATAAATATAGATTAATGGCCACATTTACCCAAAAGCTCCTGATATAGTTTGTCAAGATCTTGCACCATCTTTTCCTTACTAAATTTTTTAACCACTGTTTCATAACCCCGCTTTCCCAAATCTTCGGCTAATAACCGGTTATTTATTAAGGTAACTATTTTTTCAATCAGTCCGTAAACATCACCTGGTCTAACTAAAAAAGAAGCGCTTTCGCCAAAGAGAAGTTCTCGCGCACCGGCAATATCGAAACAGATAACGGGTTTTCGCGCGGCGAATGCCTCAACCACACTACGGGGCAGCCCTTCGTGCAAAGAGGCATGGACGACGATATCCATAATATGAATATAGTTCGGAATATGATCCGGTGAGACGAGTCCGGCAAAAATAATATTTTTTTTGATATTTAATTTCCTTGTTTTTGCAATCAACCGTGGTTTTAGAATGCCTTCCCCGACAAACAGAAAATAAACATCGGGATATTTTTTAATTATTTGTTCGGCAGCATCCAACACAAACTCATGCCCTTTAAGATGAAAAAGCCTGGCAATTTTACCGATGACCACGGCATCGTGTGGTATGCCTAATTTTGATCTTAATACCTTTTTATCGACCGCACCGCGGGAAAACCGCTCTAATTCTATGCCGCTATAAATCGTGATAAATTTCTCCTTTGGGCAAATGCCGGCAATAAGTGCATCGTCAATTAACACGTTTGAAACCGTAATCATTTTTTTTGTAATCTTTGCCGTAGCCTGTTCAAGTGTCTTATATAAAAAATTTATCAAATTATTCTGATAGGGGTGAAACGGCAGTCCATGTATCGTATGGACAATTATTGGCACGCCGGAGAAATATGCCGCCCATCGGCCAATTATCCCGGCTTTGGAACTATGGGTATGCACGATCGTAAAACCGTTTTTTTTTATATAATCATAAACCCTGATAAAGGCAATGAGATCCCAAAAAGGATTGACGGTTCTTTTTAACTCGGGGATAACCGCAATTTTTATTTTTTTACCCTGACGGATAAAAAGGCTGCCTTCGGGACCTTCTGCCGGTCCGGTTAATAGCCAAACATCATAATTAGCTAATCCATTAAGACCTTCGACCGTATAGAGCGTATTTTCCTGTGCCCCGCCGATTATCAGGCGGGTTATAATATGTAATATTTTTACCGGCTGTTTACTTTGCATAATTTATTTATCATTCCATATTAACAGTAAATATTCAACGCCCTGTGACTCTAATATCACCTTATCTTTTGTTATTTGCGTTATTTTTTTTCCCTCAATGGCGTCACCAATTTTATAAACCCGGCCGTTAATAATTGCTGATGGGGCCTCTCCATCCCAGAGGATCCCGGTTAAAGCCACTCCGATAAAAACCCGTGCCCGGGCGGTAAAAAATTTATTGGTCTCTTCCATGGATTTCAGAAACGGATCGCGGATCACAATGATTTTTTTCTCAGGTAAACCGGTTTCTGTAACTTTAGCTTCCGGCTGAATCGAAACCGAGGGACAAGTCATCGGTGCCATCGGCGCGCTCATCGTAACCATCTTTCGTTGTTTTCTGATCGCTAATACCCAAAACCGAAATATCACCGCTTGGGTGGCGATTAAAATCAAACAGAAAATAAACCAAAACTTTCGCTGTTTATTCGTTAAACGTTTGTTCGAAAGGAACAGGAGAAGTTTTTGGTAAATTAACTTTATTTTAGATATTTTAATTTTAAATCTTATTTTATTTTTTAATATATTTTTCATTTCCGTACATATAATGATGCATTTAACACGATATGCAAATACGGTTTTTTATTAGCAACCACGAACATTTTCAACGAGTTACATGCCATCGGCAATTTCTTCAACGTCTTAATAAATTCAAAAAAAGAATTATAGGTCGCGTAACACTCGATATGAAAAGGGATTACTCGGACATTATCAACAATTGCACTTTCCATCGGTTTAATTGTAATGATTTCAATCTGTGAGGATATGGCCTTATTGGTAAAATTTTTCAAAACATCGGCGGTGCTGGTAAATTTTACAAGTTTTTGCTCCGCGATTTTTAATCTTTGCCGGGCATCTTCATGATCCTGGGCAATACCGGCAATGATTTGCTCATTATCTTCCGCAGTTGGATAATCCAGTGTGCGAATAATCTGTAACTGGTCTTGCAGGGGTTCGAGTTCAACCTTTAAATCACTAATGCGCGTTCTTACGGGTTTACAGATAAAATCATTAAAAATAAGAAAAACCGCGGCAATAATCCCGATTGCGCCAATAATTTTATACTTTAAATCAACCTGCGAAAGATTAATTTTTTGCATCCTAATGAAAATTTCCCGTCATAATATAAAAGATTGCTGCAAGCAGTAATCTTTTATCACCACTGACAATAGGCTAAAAAATTAATTGTCGTTTCCTGTCCTTTTTTATCGGTTATTCGTTCGATGAATTCAAGTCTGGTATTTTTAAAATAATCGACCATTTCTAATTTACGCATAAATTCCAAAATTAACACCTCAGAATCACTTTCTCCTTTCAGGGTCAAGATACGGCTACTTTCATTAAGATGTAACTCATTAAGCCAGACACTATCCGGAATAGTTTCACTAAGGGCAATGATCAGTAGTTCAAGCCTGGTCTGCTGGTTTAAAATATTTTTAATAAAATTAAGTTTATCTTCTGCCTGTAATTTTTTCGTTAACTCGTCGATTATGCAAGTTGCGGTAAATTTTTCCTTTGCCAATTTTTTTTCCATTAAAACTAAATGTCCATAATACCCTGCCAGACACAGCACGGAAAGCGCAATGCCGCATTTTATCAGCAAACCCTTTAAATTTTCCTTTTTTTCTATGCGCAGCTCTTCCGGAAGAAGATTTATTTTTTTCGTATTTTCACCTAAACTTGAAAGCACACAACCAATTGCAATGCTATAGGTTAAAGATACCTCAGCTGCATCGGTTGAAAACTTATCATCAAAAACGATTTCACTGCCCAAATCTGCCATTTCAACGGAAATTGTCAACTCTTCAGCCAAAAACTGATCGAGGTTTTTAAGACGCGCCCCGCCGCCGGAAATTACTGTTTTATTGACAGATTCGGCATGAAACTGCGCTTTATAATAATCGTATGAACGTTGGATCTCCGTTGACAACTGCTTCATTACCGGTAAAACGACCGGATAGATATTAGAATTTTTATCAAGGCCGGTTCGGATTTTTAGATCTTCTGCTTCTTCTAAAGTGATATTTAATTCCTGCACCAACGCCTTGTTAATCAGTGTGCTACCCCAAAAGATATCACGGGTAAACTGCAGGGTATTATTATAAAAGACATTTATACTGGTAATTTCTGCGCCAATATTAATTAAAGCAATCTTTTCCTCTTTTTCCCACTGGGATGTTTTTTGAAAAAAATTCCAAAGGGCAAAAGGCACGATATTAAATGCGTATACCTTAAGCGCGAGCTCATTAAATATTTTCGTAACCTGATTTACCTCTTCTTTTTTTACGGCTACGACTTCAACTGCTAAATTCTTTGCTCCCAGATTGGTGACTTCTCCGGAAATAGAATAATCAATAGTCAATTCTTCAACCGGGACAGCAGCATTCTGTTCGATTTCCCATCTCACCGCTTCCTTCAATTCCTCCGCGGGCATCTCCGGCAGGAGCAGGCTGCGAAATTGTAAAGATGGCACGTTAATCACCACGTTCACAGTTTTAACCTTAGTTTTCATTTTAGAGAGCAGCTCTTTCAATGTCTCAATTGCCACTACCTGCTGCCGCTCTTCGGAGTCATCACCAGGCGGGGCAAGCGGTGCAGATATTAACTCAACCAACTTTAATCCTTCTGGGGTCGCTTTAAGCACGACAATTTTTACCGCATGTCTGCCAATATCTATCCCGGCAATATGTTTACCCGGGTCAAACCACTTGACTTCATAATCTAATTTGGATTTAAGCTTATTAATATCTCTAAATTTATCTAATAAATCTTTGATCATCTCAAATTAAATGAGCAGACAATTTACAAAGTTTGTGCTTTGTAAATTGTAGGACTACGTCCATCTGCGAATTTAATCCACCAGTATGTTAGGCGGATATTCAGTTTATCCTTTTCTTAAAAAGAAAAGGTAGTCCAAAAGAAAATTAGTAGACCTATAAATTTGGTTCCACTGAAAAGCGGTGGAAATATCAAGTTATTGATAAAGTTTTTCAGCAATAACTTGATTAATAATTTTCCTGCCAGTTTAAAAAAGAAAGTCCACCGATAAAATCCGGTGCTGGATCAGAAACAAACTGTGGTCTATATTCCAAATCCAAGCTTCCGGTTATTTCTATTTCATTAGCCAATATCGCACCGTCAAGTAACAAATTCTCAAATTGGACCTTTCCTTGTTCTGAATAAATAATACCGTCAAAATCGCGGTCCGTCTCATTTATTGAATCTTGCTCAATAATATTGCCGGTTTTAGTAACTAATGATGGGAACGGACTCCAGCAGCGAAATCTTAACTGGCCGGCAGGTGCCAGGATTTCCCCCGCACGCAAAACAGATGCTTCATAGCCTGTTGCACCGGCCCAGAAGGTAACCCAAAACTCTTCATTATCCATATCACTGGGTTGGCTGCGATCACGCTTTTTGCTAAAATTCAAAATTTCTATTTCAGCAATTCTCCCGCTTGGGATAACCGGATCAGGGCTCAATAATACTTTTTCATCATTACCGGCACGCGGGGGGAAACTCCAAACTGTGCCGTAATTTATCCCGCCAATAACGCGTACAGTTATTTCCTCATAAAAGGCGGTTGGTGGAGCTGTCCATGAAACAGTAATATCTGTCACGGTAACATTACTGCCGGTGTTATTTTCTACCCTAAATATAACATCTTCATTAGTGTTTGCCTGGCGGGATAATTCGACATAATCAATTCCGCTGAACGCCGGTCGGGTAATAATCTCGATACCTCCTTCCGCGGTAATCAGACAACGGTCAAAATCTAAGTTTTGATAAAATGTATTAATCGTTGCCTTACCAGTGATATAATATCTTTCTCTTGTATATTGCGCCCACCCCCCGGCAAAACCCTCAACAAAACCATCGGATCCATTAAAGACATAATCCCCGATAACTACCTGTGTAGCATTATTACGATAAGCAAGCATATCTACAACCGGCATATTTACCAGAGGGTCCCCTTTATCTCCCTGGGTAATGCTCCCGGTTACGACCAGCGAATCGCCTGTCCCGGCCGCCAGTCCAACAACCGTAGGATACTGCAGAGCACCTGCCCAAAAGATAATATCGAAAGTTGTATCATCCATATCCTGATTTGCCCCACCGCCGCCAGTAGGATTTTGTCTAAAACCATTTATTTCAATGTTGGCATTTGAACCCGCCGGGATTTGTACCGTTGTCCGAAAAGGTATTTTCTGGCCACTTGCTGCCCGCACACCACCATTATCCGAGCGGTCCCAGACCACGCCATAATTAGTCCCGCCAATTACGCTAATCCTTACTTCTGTATAATAAGCCGGTGGTGTGGACAATGTCACGGTCATATCTGTCAAATAAACCATACTCCCGGTATTATTACGCACTTCAAATATCACATCTTGATTAGTATTTGGGCTTCTCGAACCCTCGACATAATCAACCCCGGTACCTAAATCCAAACCCAGTACCGAGCGATTGGCATGTATATCACCATCAACCGTACCAGTGGCGCTATCGCCAAAAACTATATTATTATTAGACACTAAAAGATATTTCCATGCACATTGATATAAAATAAGTTCGGTAATTCTTCTGGCATTATGAACCATTCCCGAAGAAGTAATTCTTACGTAATCATTCCCAATATCTACTGCTTCATCCACAATGAGTGTATACGAACCATCACTTATATTTTCTGTAGTTGTCCATGGCAGACTACTTGTGTCAGGATTTTCAATCATATACCTTATACCACGCTCTATCCCGGCTTCAGCGACAAAAAATGCTTTCTCTGAGTTTTCCTGATTACGGGCAATACCGGACTCAGCAATTATAATTATAAGGTAAGCCGCACCTAAAATAATCAGCACTGACATTACAATCAAAGCTAAAACTAAAGCCACACCTTTTTTTTGGTTCATGATGTTAAGCACACTATTATGTCTATGTATTCATCTCTCATAATGAAAGCAACGCTTTTCGGTTACGATACCCGTTTCGTCTTTCGGTTACGGTTTACGTAAAAATACTTTTTTTCTTTTTTAGACGTAACCCCTAAACGTTACCGATATCGAAAATCCGCCAACACTTTGTGGAGGACGGGCTTCGTTACCTTAACCATTACCTAAATATTTCTCGGGTGTATTGCCTTTCTCATAACCGAGGTATAACTATTACCCCTTTCAGTCTTTTTAATCGTTATGGTTGCCGTTATAAAATACACCTCCTTCGTAACTAATGTTTCCTGTCCAATCTTATCATAATATTTTAATTCAAATCTGTCCACATAATTAGCAAGCGCCGTCGTCTGTGCCTCGGAATCTAATTTTCTGGTTAAATCATCACCGGATATCCCTGACCAGACATACATTAAAATTTCATCAGGGTCCGCTATCGCATTTTTATTTAAATCCTTCCACCAGAACCGCAACTGAGTACTACTAACCGAAAAAAACTGATGTGCGTGTTTTATTTCATCACTCATTTTATCCAGAGCAATCCTGGCATTTTGTACAACTTCGGTTTTATTTTCCCCAAACTGCCAGGAAAGCCCCGCCTGTTGTAAAAAACCATATACCGGATAAAGCATTAAAACTAATATTACAAGCGTTACAATGAATTCTATTGTCGTGAAACCAGAAATATTTTTTTTAGTCGTGCTCTTATTTTTTTTATGCATATTAATGATGCGAAACAATTGTCACAAGTATTTTATCAGATATTTTTGGATGTGAGACGGTAACGGTAATTTTTTTATAATATGTCATTATCCCTGAGATTACCCAGTCTGCCCCACTAAGGGTAACATACTCTACGGTAACTCTCCGGTTAAACCGGGCAAAATCAGACAAGACTGTCCCATCAATGGCCTCTGGCGGTGATTTTTGCCAGTTATGATAGTCATCTACGTCATCAAAAGTTGTGCGGTCATTAGCATTTTCACCAGTATCTATGCCTAATGCTGCCGGGGTGACCGGACCCCCTGGATAGATATTCTCATCAAACCTCCGGCTTTTAATCTCTTCCATCAAATCATTAGCTAAGTCTACGGCCTGGGTAACGCATTCCGCGGTCTGGGTGCCGCGAAATCCCGTATAAAATTGCGAAAGCAAGGGAATCAACACCACGCCAAGAATAATCAATGCTAATATCACTTCCAGATAACTAAACCCTGTTTCTTTTAGCATAATAAGTCTTAGCTTTTAATAATAATTCTTTTTCCATTCGTGAAAATCGGTGTTATTCGTGGTTTAAATATTTTTTTAGCCACGTATTCACACAGATGTTACACGGATTTTTATTAATATTTTTTACTGTAAACCGTAAACTATTAACGGTATCTATTTACTAATCCGCACGTTCCCGGTTGTTGCTGAAACGATTATCGTATTAAGATCACCGCTGGGGTTTTGCAAGGTTATTGATGAAAATAAGTTTGCGTTTCCCTGCGGCTCAAACCGGAAATTTACGGCCGCAACGATATCGATATTCAAAATTTCATTTTTGACATTTTCTACAAATGAATTATCAGGATAGGTACGTTTTTCTATTGTATATGATTCATTATTTAGATCAAAAACAAACGCATAATTATAATGGCTAATAATTGCCTGTTGGCGGAATGCCCGCAGATCCGAAGCTAAAATCCAGACATTTTTCCGCAAACTGATATACTCACGATAAGGCTTATATAAGGATATTAACAAGGAAAAAAGAAGTGCCGCCAAAAACAATGTTATCAGCAGCTCAATTAAGGAAAACCCGCTTATATTTTTTTTATCAAAGGACAAAAAAAATATCCGCTCAAAATGATTTTTTTTATTTTTGCTGCGCAAAAACAACCATTTATCCGTGAAGCGGATAAAAAACCCGGGATTTATAAAATTCAAAGAATCCCCTCTCTTTTACACAGTTATAAACCACTAAAACATACATAAAGAAATAATGCCGCAGGCATTATTTCTTTATGTATGTTCAATTTTACCATTCCCGGCCAGCTATGTCAAGGAAATATAATACCTTAACTATATAGAAAACATCAAGATAGCACTTGACCGTTGCCGATTTTTAAATTATAATAATCAATTAGTGCCTATGGCACTAATTGATTAGATATAAAAAATTTTCCGTACGCAGAACCTTACCACCTTAGAATAATCTTCGGTAATTTTGCTGCCGGGATACTCAAGCCGAAGGAAATTTTTTAACGTATTAGGAAACAATAAGATTTTCAATCTGTGGATAACAAGGGAATTGGGGTATAGATTGGTATATTTAATTCATTGTTAAGGGAAGGTTTGAACACGAAAAGTTTTTAAATGGATAAAAAGATTCCGAAGGAATTTTTTTATTT
>JBDRCZ010000086.1:0-29652 GCA_043821285.1 Candidatus Omnitrophota bacterium | reverse complement strand
TCTATCCGATTACAAAGATACTATTCCACATTTCTTTCATCACAACGCGGCCATAATGCTCGCGAATGGGGATAAAGCGAAAATAGGCTCCATTACCGCTGGCTTCGAGCATTTTCATGAGTGGAAGCGTTTGTCAGAATCTGACCTGGGTGTTATAGACATGGAGACGCTTCTTAAAGGTATATGTGCTAAGAATAATTTCATGGATATTTTTGAGAATTTTATTGTTTATGACGATTGCACTGGCACAAAGATAAAAGTGCTTTGTAAAAATCACCAATATCTGGGAGTAAATCAGATTATTAAAGCATTAAATGATCCTGTGAGAGCCAAAGGCAGACTCGGGGTATTTTGGCATACGCAAGGCGCCGGGAAGAGTTATTCTATGGTATTTTTTACCACTAAAGTCCATCGTAAAATCAGCGGCAATTATACATTCTTAATTTGCACTGACCGTGATGATTTGGATACGCAAATATATAAAACTTTTGTCGGTTGCGGCGTAGTTGATAATGATAAATCTCCGTGCCGGCCGGCCAGCGGTAAGCGTTGGGCGGAATTGATGAGGCATCATAAGGCGTATGTTTTTACGACCATACAAAAATTCAATCAGGAAGTTGATCCCCAAGAGGGATATACTAAGCGGCCTGATATTATTGTAATCACTGACGAAGCGCACCGTACGCAATATGGTATCTTGGCTTTGAATATGCGCAATGCTCTGCCAAATGCGAACTTTATTGGATTTACCGGAACACCATTATTCAAGGATGATGAAATTACTTCAAAGGTTTTTGGCGAATATGTTTCTACTTATGATTTTCAACGAGCCGTTGAAGATAAAGCAACAGTGCCGTTATATTATGATTCTCGCGGTGAGACCTTAGGGGTTGAGACTAACGATATAAATGAGAAAATTGCAGAGAAATTGGAGCAGATAGAGATTGAGGATATTAATGTAAAGGAACGGCTGGAAAAAGAGCTTAAACGCGATTATCACATTATTACGGCAAAAAAGAGACTTAATCAAATTGCCAAAGATTTTGTCGAGCATTACACTACTTCGTGGGAAGCCGGCAAGGCGATGTTTGTGTGTATAGATAAACTTACTTGCGTGCGGATGTGCGAATTGATTGAGCAATACTGGGCGCAGAAAGAAGAAGAGGTTGAAGAATTGTGGAAAATGGCTGCCGGTGAAGAGAAAGATTATTTTTCTAATAAACTTATCTGGATGAAAGAGACTAAAAAGGCGGTTATTGTCAGCGAGGAGCAAGGAGAAGTCGATAAGTTTAGAAAATGGGGTTTTGATATTAATCCTCACCGTCAATTGATGAAAAATGGTTTTGAGTTGCCTGACGGAACTAGACTTGATGTAGATTCTGCATTTAAAAGAGAGGAACATACTTTTCGAATCGCGATTGTTTGTGCAATGTGGCTTACCGGATTTGACGTACCAAGTTTGGCAAATCTCTATTTGGATAAGCCTCTTAAAGCACATACACTTATGCAGGCAATTGCCCGGGCAAACAGAGTTCATAAAGATAAAAACAACGGTTTGATAGTTGATTATTGCGGTATTTTAAAGAATTTGCGCAAGGCACTTGCAACGTTTACCGGCACAGGCGATACCGGCAGGACTGGAGGGCTTGGGCCAAATGAAACGGATCCTACTAAAACTAAAGAGAAATTAATTGAAGATTTAACACAGGTAATTGCAATGGTTAAGGATTTCTTGCGTGAGCGGAAAGCGTCTCTTGATGCTATTATAAATTCTAGTGGTTTTGAGAGGAATAAAGCGATTGTAACCGCTAAGGAAGCGGTCAACGAAAATGATGAGACAAGAAAAAAGTTTGAAGTTATGTGCCGTGAGGTATTTATTAAATTTAAGGCATGCCTGACAATACCTGCAATCAATGATTATCGCAGTCAATATAGTGCGATTAATATTATCTATAAAAGTTTACAAGAAGATCGGGACATAGCTGATATTAGTGAGATCATTAAACAATTACAAGAAGTAGTTGATGAGTCGATTACTGTCACGCTTGATAAGGCAAAAGATCTCAATAGTCCATATGACATTAGTAAAATCGACTTCAATAGATTACGGGCAGAATTCAATAATACTAAAAAGAAAAACACAACCGTACAAAGCCTAAAGACCGTGATAGAAAAGAAACTTCAGCAGCTTGTTCAAAGAAATCCGCTTCGGATAAATTTTCAGGAGCACTATGAAAAAATTATCGCTGAATATAACAGGGAAAAAGACAGACAAAACATAGAGGCAACATTTGAGGCTTTACTGAAATTCGTAAAAGAGCTGGATGGGGAAGAAAGCCGCGCAATGCGAGAAGGAATGGATGAAGAAACTTTAGCGGTTTATGATCTATTATTAAAACCTGATTTAATTCCCAAAGAAATCCAAAGGATAAAAGAGATAGCAAAGGCGCTGTTATCGTTGTTAAAAGAAAAGTTGAAAAATCTGTATCGCTGGCAAGACCGGGAACCTACACGTGATGAAGTAAAAGTTTTAATTAGAAACTTTCTATGGGATGAAAAAACAGGGTTACCGGTTGATTTTTATTCGCAAAGCGATGTGGACAAAACAGCGAAAACCGTTTTTTATCATGTGTACAGAGCATATCCTACTGTACCGTCTCCTTATTATGCGAGTACATAGTTTTAGATAGGTTTATATGACGATTAAAATAGATGGAAACATAAATAAAAAACTCTGTGAACTCTGCGGCTCTGTGTGAGAATAAAAAAAATACAGCAAAGCGTTTTCAACAACAAATCAGCTCATAAGTAAACAGGAATACCTCTGACATGAGATTTCCACAAACCAGACTTAGAAGATTACGGCAGAATGACCTGCTTCGCCGATTAGTTAAAGAGACAACCCTACATCCGGATAATCTGATTTATCCTTTGTTTGTTATTGACGGCAGACGTAAAAAACAGGCGATAAAGGCAATGCCGGGGATTTACCGGTTTTCTATTGATAATTTATTAAAAGAATTAGAACTTATTGCAAAGATGGGAATATTGGCAATACTCTTATTTGGTATCCCGGACAAAAAAGATGCGCAGGCAACCGGTGCCTATGATGAAAACGGTATTGTGCAGCAGGCCGTGCGCGCGATAAAGAAAGAAAAATTTCCCCTGCTTGTTGTAACGGATGTTTGCCTGTGTGAATATACTGACCATGGACACTGTGGAGTAGTTAAAAATTATCAAAGTGGACAAGAGCACTTTGTTATTGATAATGACGAAAGTGTAAAATTGATTTCCCGTACCGCACTTTCGCATGCCCGGGCCGGGGCAGACATTGTTGCTCCTTCGGATATGATGGACGGCCGGGTCAAACATATCAGAATGCTGCTTGATAAAAATGGGTTTGAGCATACGGCAATTATGAGCTATGCGGCAAAATATGCATCCGCATTTTATGGACCGTTCAGAGACGCGGCAAACTCCTGCCCGGCATTTGGCGACCGGCGTACGCATCAAATGGATATTGCTAATGTCAAAGAAGCCTTAAGAGAAGTACAGACCGATATTAACGAAGGCGCGGATATTGTTATGGTAAAACCGGCATTGGCTTATTTAGATGTAATTTTCAAAATAAAAGATAAATTCCACTGGCCCACCGCAGCCTATAATGTCAGCGCGGAATACTCGATGGTCAAGGCCGCAGCCAATAATCACTGGGTGGATTATCGCTCCATAGTTATCGAAATACTTACTGCGATAAAACGGGCCGGGGCGGATATGATTATTAGCTATCATGCGAAAGACGTGGTAGCCTGGATTAAATAGTCCCTGCTGTTGGCAGGGAATTTCAAATGTCAAATTTCAAATAAATCACTTAACTAAGTTATATGCTAATAAATTTTATTGAGTAAAATAATATGTTGATTTCATGGAATGTGACGAAAGAGTGTAATTTATCTTGCCGGCATTGTTATCGTGATGCCGGGGAAAAGGCGCGGGATGAGTTAACGACTCAAGAAGGAAAAGACTTACTTGAGGAGATGGAAGTTGCCGGATTTAAAATAATTGTTTTCTCAGGGGGAGAGCCGCTGCTCAGAGAAGATGTTTTTGAGCTGATTAGTTTTGCTCAGGAAATCGGGCTTAGGCCGGTACTGGGGACAAATGGTACGTTAATAACCCGGGAAACCACGCATAAACTTAAACAGGCAGGATGCCAGCGTGTGGGAATAAGTTTGGATAGTCTTACCCCTAAGACGCATGATCGGTTTCGTAATGAAAATGGTGCTTGGGCGAGGTCAGTTAACGCGATGAAATTATGCCGGGAAATCGGCTTGCCGTTTCAGGTGCATACTACCATAACAAAAAATAATTATGAAGAAATAGAGGAAATTTGTGATTTTGTGGAGAATTTGGGGGCTTGTGCCAATCATTTATTTTTTCTTGTGCCGTGTGGCCGGGCAAAAGATGACAAAGATATTTATCTAACCGCCGCCGAGCATGAAAGAGTTCTTTATAAAATTTTAGAAAAACAAAAATCAACAACAATGGAACTTAAACCAGTCTGCGCCCCGCAGTTTATCCGCCTAGCCGCAATGATGAAACAGGAGATAAGATTTGATAAAGGATGTTTAGCCGGTATCAGCTACTGCTGTATATTGCCAAATGGTGATCTGCATCCCTGTCCTTATTTGCCGCTAAAGGTTGGTAATGTCCGTGAAGAAAGGTTTAGCGAACTTTGGCAAACCAATGATGTTTTTTGGAACTTACGCCGGAGAGATTATCGCGGCCGGTGTGCCGGATGTGAGCACAAAACAACCTGCGGCGGCTGCCGGGCAGTGGCTTATTACTACCAGGGAGATTATTTGGGAGAGGATATTCTTTGCGGTTATGCAAAATAAAGATATACGGATATTAAATAAGTTACAAACCGCTTATCCATTAGTGAAGCGGCCATACTTAAAACTGGCAAAGCAGATTGGACTTTCTGAAAGAGATGTTTTTAAAAAGATTTCTGCTTTTAGAAAAAAAAAGATAATCAGGAGAATTGGCCCGGTTTTTAATAATGAAAAAATAGGATATAAAACAACGCTGATTGCGATGAAAGTCCCGGCCGGACAAGTAAAGGCGGCAAGCCAAATTATAAACCGGATCCCTTATGTATCACACAATTATTTAAGAGACGGCGAGTATAATATCTGGTTTACAATATCCGCATCCACGCAAAAAGAACTTAAGCAATTAATTAGGGTGATATGCAGAAAAACAAAGATAAGCGACATCTTAAATTTACCCGCAGAACAAATGTTTAAGATTAATACAAATTTTAATGTGAAAATATGAAAATCTTTTTTCTTTTGTTATGAAAAAAGGCAACTACAGATTACTAAAAGTACTGGGTACAGATATACCAAACACTTTGCGTCCGTTTCTCAAAATTGCCAGGCAGCTAAATACAACAGAAGATAAAGTGATTTCTGAGATTAAGGCATTGATGGCCAGTGGGATAATCCGCCGGTTTGCCGCGGTTTTAAATCACAATCGTGTCGGGTACAAGACAAATTGCCTGTGTGCATGGAAGGTGCCGCAAAGAAAAATATCTAAGGTGGGTAAGATTATTGCCGGATTTGACGAAGTTTCACACTGTTACGTGAGAAAAGCATATTGCCATTGGCCGTATAATTTATATGCGATGATTCATGCACGTAATCGGCAGGAATTAGACAAAATCATCTTGCAAATCTCCCGCAGCACGGGTATCTCACAGGTTGAAAGATTAGATACGCTCAAGGAGTTAAAAAAACAGGCGGTAAGGTGTTTTAATGAATATTCGGAATTCAATGCGGTTATATAAACAAGCTATAAGAATAATGCCAGGCGGGGTAAATTCACCGGTGCGCTCGGGTTATGCCGTAGGAACACATCCGTTATTCATCAGCCGTGGTCGTGGTGCGTATGTTTATGATGTCGATGGTAATAGGTTTATTGATTATATGTTGAGCTGGGGACCATTAATTTTAGGGCACGCGTATCCCCATGTTGTTAGGGCAGTTAAAAAGGCCGCAGGTTCTGGTATGAGTTTTGGTGCTTCTACGGAAAATGAGGTTGTGCTTGCCCAGATGATTACAAAGACAATTCCCTCTATTGAAATGCTCAGATTAGTTAATTCCGGTACCGAGGCAGTGATGTCTGCTGTGCGTCTGGCCCGCGGTTATACAGGCAGGGATAAAATAATAAAATTTGCCGGCGGTTATCATGGACATTCTGATTCAATGTTAGTTGAAGCAGGCAGTGGTTCGCTTACCTTTGGCCGGCCTTCTTCAAAAGGCATACCGCTTGATTTTTCAAAAAATACCCTGGTATTGCCGTATAATGATATTGATAAGTTTTATGCGGTGTTAAAAAAATATCCCCGCCAAATTGCCGCGGTGGTTATTGAACCGATTGCCGCAAATATGGGCGTGGTTTTACCAAGAGAAAATTTTCTCGCGGATATACGCGGATTGACAAAAAAATATAATGTTATTTTAATTTTTGATGAGGTTATTACCGGATTTAGGTTATGTTTTGGCAGTGTACAAAAAATATTTAAAGTAGAAGCGGATATAACTTGCCTGGGAAAAATTATCGGCGGCGGCATGCCTATTGGTGCGTTTGGGGGGAAAAGGGAGATTATGCAGAATATTGCCCCATTAGGCGGGGTATATCAGGCTGGAACACTTTCCGGTAACCCCCTGGCGGTATCTTCTGGTATTGAAACGCTTAGCGTTTTATCCGGATTGGATTACCAAAAAATAGACGTGACAACAGAGGGGTTATGCGGTAGATTAGAGGAGAATTTAAAGAGGCATAAAATAAAATATTGCTTGAACCTGGCCGGCTCAATGTTTACGTTATTTTTTACCGATAAAAAAGTAGTAGATTTAAATAGCGCAAAGTCTGCTCTTGTTAAAAGATTTGCTCTGTATTATAATCTAATGCTAAGATATGGCATAATGTTTCCTCCATCACAATTTGAAGCATGCTTTTTAAGCTTTGCCCACACGCGGAAAGACATTGAGCAGACGGCAAAAGTACAGGGGGAAGTGGTTAAGCAACTATGAAGTTGTCTGGTTTACAGTTAACAATGTACAGTTTACAGTGTGTAAGTACGCATTGAGTATTGAGTATTGTGTATTGAACATAAAATAAAGAGACAGCAATAAAAAACGTAATACTCACGACGCAATACTATAAGTATGGAGCTGTAGCATGTTTAATATCGGTACCCCGGAACTTATCTTAATATTCATCGTCGCGCTGATTATTTTTGGCCCGCGTAAACTGCCGGAAATCGGCCGGACAATTGGGAAGGCGGTCGCTGAGTTAAGAAAAGGCCTGCACGATTTTAAACAGGCGATTGAACAGGAACATGGTGACGAGGAAAGGAAAGAATAGGATGAATTTTTTGCCATTTATTAAAAATATAGATAATTTTTTACAGAACCAGTAGGCGCGGCCGGGTTATTTAAGATGATAAATAATGATAAACAAATGTCTGTTTTTGACCATCTTGATGAGTTACGCTGGCGGTTAATCGTTTCGCTGTTGGTTATTGTTATCTCTATGGCGATAAGTTACAGATATGTGCCATTAGTCTTAAAGAGCTTTGCCCGGCCGGTTGGCCGTCTTGTTTTTTTAAGTCCGTTTGAGGCGTTCTGGGTGGAGCTCAAAATCGCCCTGTTTTTGGGAGGCTATCTTGCCGGACCAATTGTCTTTTATCAGATTTGGCGGTTTGTTGAGGTTGGTTTGTATCGCCGGGAAAAAAGAAATGCCTTGTTTTTGAGTATGTTGTCTTTTATTTTTTTTACAATGGGCGCGGGGTTTTGTTACACCTTAGTGTTACCCTTCGGTATTAAATTTTTGTTGAATTACCAGACCGAGTTTTTAATCCCGATGATATCATTTGCGAAGTATTTCACGTTTGTTTCAACATTATTGTTTTCTTTTGGTATAATATTCCAGCTGCCGCTGATAATTGCAGTTGTCTCACGATTAGGGATAATTAGTCCGGATTTTTTAATTAAGCAATGGCGGCTGGTAGTGCTGGGTATTTTTATAATTGCCGCCGCGTTAACCCCTGGCCCGGATGTATTCTCACAGCTGCTGATGGCCGGACCGTTACTGCTGTTATATTTAGTTAGTATAATCATTGCAAAAATTGTTTACCCCAACCGGGACAAGCCAGAACCAAAAAAAGAATTTTGACAGAACCAGCTCAGGAGGTAGTGTCAAAAATAAAATGAAAAACCGGAAAGCAACCACAGATTACTCAGATAGTTATAAAGATTTTAAGGGGGGAGGAAATCCGAGAAAATCTGTGGTGAATAAAAGAGAGAACGAATATCCATATAAGGATTTAACATGCAAAATAATCGGAGCGGCAATGGAAGTGCATAAGGAGTTGGAATGTGGGTTTATTGAATTGGATTACTGTTTAACTTTGGAAGAGTTTTTTTAGAATATAAGAGGATAATAAAGTAAAATTTTAAAGTTATGACCATAGATTAAATCACCACGGATTTATAGAGATGATTTATTAAAAGAAAAAAATCATTTTAATCTGTGAAATCTGTGGCTGCTTGTAATCTGTTATTGCTTGTAACCTGCGGTTACTTAAAAAATATACGAAAGTTTTTGACAGAACCGCTCAGGAAATGGGGGGGTGGGAAATGGGTAGAATAGGAGTACAAGAGATACTCTTGATTTTAGTAGTTTTACTTTTAATATTCGGTGCGCCAAGACTGCCGCAAATCGCCAGGTCCCTGGCGGAGAGCATAAAAGAGTTCAGAAAGGCGTTGATGGAAAAAAAAGATGATAAAAAAGCTTGACAAATTTTGTTAATTGTGTTAAATAAAATAGAGAACAAGGTCATCAGAGACAGCTTTAATCTTAGGAAGAGAGGAGGTGGGGTATTGATACCGGAAGCTGTCAGGATATGATGATTAATATATAATTGTAAAAAACTTAGGATTCTATAGCCAATTGTGCTATGGAACTTTTGTTATAAATCGAACCAGCTTTTAAGGAGGATAAAATGAGAAAGTTATTTGTGCTTTGTATTTTCGCCTTAGTGATTACGCTAACTGTTCCAGCATTTGCTGAAGTGCAGAATGTAAAAATAAGTGGTGAGATTAGTTTATATGGGTTATATAGGGATAATTACTACACCACTGGTTCTGGCGGTGGTACCCCGGCAACCCTTACGGTAAACCTGGGAAGAAGAGATTTAGCCGGCGCTACGTCTAATACTTTTACTAATTGTAAAGCCGAAGACTGGTATATGCAAACCACGAGATTATCCGTGGATGCAGATTTGACTGATAATGTGATTGCCCGGGTATCATTATTCAGTGAGTCTGACTGGCCAGTTACAGAATCTACTGCCGGACATGCGAGCAACCCCATTAGTTCCAGTGCTGAGAAATTTGACGTTGAATTACTTGAAGGGTATATTGTGTTAAAGGAAATGCTTTATTCACAATTAACCTTAAAGATCGGAAACCAGCCGGTTAGAATTGGCCGTGGTCTGATCCTTGGCGACGGTGACTTAAGTGGTAATGGATTAATTGCCAGCGATTATTCGATCAGTAAATCATTTAACGGCATTGCCGGAATATTGGATTATAACCCATTGACGGTAATATTAGGCATCGTGAAAATAAGTGACAAGGATACAACCAGTGATGATGTGGACGGATATTTAGCGGATTTTATTTACCGGTTTGATGCGTTTAATGCTGTGTTGGATATGTCCTACGTTCTGGCGCATTATGCAAGTCCGGCAGGTGGTTTAACTACCGGGCCGTCTATGCTTAGCCAAAGTGCAGACGATGTACATGGTTTAGATATTATCTTAAGTGGTAGTCCGTTTGAAAATTTGAATGGTTATATTGAATTTGGGAAAGAGTTTGGTGATTTTGTCAGCAATCCAGCAGGCGGCACGTCGCGAGATTTGGATGCCTGGGCATTTGATGTTGGCGGTGCATATTCAATTGACAATGAGTACGCGCCGGTAGTTGGTTTATCTTATGGCCGGCGTTCGGGTGAAAAAGCCGGGACAAGTTCTGGTGATTATAAAGGATGGATACCATTATTTGAAGATCAAAAAAATGGCGAAATACTTGACCCAAACACCAATGTTAGCTGGGTAAAGCTTGCTTTAAGCGCACGCCCGATTGAGCGATTGACCACGACAATAGATTATTATCTCTACCGGCATGATCAGAAGGTAGTTAATGCAGATACTACTGTTAGACGGGCAAAAAGAGATCTTGGTGATGAGGTGGATATGAATTTAACATATGCTTATACCGATGATCTCACGTTTGGCCTGTTATATGCAATATTCTGGCCTGGCGATTCTTATACATCTGGCAATGACAAAAAAACGGTTGAAGCGGTTGCTTCAGTAAATTTAAAGTTTTAAGTTGTATTTATGCAGCATATTTACCCCGCCATTAATTTAATGGCGGGGTTTTTTATTGACATCAGTCTATTTATTATGGTAAAATTTTTATAATAATATATAAAAAATTTCTGCTGATAAAGAGGCTCATTATCTTGGTATAATCCCCAGCAGTAATGTTTGCGGGATAATCAAGGTGAAAGAAAATTTTTAACGTATAGGAAAACAATAAGATTTTCAATCTGTGGATAACAAGGGAATTGGGGTATAGATTGGTATATTTAATTCATTGTTAAGGGAAGGTTTGAACACGAGAGGTTTTTAAATGGATAAAAAGATTCCGAAGGAATTATTTTATTTGGGGTGATGCTATGGGGATGAATGTTGAGGAAGGCAGCAAGAAGGAAGTGCAGTTAGTCGTTTTTAGTATTGGTGATGAAGAGTTTGGCGTCGAAATAAATCAGGTGCGGGAAATTGTAAAATTGATTCCGATTACCCATATGCCTAAAGCGCCGGATTTTATTGAAGGGGTCATTAATTTAAGAGGACAGATAACTATGGTCATAGATTTAGCGAAAAGACTATCGATCCCTTCTAAAGGCAAGTCCGAGACTACCCGGATTATTGTTGTTGAAGTAGGGGATGTAACTGTTGGGATGGTTGTTGATAGTGTTACCGAGGTATTGAGGCTTGCTACCGATAAGATCGAAACAACACCCTCAATTTTACAAACTGAGGTACATGAAAAATATTTGAAACAGGTGGGGAAGCTGAAAGACCGCCTTTTAATCTTGCTTGATTTAAGTGCGGTGCTGAGCATGGAGGAGGTACAACATATAGAACAGCATGTTAGAAACATAGATACCAAAAAAGAAAAGGAGGGTGACTAATATGCCACCAAAAGTTCTGGTTGTGGATGATGCGGTGTTTATGCGTAAAATGATTGGCGACATTCTCAAAAAAGAGGGATTTGAAATCTGTGGTGAAGCAGAAAATGGACAGGAGGCAATTGATAAGTTCAAGGAGTTAACCCCGGATCTAGTAACCATGGATATTGTCATGCCGAAGGTAAATGATATTGACGGTATTGGCGCGGTAAAATCAATAATGAAGATAGAGCCGAAGAGTAAAATTCTTATGGTATCGGCAATGGGACAGCACGCGCTTGTTGTTGAGGCAATTCAAGCCGGGGCTAAGGATTTTGTCACAAAGCCATTTCAGCCATCAAGAGTAGTTGAAGCAGCAAAAAGAGTTTTAGGCGGATAGATTATTGGCTAATTATGACAGGTTAGAAAAGAATATGCTGCCGTTAAGCGGATTGCAGCAGGATGCATTAAAGGAGATAGGTAATATTTGTGCCGGTAATGCCGCAACCGCGCTTTCACAGCTGCTGAACCGTAAAATTGAGATGTTTGTGCCGCGGGTTTATCTTGTGCCGGTGGTTGACGTTACCGAGGTTATTGGCGGCACGGAAATATTAGTTACGGCAATTGTCCTAAATGTATTAGGAGATGCTCCGGGGGTAATTCTTCTTTTGTTTCCGCAGAGAGATGCGTTACTTTTATCCCGCCTGTTTACTACAAAAGAGAGAGAAACAAATGGCGTAATGAGTGACATGGAGAGATCCGCGATAAAAGAACTGGGTTCAATCCTTGCCTTTGCTTATCTTAATGCGCTTTCGAATGTAACCGGGCTGGGATTGGTTCCTTCGGTGCCAAGCCTGGTTACGGATATGGCCGGGGCAATTATTGATTATATTTTAATTGAATTAACAATGGTTAGTGAATACGCCATGGTGCTGGAGTCAGAATTTAATGAAGCCGGTTCATCCGCGCATGGGCATTTTTTTTTATTGCCGACACCGGGAAGCATGAGAGCAATTTTGGATACGTTAAAAGGATAAAGATTATATGGAAGAATTACGGGTTAAAATGGCAGATATGATTGTGGCAAAGGCACCGCATGTTTTATCAACTTTAGGATTAGGATCATGTTTGGGAATTATGCTCTATGACTCTAAAACAAAAATTGGCGGAATGGCACATGTGATGCTGCCGGATATTAATGCTGTGTCTATTAAGACGAACCGGGCAAAATTCGTAAATACGGCAATTGAAGAAATGCTTCGAGAAATAGTGGAACAAGGTGCAGAGAGGAAAAACATAACCGCGAAAATAGCCGGCGGCGCACATATGTTTTCTTTTGCGAAACCATCAGTGATTTTTGATGTGGGCAGAAGAAATATAACTGAGGCGCACAATGAATTTAAGCGGTTAGGGATAAAGCTTATTGCCGAAGATGTGGGTTTGGATTACGGACGGTCGGTTATTTTTAATTTAGAAGATGGGAGCGTAAAAATCACCACCATTGCCCATGGCGGGCAGGTTATTTAAAAGAGAAAAATTATGAAAATAATACGCACTTTAGTAGTTGATGATTCTGCGTTAATGCGCAAGAAACTTTCGGATATTTTAAATGCTGATGATGAGATCAAGGTTATTGATACGGCAAAAACTGGCTATGAAGCAATAGAAAAAGTGAAGACGTTAAAGCCGGATGTGATAACTTTAGATATAGAGATGCCGGATGTTGATGGGTTAACGGCTTTAGGATATATCATGAGTGAAGTACCGACACCGGTGATTATTGTCAGCGCCTACGCTTTATATGGCGGTAAGAATGCGATCAAGGCGCTGGAGCTTGGGGCTGTCGATATTGTCTCTAAGCCCAGCGGAGATATTTCATTGGATATTGATAAAGTGGGAGAGGATTTAATTGCAAAAGTTAAAACAGCCGCCAAGATAAATATATCAAAGATTAAGGAAATTTTCCGCAAAAAGATATACCGGACGCGGGAAATTAAAACAATGCCGCACTTTTTTAAAAAAGTTGTGGTGATTGGATCATCAACCGGCGGACCAAATGCACTGTCAGAAATTTTACCCTATTTCCCGGCAGAGATTCCGGCAACATTTTTGATTGTCCAGCATATGCCAGCGGAATTTACTTATTTAATGGCCGAAAGGCTTAATTGGCAATCGAAGATTAGTATTAAAGAAGCAAAAGATGGTGATAGTCTTTATGCGGGACAGGCGTTAATTGCTCCCGGGGGATATCATATGCTGGTAGAAAAAGACAAAGTAACAGAGGGCGGGGGAATTGTCCGGATAAACACATCCCCGCCGGTATGCAATGTTCGTCCTTCGGCAAATGTGTTAATGGATTCGGTGGCTAATATTTATCGTAGTAATGTTATTGGGGTGCTGCTTACCGGCATGGGTAATGATGGCGCAGAGGGAATGAGTATGATAAAGAAGGCTGGCGGGAAGACAATTGTTCAGGATAAGGCCTCGTCAGTTGTTTTTGGTATGCCGGCGGCCGCAATTAAAAAGGGCATTGTCGATTTAATTGCGCCGCTTTCACATATCGGTATTGAGATAATGAAGATGTTATAAGAGGTATCTTATGAGCATGGAACAATACAAGGAAATATTTATCAATGAATCCGAAGAACATCTTCAGCTGCTCAATACCGCAATTCTAGAACTTGAACGCTCACCGGATGACCGGCCGGTCTTAAATAATATATTTCGTTATATCCATACCTTAAAAGGCATGTCGGCAACTATGGGTTTTAATAAATTAACCCGGCTTACGCACCGCATGGAAGATATGTTAGATTTTTTTCGCCGGGGCGAAATGAAAGTAACGTCTTTAGTCATTGATATATTACTTCGTTGTTTGGATCTCCTTGAGGAATTGTTGGAAGAGATTAAACAATCGCAAGATAAAAAGACAGATATCGAAGGCATGTTAGGAGAGCTTGATAGCTTTTTGCCAGGCACAGATAATCTTGATACTAAGGTTAAAGGATACAGTCTGGATACCGAGGAGCTGGTTTTTAATGATATCGAAAGAGATATATTGCTTACGGGAGAAAGAAGCGGGTTTAACATCTTTAAGATTATCGTACATCTTATTTCGGGCTGTGAACTTAAATCTGTCCGGGCATTCATGGTCTGCCGTAAGACAGAAGAAATCGGAGACATTATCAAAGCGGTTCCGTCTATTCAATATTTGGAAGAAGGCCGATTCGGAAATTCGTTTATGATTGTGGTGCTTACCCGTAATGACCGTGAAAAGGTAAAAAAGGCAATTATGGCAATTGCGGAAATTGAAAAAGTTGATATTGAAAAAATAGAAATAACCATGGTAACGGAGAGCACAAATATAGAAAAGGACAGGGGTGCTCCTGTCCGTGAGCTGACCGGTAGTGTAATCAGAAAAATAAAAAGTATCCGTGTCAGCACCGAGAGACTGGATAAATTAATGAATTTAGTTGGCGAATTAGTCATTTCTAAAATACGGCTAATTGAAATTGCCAATGTTTACAAAATTGCTGATTTAGCAGAGGTGCTTTTAGGGATTGACCGTTTAACGCAGGAACTTCAAGATTTAGTGTTGCAGTCAAGGCTTGTTCCGATAAGCTATGTGTTTGACCGGTTCCCGCGTATGGTCAGAGACCTGGCAAAAAGCAAAGGGAAAAAGGTTGAGTTGAGCATATGTGGTGCGGATATAGAGCTTGACCGAACGGTATTAGATGAGATTGCTGATCCCATGGTACATATATTAAGAAATGCTATTGATCATGGCATTGAAATGCCGGAAGAACGGGAAAAAAGTCATAAGAACCCGGTGGGGACAATTTTGTTAAAAGCGCTTAGAGAAAGGACACATGTCTCCGTAGAGATATCGGATGATGGCAGCGGGATGGATATTGGAAAAATAAAAGAAATTGCGGTACAAAAAGGATTTATTACGCATGAGGCCGCAGCACTTGTTAGCAATGAAGAGGTTTTGAATATCATAACCCTGCCGGGATTTACCGCGACGGATAAGGTTACGGATATTTCCGGACGCGGGGTCGGAATGGATGTAGTAAAAAATAAAATAGAGACATTGGGGGGAAGTATAGACTTTAATACGACGCTTGGTAAAGGAACCAGTTTTGTATTGAAACTTCCGATGACGATTGCAATTATTCAGGCAATGTTAATTGATATTAATTCCGAAATCTATGCCATACCTCTGGGGAATATAAGAGAAACAATAAAAATTAACCGCAGTATAATTAAACATATTGAGAGACAAGAGGTAATAAATTTAAGAGATGAAGTGCTGCCGCTATTAAGACTTAAAAACATTTTTGTTAGCGGGGATGCTGCAAATAAAAAAAATGGTTCCAGTGACCAGGATAAAGAGTTACAACTTTCAATTGTAATTGTCGAGATTGGGAATAAGAAGGCCGGGCTAGTTGTAGATGTGTTAATTGGACAGCAGGAAGTGGTGATAAAAAATACCGGAAGGATGCTAAGAGGAATACGGGGTTTTTCCGGCGCAACAATACTTGGCAATGGCCGGGTAGCGCTAATTATCGATGTCGCGTCTTTAATTTAATAAGGAGGAAACATAATGAGCGATTTAACTGATGTCCAATTGGATGCATTGCGTGAGATTGGTAATATTGGTGCCGGTAATGCAGCTACGGCCTTATCTCAATTAATAAACCAGCAGGTACAAATTGATGTGCCCTCTGCACGGGTTGTATCTTTAGCGGATGTTCCGTTTATTGTGGGGGGTCCGGAAAAGTTCACATATTCTGTCTATTTGCCAGTGATTGGGGAGGCTTCAGGGACAATGCTGGCATTATTTGCTAAGGAGAGCGCATTGTTACTGGTGGGTTACCTTTTAGGAGAGGGACAAAAGGAAGAGGATTTTGGTACAGAACTTTCACAGTCGGCAATTAAAGAGGTGGGCTCGATACTTTGCGGATCATATTTGAGTGCGATAACCCAGGTTATTAGTTTACAAATGCTGGCTTCGGTACCGGCCTTAGCGGGAGATATGGTTGGGGCAATACTTGACTTTATTCTTATTGAAATCGGCCAGGCAATGGATGAAGTTTTGTTTATAAAATCTGAACTATCAGTAACCGGGGTAAAACTTGATACCCACTTATTATTTTTACCCAACCCCGGGGCAATGGAGCACATTTTGTCTGCAATGGGTATTTAAAAAAAATCATGCCAGAATTCTCCGAGGCAATCAGCAGGAATGAATGACACAAGGTTAGTTATGATATATAAAGTCTTGACCGGTGATTTTTTTTAGAGAATTTAAAATTGTTTTTAACTTAGTAATTCCAGATGATATTATCATAGGGATAGGGTTTGGAAGGGAAAGCTTGAAAACGAAAGGTTTTCATATAGATAAAAAATTTCTGGTGTTGTTAAACCACATCCCCTTAAGGTAATATCCTGTAGTATTGTTACCGGAATAGTCAAGGTGAAGGAAATTTTTTATCCTGAGGTCGAGATTGTGGAAAAAGAATTAATTTTTGGTTTAGATATTGGCACGCGAAAAATTGCCGGCATTCTTGCCGAGGAAAAGGATGCAAAATTAAAAATTATCAACTATGAAGTAATTGAACATGAATCTCGCACCATGGTTGATGGTCAGGTGCACAATATAATTGAAGTAGCAAAGGTAGTGCGGGAAGTCAAAACGCGGTTAGAAAAGCAGGCCGGATGTAAACTGAAAAAAGTAGGAGTGGCGGTTGCCGGAAGGACACTGAGAACTTTTCAAAAAAGGCTTGAGAAAAGGATCCCTCCGGATCGAGAGATAACCAAAAATGATATACTTAATCTAGAATTCGAAGCGGTGGCGCTTTTGATAAATGATATCAAAATAGCCCAACATAAAGATACATCGAAAAGCATTAGCGATGATTTTAACTGTGTAGGTTATAGTGTCGTGTATTATGAATTAGACGGGATGCGTATTGCGGAATTGACCGGACATATTGGACGGTATATGGCGGCAGATATTATTGCTACTTTTCTTCCGCGTTCAGTTATTGACAGTTTATTCAATGTCCTGCACCGGGCAGAATTGGAGGTTGTAAATTTGACCCTTGAGCCAATTGCGGCAATCAATGTTATTGTACCGGAAAATATGCGCAAGTTAAATATTGTATTAATTGATATTGGTGCCGGTACTTCAGATTTAGCGGTGACAAAAAATGGTGCCGTCGTCGCTTATGGAATGGTTCCGGAAGCCGGCGATGAAATAACCGAATATTTATGTGAAAAATTTTTAATGGATTTTAATACCGGAGAAAAAATTAAACGCGAATTATTACAAAAAGCAAAATTAAGTTTTGTAAACATTTTAGGTCAAATTAACGAAATAGATACTGCGCTGGCGGTTGAAGCGCTGCGTCCAAGGATAAGAGAGTTAGCGTATTCTTTAGCGAATGTAATTATGGAGTTAAATTTTACTCTGCCGCAGGCGGTGATCTGTGTCGGGGGAGGGGCACTGACGCCTTTATTTCGGGAAGAGTTATCACAGGCGCTTAATATAGATTACAGCCGTATCGGGATAAAGGCGATCGAGACGCTTCCCGCGATCGAAAATATAACCACGCGGCTAAAGGCACCGGACATGGTAACTCCCCTGGGGATAATAATGATGACGCATTTTTCCAGTGGTCTGAAATTTATAAATGTTACCGTAAATAACCGCAGACTTCATTTACTTGATATTAATCAACGTTTTGATCTTTTGAGTGTACTTCTTGCCAGTGGTGCTGATATGAAAAAACTATACGGCCGGCCGGGACTAGCCTTAACCTTTGAAGAAAACAATCGGCTGCGTACGATTAAGGGAAAGATGGGGAAGCCGGCAACAATAAAACTTAATGGCAAAAAAGCAGATCTATCATCTTTGGTGCAGGAAGGCGACAATATTGAATTTAGTGATGCCGAAGATGGAGAGAACGCAAAGGCAAAAATCAGTGATATTTTGAACATAAGCGAGATTAATGTTACCGTGGGGGATACGCCGCTGAATTTAAAGACCACGGTGCTGTTGGATGGAAAACCAGTAACCGGTAATGAGGAAATACCCGACCGGGCAAAAATTTTTGTTTATGAGGCATTTGATATAAAATCGGCCCTGATTTCTGCTGGAATTGATTGTAAAAATTTAAACGAGCGGGAAATTGTAATTAGCGTAGATAATGAGCCGCGGGTTTTAACCCAAAGTAATTTTACTTTGAAACTAAATGGAAAAAGTGCGGGCCTGAAAACAATACTTACAGATGGTGATAAAATTAATTTTGATGCCGGCATTCCGGCCTTTTGCAAGGTTGCTGATGTTGTTCAATTACCACTAGCAGCGCCTGGCATAACCGTAAACCTAAACAAACAAAAATATTCGATTGTTGCCGGCAAAGATAAGATTTTAATGAATGGTAAAGAGGTAAGCTTGGATGAATTTTTGATCGACCGTGCTGAGATTAAAATAATTCCTGCCGGAGGCATTGCCCCGGTAATTGTTTCGCATGTTTTTCCGTATCTGGCGATTGATCTTGAGAAGCAGAGAGGGAAAATACTGAAAATTTTTGTTGATGGTAAACCTGCCGGTTTTACCACCCCACTAAATAATGGCTCCCAGATAGAGGTATATTTTGAGCCCCGGGAGACGATCTAAATGAATCTCCCCCGCAGCAAGCTGCGGTGGAGATTCATACACGGAAAATGCAAGCATTTTCCGGTCATCCACCGAGGCTAATGCAAGCTAAATTGTTTTTGTTTCCGACACAGCGGATCTTCGATCCTCCACAATGCGTTGGCGGATCTTCGACAATTTAGCAAAAAACAAAACCTTGTTTTATGTTAAAAATGAAAAAAGATATGAGCACACAGAGACGCAGAGGCAGTTATGGGTTTACCCCATTAGAGAAAGCCGCGGAATTTATTCAGCAGTCATTACTATATAAAGCTGACGGTGATTTAATGCCACCATATAGCCTTAGAGGACGTAGTTCGCTAACGGGGTTTACTTTATTGGAGTTACTTATTGCGGTAATAATGATACTTATTGCCGTGATTATAGCCTTACCACAAATAATCGCATTTAAGAATGAGACGAAGCAGGTAAGGGTAGAGGGGGATTTAAGGGCGATTCAGACGGCGGTTGAGTCATACTATATAAGCAAAAGAGAGATACAAGCAGACTGGGTGAATATCTACCCGGAAACAAGTGATACAATATGCGAAACATATCTTTTATCTTCTTCTCCTTTGATGACCAGAACGGCGGGACCGGTTATTATAAAAGAGGTTCTTTATGACCCATTTGCCGGTAAGGGGGACATGGCAGAGTATCGATATGTACTTTCTGCAAATAGGCAGTATTATGTTATTTTTTCTGCCGGCATGGACCGTGAATATGATATAAAAGAAATAAATAATAATGGTGAGATTACTTTAACTAGTGAGGCTCCGCGGGATGATCTATATGTAACTAATGGCATCCGGCTGTGGTGAGTGTTCAGTTTACAGTAACACACGGTTACGGTTAGGAAGCTCGTCCACCACAATATCGGCGGATCTTCGATTGCGGTAACGTTTAACGGTTACGTCTTAGAAATACGTATTGAGTATTGCGAGAAAAGAATAAAAAAAACGCAATACGCACGACCCCGAAAGCCTACTTTGTGGCAACGGGGCACGCGCAGTACACGATACAAAAAATTACGTTACCGTACCGAACAACGAAATCGAAAATTCGTCAGTGCATTGTGGAGGACGTGTATTTTGCCAAAAAGCATCGGCGGACAGGCGTAACCGAAAAACGTTTTTAATTGACTTAATAGAATTTCAATGGTATAATTTATTTTCTGTTTTTAGCTAACTTGGTAATTATCTGTAGGTTTGTCCAGGTGTATGGTTTGGAAGGGAAGGTTTGAACACGAGAGGTTTTTAAATGGATAAAAAGATTTCGAAGGAATTTTTTTATTGTGAGGTGAATAATTTTGTCAAAATTAGTAGTTGTTGAGTCTCCGGCCAAGGCGCGGACGATAAGTAAATTTTTAGGCGATGGTTATGAAGTTTTTGCGTCCATGGGGCATGTACTTGATTTACCGTCGAAGAAAATGGGAATTGATATTGAAAACGATTTTACCCCGACATATGTAATTATCCCGAAAAAGAAAAAAATTGTCACCCAGCTTAAAAAATTAGCGAAGAAGAAGGAAAAGATTTTTCTTGCCTCTGACCCTGACCGTGAAGGGGAAGCAATTGCCGGTCATATTGCTACACAATTAGAAAAAATCTGTAAAGACGTTCTCCGTGTTGAGTTTTATGAAATCACCAAGCCGGCAATTGAAAAAGCAATCAGAGATGCCCATCACTTAGACCAGAATAAAATTCATGCCCAACAGGCACGCCGGATACTAGACCGGGTGGTCGGATATAGCTTAAGTCCATTACTCTGGAAAAAGGTTAGCCGTGGGTTAAGCGCGGGCCGGGTTCAGTCGGTTGCTTTAAGAATTATTGTCGAGCGGGAAAATGAGATAAAGGGTTTTGTTTCCCGCGAGTACTGGTCAATAGAAGCCGAACTGAAGAAGAAAAATGCCGAGCTCAAAGACATCTTTTCGGCAAGACTGGAGAAGATCGATGGGGCAAAAATAGAAATTGCCGATGAAAAAAGTTGTACGGATTTAACCGAGCAGATTAAAAATGAACCGTTCATTGTTACCGATGTTAAGGAGTCGGCAAAAAAAAGAAATCCCGCCGCGCCATTAACCACAAGTAAAATGCAGCAAGAGGCCTATAACCGTTTTCATTTTTCCGTGCATAAAACCATGGTGCTTGCTCAGCAGCTCTATGAAGGGCTTGAAATTGGGGAAGAAGGGCCAGTCGGGCTGATAACTTATATGCGTACAGATGCGGTGCATGTTTCAGAGAGTGCCTTAACCAGTGTGCGCAAATATATCGGAGAGGAATACGGCAAGGAATATCTCCCGCCAAAGCCAAATGTTTATAAATCCAAAAAACATGCCCAGGCCGCGCATGAGGCAATTAGGCCAACATCGGTTCATCGTACACCGGATGAAGTAAAAACTTATTTAACCGAAGAACAATTTAAATTATATTCACTTATCTGGAAGAAGTTTGTGGCTAGCCAGATGAAACCAGCCGTATTTTCTGTGACAGCGGTTGAAATTAGTGCGGGGCGTTTTTTATTTAAGGCTACGGGTAGTCAGCTTGTATTTTCCGGCTGGCTTAGGGTGTTACCTTCAGGCAATGAAAGTGATAATATTTTACCAAACCTTAAGATCAAAGACGAACTTGATCTTATACGTCTTCTGCCGGAACAACATTTTACTCAGCCACCAGCGCGTTTTACCGATGCCACACTGGTTAAAATTTTAGAAGAGGAAGGGATTGGCCGGCCAAGCACTTATGCGCCGATTATTCAAACAATAGTCCTGCGGCATTATGTGAATAGAGAAAAAGGACAGTTAATTCCTACGGAATTGGGGACAGTGGTGATTAATCTTTTAATCGAATATTTCCCAAAGATACTTGATACAAAGTTTACCGCGCAAATGGAGGAACATCTGGATACGGTTGAAGAAGGGACGTTGAATTGGGTTAAATTACTAAATGATTTTTATCCATCTTTTATTAAAAGATTAAAAATTGCCCAGGGTAATATGCGGGAAGTGAAAAAAGAAATTATCCCGACCAATGAAGTTTGCGAAAAATGCGGCAAGCCAATAGTCATAAAGTGGGGACGGCACGGGAAGTTTTTAAGCTGCTCGGATTTCCCGGCCTGTAGATTTGCTAAAGCGATATCCCTGGGGGTTAAGTGTCCCCAGACGGAGTGTGGTGGTGAACTGGTCAGACGCCGTTCAAAAAGAGGAAGATACTTTTACGGCTGCAGCAATTATCCTAACTGTCGGTATATTACGAACAAACTGCCGGAGGAATGAGAAATGTCCCTCCGCAAGACGTCGGCGGGCAGGCAAATGACAAATGAATCACTTAACAAAAAGTTGAATAGTACAACGCTGACAGAATATTTTAAATTATGGCACATTTGATTTATGGAGCACTATATTGATAAGTATTTAACCTATCTTAAAATAGAAAAAAATGCCTCAAGCCATACAATTATAAATTATAGCAGTGATCTTTGTGATTTTAGCCGCGCAAATCCTGACCTCTTGATTGAAAAAGTGGATCAGTTAACTGTTAGAAAATTTCTTGCCTATTTACGCCAAAAAAAATACGCCCGGATAACCATTGCCCGAAAAGTGGCCGCACTGCGTTCCTTTTTTAGATTTTTAGTAGCCGAAGGTTATTTAAAAAATAATCCCGTAGCCGGTCTGGCCACACCGAAAACCGAAAAGAAACTTCCCATCTTTTTAACCATTGATGAGGTGACGAAACTTTTAGAGGCGCCAAGCGGGCAGGAAGAGGCGGGGTTAAGAGACCGGGCATTACTGGAAACACTCTACAGTACCGGGATACGCGTCGGAGAGCTGGTAAAGTTAGATCAGGAGCATATTGATTATATTGGCGGGGTGGTAAAGGTTTATGGTAAAGGCAAAAAAGAACGCTTAGCGCCAATCGGTGATCGGGCTATTCGTGCGGTTCATAATTATCTAAAAAAAAGAAAGATAAATAGCCGCGTTTTGTTTTTAAACAAAAATGGCCGGCGGCTTACAGATAGAGGAGTACGTCTGATCATTGATAAATACATTAAACTAACCAGCATAAAAGAACATATCTCTCCACATACCCTGAGACATTCGTTTGCTACCCATCTGCTCGACCGGGGAGCGGATTTAAGAAGTGTGCAGGAATTATTAGGCCATGCTAATCTTTCAACAACCCAGATATACACACACGTAACGACCGAGAAGCTAAAATCAGTATACGATAAAACACACCCCAGAGCCTGAAGAATGACAAATGACAAATGACAAATGACAAAATCCAAAGGAATCACAAAATAAAATAATAATCAATAAACTCAAAGAACCAGACGTAAGTTTCGAATCATAAAACCAAATTTTTTAACTGTTTTTCTCATTTGACATTAAGATATTAAATGATTTATTTGTCATTTGGAATTAAGTGTAAACTTCTTATGTTTTTACTTTACGACATAATATATTTTCTGGCCGGCATTTTTTATTTGCCGGTTTATACGCTAATGGGTAAGTGGCAGGGGAATTTTTTAATGCGCTGCGGCAAACTGCCGCTTGACCTCTGGCAGCGTGTCCGGCCGGGGCAGAATATCTGGGTGCATGCAGTAAGTGTCGGGGAGGTTAAGGCCGCGGCAGTTATAATTAATAAATTGCGCGAAAAATATCCCACCGATCAGTTTATTGTCTCCACAATTACCTCCACGGGAAATAAGGTAGCAAAAGAGATTATAACAGAAAATGACATTTTGATTTATCTGCCATTTGATTTTAGCTTTATAATCAGACGGATAATTGCCCGTGTCAGACCAAAATTATTTTTGGTTATGGAAACAGAGCTTTGGCCGAATTTAATCATGGTCTTAGATAAATACAAGATTCCTATCGTAACAATTAATGGCCGCATATCAGATAAGTCGTATCGCCGCTACCTAACCGTTAAAAGATTATTAAAACCAGTTCTTTCTAAAATCAGCCTTTTTTGCATGCGTACGGAAATAGACCAGCAGAGGATCGTAAACATTGGCGCAGATAGAAATAAAGTTATGCTTACGGGAAATATAAAATATGACCTGCCGTATAATGTAACCGATGAGGCGATAATACAAAAAGTATTAAAGATAAAAAAAGAGATGAAACATGCCGGAGCACCCTTACTTGTCTGTGGTAGTACGCATGAGGGAGAAGAGAGCATTATCTTACGGATTTATGGCCAGTTGCGGGCGGAATTTCCCGATTTAAAACTTTTAATCGCCCCCCGGCACACAAACCGCATTAAAGATTTAAAAGAGCTTTTAAATAGAGAGAAAATGCACTATGGTTTAATCTCAGAACTGATGAACAAGAATACCGGGATAAAAAGATTATTTCAAACACAAATTCCACCAGATATTTATTTATTAGATATAATGGGTAACCTCTGGCTTTATTTTGCCTTAGCGGATGTTGTGTTTATTGGCGGCAGTATTATTCCCCACGGCGGGCATAATCTAATAGAAGCAGCTGCATGGTCAAAGGCAATCGTGTTTGGCCGGTATATGTTTAATTTTAAAGAAATGGCGGAAATATTTTTAAATGAAAATGCCGCCTGTCAAGCAACTGATGAAAAAATGCTATTTTCCCAGATACGCTGCCTCTTAGCGGATAACAAATTAAGAACTGAGATTGGAGCGCGGGCAAAACATGTAGCGGAAAAAAACCGCGGCGCGGTAGAGAAGACGATTGTTTTAATATCGAAATTTATTTAGCTATTGATTTAGACTGTTATTTTTAAAATTAAAATACAATAAAGGAAACTACAGAGGACACAGAGAAAATATAAAAATAGACAGGATTGACCGGATGAAACCTCGAAAGAAAACTCTACAGCGCAGGTTAGTGGTAAGGAATAAGCAATAATAGTTGCAACATAAAATGTGGGAAGAAATCTGAATTAATCTGTGGTTGCTTGTAATCTGTGATTGCTTATTAAAAGTGCAGGTTATTTTTGACAAAACCTATTTTCAACGGAGGAGATTTATCAGGAGAAATGACTTATGCGAAGATTAATTTTGAGTTTTTTGCTTTTGCTTATTGTTGCCTTCCCGGCCTTTAGCGAAACCTCCTTATGGAAGGTGCAATCAGATACCACGATACTATATATCGGAGGTACCTGCCATATATTGCGTAAATCCGATTATCCGTTGCCAAAAGAGTTTGATCAAGCATATGAAGATGCGGACATAATTATTTTTGAAACTGACATCAAAAATATGTTTGATCCAGGAACCCAACAAGCCATGATACGTCGGGGGACATACTCTGATGGGACTACCCTTGATCAGGTTTTAACAACTCGGGCATATGATGCCTTAAAGCAATATTGTAAGAAAATAGGAGTTCCGATATCATCATTTCATCAGTTCAAGCCAGCGATGGTAATGTTAACATTATTAGGATTGGAACTGGAGAGGATCGGAGTATATCAAAATGGTGTTGATTTTTATTTTTATCAAAAAGCGATTATTGATGAAAAAAGGTCAGAAGGATTAGAAACAATTGAAGAGCAGATTGAAATAGTGACATTAATCGGAGAAGGTAATGAAAGTGACTTTGTGCTCTATTCAATTAGAGATTTAAAAGAGACACGTGCGGCAATGGAGGAAATAATTGTTGCTTGGAAAACGGCGGATGAAGAGAAATTAAAAGAATTACTTATCGGAGAACTAAGCAAAGAGTGCCCAGATCTTTATGAAGCATTATTTGTTGCCAGAAATAGGAAATGGCTGTTTAAAATTGTAGAGTATCTTAAAACACCGCAAAAAGAGCTTGTCCTCGTTGGCGTAGGTCATTTGATAGGAGAAGACGGGATAATTGAGCAGTTGAGAAGGCGTGGTTATAAGGTTGAAAAAGATATATCCACGGATTAACATGGATTGCACACGAATGAAAGAATATAGACAGGATTAACACGAATAAAAAATAAAGAGAATATGAATAGAAATATCCTACAGTTTTTCCACCGGAAAGATTCATTGAAGAAAGAAAATAACATTACCTTTGGCAAACAGGGGGAATCTATTGCCGAGAGCTTTCTTAAGAAAAACGGTTATAAGATAATTACGACGAATTTCCGCACGAAGATTGGCGAGATTGATATTATTGCTAAAGATAAAGATTACCTTTGTTTTATTGAGGTAAAAACGAGAAAGAGTTTTAGGTTTGGTGACCCTGCCGAGGCAATTGACAAAAAAAAGATGCATAAGATTTCCCAAATTGCCCAGCTTTATCTAAAGAAAAATAAGATCTATGGCTGTCTTTGCCGTTTTGATGTTGTTACGGCAGTTGTCAGTGGTAATTGTCCCGTACACCTTAAGCTTTACAAAAATGCGTTCAGGATAGATACAGCGTATGAACAAAATTGATCTCAAGGAATTTTTACCGGAGGAACTCAAACAACAATTTATCCACTTAAATATCCCCGTGTATAGAACGGGACAGGTTCTAAACTGGCTTTACCATAAAAAAGTATTAAATTTTTCCCAGATGAGCAATCTGCCGCAAAATTTAAGAGCATTGCTCAATGAAAAATTCTCGATTACTAATCTAACCCAGGTAAAACAATTAACTGCTGGCGATCGTACCGAAAAAATGGTTTTTAGTCTATTAGATGGAAAACTAATCGAAACTGTTTTTATCCCGAGCATACACCGTAATACTATTTGCCTGTCAACGCAGGTCGGCTGCCCATTGGATTGTAAATTTTGCGCCACTGCAAAAGGCGGGTTTGAGCGAAATCTTACAACCGGGGAAATAATCGAGCAGATTTTACAAATTGAAAGTAAGCATGACCGGATTAATAATATTGTGTTTATGGGTATGGGAGAAGCGCTGTTAAATTATGAAAATGTGTTAAAGGCAGTTAGGATCATCAATCATAACCAGGGGCTAAACATTGCCGCACGCAAGATTACAATTTCAACTTGTGGGATTGTGCCGGCAATTTATAAATTAAGTAATGAAAGATTACAGATTGAGTTATCTATTTCATTACATGCGGCCGATAATAAGTTGCGCACTAAATTAATGCCGATAAATAAAAAATACCCGTTAAAAGAATTAATCAAAGCCGGAAAAATTTTTAGCCGGCGCACAAAACGTATTATTACTTTTGAATACATATTAATTAAAGGGGTAAATGATTCTGAACTGTTGGCCGACAAGCTGATTAAATTAGTTAAAGGGTTTGATTGCAAGGTAAATTTAATTGCATATAACCCGGTAGAAAAAACAAGGTTTAAAGCGCCGCAGGCAAAAACCGTAGAGAATTTTTCTTTAATATTAAAAATGGCGGGGATCAAAGTATTTCTAAGAAGACCACGCGGGCAAGATATTCAGGCAGGGTGTGGGCAGCTCCGCAGCGGGCAGATAAAAAGCACACAATATACTCTGAGCAGATTGAATTGACCTAATAAAAAAATCATGAATATTTCGGAATACGATATAATAGTTATTGGTGCTGGTCCGGCAGGGATGATTGCGGCGGGGGTTGCCGGGGAAAGAAGCAGTCGAGTCTTATTACTTGAAAGGAATAAGGAAGCAGGTAAAAAGTTGAAAATTACCGGTAATCAGCGTGTAAATATTACCAATATTAAAGAAATAGATGAATTTATACAGATTTTTGGTAAGAATGGCCGGTTTTTACATAACGTCTTTGCCCAATTTTTTAATCAGGATTTAATAGAATTTTTCCGTGGATTAGGCATTTTATTTTATCTGGAAAATAATGGTCAGGTATTCCCCAAAAGTAATAAGGCCGAGAGTATTGTTTTGGCAATGCTTGGTTATCTGCATAAAAACAAGATAGAGATTTTCTATGATTGTCATGTTTTAAAGATTACAAAAAACAGAAAAATATTTGAAGTCGTGACAAGCCGTAAAAAATTTTATTCTAAAAAAATAATTCTGGCAACCGGCGGATGTTCTTACCCCCAGACCGGCTCAACCGGCGATGGATATAAAATTGCTAAGTCTTTTGGACACAGGATTGTTTCTTTAAGACCCGCACTTGTCCCTTTAGAAAGTAAAGACGCATTTATTAAAGAGCTGCAGGGGCTTTCTCTTAAGGGGCTACCGCTTAGAGTATTACTGAATGATAAAGTAAAAATAGAGCAAAGGGGAGATTTACTGTTTACACATTTTGGCGTTTCCGGCCCGGTTATTTTAAACATCAGCCGGGAAGTTATTGATTTATTAACCAAAGGAGAAGTGATTATAAGCATTGATTTAACCCCGCAGTTTAGTGCGGAGATGCTTGAAAAAAAGCTGCTTAAAAAAATTAACAGTACAAATCTTTTTTATAAAAACCTGCTCAAAGAATTTTTGCCCCCAAAATTAATCCCGGTTTTTATAAAAAAGTCCAACATCCCCGCGGGAAAACGGATAAATCAGATAACCGTTGAAGAACGCAGAAAAATAAAAAGCATGCTTGCTGGATTTCGGATAAAAATTTCCCAACCCCGCCCGCTGGCTGAGGCAATGGTAACAAGCGGCGGGGTAGAAGTGGCGGAAATTTATCCTAAGACAATGGAATCGCGCTTAGTAAAAGGGCTTTATTTTGCCGGGGAAATAATCGATATTGACGGAAACTGCGGCGGGTATAATCTTCAGGCAGCATTTTCTACAGGATATGTGGCAGGGAAAGAAGCGGCAGAGCGGTTATCTACATATTCACATTCCGTCACAAAGTCGTAGACCATCCAAACAGCGATGGCGGGCAGGTCCGCCGTAGTATTAGTGGCGGACATTGGCGGATTTTCGATATTAACAAAGAAAGAAAAATTACCAAAAAGAAAGAAATTCTACGGCTACTGCTATGGAATTTTCTCGGCCATTTCCTATGGAATTTATTTTAGCCTTGAGGGAAAAAAGGAAGATCCAAATCAGATTATGCTGGGATACATCATGAAAAAGGGGCCCCCACACAGTATCCCCTATTGTGCAAAAGGAACGCGTTAATTCCTTTGTATGCCCCGTTTACCCATTTTACAACCATTCCCGAATTTAACCAAAAGGTTTTTTTCTGACGTGATTTTTTTGAATTTTGCAAATCCGTTCTTAATCCCTGTTTATTTAAAAAAACCTTGAAAAATCACAGAAACATGCTATACTTTAATATCCCATTTTTAAATTTATTTTAAATCCACTTAATCCTTGAACTGCAAAGTCATGTGGATTGAGTATTGTGATTAAAAATTAAAGACATGGAACCACGAAATACGCGAAAACAAAAAATAGAATTATCACGCAGAGCCGCAGAGCACGCGGAGAAAAACTTTGAAATTGCGTATTGTGTATCGAGTATTGGGTATTGAGCATAAGAGAACAGAATACAGAAATCAGAGGACAGAAAAATAAATGACGAATTGATCTAAATATTTTTTAATTCTAAATAATTTCAAAATTCAAATGTTCTAAATTCCTGTATGCCTACAGCGCGGTAAAGCATTTTGAGTTTTTTAACGTATAGGAAACAATAAGATTTTCAATCTGTGGATAACAAGGGAATTGGGGTATAGATTGGTATATTTAATTCATTGTTAAGGGAAGGTTTGAACACGAAAAGTTTTTAAATGGATAAAAAGATTCCGAAGGAATTTTTTTATTT
>JBDRCZ010000085.1:0-5237 GCA_043821285.1 Candidatus Omnitrophota bacterium | reverse complement strand
CACGATCAACAATACTACAACTGCTATTATTTTTAAACAAAAAAATGGGGGAGGGAGATAAATCTTAAAGAATCAAGCAAAATATCGACGAGAAACTATAATATTTTAACAGTTTTTAGACAAAGATTTTTGACAGAACCTAAGTATTGAAAAGGAGGAAGAAATGAAGCACATATTTTTTGTCGTTGCGGTTTTAATGGTGGTGTTTTTGACCGCAGCCGTGGTTAATGCGGCGGTGCCGCATCTTATCCGGTTTCAGGGGAAAGTTACGGACAAAGATGGCGCGCCGCTTAATGGCGCGTATAATATTACATTCAGAATTTATGATGCGGCAAGCGGGGGGACACTTAAGTGGAGCGAGACACAGTCAGCCATACCGGTGAATAATGGGATATTTACCGTGTTATTAGGAAATGTAAATTCGTTAGACCTGCCGTTTGACGTGCCTTACTGGCTGTCTATGGAAGTGAATAATGATGGCGAAATGGCGCCCAGACAGCAGATAACCAGTGTGGGCTATGCGATACATGCCGAGACTGCGGATAATATTGCTGATGTGGCGGTAATTCCTTCAGGGGCGATTATTATTATGACTGGCACCAGTTGTCCGGCCGGATATACGCGTATGGCAGAGTTGGATAACAGATTTTTAATGGGTGGAACAACGTATCAAGCAGATGCCGGCGGCAGTCAAACGCATACACATAGTGCAGGAGGTTATAATGTGGCAAATCATAAACATGGGGCTGGGACTTATGCGGCAGGTGCGCACCAGCATAATGCGGGCGGATTATATGTTAATGATCATGTGCATAATATTCCGGCAACAGCAACTGTATGGGGCTTAAGGGAAGGAAATCATGAATCACTTGGGGTGGCATCTAAAGATATGACGTATGCTGCAGCAAATGATTATCCCACAGGTGAGGGCGGAGGGCAGTATGTTCAGGGAGTTACTGACTGGAACTGGGGAGTACCAGTAAATGGAGAATCCGGAGATGCTGGGGCACAAGGTGTATCAGGAATTTCAGGTTCTGCAGACTCACGGCCGCCGTTTGCGACAGTAATTTTTTGCCGGAAGGATTAGTACAGAATAGATAGTGTTTAAAGTGTAAAGGAAATTTGGCAATATGTGTGATAAAGTGAATTTACAATATCTGCCTAATCATTTTGATAAGTTAGAAAATATTCTCAATGTTCTTGAAGTTGGCAGTTATGATATTAATGGTAATTGGAAAAAGTTTATAGAGAAAAAAGGTCTTGAATATTTAGGAATAGATGTAAAATCAGGGCCAGGAGTAGATAAAGTTTGTGACATTACAGATGATATAAAAATTATAAATAAAAAATTAGGTTATAAACAGTTCGATCTTATAATTTGCATGAATGTGTTAGAACATTTATATGAACCAATAAAGGCGTTAAACAATATGCGAGATTTATTAAGAACAGGAGGATATTTAGTTATCGCAACACCAATAGTTTGGGATTTACATGAATGGCCGCATGATTTTTACAGGTTAAATCCAGACTTTTATAAAAAATATATGGAAGACAATAAATTTAAAATATTAGATGATACATTTCTATTTTCAGTCAGACAAACGAAAAAATTTTATTCTGATACAAATATATTGCCTGAAATCAACAGACACATTTACAAAAAAAGATTAGTACGAGTAATCGTGAAATTTATTGCTAAATTTGTACCAGAACTAAGACACTGTTGGACACATATGCACCTTAATTTAATATGCCAGAAGGAAAATAGTTGAACAAAATACATCAATGTTAGAACATTGTTTAATTTTTTAACGCGAAATCAATAGTTAGCCTTATAAAAAAAATAACGCCACGGATTAACATCGATTAAACACGGATAAAAAAAGAAGCAGTTCAAAATATGTCAAAAATATCAGCAGTTATTATCACTAAAAATGAAGAAGATAAGATAAAAAGGTGTTTAGACTCGATAAAGTGGGTTGATGAAATTGTTATTGTTGATGATTGTTCGACTGACAATACCGTTAAAATATGTAAGGATTTTGGCGCAAGGGTTGTTGTACATAAATCTGACTCAAATTTTGACCAGCAGAGAAATTTAGGGATAAATAATGCCAGCAGTGACTGGATACTACAACTGGATGCGGATGAGATTGTGCCGGATGAATTAAAGGAAGAAATATTAAAAGCGATAAATAGTACGAGCAAATTTGCCGCGTATGGATATAGAAGAAAGAATTATTTTTTAGGTCATTTTCTTATATGCGCTTCAGATGCTTATCACATAAAATTATTTCTTAAAGCTAATGCTAAATATATAGGAAGTAGTGTGCATGAAACATTAAAGGTTGATGGTTTAGTAGGTAGATTAGAAGCGAGTATTGAGCATTATAATTATAATTCTATTTTTCAGTTTATCGAGCGCCAGAATTTTTATACTGAACGTGAAGCGAAAGTATTGTTTGAAACAAAAGGAGTAATTAGTAAAAAAGAAGTAGGTTATAATCTAAGAAGAAAACCTTTAAAACTTTTTCAAAAAATATATTTTAAGAAGAAGGGGTATAAGGATGGGTTTTATGGCTTGATCTGGGCAGCCTTAATTGCCCTACGCCATATTATGCTTTATGCGAAATATTGGGAATTGGTAAAGGATAAATATGAGTAATATGAAAATCAGACTGTAGACAATAGACCATTGACCATAGACTAAAAAATAGAGACAAAGAAACAGATTAAAAATCATGAGTAGAAAATAAAAAATTTTTAACCACAGATAGCACGGATAACACAGATAAATATTTATATATATATGAAAGTTTGACCAGAGTAACAAATTCAAGAAATCTATACGCACACGGAAACACGGAGCCACGGAGAATGACAGAAAACGAAATTGGTACTAATAAAAAAAATATTCGTGACAATTTGTACAATTAGTGGCTAAAGAATCTTTGCGAGCTTGGCGGGAAAATTATTATAAATTTGTGTGATTTATTGTTAGAAAAAAAGCAAAGGGAGGATTTTTTATGAGAAAAGCAGTTGTCGTAATCTGTAGTGTTTTAGTGTTTGTGTTTAATGCAGCAGAAGGATTTACCGCATATATAGGTGATCCAATACAGACAATTGGGAAGAAAAAAATCGCGGTAACAGGTGAAAGTTGTTTTGTTACAAAACGCGAAACCAAGGATCCCGCGGGAACAAAGGCGACAATTGATGAAAGTAAGCAATTAGGAATGAAGTTGACATATGGTATAACAGATAATTTGGATATTTATGGAAAATTAGGCACAGCAGATTATAAGGTAAAAATAGATTTAGATGCAGGGTTAGAGTTTGATTATCAGAGTGATATATATTATGGATTTGGGGTAAGATATTTATTTCCATTAAAAACATCATTTTTTATTATAACAGATATTGGATATATTGATAATTCTAATGTAGGAGTTAAGTCAATGGGATACGCCGGTGAAACTGCGTTGACAAGCCGTGGGGGCAAAGGAGATTTTAGAAATTTTCAGGCAAGTTTATTGGCGGGTAAGGAAATTATGTTGAATTATACAGCCAACATAATTCCGTACGCCGGGTTCTGCTATGATCGGTTCCGTTATGATATTGGCGCGTCTGATTTTCGGACAACAAGTTGGAGTGTAGATACAACAGCGGGAGAGCTTGAAGGAGATGATAGTTTTGGCGTGTTTGTTGGGATGAGTGTGGCAGCGAATGAACATTGGAGTTTTAATGTAGAAGGCCGGTTTGTAGCTGAAACAACAATTGCCTCAAGTGTTAGTTATCGGTTTTAAGAAAAATTAGACCATAATAAAAGAAAGACTATAGACCATAAAAGAAAGACCATAGACCATAAAAGAAAGACTATAGACCATAGACCATAGACTATAGACCAGAAACAAAAGAAAATTAAAAAGCAAAAATAAAAAAATTTTAACCACGCGTGCACATAACAGAACACAGAGTGGAAACTAATGAATTAACGGAAAAGGTTATTGGTTGTGCGATAGAGGCACATAGAACGTTAGGGCCGGGATTGTTGGAATCAACTTACGAACAATGTTTAGCCAAAGAGCTAGGCCTATAACTTATATGAAATTAGCTAAGATAAAAGTTGGATTACTAATGAACTTTAATGTAAAGTTAATAAAGGATGGTATTGAAAGATTTTCTCTGTGAACTCTGTGCGCTCTGTGGTTAAAGAACACTTTACGGCTTGGCGGGAAAATATAATAGAAATAAAACAAGGAAGGACATAAATGGTTAATAGGATTTATTTACGCAGCAGAATATTAAAACCAATTAAATCCTGGAAAAATAAGTATTTGAAATACCTTACCAATCAGGATGCTAAAAAAAGTGATTTGTTTAATAAAACGGTAATGGAAATTAGTGAATATTTGAAAGAACCCCAAGAGGTAGTAAGAGAAAAATACGAAAAATGCGGGCCCGATTCAGAGGCGCAGTTCGATGTTTTTAAAGATCAGGATAACCTAAGGGACTTAGATGTTAAAGAATTTTATAAAAGATGTTCTTATTATATTTATGAACTGCCGCTCTGGAATGCCCAGCATAACCGGCCGAAATATTTATACCTTATGAGTAAATCTTTCATCACGCGTAATAATTATAAAAAGGTTTTGGATTTTGGCGCGGGCACCGGGGATTTATGTATTGAGCTGGCAAAAAATAATTTGGATGTTACTTATTGTGATATCGGAGAACAGTTATACAATTTTGCTAACTGGCGGTTTAAAAAGAAAAATTTGCCGGTAAAGATGGTAGAAGGCATAGAAAATCTTGATAAACAGATATTTGATTGTATCTTTAGTTTTGACGCATTTGAGCATATTAAAGATTTACAGGGTGTTATTAAAGTGTTAGTTAATCATATAAGGCCTGGCGGGGGACTTATTTTTAGCGGGGCTTTTACCGGCGGGACATTGCATTTGGAAGAAAACAATAAATATGACAATTTTAAAGAGATGGATAAACTGCTCAGTAATTGCGGCCTGATCTTTCAGGACAAATTCGCGCAGTATTATTTTTATGCAAAAGGCAGGCAGGCATCACAATAGCACGGAGGGCAGCATAAAAAATGAGCCAGTACCCTGTTTTCTTATAAAAGATAAATATGTTGAATTAGCGGGTAAGTTAGGCTATATTGAAGCTTACAAAATATGACGCGGAGGACAATAAAATGGTTAAGAAAAAAGAAGGAGATA
>JBDRCZ010000084.1:0-11270 GCA_043821285.1 Candidatus Omnitrophota bacterium | reverse complement strand
CTTTTTATCATATTCGACAAAAATAAAAGCGTAATCGGTTTACTTACCCTTCTTTTGTGCTGCAGCTCTTTAAAATCCTGCTCGCTTAATGTTCTAACAATTCCGTTAGGCACGATATAAATGTCTTTGTAATTGACATATTCCTGAACATCATATAATAATGCGGCTGATATAAGAATAACTTTCGTATTCTGAAAACACCATTTATATAGAATTCTATTTATAAAACCACGCCGGGCAGAAATGCCTTTGCCATGTAAATGATACAGGGTTTTTACTTTGAAAATTTTTATGAGCAGGACATAGAACAGATCCTTGTAAAAACCAATGCCGGTCGGCGTAAGCGAGCAATAACAAAGATGATATTTATTTTTTAAAAGTTTTCGGAGTATTTTGAAAAATATTTTAAAAAAAATTGTGCTTTTAGAGAGTGATTTTTTACCAACTTGCGATATATTTTGCGCCGTATTAATTGCAACCGGGTCGATATGAAAATAATCCTTAAGATTTGCCGAAAGCAGATTTTGATTAAAAATTGTCACGCCATAGCTTGGCGGTGGTAAATGCAGTAAAAATAATATTTTTTTTGCCATTTATGCATTATCAAAAGGGATATCGAAAAAATGTTCTTTTTTATGTATAATCCATTCCTGTTTATGAGTATGCAATGCCCCTGATTTATATCTGAACATTATAAAGGCAGAGGCAGTTATCATATCCCGCCAATGGGTTATTGAAGAAGCTTTTTTAATTCTTCTGATAAAGACTTTTGGACGGCGATAAAAAATCTTAAACGACTTTTTATAAAATTTTACTAAATCTTCCGGAGATACTGTTGGTAATTTAATTACCGGCCGCCCAAGCTCATATTTTGTCCAATCTTCTGTAAGAAGATAGTTATTCATTTTTGCCCAGTTAAAAAGCTGTGTGCCGGGATAGGGAGTGGCAATATTGAAAATAGCCAGATCCGGATCAAGCTCTAATGCCAGGGTTAAGGTTTTCTGCATTGAGGTAATTGTTTCTCCCTCGCATCCGTAGACAAATGTACAACGTACTTCAATGCCAGCTTTTTTTACCATATCCACGGCCGCTTTTGACCGGTTTAACTGTATGGGTTTGCCCATTTTTGACAAGACTTCCTCATCACCGGATTCTATGCCAAACATGATCTGGTGACAGCCGGATTCTTTCATTGCACTTGCCATCTCTTCATTAATACAATCCACGCGGGCAAAAGCACTCCATGTAATGTCAACTTGCCGTTTTTTAATCAAGTTACAGAATTTTAAAACATTCTTCTTTTGAACGGTAAAAGTATCGTCATAAAATTGTATTTCATTAATACCATAATGATTTTTAAGATTGATAATATCATCTACAACAACCGCGGCATCCCGGCTGCGCAAAGGTGTTTTTGCAGAATTACAAAAACTGCATTTTCCCGGGCATCCCCGGGTCATTAACATATTAATTGCTGGCAGCCGTCTGTATGCACCGATAGTTGGCCGGTAACGGTGCATTGGCACGAGATGATAACTTGCCATGGGTAATTGGCTAAGATCTTTTATGAAATCGGCTGGCGGATTATGGATAAAATGAATCTTATTATTTTTGATTATTTTATAGGAAATACCGTGAAGCTCCTGATAAGCGGCAGCGTTACATACGGCGGTGCATAAATTATAAAACGTAACCTCACCATCACCGCACACAACAACATCTACGCTATTATTACTCAGACATTCCTCCGGTAAAACCTCTGCGTGCACACCGCCCATTACAATTAAAATAGAGGAATCTATTTTTTTAGTTAATTGAGCAATTAGATTAGCCTGAATTGCGGTTGCCGTCATAACTGTAATCCCAACAATCTTTGGCTTTAGCCGAGCAATCCGTTCCTTAAGTTCTTTTATCGACAGTTGTTCCGCGTGGACATCAATAATTGCCACATTCCTGCCTTTTGCCTCAAGATACGCGGCAATACTTAACAGACTCAAAGGCGGCATAGTCGCTTTAATCCCATGCCAGATATCTTCATCTTTTGTAATCCATGGGGGATTAATCAGGCAGACTTCACACGGGGAGTAATCATTCCATGTTCTCTTTCCCGAATTAGTAGCAAGTGGGTCCAAAATATTTTTTTTAGCGTTTATCATTTGTTTATTTTTTCACGACAAACCACCGGTTCATAAAAAATTCAAAATAACCTGATTTAATATTAATAAACTTAGCTTTTTGTAATAATGATAAAATTTTTGCTGTACTTAAGGTTGATTTGTGTTCATCGAGCTCAATTTTACTTATCAGTCTAATATTTGACATTATTTTTAGGATAACTTCTGACCATGTCGCCGGGATCGTGATGATACAAATACCCTTAGGTTTTAAAATCCGGTAAATTTCCGACAAAATGTTCGGGACACTATATAGACTAATGTGTTCAAAAACCGCGAGCATGGTTATTGTAGAGATAGAATTATCCGCAAATGGGAGATTATCCCCTTTTTCAATATCATGGTTAATTAATTTAACTCTTTTCCGGACGTTATGATTAGAATGTATTATCTTTTCTATCCCGAATTTTTCTACAAATTTAGAGGTTAAAAGAAAAATAGGATAAGAACCACAACCAATGTCTAAGATCTTACCTGTTCTATGTCCATCGGTAATAAATTTATTTGCCAGCTTAGCTCTTTGCAATGCCAAAACATATTCTAAAGCACCATACCCTCTGGTTGCTCCTCGTTTCAAAAAAAAATTCAGATTCTTTTTTACTCGTCTTAGCCGCTTCATTTTATTTACGTAATAAATTGTATTTAAAAATACACCATAAGGTTACAATCCCGTCTTTCCAGCCTATTTTTTTACCTTGGATATATGTCCGGCCGCTGTAAGAAACTCCGACTTCATATATACGGCATTTAAGTTTTGCGATTTTTGCGGTTATTTCCGGTTCAAAACCAAACCGGTTCTCTTCGATAACAAGTTTATCAATAATCTCCTTTCTGAACGCCTTGTAACAAGTCTCCATGTCTGTAAATGTAAGATTAGTAAATACATTAGAAATTAAAGTAAGCATTTTATTCCCAATCATATGCCAGAAATACAAAACCCGGTGTATTTCAGAACCAATAAAGCGAGACCCATAAACTACGTCAGCATTGCCTTCAATAATCGGGGTTATTAATTTAGGATATTCCCGGGGGTCGTATTCTAAATCCGCATCCTGAATGATAATAATATCTCCGGTAGCAGCTTTAAACCCGCTTCTTAAAGCAGCACCTTTACCCTTGTTTTTATCATGGTAAATGACTTTTGCTATTTCTGGCTCAATCTTATTTTTAATAATTTCACGGGTGCCATCTGTCGAATAATCATCAATAATAATAACCTCGATATTCGCAAGCGGAGCACTTTTTACCCTTTTGACAATTTCCTCAATATAGCTGCGTTCATTAAAACAGGGAATAACTACTGAAACTAAGGGGTATTTTTTCATTTTTGTCCTGCCTTTTTTCCGTATTGTCAAAATTTTCGTATATTTTGAAGCATTCACAAAATACAAGCAATTACACAGATTAAATTGATTTTATTCTTTTTAATCTCAATAAATCTGTGGTGATTTAATTTGTAGTTATATCTCTGCTTTTATCTTATTATTCTTTTATATTCTAAGGATGCTCTAGCAAAGTTGAACAATAGTTCAGTTCAAGATCTACAACCTAATTCCTTATAAATTCCATTGCTGCTCTAATTATTTTGCATGTTGACTCCTTGTAAGGATAATCGTTATCTCTTTTATTCACCACAGATTCATTCACCACTGATTAACTCCGATAAATTTTTTTCATATCTGCGTAATCTGTTTAATCTGTGGTTGCTTTCCGGTTTTTATTTTATTTTTGCCACTACCTCCGTATTGTCAAAAATCTCTGGTTATATTTTTTATAGTCTTGAATTAATCGTTCCTCACTATCCCCCGCATAGGCATGGATACAGGGCGGTATATTTCTTCCGCAATAGCGCGCCGTCGCTTTCGAATACTCAAAACCATCCTTTGTTTTTACGGTATAAACCAAATCTTTACTGTAAAACGTCAATTGCCGGATATGCTCTGGCGAAGCAAGCACCAGTGGTATAACATCATTCTTTATGTGCTGGCCGGCATTGATAACAAACAAAAGCAGCGTCACATAAAGTGAAACGTAAATCGCTCCTAGATAGTGATGGGGCAAATTAAATTCATGTGATAAAACAAATGATTTTAATGTCAAAAACATTAATATCCCGGCCAAAAAACGAAATAACGGCGAGCCGATAAACCATATGGCAAAAGTTATAAGCACTAAAAACATAGTTGCTAATAAATTAGAATTTATTTTACTAAATAATTTATTTTTAATAGTTAAAAAAATACAGGATATTAAACAGGCTGCGGAAAACGGCCAAAACCAAAATTCCCCATGTACCCGCTGCGGAAAAAACAGAAAATCTTTTAAAAATATCAAAAATCCCAGTAAACTCCTTTCAACTCTAGCATAAACTCTTATTGTATTAAAAATTCCCCTTTGTACTTCTATATTTATCCCCCAAGGAGCGAGTTTCAAAGGCAGGGCTGGATATATTGGATTACCCGTAGCCACATACATCCTCACCAAATAGACAATAAACAAAACAAAGGATAAAATAATTTTAAGCCCTTGCCAATTAATTCGTTCTCTCCTTGAAAAATGCATAATAAAAAGATAACCAACCATAAACAAATATGCGATAATCCCTAAAATCTTAAAAAGCGATGAAAGCGCAAAAAATAAAGCTGCGTCTTCATATTTTTTATCGCATAAAGCTAATAACCCAAATAACATAAAGCAACTGCACGGCAGGTCCGTGCCCATATTATAAGATTGCCAGAATAAAACCGGGGTGAGTAAAAAAAGTAGGGTTACAAGCAAGACGTTTAAAAACCGTATTTTTTTCTCAGTTAGATAAACAAAAATCCCCCCGCCCATTAATAACCAGGTTAGATACCCGGGAATATTTTCAAATCCGATTACCTCAAAAGATGTAAAAACACTAGCCAAGACGCTGGTCCCGTTGGGGTAGGAAAACACCAGTGATAATTTACCAATCCCGGGGTACCAGACCGAATAGTTCATCAGTAATGCCAGCGGCAGATGATAAATATTGGCATCCGTATCTATCGTTGGCCTGCATATGACCACATATGTCCAGGCTGATAATAAAAACAAGAGTAAATATTGCCAAACCTGAGGTACGGCTTTTAGTTGCGGGGATGATTTAAATATGCTAAAACAACTCAGCACCGCGCTCTTAACTGCTAAAAGTGCAGACAAAAAAATTATAATTATTGAAACAATCCGTGTGATTGGGTGAAAAAAAACAATCAGCGCTGTAAGCAGATAGCAATAGGTAATGGCGTATATCAGGAAATTGATAAAATATATCATTTTTTAATTATGCAGCTTGTTGTGTTTCAACGCAACTCCGAATAAGCTGCAAAACGGAATGGCAAAATATGGAAGTTCATAAATTACCTCAAAATTAGCAACAACCAGCCAGAAAAATAAAATTGTGCTTAATAAAATACCAATTATATCGCGTTTTTTAAAAACTGAAATAACCAATCTAATAAATACTCCCCACAACACAATAATAAATATACCCCCGGCTACCCCCGCGCGGTATATTATGTGTAAGTATGAATTATGCGGTTCGAGCCAGCCCACACGTCCCAGTCCAGTATCCCACACTAATATTTCTGCACTTATTGAACGAAATGGCTTGCCAAAATCAACACCTATAAAAGGACGTTTAGAAATTATCTCACAAAACATATCCTGCCAGACAAACATCCGCCAGACAATGTTTCTATACGTCGGAGATTCGGGTTTTTCTTTTTCTTCGATCTGTTCTTGTACAGGTAAATCAGGATGGTTTATATTTAGATATTCTTCTGGTGATAACATTACACCTTCATCTTTTGCCTTAACCTGCACGTTTTCTTCGAGTATTTTCCCTGATATTTCTCCTGGCATTTTCCATGGTAATTTCTCTAGTATTTTTTCTGGTGTAGTTACGAGTTTAGCATAAAGGTTTTTCAATACTTTTATTTCCTGTTCTTTATTTTTAATTTTATCCTCTAATATTTCATCTTGCAACATTATACTTTTCATATCTGTATCCATAACGTTGGACATTATCTTTTCAGGAAAAGTTAATTCTGGAGCTATCAATGTTGAATTTAACGGCTTTGTTTCTGCACGGGCTAATAGCTGCTCAATCGCAGGTTTTTCCTTCACAGGCACATTTTTTATTGGTTCAGGCACTGGTGTGGTTATTACAGGCTTATCTTCAGGTGTTGTTGTAACCGTTTCTTTAGCTATCGGTACAGGCTTTGGCTCAGGTTTTGGTTCAGCCTCTTTCTTTGGTTTGACTAAATTCTCTGTTTTTGCATCAGCTAATAGTTTAGTCTCTGATTCTTCCTTGGCAGGTACTTCTATTATTGGTTCAGGCACTGGTTTGATTATCGCAGCCTTATGCTCAGGTGTTATTATAACTGCTTTATTAGTTACCGGTTCAGTCTTTTGCTCGGCCTCCTTCTTTGATTTGATTGGGGACTCTATTTCTACACGCGCTATCAGCTTAATCTCTGATTTTTCTTTGGTAGGCGCTGGTTTGGTTATTGCAGCTTTATCCGCATGTGTTATTATAACTGTTGTTCCTGTTACATGTTCAAGCCTTTGTTCAGCTTCTTTCTCTGGCTCAACTAAATTCTCTACATTACTACTTGCTAATAATTGGCGCTCTGGTCTTTCCCTATCAAGCACCTCTTTTGATAATTTAGGCACAGCCTTAGTTATTTTATCCTTATCTTTATCAATGGGATGCGGTAATATCTTTATCTCTTTGGTTAACTGAGCTTTTAACTGCTGTATTTCCTCTTCGTTAGTTTCAATTTCCGTTTTTATGAACAACTGTACTTCTTCTTTAACCGGCTTCTGCAGTGCCTGCCTTTCCGGGACAATTGCAACATTAGCCTGATCATCCACCTGGGCCGCCTGCATCATGTCAGAATTTTTTTCAAAAACTTGTATTGCACAGCCTGGTATTGGCTTAAAAGCCGCTTTTTTTTCATAACACATTCGGGTATACTGCCGGTACTCATTTAAAATTAGATTTATTGCCAACAATGATTTAGCCGAAGTCTTGAACGTAAAAAATGCGATGACACAAAACCCGCAGATAAGCAGCAACATGCTATAAAAAAATTTATACTTCCTGTTTTGTACCTTTTTTTGCAATATAAAAAATAAAAGCACAGACAAGAAAATAAAACTAATCATCTCTGCAATGAGAACCCCGCGGGTAACCTGATACAATGACTTGTAAGGAAAAATCAGCAAAAAAATAAAACTAAGGATGTATTTAAGTGATTTGTTTTTCAGCAGTAAAATTAATGCTATAAACAAAAGCAAGAAAATGTATACAAAATAACAGTGCAACAGACGAAAGATCAATGATACGGCTAAAAGGGACAGGACCAAAAATTGCAATATCGGTGTCTCCAGCAAACTGTTATTATAAAAATAATAAGCAATCACGATAAAACTAAAGTAATAAAACAATGCCGCATGCCGCAGAGCAAGAGGCCCCCATTTTACGTAGCCGAATAATGCCTTAATTAAAATAAATCCAACTAAAGCAAATATACAATAATGAAAAAAATCAAATCTTGCTATATAATTTTTTCGTTTTAGTCCCAGTAAAATGATACAAAAAATGAGCAGAATCTCACCGATGAATATCGGAAAATTAAGAAAAGCCAGCTTTATATGCAGTTCGGCAAAATTAGAAATAAATATAGAATACATCAAACAAAAAAATCCAATTAAAGTTGTTACAATATTCTCTACAAGCAATATATCTTTTTTATTATTTATTTTCATCGGAATAATTTTTTTATTAAATAAAAATAATTGTTTAAATCACATTTCCCAAATAATGCCAATTTATCGCGCACAAGCCGGTAAAGGACAATCCTATTCTGCCAACAGAGTTTCCTTATCCCGTATTTTTTTCTCACAGACAAGGTTTCATAGCAAAAATTAACCCGGTGATTTATGGTTTTACTCCCCCTATGCCAGCGAAAGCTGGCTAAATTTTCCGGGATATGACAGGCTTGCGACATCTCGAGCAGCCTTAGCCATAATTCGTAGTCCATAACATAACGCAGTGATTCATCCAGCAGCCCTGTTCTCTCCAGAAAACTTTTTTTATAAAATGATCCCGGTTGTACGACATTAGGATTGCCATGCAATAGCCGATCAAGTGATATATTTGAAACCGCATACCGGCGAATAAAATTACCATTTTCATCAATTACGTTATTATCACCGTAAATGATTCCTATTGTATCATCTTTTTCAAATGCTGCAACCACTTTTTCAAAACATCCCGGCGCATAAAAATCGTCGGAATTTATCCAGCCGACAATATCGCCGGTAGCCCGCTTAAAACCTTTATTAATTGCCTCTGACTGACCGTTATCTTTTTCGCTCACCCAGTAGGATAAGTGTTTTTCATATTTTTTTATAATTTCAATAGACCGATCATCAGAACCGCCATCAATAATAATATATTCAAGTTCCGCATAATTCTGATTCAAAACACTCAAAATCGTCGTTTCTAAAAATCTTGCCTGATTATATGAAGGAGTAATTACACTAATTTTCATAATAGTTACGCTCTTCTTCCTCTATTAAAATATCCAATACATCGAAAAAATCCAGGTCATACTTCCAACCGAGTATTTTTTTTGCTTTTGAATTATCTCCATACAAATCCTGAATATCTGCCGGCCGATACAGTTGACGGTCAATTTTCAGCCGATTGCGTTTAATTTTTAACCGGTCAAATACATAATAAATAACCTCTCTTAAATAAACCGATTTCCCCGAACAGATAATAAAACTGTCTGCTTTTTTTTGCTGCATTAAAAGCCACATTGCCTCAACATATTTCGGGGCATAGCCAAAATCTCTTTTTACGTCAATGTTTCCTACGCGCAAAAATCTTTGCCGGCCATATTTTATATTTAGAGATTCCCTGATGACTTTCTTGACAAAAAAATTATCTCCCCGTAGATAAGACTCATGATTAAAAAAAATGCCGCAGCCAGCAAATAGCCCATAAGATTCACGGTAATTTACAACCATCCAGTGCGCAGCAGCCTTAGAAACCGCATATGGGCTTAAAGGATGCATTGCCGTATCCTCACGAATCGGTAATTTCATCACCCGGCCAAACATCTCACTGCTGGAAGCCTGATAAAATTTTATCTTCCGGTTTACCATTTTAATTGCCTCAAGCAGGTTTAAAACGGAAATTAGATTAAAATGCACGGTTTCCTGCGGTTTTTGAAATGATGCATTTACCGAACTTTGTGCGGCAAGATTATAAAGCTCATCCGGCTGGTATTTTTCGATTATCTTAAGCAGTTGCGGTAGATTTAGTAAATTGCATTTTTGCATTTTAACTTTTTTTCTAATTTTTAAATAGTCAAGATTTTTTAAGGTTTCATATCGCTGACCGCGCCAAAGGCCGATAATCCGGTATTTTTTTTCTAAAAGTAACTTTGCCAGATATGGCCCGTCCTGGCCGGTAATCCCAGTTATGATTGCTGTTTTCATAATATGCTTTCGTAAACTAATTTTGTCTTTTGCGCGGTTTTTTCCCATGAAAAATCTCTTAAGCGCTGATAACCTTTTGTCCTTAACGTATCCCTTAATTTTTTGTCAGCAATTACTTTTCCCATAGCTTCGCTGATCGAACTTATATCTATCGGATCAAAATAGGCCGCGGCATTGCCAGCTACTTCGGGTAAAGAACTGACATTACTTGTAATTACCGGACAGCCACAGGCAAACGCCTCGAGTACGGGGATGCCAAAACCTTCACAAAGTGACGGGAAAACAAAAGCAATTGCCTTTTTGTACAAAAGGGACAATATATGGTCATCAGCAACAGGAATTTGAAATACCCGCTTCTCAAGTTTTAAATTCTCAATTTGGAGCATTTCAAAAGCGGTAAATTTTCCACCGCCAGCGCAAACAATATTTAAATTAGTATGCCTGAAGAGTAATGTAGCCGTTGCTCGGATAAATCGGTCAAAGTTCTTATAGCTTTCTCTTTTTCCGACAAAAAGCAAAAACCTCTCTGGTAGTCTTAAGTCACAATCATTACTGTTTTTTACCATACCAAACGAAGCAGCCAGATGTATAACTTCTATTCTATCTGCATCTACACCCATGAATTTAATAATATCCCGCTTAGTACTATGCGATATAGCAATGATCTTTTGCGCTTTTTTGGCCAATATTTTTTTGCCCTCGAATGTTCTATCTTTCATTGTAAACATATCAGGATATCTTTCATGCACCATATCGTAAATAGTCAATACAAAGGGTTTGCCATTAAGGGAACTCAAAAAATATGGATCATAATATGTAGGATGAAAAACATCATATTTTTTTCTTAAAATAGATTTCGTGCTCATTTTTTTATTCAGAAAATTCAAAAGCCGATGTTTGCCCTTGAAGCTAAAACCGGCAAAAAACGGCCGAACTTTCCCCTTTTTAGACTCGGGCAAATAATAATTATTGGAAAACTTAATCCCTAACTCACATTCTACCGTTTTATCGTTATCAAACTGTTTGAACAGCTCACAAAAATATCTCGAGATCCCCCCATAAATCTGAAAAGAAAAAATCTGATGGTCAAATAATATCCTCATCTTAGCGTATTCATTCTTTATTATATTCGAACTCTGTCTTTGTATCCTCAAATAATATTTTAAGTTCGTCAGTAAATGGTTTAATTTCCTGAACCAGTTTTCTCAATTCCGTTTTCATTTTTTCTTTATCCGCTTGTGGCAAGCTGGATAACTTGCTGCTTAATTTAGCCGTAAACTGTGTAACTGCACTTTTGCCCTTATGGAAAATCACGTTTAACCCGCTATTTAATGAAGAATCAACAACGGGCTGTGAGGCAATTATGAGTATAAATATCATAAAAGTAATCACTGCTGTTTTGATAAAAAATATTAATAGTTCATTAAATAGCTTATTTTTAATTGCCATTGGCGTTGGTTCTTTTATTGTATCCTGGGCGTTCATGGCAATCATTTTTTTAAAATACTCTATTTTTTCTTTTTCTATCTTTTCGTATGTTTTATTTAAATCTTCCCCTTC
>JBDRCZ010000083.1:0-3010 GCA_043821285.1 Candidatus Omnitrophota bacterium | reverse complement strand
TAATTGATTGCCTTGATTATAGCTGTAGGTAATATTTTGCCCATCTCTGTTTTCACTGATGCGGTTGCCGGCTGGGTCATAATTATAGCTGCGGGTGTAAATATCACTGCCTGCTGAAGATTTTTTGTTTTCCTGCTCTAGCATGCCGGCATTATCATAGGTGTAATTATAGGTATTATTGTCTTTGTCTGTTACTGTTATTAGTTGGCCCAGGGTGTTGTAGTTGTAATGATAATTTGCAATAAGTTCACTAGTTGTATCATTGATCACTCTTAACTCTTTTATCCGGTCATTGCCATAATTTGACCATATTGTCTTGATATTATTAGCATATTTCATACCTGTAGGCCGGCCAATCATGTCGTAATTGAATGTCGTGGTCCCGCTTGATACGTTTGTTACAGTTTTTAGCAGGCTGCGGCTGTCATAGGTGTATGTTGTTATTACGTCATCTGCATCAGTCATGTTCAGCCGGTTGCCGATATTGTCATAGGTGTATGTTATTGTGTCCGCTGTCTCGGGGCCATCAATACTTGTCCGCCAGCCGCGGTTGTTATAGGTATAATTTGTTATGCCCTGGCTATCGGTCATTTGGGATGTTTTTCCGTATTTGTTATATTGATACTGTACAGATGATGCATCCGGATAGCTGATAATCTTTAGCTTGCCGGCTAAATCATAGCTGTAATCTATTTTTTGCCCCTTGGCATCGGTCTTGCTCTTGAGCAGTCCATTGTCATAGTATTCAAAGGTTATTTCTTCGCCTAATGGATTTGTCTCTTTTATCTTTTGATTGTTATCTGCGTATTCATAGGTGGTAATGCTGCTGTTTGGGTCTTCGACTGATGTAAGATTACCTACTTCATCGTAATTGTAATTTGTAATGTTCCCCTGTCCGTCAGTAATACTGGTTACACGGAAGCAGTCATCAAAGGTCTTGGTAACTACAGAGATTGGTGTGCCATCACTATGGTACTTTATCATCTTGGTAAAATCCTGCGTATGATTAAGTAATGCCGGGGAATTGGTGTATTCGTATGCGGTAATCTCTCCTTCATCATCAATTACTTTTGTTACCCGGTTGTAATAGTCGTATTCCATTTGGGTGATTGTTTGGGTTTTGCCGCCAGGGGGTGTTGTTGCCGAAGTTATCATCCGGGTGATTTTAGTTGCATTGCCAAATGCATCGTATTCATATTTAGTTATTTGTTTGTCTGTATCAACAGTCTCGGTAATCAGTTGATCGAGTTTGTTGTATTCGTATGTGGTGGTATTGCCATTGGCATCGCAAAAACTTAACCGGTTATTGTTGTTATCATAGGTGTATTCCTCAAAACTTCCATCCGGATAGATTTTCTTTTTTAAACGGCTGCGGCCGTCGTATTCATAGGTTGCTGCCGGGTCATCGCCAATCTTGCTGCTCGTTAGATTGTTCCGGGCATCGTATGTATATTCAACATAATTACCTTCGCCATCAGTTATCTTGCTGACATTGCCATAGGTGTCATGTTCATATGTGCTCTCTATGCCCGCGGGGTCGGTTAGTCTGATTAATTCGCCAAAGGGGTTATATTCATATTGGGTAATTGCCCGGGTACCTCCGGAAAATGGTTTATCTTTCTTTGTTAAATTTCCTTGCGTATCATAAAAGTATTTTGCAGTAAACAAGGCAGGAATGAGCATGGAGTAATTGATAAAAACAAACAAGAAGGTAAAAAAATCAAAAGCTACTTTCGCATTTCGAGGGTTGACCCCTCTGTTTCTTTCTGTATATCTTTTTGCGATTGTCGCCGCGGCTGGTTATATGGTAAAAATAATCCTCTCCCTGTTATCTATACGGTATAGCCATACCGCCATTTTACCTTCTCCTCTGCCCATTGTCAACTATTTTTCAAGTTTCAAGGGCTGACCCCTCTTTTTCCTTTTTCTATCAATCCCGTCCTTTCTTTCCCTATCTTTTGAAAAAAACCTTAGCTTCTCCTTTCACCGAGAATTGCTGTTTCTTGCATCAATACTTTCATGCTTTCATTAATAAATTTACTCATGGCAAATTCTCCAGACAGTAACTTCATCTTCTTCAAAATATGCTTTCTTTATTATAACTTTTCCGTGATAAAATAGTTTATCAAAATCTATATCAAACGGGAATTCACTTTTCTTTACACTTTTAAATTTTTTAAAATCTTTTATTTTTAAAGGCTCCTTTGAATCAAATGTTACATAAGGCGGCACACCTTTCCCCTTTTCAAGCCACTCATTCTCTACTTGTACGCATCCATACCACTGAAATGAATATGTGCTATTTCGAATGTGAATTTCCCAACTATTCCATAAATGCATGGCTATTATTATGGAATTCACTATTCTTTCAGTTTTAGTCCTTCCAGGTAATTCACTTAGTTTGTTACATACATGAACATCTCCATATAACAATTCCGACTTATTTTTATTATTAAAAAGTAATAATGCATTCCTAAAAAGTACTTCATTAATTGCTACCTGCAAATTTCTTTCCGTTTTTTTATCCTTTACATTTTGCATCTCTATCTCCTTAGGGTATATATCTATCATTTGGGATATTAAAACCTCTCTCCCTTAACCATTCTGCAGCATCTTTTGGAATTTGTTGACCTTTTGACCTTTTATGATGTGCGGTACCATCCTCATTAATTGCCCATTTATCATCTTTACCATGAGCATGCCTGTCTTGTCTTGCAGTCCTGTCTCTTTCAACCCTATCCACTGAATCAGGCTGGCCTTTTGACTTCGCCCAATTAATTATAGCCTTACCAGCTTCATAAATTCCCCACATCGTAAACCCTGCACCAACAATTCCCCAGTAAAATATATCATCTCCAAATCCTGGAAATGTAATGGTTATTCCTGCACCAATAAGCCACCACTTATCCCAAAGACTATTACTGCATAAGCCGTAGGGGTCGAACATGTTTATTGGGTCGTTGTATACGTATACATATACATTCGGCCCATCTGCCATGCCTAATGGGTC
>JBDRCZ010000082.1:0-43121 GCA_043821285.1 Candidatus Omnitrophota bacterium | reverse complement strand
TTTGCATCAAGCCAGATGATATCCAGCGAAATTAAAACATCCTGCATGCTAATAGAATAATTGCTCTCTTTTTTAAAGACAAAAAGCAGGCCATGATCTTCTTCAAGTTGTTCTATATACTTTAATCCCTTACGGTATTCGTCTACAGTTTTCGCCAGCTCAACATAAAAACAGTGGTTTTTAAAATAAACCTTATTCTGCCAGGAATAAGCGCCGATCGGCAAATTTAAAAATATGATTAAAACAATAACAATAATTTTTTTCATTTGGAAAATGCTTGCATTTTTCTGCATAAATTTTCCTTGCAGCTTTGCTACAAGGAAAATTTATTTAAGGTATGCTTTAATAATCTTCTGCTCAGCCAACGGCCGATTATTTAAATCAACCGCCGTGTTTTCAATCTTCTGCACGACATCATATCCCGCAACTACTTTACCGAAGATCGTATGCTTCATATTAAGCCAGGGAGTTGCTGCCGTGGTAATAAAAAACTGGCTGCCGTTTGTATTCGGACCGGCATTAGCCATGGCAACAATCCCGGACGAATCAAATTTCACATCCACGTTAACTTCATCTTCAAACGGCACGCCCCAAATGGATTGTCCATCTCTTCCCGTACCGGTAGGATCTCCCCCTTGAATCATAAAATCTTTTATTATCCGGTGAAAAATTATGTCATTATAATACGCCTTTTCCACCAGCCCGAGAAAATTTTCGCAAGTCTTTGGTGCCACCGCCGGTAAAAGCTGTATTTCGATATTACCTTGATTAGTTTCTAAAATCACAACCTTTTCCTCTGCACAATCGCTGTTATTACAAAAAGCCATCAACATCAACGCTACCCATCCAACAATCAAAGTCTTTTTCATCTCTCACCCCTCCTGTTATTCATCCAATCAAAACATCCAACTGAAAAATAGGCAGCAGCATCGCAATGACAATTGTGCCAATAACTATCCCCATGATTAAGATCATTACCGGTTCAATTAATCTTACGATAATATCAATCTTTCGATCGGTCTCCCGGCCAATATGTTCATCTACTTTTAAGAGCAGTGCCTCTAATCTTCCGCTTTCTTCGCCAACACTAATCATGTTTTTCACGACCGGCGAAAAATACGGATTATTTTTTATTGCCGCGCTCAAGCGCTCACCCCGGAGTAATAACTCTTCGCAATTATCCACTTGTTTGGCAATTATGGAATTTTCCATGATTGTCGATACAATCTTTAACGCCTGGACGATGGGAATGCCATTCTTTAGCAAAACCGCAAGCGTCTTGGCAAATCTTGCCGTTTCCAGTTCACAAATAAGCGGACCGATAACTGGAAGTTTTAATTTGGTCATATCCTTATAAATCCGTCCGCGCGGTGATGAAAAATATCGGTTTAGAATAACAAAACTAATTACCCCGGCGATAATAAACACCAGCCAATTTTTCGAAAAAAAACTACTGATCCCTAAAACAATTTTGGTGGGCAAAGGCATAAGTTCACCTAAGTCTTCAAAAATAACAACAAAACGAGGCAAAACAAAACTGATCAGAATAAAAACTGTAATAAACCCAACAATAAGTAATAATAATGGATAAGCGATTGCGGTTAATATCTTTGCTCTTAAATTAAGGTGTTCTTCTTTTAAATCCGCCAGTTCACCTAATACTTGATCAAGATTACCGGCGGTTTCTCCGGCGCGAATGATATTAGTATCCAAGACAGAAAAATAACGCGGATATTTACTAAGCGCCTGCGATAAAACCATCCCTTTTTGAATATCATTTTTGACCTCTTCTAATAAATTACGCAAGGTGTCATTTTCAATCTGGTTTATTAACGTCTGTATTGCCCTGATAATCGGCAAGCCCGCCTCAATTAAATTAGCCAGCTGGCGGATAATCAATGCAATATCTTTATAACCAATACTAAGCCCAATCTTTGCTTTGGTAAAAAATGTTTTTTTTACATTTATCGGGTTAATTATCAGCGGATAATAATTCATCTGCTTGAGCCGCGAACTGACCGTTGCGGCACTGTCCGCTTCCATTTTACCAGTTTTTATCTGATGCGGAGTTATTTTTGCTTTGTAATAAAAAAGTGGCATAAACAAATCCTATTTCTCATCCTGTGTAACTCTCAAAACTTCTTCCGGGGTCGTAATCCCTTTTATCACTTTATCCCAGCCATCAATGCGTAGTGTCTTCATCCCTTGAACTATTGCCTTTTGTTTAATGATATTTGCCGATACACGTTCATTGATCAGTTCAATCATTTCATCATTAATTTCAAGCATTTCAAATATCCCTGTCCGTCCTTTAAACCCGGTATGCTTGCACAAGTCACATCCCCGTCCGCGGTATATATCAAAATCAGTATCCGGTAAAACAATCTCTTTGTTTTGAAAAATTTCATGTTTCGCATGAACCTTTTCTTTACAATCCGGACAAATAATCCTCACCAGCCGCTGGGCAATTACACAAATTACCGAGGAAGCGACCAGATAAGGTTCTATTCCCATATCCAGCAGTCGGGTCATTGCTCCGCTGGCATCATTTGTATGTAAGGTAGAAAATACCAAGTGTCCGGTCAAAGCAGTCCTTATTGCAAGTTCTGCGGTCTCTAAATCTCTGACTTCCCCAACCATCATAATATCCGGATCATGCCTGAGCATCGAACGCAGTCCATTTGCAAAAGTAAGCCCGATCTTCGGTAAAACCTGGATCTGAGTTATGCCTTTTTGCTGATATTCAATTGGATCTTCGATCGTAATAATTTTCGTAGCCGTAGAATTTAATTTACTTAAACATGCATAAAGAGTTGTGGTCTTGCCGCTGCCGGTCGGTCCGGTTACAAGAATTATCCCATGTGGTCGGATAATTACCTTATTTAATATTTTTAACGAGGCATCAGACAAACCTAATTGGCTCAATGCCAAAAACACACTCGTAGATGTAAGAATTCTAATATCGATACTTTCGCCAAATGGGGTAGGTAATATCGAAATTCTTAAATCATATACCGCATCCCCCCGTTTAATTTTAATCCGCCCGTCTTGTGGCAGCCTCTTTTCCGCAATATTTAAATCTGACATTATTTTTATACGTGAAATTATCGCGGAATAAAAATGTCTGATATTTTGCGGCACGGCCATATTATACAACAGACCATCTACGCGGTATCTAATCCTTAATTCATCATCGAACGGCTCAATATGAACATCTGTTGCGCGGTCATTAATTGCCTGCGAGAGGATTTGATTAACAAACTTAACTACCGAAGGGTCAAGTGTTTCATCCTGGATATCTTCTCCCGCTGTCCCGGTTTCATCAATAACTTCGAACGTCTCTGCTACTTCGGAAACCATATGCTCAACCGTAGCCGCTCCCACCCCATAATACCGCCGGATTGCCTCTCTGATATCTGCATGCGTGGATAGCACCAACTTTATATCTTTCTTTACAATCAGCTTTATTTCATCTGTTGCTTCAATATCTAAGGGATTATTAAAAGCAACGGTTAATATATCATCATCCATATCTATTGGGATTACATTGAAAAATGTCGCCACCTTTGCCGGCAAGATTTTTATTACGTTGGCATCAATCTTTAAAGTGGAAATTTTAACAAAGGGGATATCTAATTGTATCGATAATGCTTTCAACACTGCCTCTTCGGCAACTCCCCCCTGATTGATTAAAATTTCTCCCAGCGGCTCCTCGCTTTCCTTCTGAACTCGTAATGCCTGATTTAATTTTTCCTCAGTGATTAATTTTTGTTCTAAGAGAATCTGGCCTAATGTCTTTCTTCCTTCAGTCATCTTTTCAATTCCTTAACCATGTTGGCAACAAATGCTCTTAGTTGCCTTCGGCGTTCGTTCTGCCCTTTGAATCTGGCAATTATATCGACAATTGCACTGCCAACTATTGCTCCATCGGCGATCTTTTTTACAAAATGCAGCTGCTGTGGATTAGATAATCCAAAACCAATACATATCGGTTTTGTGGTATATTTTCTGATTGTATTTATCGATGATATTGTCCCGGCTGGCAGCTTCTTGCGTATGCCGGTGACGCCGGTAACACTAACATAATAAATGAATCCCGATGAAAGCTTACTTATAATTTTTATTCTTTTTTCTGTACTTGTCGGGGCAAGTAGAAATACTAAACAAAAATCTCTTTTGCGGCATAAGGCAATCAATTCTCTGGCTTCTTCTGGAGGCAAATCCGGGATAATTAGACCATCTAATCCGCTGATTTTTGCATCAGCAATGAACCTTTTTAATCCATAATTAAAAATTAAATTGTAATACGTCATCCCTATCAAAGGAATATCCACTATTTTCCTTACCGCCGAGACCATTTTGAGCACTTTAATTATATTTGTTCCGCTGTTTATCGCCCGTTGTGATGCTCTTTGGATCACCGGGCCATCGGCAATCGGATCAGAAAAGGGGATCCCCAGTTCAATGATATCAACCCCACTTTTGGCAAGTTCAAAAATCATCTCTTTCGTCGATTCAATCTCCGGATCTCCCGCCATGATATAGGCAATAAAGGCCTTCTTTTTGATTTGTGCTAAATACCTAAATTTTTCTTCAATTCTGTTCATTGTGTTTTACTTAAATATTCAGAAATAATATTCATGTCCTTATCACCCCTGCCGGAAAGACAGATAACGATCACAAAAGATTTAGGGCACTTAGGGGCAATTTTCAAAACATAAGCTATGGCATGTGCCGATTCAAGTGCCGGAATTATTCCTTCGAGTTCTGAAACTACCTTGACCGCATTAAGTGCCTGTTTATCACTCACTGCGGTGTATGTTGCACGGCCGGTTTGTTTTAAATAAGCATGCTCCGGCCCGACCCCAGGGTAATCTAGACCGGCAGAAACTGAATGTGCAATGTTTATCTGGCCAAATTTATCCTGTAAAACATAACTTTTACTCCCATGTAATACGCCGATACTCCCCTTACATAATGTTGCGGCATGTTTACGGGTATTTGTGCCCAGTCCGGCTGCTTCTACGCCAATAAGCTGTGTTTGGGTTTGCTCAATAAAGGGATAAAACAGTCCAATAGAATTACTTCCACCGCCAACACAGGCAACGAGAAGATCCGGCAATTTACCTTCCTTTTGTAATATTTGCCTTTTTGTTTCTTTGCCAATCACGGATTGAAAATCGCGCACTATTGCGGGATATGGATGAGGTCCGACTACTGAACCAATAATATAGTGCGTATTGCGAATATTCGTTACCCAATCCCGCATCGCCTCATTAATCGCATCTTTTAGTGTCCGGCTGCCGCCGAGGACCGGAAATACACTTGCACCTAATAATTTCATACGTAATACATTCAATTGCTGGCGGTGGATATCTTCTTCTCCCATATACACCACACACTGAATCCCAAACAATGCCGCAGCCACCGCCGTAGCTACCCCATGCTGTCCCGCGCCAGTTTCGGCGATAACACGAGTTTTTCCCATATACCGGGCAAGCAGACCCTGGCCAATGGTATTATTTATTTTATGCGCCCCGGTATGGCAGAGGTCTTCACGTTTTAAATAAATCCGTGCGCCTTTTAAATAATCTGTAAGCCGGCGGGCAAAATATAACGACGTTGGACGTCCGGCATATTCTTTTAAATAATAATCCAATTCTTTTTTTAAATTTTTATCTTTTTTAAACTTGGAATAGCTAATTTCAAGTTCCTCAATCGCCGGCATTAAGGTTTCCGGAACAAATCTACCGCCAAATTGCGCAAAATAACCCGATTTATCAGGTAACATTACTTACTCCTGTCAAAATCTATGGTTTCTTTCATTTTATTTTCTATTCGTCACTGCTCTCGATCTTTCTGATAAAACTATCATTAAACTTACTATATTTTGCTTTAACCAAGGCAAGCTGCCCTGCTGCCTCTGCATGCGTCTTAAATTTCCCTAAATAAATCCTGGTGCGTTGTTTATCGGAAGAAGTTTTTGTTTTATACAAAAAGACATCCCATCCCTCATTTGCTAATTTACTGCGCTGCATTTCCGCCATGGGGATATTTTCATATTCCGCTAATTGAATAACATAATAAGTTCCGGATATAAGCGGAGCGGTTACCTGTTTTTTATCCCCTGGCGCTTCTTTAAATACCAGTTTATTTTCCTTGACTTCCGGCTGGGCTTTATTTATATTTTTTGCAAACAAAACAACCGAGTAAAGCAATACTGTCAAAATAATAATGCCGACAATCACCTGAAGCAAAATCAGCAATTGTTTTTTTAATGTCGGCGAAGAAACAATCAAGTTCAGCCAATTTTTCAAGATACGTTCGCGGATTATCCTTTTTTTTAGACCGGTCTTTTGCCGGTTTAGTTTTTCCACTTTTTGCCTTAAACAATCAATCTCTTTTTTCAACGTTTGTATTCGTTCATTCAATATCCATGAGTCAGCGTCTCTTTGTAATGACCTTTTTTCATGATCATCCAGATATTCACCATAAAGCTTACTGCGTATTTTGCCTTCGTTCAGCTTTTCATTTTCCGATTTTTCTTCAATTTTCCAAAACCCCATAACGACCCCCTATTGTAAAAATCAGTAATCACAAACTACGTCCAAGAGCTTTCCCCTTTTACCATACGGATAAATTGTCTAAGTTTACGCGGATCTTTTTTTCCGGGACGGTATTCAACACCGGTTGACACATCCACGGCGTAAGGTCTTATTTTTTGGATTGCCTTTTTTACATTATTTATGTTTAATCCCCCGGCTAAAACCAGTGGTTTGTTTATTTTTTGTATAAGCACCCAGTTAAAAGGCTCTCCGGTCCCCCCTAATTTTCCTTCAACAAAACTATCAAGCAATACCGCATCAACATCATAATCATGAATCTTTGCCAGGCTGTTTTCATCTTTCACCCGAAAGGCCTTAATTACCGAAACCGTTGTAATCTTTTGGCAATACCGTGGAGTTTCATTCCCATGCAATTGTACAGCAGTTAAGCAACACTGTTTTATTGTTTTTTTTACATCCCCAAGCCGTGCATCCGCAAATACCCCGACACGGGCGACGAACGGATGAAGGGCTCGTGAAATTACCGCGGCTTTTTCCGTGCTTATCTGCCGCGGACTTCGGGTAAAAACAAACCCGATTGCATCCGCACCATAGGACACGGCAATCATCGCATCTTTTGAATTAGTAATTCCACATACCTTAACCCTGACCATAGCCGGTGCCCATTAACTCCGCTATTTTTTGCCCGATATCACAACTTTGCATAAACGCCTCGCCAATTAACACGGCATTTACTTTAAGCGTTCTTAGCACGTTTATCTGTTCGTGGGTATTAATCCCGCTTTCAGAAACAATCAGTTTATGCGGCTCGATCCGGGCTAAAAGATTTTTCGTAACGTTTAAATCCAGACTAAAGTTATTAAGATTTCTGTTGTTAATGCCAACAATATCATAATCCAATCCTTTAATTTTTGCAACATCTCTTTCAGTATGTACTTCAACAATAGTATCTAGGGAAAGACCTTTGGCAATTTGTAAAAATTTTTTCAATATCCGACGTGGCAAAATCGCCGCAATTAATAATATTGCATCTGCCCCGGCAATCGATGATTCATATATCTGATACTCATCAATAATTAAATCCTTCCTTAAAATTGGTAAATGAACATACGCTTTTATCTGGCGGATATGTTCTAATTTACCAGCAAAATCATCATTCGTCAATACCGATAATGCCCCGGCCCCGTGCTGCTGGTAAGTTTTTGCAATACTCACCGGATTAAAATCTACCCGTAAAATTCCATGACGCGGAGATTTTTTTTTAATTTCTGCAATAAGGGTTAATCCCGGTTTGGCGATTACTTTTTTAAATCGGCCGGTTAGTTCAATAAATTTTGCTGCAGCAATGAGATTGCCCAGCGGGGTTATTTTTTTTAAGCCGCACAGTTCTTTTTTTTTATTTTTAATTATTCTATTAAGTATTTTGTGCATCACTTTTAGGTCTTAAGCTTAATTATTCCCTATAGCTTGCTCGAGGGTCAACGGTTTTTGTTTTTTGTGAAGCAAAAATAAATTTTTCTAAAACATCTAAAACTTTTCCGGTATCCAGCAGTTGTTCTGCTAACTTTATCCCGTCGTTTATGGTTGGAGTAATATCTGCTACATACAAGGCACATCCGGCATTTAAAACAACGAAATCCCTCTTTGGTCCTTTTGCTCCATTTAAAATGTCTTTAGCGATCTGGGCATTAGTTTTCGCATCGCTGCCTTTTAATTCATTAATCCCTGTTTTCTTAAAACCAAAATCATCTGGTTTTATGTCATAAGTGTTTAAGCAATTATCTTTCAATTCGCAAATGCGGGTTTTACCGGCCAATGTTACCTCATCCAAACCATCTTCGCCGTGAACAACCATGGCATGTTTTAGTCCCAAATTTAATAATACCCCGGCTAACGGTTCGACCAAATCCAGACTAAATACTCCTAAAATCTGGTGAGTGGCATTTGCCGGATTCGTCAGTGGCCCGAGGATATTAAAAATAGTACGAATTCCGATCTCACGGCGCGAAGGCATAGCATACTTCATTGCCTGATGCAGTGAGGGCGCAAACAAAAATCCGATACCAACTTCATCAATACATTTTTCCATAATACGAACATCCGCATTAATATTTACCCCAAGTGCCTCAAGCAAATCCGCACTCCCGCAGGAACTCGAGACCGAACGGTTACCGTGTTTGGCAACGTGTGCTCCACCAGCCGCAAGAACAATGGCCGTAATTGTCGAAACATTAAATGTTCCGGACCCGTCTCCGCCAGTGCCGCAGGTATCAACAATTTTTTTAGCTTTTGGGGTAACTCCTGTGGCAAACCGCCGCATTACTTTCGCTGCCGCGGTAATTTCCGTAATTGTTTCCTTTTTTAGCCGGAGAGCAACAATAAAGGCAGAAATCTGCGAAGGAGTAGCATTTCCAGACATTATTTCTGTAAACACAGCCTCCATATCTTTTGCAGTTAAATCTTGTTTATCAACCAATTTTGCAATCGCTTCTTTAATCATTTTACCCCCTCAATCTCTACGAGCCAGCAGCAAACATATTCAAGCACGTTCTGGCTCGTATAGATTGTCTCTTGAAATACCTGCGGTTTTCAAACTTTCACTTTTTAAAGTGCAAAATTGGTGAAACCTATTTTGCCTCCATCCGTCTCGACGGATGGTTGGAAAATGCAAAGCATTTTCTGAATAAATTGGTGCCAAAGGCACTAATTTATAAGGAAATTCCTCAATATCGCCATACCCGCCTTGGTCAGAATTGACTCCGGATGAAACTGCACTCCCCAGACCTGGTAATTTTTAAGCCTGATGGCCATAATCTCCTTATCTTTGGTCCAGGCAATAAGGTTAAAACATTTTGGCAAGGTTTTACGTTCAACAATTAATGAATGATAGCGTGTGGCTTCAAAGGGGCTCTTAATGTTTTTAAATATTGTATTCTTTGTATGGTAAATCATTGATGTCTTTCCATGCATCAGGCGTTTGGCATGGATAATTTTGCCGCCAAACACATAGGCCAAGCACTGATGCCCCAAACATACCCCTAAAATCGGAATTGTCTTATAAAAATTCTTGATAATCTCATTAGACACTCCTGCTTCACGCGGAGTGCATGGTCCAGGTGAAATTACGATATAATCCGGCAAAATTATTTTCACCATGTTTACAGATATTTTATCATTACGATACACTTCAATCTGCGCCCCTAATTCACCAAAATACTGTACAAGGTTATAGGTGAAAGAATCGTAGTTATCAATAATTAAAATTTTTTTCTTCATATCCTTCCCTTTAATAATAAATATTTTTTCATTCGTGAAAATCGGTGTTATTCGTGGTTTAAATATTTTTTAGCCACGGATTTACACGGATGTTACACGGATTTTTAATAATCGAATCGTTTAAATTCTACTGCTACTATTATGGAATTTTCCCGGCCCTTTCTTGTGGAATTTATTTTAGTCTCGAGAACCAATCTCTGTTACTTGTAATTGATTTAATATTTTTGTTGCGTCTTTTTTTATCCGTGTTCAATCAGTGTTAATCCGTGGCTTTATTTCTTTCTTTTTTATAAGGCTAACTATCTGGATATAATCTGTGGTTGGAGTTAATTTTGTCATAAAAATTTTCACACTGCCTCGGTCATTTCTATCGCCTTAATTAATGCCCTGGCCTTATTCTGTGTTTCTTTAAATTCAAGACCGGGAATAGAATCTGCAACTATGCCCGCACCGGCCTGGATATAGGCAACATTATCTTTTGCCAAAATCGTTCTAATTGTAATGCAGCTATCAAAATTTCCAGAAAAGCTAAAATACCCCACACATCCCGCATAAGGACCACGTTTTATACCTTCCAACTCATCGATTATCTCCATGGCCCTGATTTTTGGGGCACCAGTTACGGTTCCCGCAGGAAAAGCCGCGCGCAATACATCAAACCGGTCATATCTTTTATCCCTGCGGCCAAGTACGTTACTGACAATATGCATCACATGTGAATATTTTTCAATCACCATAAGCCGGCTCACATGCACTGAACCTTTTAAACAAACACGACCTATGTCATTACGTCCTAAATCAACCAGCATGATATGTTCCGCGCGTTCTTTGGGATCATTTAGAAGCTCTTTTTCTAATTTTTCATCTTCTAATTCATCATACCCGCGTCGCCGCGTCCCGGCAATTGGCCTTACCTCAACCGTCTCGCCCTCGCATCTTACGAGCACCTCCGGAGATGAGCCAATTAATTGAAACTTGTCAAAACGCAAGAAAAACATATAAGGTGATGGATTAATTGAGCGCAGACTCCGGTAAATATCAAACGGATCTTTGCTAAAATTTATCTTAAATCGCTGAGAAAGCACAACCTGAATAATATCTCCATCTCTAATATATTTCTTTGCCCGCTCGACAATTTTTATAAACTGCGATTTAGGCATATTAGAGACTATTTTTATCTTTGGCTTTTTCGATCGATGCCGTGTTGTTCTTTTTTGTTCAATGACCGGGCACGTTAGAAGTCTTTTAATCTGATTAATATTTTTCTGGGCAAGCTGGTAAGACCGAAGCAAATTATCCGGGCCGTCAACATAGGCATTAGCGATAATCTTTATTTTATGCGCTAAGTGATCAAAAACTACCAAAGTTTCGGTTAAAACAAACACACATTCAGGAACCCCAAGATCGTCATTATTTTTATCCGGAATATTTTCAAAATGTCTAACCGCATCATAACTAACAAATCCGACCATTCCGCCGCAAAATACCGGTACACCACTCAGATTAACAAATTTATATCGGTGCATCTCCTCTTTGACTACTTTTAGAGGATCAATTTGTCTCATTTTCCTTAGACAATAAAATTTATCACCTCTTCTTTTTAACACCTCTACATTACTATCATGCGAACGAATAACCAGCGTTGGCCGGCTGGCGAGAAAAGAAAAACGTCCGATTTTATCCTGTCCCTCAACCGATTCTAAAAGATAAGAAAATTTTCCATCATCAATCTTTTTAAATGCCAAAACCGGCGTTTCCATATCTGCAAGCATCTCATGATAGACTGGGATAAGATTACCGCGCTTGGTTAATTTTTTAAATTTTTCAAAATCCGGATAGCAACAAATCTTATCCATAAATTACCTTTGGATTAAATACCTTCCGGCTGATTACTTTTATGTTTCCATTACGTCTAACTTCACGGTAAAAACAGGAACGAAAGCCTTTATGACAGGCAGCCTTTTTCTGCTCAACTTTAATTAATAAGACATCTTCGTCACAATCAATGTACATGTTTTTAACGATTTGCCGGTGCCCCGAACTTTCGCCTTTAAGCCACAGTTTTTTGCGCGAACGGCTGTAAAAATGCACATCGCCAGAACTCAGTGTCCGCTTAAGGGCATCCTTATTCATATAAGCAAACATTAACACCTGATTATTTTTTTGATCCTGAATAATCACCGGGAGCAGTCCATTACGGTCAAATTTTAATGTTTTAATAAAATTGTTCATTACAAGCGCACCTCGACTCCTTTATTTTTTAAAAATTTTTTTACTTCATTAATCCGATATTCCCGGTAATGAAAAATCGATGCTGCGAGCACCGCACTAGCCTGACCAATGGCAAGTGCCTGATAAAGATGTTCGGGGATACCGGCACCGCCTGACGCAATAACCGGGATATTAACAAGTTGCGCGATTGTCCGGGTAAGTTCAATGTCATAACCTTTTTTTGTCCCATCAAAATCCATACTCGTTAAAAGTATCTCACCTGCACCCCTTTGTTCTGCCTCTTTTGCCCAGCAGACTGCGCAGCATCCCGTAGGGGTCCGGCCGCCATGAATATATACTTCCCAGTTTTGAGAAGATTGTTTATCATCCAGGTTTAAGAAATTATGTTTATAACTATGGGGTATAGCCTTTGCCGCTTCAACTAATTTTGCATCAATTGCTACGACAATACACTGACTACCAAAAGAATCTGAACTTTTATTTATTATCTCGGGACTACTTACCGCAGTGGTATTAATTGACACCTTATCCGCCCCAGATCTCAACAACTGCTTTATATTATCCAAATCTACGATCCCCCCGCCCACAGTAAGCGGCATAAAGATATTACTTGCCGTACGCCGCACCACTTCAAGAATAATATTCCGCCGCTCATACGAAGCGGTGATATCTAAAAAGACCAGTTCATCCGCTCCTTCCGCGTCATAAAACAAGGCATTTTCCACCGGACAACCGGCATCTTGCAGCCCAATAAAATTTACTCCTTTAACTACCCGTCCATCCCGAACATCTAAACAGGGGATTATTCTTTTTGTGAGCATATCTTTATTGCCTCAGGCAAACTAACCTGTCCTTCATAAAGGGCTTTACCAATAATTACCCCGGCTAAATTCGGCCGTTGTAACTCCTTTATTTTTTTAAGATCATTTATACTCGCTACTCCTCCGGCAAGAATAACATCAATACTCACTGTATTAAGAATAGCACGAAATACTTCTATACGAATACCTTGCAAAGTGCCATCACGCGTAACATCAGTATAAATCAATGTCTTAATCCCCAAATCTTCGATCATCTTTGCAGCCACGGTAGACTTTAACTCAACCGGTAAAGATTTTGTCCAGCCTTGAGTTTTAATCAACTCACCGGCACAATCTAAGCCCACGGCAATTTTGGCGCCGTATCGAGCAACTGCATTTTTAATAAAATCCTGATCCTCTACAGCCTTTGTTCCAATAATCACCCTTTTAACCCCGCTGGCAAATGCGCGTTGAATATCATCTTCCGAGCGAATACCTCCGCCGATCTCAATAGGAATTTTTACATTTTTAGCAATATTTTCAATAACCTTAAGGTTTTGCAATGACCCTTTAAGTGCACCGTCAAGGTCAACAATATGCAAAAACTCTGCTCCCTGCTTCTGCCAATCCTGTGCGACAACCAATGGATTATCTGAATACTCAACCTTTTGCTCAAAACGTCCTTTATACAATCTTACCACGCGGCCATCTTTAAGGTCAATTGCCGGAATAACAAGCATTTTAAATCTCCACAAAATTTTTTATAATTTGCATGCCAACATGCTGACTTTTTTCCGGATGAAACTGTGTGCCATACAAATTGTCACGATTAACCGAAGAGGCAAAATCACCGCCGTATGTTGTTGTCGTCATAATTATGCCTTGATCAACCGGTAAAACATAATACGAATGCACAAAATAAACGAAGCTTAAGTCTTGAATGTTTTTTAAAAGCGGGGTTTTATTTTTTATCTTTATTTGATTCCACCCCATATGCGGTATCTTAACATCGGGTTTTAATCTGCGGACATTTCCTTTCAGAATTCCCAGACCGCTAACTCCGCCGCCTTCTTCACTATATTCAAATAAAAGCTGCAGTCCCAGACAAATCCCCAGATAGGGTCTATTGGTGTTTATAAATTTACAAATTGCCTCCACCAGCCCACGTGTTTTAAGTTCCTGCATGGCAACCTTACATGCCCCGACCCCCGGCAGGACTAATTTTTCTGCCGCGGCAATTTCATCTTTATTAGAACTAATTATAACCTCAACACCAAATTTCCGAAAAATATTTTCCACACTCAAAAGATTACCCATTCCGTAGTCGACAACTACTATCTTTTGCATAATTTTATCCGAAATCCAAATAGGTTGTTTAGCAATAACTGTAATAGCATTCACAACGTTGTAATTCCAAAATCCAAATGACAAAATCCAAATAAATCTTTTAATTTTTAAATTTTCTAATCTTTAAATCTTTTAATCTTTAATTATTTTTTATTAAGTGATTCATTTGTTATTTGACATTTGGAATTCTCTTCGTGCCCGCAGCGCACAAGTTAATATCCTATCATAACAACATATCTTTATCGCTTAACCGTTATAACATCCCCTTAGAAGAGGGTATTCCTTTTCGTCTTTTATCAATACGTGTTGCCGCAGAAAGTGCGCGGCCAGAGGCTTTAAATAATGCCTCAAGCACATGGTGCAGATCATCTCCGCAGATCGTTTCAATATGCATATTTATCCCGGCAGCATCTGAGAACGCGTGCAAAAACTGTTTTGCGTTTTCATAATTATAAATATTTTTGTTTTTAGTCTTTAAAAGCAATGGTATTGTTTTAAATGATTCAAAGGTGTGTAAAGACGGCCGTGAACTTAAATCCATACTTACCCTGACTAACGCCTCATCCATGGGAACCGCGGCAAATCCATAGCGGCAAATACCTTTTTTTGATTTTAGGGCACGGCTGACCACCTGGCCCAGACAAATGCCAATATCCTCATTAGTGTGATGAAGATCAACGTTTAAGTCCTGTTTTCTCACCTTAATTTTCAAATCGAACAGCCCATGATAAGCAAATAAGGTTAACATATGATCAAGAAATCCAATACAGGTTTTTATTTTTGTCCCTCCCCGGCCATCGAGGTTTATAGATATTTCAATATCTGTTTCTTTAGTCTTGCGACGAAATTTAGCCTGGCGTTTTTCTTTCATTTTTTATTCTCCCCTATCTGCAAGGTTCTGTCAAATACTTAACCACAGAGGTCACAGAGCGACTTGATAATAAAACACTTATAGAATAATCCTATCCATCCCCCTCTGTGTCCTCTCACATTATTAATCTTTTTATTCTAAATTCTAATAATCCCGGTACCAGAGTTGAATGAACTTCAATAGCTGATGCAATTATCCCCTCTCTTTTCTCCTGCAAAGGGAATTTTTTCGAGAACTTAGAGCTTTATCTTTCTCTCTGTGGTTTCTTTCATTTTCTTTTTTTGCCTTTTTCCGCCGGAGGCGTACCCGCCTCTGGCGGGTACTTCTCACTTTTAACTTATCATCGCACTTCTAAAACCGCACCTTAACCGATTCTAAATGCTGGTGTAAGCCTTCAATTGTGGCAATTTTCTCAATATAGTCTTTGACCTCTTCCAGGGCCTTTTTCGTGTATGAAATTACATGGGTACTTTTCATGAAATCACTTATTCCCAGCCCTGAGAAAAATTTTGCGGTTCCGGCTGTTGGTAGAATATGACTTGGTCCGGCAACATAATCACCAACCGCAACCGGAGAATAATGCCCGATAAACACCGCTCCGGCATTATGAATCTTTTTCAATATCTTATTAGGTTGTTTAACAATAATCTGCAAGTGCTCAGGTGCAATAGCATTGGCAATATTTGCTGCCTCATCCAAACTTTTTACGTTTATAATGTAGCCATTAATATCTTCTTTCTTGAGTAGACGTACTAAACTTTTCGATGTGGTTATTAAAACCGCAATCCCCATGGCATGTTCTGCCTGGGCACGAATGTCTGCAGTAACATACGCGGGATTTGCATATTGATTGGCAATAATCACTACTTCACTAGGACCGGCAAGCATATCTATATCTACATAACCAAACACCTGCCGTTTTGCCTCTGTAACGTACGCATTCCCCGGACCAATAATCTTATCCACTTTGGGAATTGTCTTCGTACCAAAAGCCAGTGCTGATATTGCCTGTGCCCCGCCAACTTTATAAATCACATCCACCTTAAGTAGATTAGCCACAACCAGGATATACGGATTGATAAAGCCGTTTTTATCCGGGGGGGTAACTAAAACTACTTTTTTAACCCCGGCAATTTTTGCCGGCAGCACTGACATATACACGGTAGAAACAAGCGGCGCGGTACCGGCCGGCACATATACCCCAACACGCTCAATCGGATTAAATATTTCTCCCAATACCACCCCATTTTCATCTTTCATCTTCCATGATTTTTTTATTTGTTTACGATAAAATTTATTAATATTATTCATCACGACTTTTAGGGTGGAAACAAATTTTGCATCAATATTTTGATAGGCCGCATTCGTTTCACTCTCAGTCACAACAAAATGACGGGGAGCTAACTTAACTCCGTCAAATTTGCGTGAATATCTCACCAAGGCATCATCACCGTTTACCCGTACATCCTCAATAATCTTACGCACCGTGTGTTCAAGCCGCTTCTTGGAACCGGCTGAACGATTATAAATCTTTGCCATCATTTTGCTGGAAAACCTGATTACTTTCATCATCTACCTCTTCTATTTCTATCCGCTCGTGGTTTTGTCATTCTTGGTTAAAATATTTTTTGCCTCGTCTTTTTTATCCGTGTTAATCAGTGGCTATTTTATTCTCTGTTATCTGTCTCATCGATGATTTTGTGGTTACAATTTTCATTTTCTATTTGCCGCAAGCGAGATAATGATACTTTCCAAAGAATCCAGTGCCTGATTTAACTTCTGCGGATTTTTCCCGCCGGCTTGTGCGATCTGCGGCTTACCTCCACCGCCGCCATCAGTAATTTTCGCCAGTTCCCGCACAATCTCACCGGCATGAAAACCTTTTTTCACATAATCTTCCGATACTGTACAGACAAATTGCGGCCGGTTATTATAATTTGCTGCCAACACAATAATCCCGCTTTTAATTCTTGCTCTGAGCATATCCTGCAGCTTACGCAGTATATTCATCTCAATCGAAGCAATTTCTCGAACTAAAACATTAACCCCGTCAATAACCTTCATTCCCTTAAGTAGCTCTTCAATCTGGTCAGAAAAATCTTTAATCTTTAAATCATCAATCTCTTTTTGCAATTCTTTTGATTTATTTAAAACCTTATCCAGCTGTTCCGCTAATCTGTCAAGAGGAACATTAAGTTTCTGCGTCATCTTAAGTAATAGGATTTCATCTTCTTTTATCCGCTGATAAGCACTGGTACCGGTTAATGCCTCAATCCTTCTTATCCCACTGGCAATCGAGCTCTCAGAAATAATTTTAAATAACCCAACCTCACCGGTAAACACAGTATGCGTACCGCCGCAAAATTCCTTCGAGTAATCACCAATAGAAACTACCCGTACTTTTTGACCATATTTTTCACCAAATAATGCCAATGCCCCGGTCTTTTTTGCCTGGTCCACGTCCATCTCACAGGTATTAACTTTTGTGTTTCCTAAAATATTTTCATTAACAATATTTTCTGTTCTATTAACCTGTTCAGAGGTAAGCGCTTTAAAATGGGTAAAATCAAAACGCAGCCTTTCAGCTGATACCAGTGAACCTGCCTGCTCAACATGTTCACCTAAAACAGTTCTTAAGGCATTATGCAATAGATGAGTTGCCGTGTGATTACGCTCGATGTATTTGCGGCGTTTCTGATCAACTAAAGCTTCGGCCATGTCCCCGCGGGTAACTTTACCTTTTTTTACAACTACGTTTTGTAAAATAACCCCATCTGCCTTTCTGGTATCTTGCACCTCGGCAACAAAATTCTCGTTTGAAATTCTCCCAATATCGCCATCCTGTCCACCGGCTTCTGCATAAAAAGGGGTCTTGTCTAATACCATGCTCCCCTCTTCGCCTTCGCTAAGTATATCCGTAATATTGGGTCCCTTTAGCAGCATCAATACTTCTGCCTTTGTCGCCAATGTTTCATACCCGGCAAATACAACATCTGCCGCAAGCTTGGATAATTCTTCCGGCATACCTTTGGTAAATATTTCACCACTTATTTTACTTTGCTTTTTAGAACGCCGGCTTTGCTCATCGAGTGCCTGTTTAAATCCATCCATGTCCGCAATAAATCCCTGCTCGGATATTGCCCGGGCAGTTAATTCCGGGGGGAAACCGTAGGTATCATAAAGCCTGAAGATTTCCTGCCCCGGGAGGATATTTTCACCTTTTGATTTCAAATGCTCCAGGATATTTTGCAAAATCTGCTCACCATCACGCAGGGTATTCTGAAAACGCTCCTCTTCGGCAAGGATAATCTGACTGATATTCTCACGGCGCTTTGTTAACTCGGGATACGGATGATGCATAACCGAGGTAATAATCGGCACGAGTTTGTACAAAAACGGTTTATTAATATTTACATTTTTACCATGCCATACCGCTCTTCTGATTAATTTCCGAATAACATAGCCACGCTCTTCATTTGAAGGAATAACCCCGTCGCCAATGGCAAAGGTAACGGCCCGCGCGTGATCTACAATGGCAAAAAGCGCACCTTTAATATTGTCTCTATGTTCCCCAGAGACATTTTTTAAAATCTCAGCAATTACCGGCAGAAAAATATCAATCTCAAAATTCGTATTTTTCTGCTGCATTACCCGGGCAATACGTTCCAGTCCCATGCCCGTATCGATATTTTTGTTTGGCAGGGGGACAAGTTTTCCACGATCTTTCCGGTCATACTGAGTAAACACTAAGTTCCATATTTCCAAAAATCTCCCGCACTCACATGCCGGGCTGCAATTCTGTTTCTTACAACCTGCAGAAACTCCCCAGTCATAAAAAATCTCTGAACATGGCCCGCATGGGCCATTTGGTCCAAGCTGCGGGGCATCGGCCGGCCAAAAATTTTCGTGGTCTCCTAAGCGGACAATTTTACCCTCAGGAATTTTAATAACCTTATGCCAAATATCAAAAACTTCATCATCACTTTTGTATACAGAAACCCATAGTTTTTCCGGCGGTAATTTTAAAACCTCGGTTAAATATTCCCAGCCCCAGGCAATTGCTTCTTTTTTAAAATAATCGCCAAAGGAAAAATTACCGAGCATTTCAAAAAACGTATGATGCCCACTAGTCCGCCCGACATTTTCCAGGTCAGCCGTACGCAGACATTTCTGACACGTTGCTGCCCGGGTAAACCCGCTTATTTTACCGATAAACTGTTCCTTAAATTGGTTCATCCCTGCGGAGGTAAATAAAACCGTAGGGTCATTTTTCGGCACGAGCTGATCACTTTCACAAATCGTATGATTTTTACCTTTAAAAAAACTAAGGAAACTATCTCTAATAATATCAGTTTTCATAATAAATCTCATTAATTACAGCATTAATTATTGAAAAAGAAAAACCACGTCTTTTCAAACGCATAAAAAATTTATTTTTTGTCTTTAGGTCATTTAATGCCCCAAGCTGCCGGGAAATCTTCTGCGCAAAATTTCTTGCCAAATCAATTTCTTCCTGATCATCAATGTTACTAAAAAGGTCATAAATAATTTCTTCATCAATCCCCTTAATTTTAAGCTCCAAAAACAATGCCTTTTTCCCCAGATATTTTACCTGGCGCCGGCTTTCAATCCACATCCGGGCAAACTCACGGTCATTGAGCAAATTTTCTTCTTTTAGTTTAGCTATAGTTTGGTAAATTACATCCTGCGGGTATTTTTTAGCACTTAATCTGTCCGTGATTTCTTTTATACTGCGCGGACGATATTTTAACAAAAGATAGCAGTAATTTTTTGCTTTTGAATTAAGATCAGACATGACACTTTTAAAAAGCAATTTCAAAATCCCCGCCAAAAGGCACGGCGGGCAGGCAAATGACAAAATCTAAATGAATCTTTTAATCTCAAATCTTTCAATATTCTTTCCCAATTTCATTCTTTGTTTCTCAGTCTTTTCCCTTCTCACATTAACTCATCCCCCCATCTGCCCATTTACTCTTTCACAATCACATACCCCCGGTTTGTCCTGACCAGGGCGTCCCCTTTGATTTTTGCGGTCAGATTTTTGAAATTATCGATATTTGTTATATTTTGATGATTAATTTCAAAAATAACATCACCCGCACTAATATTCGCATCATCCGCCGGGGAATTAGGCTCAACTGCCGTTACCAATACTCCATTCTTTTCTAAAATACCATATTGCTGTCTCAAGCGTTCATCAAGAGTCTCAATCTGGACACCCCGCCAGCCACTACTTTCTACCGTGGTTCCTTTTATCTGTTCAATATCCTCATTCGGACGCTGCTGGACCTCTATGGTCAAAGTCAAAGGTTGTTTGTTGCGAATAACTTTTATTTTAACTTTTTTACCAACCTCTGTTTTGGCAATATTTTTTAAAAGGTCTTGGGTATTATTTAAGTTTTCATTGTTGTATTGGGTAATAATATCACCCTTTTCCATACCACCAATTTGTGCTGGACTATCCGGTACAACACTCGCGACCAAAACACCGTTAGGACCAGACAAACCAAAATATTTCGCCAGATTTTCGTCTAAGTCCTGGATCCCAATACCTAACCATCCATAAATAATTTTCTTACCGGCAATTAATCTATCCAACACTGTTTTTGTCTGATTTATCGGGATGGCAAAGCCGATACCTTCAGAGCCACCACTGGTGGTAAAAATAGCAACATTAATCCCAATAATTTTACCATCAATATTTACTAGTGGTCCGCCGCTATTGCCGGGGTTAATTGCCGCATCAGTTTGAATAAGGTCATAAAATCCACGATCACGACTTGACGTCCGCGGTAATGAACGTCCCAGTGCACTAATTACCCCGACAGTTACCGTGGGTTTTGCACTTCTCACGGCAAATCCAAAGGGATTACCCACGGCAATTGCCCACTGTCCTACTTTAACCTGATCCGAGTCACCAAGCTCAGCCGTAGGTAAATTAGCGGCACTTACCTTAATCACGGCCAGGTCCATACGTTCATCTTTACCCTTTATCTCGCCTTTAAATTCCCGGCCATCGGGTAAAGTAACGGTAATCTTATCCGCGCGGTTTACCACATGGGCATTGGTTAAAATATATCCTTCACTATTGATTATTACTCCAGAGCCAAGTCCTTGTTGTTTATACTCGCGCTGTGGTACACCATTAAAAAAGTCTTGAAAAAACTGATCAAATAAGTCATCACCAAACCCTCGAAAAGGCAGACTACTGCCGCCAACGGTATATTCCGTACTAATACTCACCACGGCCTTACCCACCTCTTCTGCTACGGTTACAAATGCGTCTTGCAAATTCTGTGGTGTTTCTACTCGTGCCTGTGCCTCTAAACCCGGCCATAAATTAACCTGTCCTGCAATAATTAAACCTGTTACTGCACCAATAAGCATAACACTAGCCAATAAAATTATATTTTTTACATAACCTCGTTTTTTCATCGCAGCAATCCCTCCTTCTTTTATGGCACAGTCAAGACTTAACTAGACGTTTTCTTGACATTCTACATTAGTTAGTACCTACAACTAAGTAATTCCAAATGCCTAATGACAAAATCCAATGTCCAATTATAACTAATTTTTTAATTGAGTCATTAACTCTATCCTTCGTGTATCCCTTTTGCCTTTTTACTTATGACTTTACATCATTGGTCCATAGTCTATGGTCTATAATCTATAGTCTGTATTCTATTCAGTTTTTGTTGTCCGGATTCCTTTTTCAATCTGGCCAAGTATTTTGGGGTTCTGTTTTAGAAATACTCTGGCATTTTCCCGTCCCTGGGCAATTTTTTCACTGTTAAATATAAACCAGGCGCCTGATTTTTGCACAATATTCTTCTCAACCGCCACATCCAACATCGAACTCTCTGCAGAAATTCCTTCGTCATAGAGTATATCAAACTCCGCGGTTCGAAACGGCGGGGCAACCTTATTTTTCACTACCTTCACCCGGACATTTGATCCATAAACCTCCTCGCCTTTTTTAAGGGCTTCTTTGCGCCGGATATCTAATCTAATCGAAGAATAAAACTTTAAAGCGCGTCCGCCGGGGGTTGTCTCGGGATTGCCAAACATAACACCAATTTTCATTCGTATCTGATTAATGAAGAGCACACAAGTTTTTGACTTACTGATTGCTGCCGTCAATTTTCGCAGTGCCTGGGACATTAGTCTCGCCTGAAGGCCAATATGCGAATCCCCCATATCCCCTTCAATTTCCGCCTTTGGGGTTAATGCGGCAACAGAATCAATAACAATAATATCCACGGCATTGCTGCGCACAAGAGTCTCGGTAATTTCCAGTGCCTGCTCACCAGTGTCCGGCTGCGAAATAAGCAAATCATCCAAGTTTACCCCAATCTTTTTCGCGTATCCGGGGTCAAAGGCGTGTTCCGCATCAATAAACGCGGCTACCCCACCCGTTTTTTGTGCCTGGGCAATAATACTCAAACTAAGCGTTGTCTTACCGCTTGACTCCGGACCAAACAACTCCACAACTCTGCCACGCGGCACTCCGCCGACGCCCAAAGCAATATCCAAAGATATTGCTCCAGTTGGAATCACTGGTATTTCCATTTTTACCTGTTGACCAAGTTTCATGATTGAGCCCTTACCAAATTGTTTTTCAATTTGTGTTAAGGCAAGTTCCAGTGCTTTTTGGCGTTCATCAGACTGTTTTACTGTTTTTTTAGCTTCCATGATTTTCCTCCTTTATTTTTTGCTGGTTCTGTCAAAAATATTCGTATGTTTTTAAAGCAATCACTGAGTACAAGCACCCACAGGGCACAAGTACCCATAGGGCACAGGCAACCACAGATTTCTCAGATTAAATTTATTTTATTCTTTTAAATCCTTCTCTAAATCTGTGGTGATTTAATCTGTACTTATCCTAACTAATGCGTGAGCTTATGATAATATAAATAATTCTTGTTCTTTTGTGAGACAATATAAGCTATAAATTAACTAAAAAACAGCTTTAAAAAGTAGTGCCTGGTCTTTTTTATTTTTAACCACGGATGATTAGGATAACACGGATAAATCATTTAATATTTCTTCATTTATATCCGTGTAATCCGTGGTTGCAAAATGTTTTCTTAGTATAACTACATTTGAAAATCTTTCTCTCTTTTATCCACCACAGATTTGCTCGGATTCCCTCCCCCCCTAAAAATATTTATAACTATCTGCGTAATCTGTGGTTGCATTCAATTCTTTCATAGGATTCTTGACACTACATGGTTAGGGTATTGTACTGTAAATGTCTAATTGACCTAATTGCTCTAATTTCTTCCACCAGAGGTGGATCCGCCTTGGCGGAAACTAAAACCCAATCATTCAAATCACAATCAATTAATTCCATATTTCTGATGCGAAGATTTTTTTAACCACAGATAATCCAGATAACACGGACATAAAACAATAAACGTAACAATATGCTATATACGGCATACCAATTAATTCATATTTGACTAATAATAGCTGATGGCAGGGGTGATTCGCTTAATATTTATAAAAATTACAATAGGAATTTATTATATCCCAGACTGTTTTATTTGTAAAGAAAAATGTTGCTTAGATAATCATTATAATCTATAATAACTTATTATCGATGGGGTTTTACGCAATAGGCAAATGGTCATTCTGCATCCACAAAAAAACTTAATTAATGACTGTTATCCGCAAAGCGGATAACCGCTAATTTTTGCGTAGCAAAAATAAAATTATGGCAAATTCCCAAATCCGTACATTTATTGCCCTTAATCTCCCCGCTCAGATAATAAATGAACTGTCTGCAGTGCAAAAAAATTTAAAAGACCTCCATGGTAAGATTAACTGGGTTTCTCCGGATAATATTCATTTAACATTAAAATTTTTAGGCAGCACAAAGACCTCTGACATTGACCGGATTATCCACATCCTAAAACAGACCGCCAACGATTATTCTACACTCAATGTTGAACTTAGCAACATGGGCATATTTCCTTCTTTGAGAAATCCCCGGGTGATCTGGGTAGGATTAAATGAGAAAACCGCTACAATTAACCGGCTGGTTAAAGAATTAAATGAAAAATTAACTGATCTAGGCTTTACAAAAGAGGAACGTGATTTTAAACCTCACTTGACTATTGCCCGAATAAAACAACTAAACGATAAGCATGATTTATCCATACAACTCGCAAAATCCCAACCGCAAAAACTAAGTTTTATCCTAAGCGAAATAACCTTCTACAAAAGCACCCTCACCCCAAAAGGAGCAATATATAGCTCATTATATAAAGCCGTGTTAAACAGATGTATTTCTTCTTCTACTATGGATTAACTGCAAGGTTGCTAATATATAATACATAATCTCAAATGACAAAATCGGTAACGTCTTAAAATATCTGTAAAATCAAACGCAAAAGAAGGGATAGATTAGTATGGGGCAGAGCGAGATCGTGGCACTAAGGGTAAGAGAGCGAGTAAAATTTTTGCAGGGATATGAAAAAAGAAGCGTATCTTACTACTTCAAAAGCGCGAAGAATTTTCGGTTCTTAATTGCTGTAAATTTTTCATTGATTTATCTCCTTGATGTAATTTGGGTTATATAATGCAGTGTAAATTTTTTGATGCGCAGCTCAGATTTTTTGCGCTACAGAGCACTATAATCGAAGTTTTACCAATCTATTTTTACGTATTTCTCTGCTTTCTTTGCTTTCTTTGTCTGAGGATAGATTTCAGAAAATCGAAACGTCCGGCGGGAACATTAAAACACACGGTAGAAAACAATCCCTAACTGCAAAATCACATTGGTCAGAACCCCGGCAGAAATATCATCAAGCATAATTCCCCAACTGCTCGCTAATTTTTCCAGTTTTCGAATGTTCAGGGGTTTGACGATATCTAATATCCTAAATAGTAAAAAACCAATAACTAAGATTGCTAAATTTAATTTTATAAATAAAAACGCAATAAACATCCCGCAAAATTCATCAATCACGATATACGAAGCATCTTTTTTCTGAAAAATTTCCTCGGCCTGACCGGAAAACATAAAACCGATTACCCCGGATAAGATTAAAATTGTTAAATAGGTTAGCGGATGCCGCCAGGTTAAATAGCAGATTATTGCCGCCAGCAAGCTCGTAAACGTGCCTGAGGCACATGGAAAATACCCGGCATAACAAACCGTGGTTATCAGGATGATTAGCTTTTTTTTCATTTAATTTTTATGTTTCTCTTTAAAAATAAAATCCCGGAGCTTAGGGTGATAATTATTGTGCCGAGCATGAGAGTATAGAGAATCACCTGAAACAGCCAAAATTCAAGCCCCGCCGGCCAGCGGTCCAATTTTTGAAAAATTTCTTTGAGTAACAATATAAACAGGACGTAAAAAATTGTACATACCTGAATTGTTGTCTTGTGTTTTCCCGTAATATCTGCCGAAATAATTTCTTTCTTCCGCGCGAACAAGAAACGTACACTGGTAACTAGTAATTCACGCCCAACAATAATTATCACCATCCAGCTCGGGATTAAATTTTTTTCAACAAATACTAAAAAGGCGCCTAAGGTTAAAATCTTATCGGCGATCGGGTCCATAATTTTACCAAAATCCGTTACCTCCTGACGTTGTCTGGCAATCCGGCCATCATAATAATCCGTAATCGATGCAATAAAAAATACAATCATTGCACAAAAATACGTAAAAATCCCTTCAAACGACAAAAAGACCATAAATATAAATGTCAGGATTATTCTGATAATTGTCAGTTTATTCGCTAAATTCATAAAAATTATTGCCTCAACAGGGACGAGCCGATATAAAACATAATCAGGTTCTTTTCGACTCTTCCCTGTTGTCAGATGAAAACCTACGGTTTTCAAACTTTCCCTTTTCTAAATCGAAAATAACTAAAATTCGTGCATTTTGTGTGATTTGTTATTAAAAATAAGCAGTTAAAATCTTTCCCCCGTGCGCCCCGTGTTTGTCGGGTGATATTTTTTTATTTTCGTGTGCTTTGTGTATTTTGTGGTCAAGGACTATCCCTCCAGTATACTGTAAACTTAATCCCTAATGATCATCTGTGTTTAACGCGCGCGCGACTAAATCATATTCTAAGGCATCAATAATTTTAACACTTAGAAAATCCCCGATTTTATGTTTATTTCGAGACTTAACAAAAACTACCCCGTCTACGTCCGGGGCATCAAACGCAGAACGGGTAATGTAATTTGTTTTGCCATTTTTATCTGTTTCATCTATTTCGTCAACAATGACTTTAATAGTTTTGCCAATCATTTTTTGATTTTGTTCAGCGGCAATCTTTTGCTGCTCTTGCATTAAAATATTAAACCGTTCTGTTTTAACCCGTTCTGCAACTTGCTGGTCAAAACGATATGCCGGGGTATCTTCTTCAGGTGAATAAATAAATATCCCCAGCCGCTCAAATTTTACGTCACGGATAAAATCAAGCAGTTCGCAAAATTGCCGGTTGGTTTCCCCATGAAATCCAACAATAAAAGTAGTCCGGATGACGAGATCCTCTATTTTTCTCAACTTTTCAATTAACTGTAAAATCCCGGCCTTGGTGGTTTGCCGGTTCATCCGGCTTAATATTTTATCATTGATGTGCTGCAGCGGCAAGTCGACATAACGGCATAACTTGGAATTATATTTGAACTGTTCGATTAATTCATCAGAAAAATGTGCAGGATGATTATAGAGGAGCCGCAGCCAGGTAACCTTAGTCTCATGGGAAATCTTTTTAACTAACTCGCTAATTTTCGGCCGACCGTATAAATCTATGCCGTAGAGGGTCGTGTCCTGGCTGATAATATTTATTTCTTTTGTGCCGTTTTGGGTAAGATCTTTTATTTCTGTTACGATCGAGGTCATCCGGCGGCTGCGGTATTTACCGCGTATTTTAGAAATCACACAATAACTACAAAAATTCCGGCAGCCCTCGGCGATTTTCACGTAGACACTGTGACGTTTGGTAATAAACTCTCGCGGGGTCTGGTGGGTATAAAGGAATTTAAGATTATCAAGATACGCTGGCCTTTTGCCCTTGAAAACATCATGCACTACCTCGATAATCCTGTTTACCCCGCCCGGCCCAATAAAACCATCAATTTCCGGCAATTCAGAATTTAATTCTTTGAAATAACGCTGCGGCAGGCATCCGGCAACAATTATTTTTTTTACTTTACCTTCTTTTTTTAAATTAATCAGTTGTAAAATGATATCAATTGATTCCTGCTTTGCATCTTTTATAAAGGCACAGGTATTAATAAGCGCGACATCCGCCTGAGAAAGTTTATCCGTAATCAGCATACCCTGTTGTTTTAAAAAACCAAGCATTACCTCGCTGTCAACAAGGTTGCGCGCACAGCCAAGACTGATAATGCCAATTTTTACCTTCATATAATTCAGAAATAAAACCCCACGCAGCAAACTGCGGGGTATTCAGTATTTCTTTATTTTTTAGCCTCGTTTTTTATCCGTGTTCAATCAGTGTTAATCCGTGGCTTTGTCTTTTTAAATGACCCGCCATGTCTTTTGGCGGGGAATTTAATTCCTGTCCGCCAGTCTGTTTTTGGCGGACAGGAATTCCGTCACAAATCGCTGGCGGATATTTCAGTTGTTTTTTAAGAATAGCTATCTGTGTAATCTATGGTTTTCTTCTGCTATTTCATTTTAACCCGTGACGGTCAATAATGATATTTTTCTTTACCCCCCTGCCGGGGGTGCCAAGGTTGTTTCCATTCAGGGCTAAAGTTAAACCTTCAGCTTTACCAGTCCATAATCTGAAATGTTTATTTGCCGTCCAGGTCTCCTGCATATCTTTTTTTAATACCCCTTGAAACACCACGGTATCATCACTGCTTAACTGTAACCAAACATCCTCAACCGCAGAAATTAATAAGCGCAATTCTTCATTAACCGGAATGACCCCCGCCGCAGCTTTATTTTTATGGGTGATATTTTCTCTGGCAGGCTCGTGGTTAAGATCTTTGTTCTCTGACGCTAATTTATTACGGTGGGAAAAATAAATAACGAGCGTAATGAGCAAAATAATTGCGGCAATAATCGCAATTGTCGGAATTATATATTTATAATTAAATGAGTACTTTTGTGGCTCGACAACTAAAATATGCGCCGGATCTTTTGCGGGTGCGTTCTTTTGGTACTCTTTAAGGATCATCTCATAATCCATCGCCAATACTTCGGCATAATTTTTTAAAAAACTTTTTACATATATCGTATCGAATTTATCTTGTATCGTATCATCCTCAATAGACTCGATAACACTATGATAAATTTTTGTTTTTTTGCAGATATCATCAATCGTCAGCCCATTTTTTTCACGCAGTGCCTGATATTGCTTGCCGATAGATTTCATTATTCATCACCACTTTCTATACCCGGCTGAACTTTGTTTAAATCAACCTGGTCGTCATTTAAATTGTCCAAACCTTCCCAGCTATCTACGAGTATCTCGCGCGGCTTGCTGCCACGGTACCCGCCAATAATTTGTTCTTCTTCCATCATATCGATTAACCGTGCCGCACGGGTGTACCCCAGACGCAGCCTTCGCTGCAACATCGATACCGAAGCCTGACCAGTATCAATAACTAATTTCACGGCTTGGTCAAAAAGCTCGTCTCTTTTTTGATCCTTGTAACTAAAAATCTTTTCCTGGTGTTTCAATACATCTTCGGTGTATTTTGTCTCACGTTGGGATTTTATAAAATTCATTACCCGTTCAATTTCTGTATCCAAAACCAGACTACACTGTGCTCTTATTGGTTTTGCCTGCCCAGGACGCAAAAAGAGCATGTCGCCTTTTCCCAATAGTTTATCTGCCCCGTTCATGTCTAATACGGTCCGGGAATCAACTTTCGAAGCTACTTTAAAAGAAATGCGTGCCGGGAAATTAGCTTTTATCACGCCGGTAACTACGTCAACACTCGGACGCTGGGTCGCTAAAATTACATGGATCCCTACCGCGCGTGCGAGTTGTGCCAGCCGCATTATTGCCTCTTCAACATCTTTAGCCGCAATCAGCATCAGATCCGCCAACTCATCAATAACCACAACAATATACGGCAGATGCTCGAAAGGCGTGTCTTTTAGCTCTTTGATTTTTTTATTGTAGTAACTTATATTACGCACGCCTAATTTTGCCAAAATTTTATACCGTTCATCCATCTCGTTAACAACCCAGTTTAATGCCCCCGCCGCTTTTCGTGCATCCGTAACCACCGGGCAAACCAAATGCGGCAGGCCATTATATACGGAAAGTTCGACCATTTTGGGATCAATCATTAAAAATTTTATTTCTTCCGGTGTCGCATTGAATAACATACTCATAATCAGAGAATTTACACATACGGTTTTTCCCGAACCGGTTGTACCGGCAATCAAAATATGCGGCATATCATCTAAATCTGTTATCAACGATGCCCCTGAGGTATCCTTGCCTAAGGCTAATGTTAATTTTGACTGGCTTGACTGGAATTCGGCACTGGACAAAAGTTCTTGTAAATATACCATGGATATCGCGGAATTCGGCACCTCAATCCCCACCCGTGACTTCCCCGGAATAGGGGCAATAATCCGCACACTATGTGCCTTCATTGTTAACGCAATATCATCGTTTAAGCTTACGATTTTATTGACTTTTACCCCGGGAGCAGGCTGCAGTTCATATCTGGTAACTGTCGGTCCCTGCTCAACTTCGACAACCCTTGCCTCAATCCCAAAATCCCGTAAGGTCTCTTCCAAAATCTTGGAATTGTTTTCATAGTTTTCTGACAATGCCATGGATTCCATCTCCGGCGGCGGAGAATTAAGTAGATCTAACGTCGGCAGTTTATAATCGCCAATTTGTTTAGCAAATTCTGTGGTTTCTTTAGCAGGAATTTTTGCCAGTTTGAATGGTTTAAGTTTAACCTGTTTTCTGATTTTTATTTTTACTGGCTCTGCGACCTGTTCCGCCGCTGCTTCTGGCCTGGTTTGGGGTTTTATTTTTTGTTTTTGCGCAAACTTTGTCGCAATCTTGGATAATGATCTGGGTTTTTGCTTATCTACTGGTGGCTCCTGAGGTTCCGTCTTATTTTTTAATAAATTTTTAACCGTTTTAGCACTATTGGCAATACTATGAAACACAAAAGACATGATTAAAAAATCGGTGCAAACATAAAAAGAAAGAACGACAATTAAAAACAAGATAATCAAACTGCCTGCCCGGCCAAAATATTTAATCAGCAGCTCGGAAAAATAAAACCCAACCGTCCCACCGGAATTAAACCGGACAGTTTCTAATTGCCAACCGATACTGCTCAAAAATGCCGATAAGGCAAAAAAGAGAATTATAATCCCTAATATTTTTATCCAAAATTTACGCGGCCGCAGACCAAAATATTCACCCACCGCCCAAAATAGTATAACCAACGGGAAAAAATAACCCGCCCAGCCGATCGTAAAAATCAGCCCCCAGCAAAAATATGCGCCAATCCGTCCGCCAAAATTTTTGATTTGTAGATTTGGAGAGGAGATATTAAATCTAATATCATCAGGGGTGTAAGAAATAAGGCTGATAAAGGTAAATATACTTATCGCCAGCAGCACTACCGCAATACAATGATGTAAAGAATGTTTTTGATCATTATTCTTCTCGTTAAAACTCATAACTAATATTATAGACCGGTATGTCCAAAGCCGCCGCCGGAGCGGTTTGTCTCATCTAATACCTCAACTTCTTCAAGTTGTGCCTGAATAACCGCATTAATCACCATTTGGGCAATGCGTACCCCGCGTTTTATAATGTAGGGTTCGCGGCCTAAGTTTATGATAATAATATTAATCAAACCGCGGTAATCAGAGTCAATTGTCCCGGGAGAATTCAAAATACCAATCCCATGTTTAATCGCCAAACCGCTGCGTGGCCGTATCTGCGCCTCAAACCCCGTAGGGATACTAAGATATATACCCGCAGAAACCATTTTTATTTCACCATGATTCACAACTAAACTACCATCCACATCCGCATATAAATCCATGCCGCTGGCGCCAATACTCATGTATTTGGGCAAAGGCAGGTCTTCACATCCCGGTTTTCTTCTAATCTTTATCACAGCTTTTTTCATTTTAAATGACGGCATAATTTATGACGCTGTTAAGCGGCATAAATTATCTGCCGGAATTTAATCCGCCAGTTTGATAGGTGGATGTTAAGATATTCTTTAAATGACGAGATAAGTTACAGCACTTAAGGTAATGCAACTTATCTCTGGAATTTAATCCGCCAGCTTATTAGGCGGATTCTTCCCCTTTTCCTTAATCGCCTGTTTCCGGCTTAAGTTAACCCGGCCCTGTTCATCAATCTCAATAACTTTAACCAATACTTCATCGCCAATTTTAACAACATCTTCTACCTTAGATACATATTTATCATCAAGTTCAGAAATATGGATCAACCCCTCTTTATTTGGAAGAATCTCACAAAATGCGCCAAAGTTAAGGATCCGTTTTACTTTACCCATATAAGTTTTTCCAACCTCGACATCTTCAACAATTTTATTAATTATATCCATGGCCTTTTGGGAAGCCTCGGAACTAACCGAAGCAATATTCACCCGGCCGTCGTCTTCGATATCAATGGTCACCCCTGTTTGCTCGATTATTTTTTTAATAATTTTTCCACTCGGACCAATAATATCTTTTATTTTATCCGGTTGTACGCGAATTGTTATAATCCGCGGGGCATATTCGGAAATATCAGCCCGCGGCTTGGCAATTACGGTTAACATCTTATTAAGGATAAATAATCTTGCTGTTTTTGCCTGAGCAAGTGCATTAGCCAAATTATTAAAATCTATTCCTTCTCTGATTTTTACATCAAGCTGCAGGGCAGTAACACCATTTTCTGTTCCCGTGACTTTAAAATCCATATCCCCATAATGGTCTTCCAGTCCGGCAATATCCGTTAACACCGCCACTTTTTCTCCCTTCTTCACCAGTCCCATGGCAATCCCGCTGACAGGCTGAATAATTGGCACTCCGGCATCCATTAAGGAAAGCGTTGCCGCACATACGGTTGCCATGCTCGAAGAGCCATTGGATTCTAATATTTCCGAAACTACGCGCACGGTATAAGGAAACTCTTCTTTTGACGGCATTATTGATTTAAGCGCCCTTTCTGCTAATGCCCCATGACCAATTTCCCTTCTGCCCGGTCCCCTAATCGGACGTACCTCACCCACACTAAACGGAGGAAAATTATAATGCAGCATAAAAGTCTTAGTGCTTTCTTCTTCTAATGCGTCAATCCTCTGTTCGTCCGCACTGGTGCCCAGTGTTGTTACGGCAAGGCTTTGCGTCTGTCCGCGGGAAAAAAGCCCTGAACCATGCGTACGCGGTAAAACAGCAATTTCACAATTTATTTCTCTGATCTCGTCAAATTTCCGCTGGTCCGGCCGCATATTTTTTTCTAAAATCAAATCCCGTAAATATTCTTTTTCCACCTTATCCAAAGCCATGCGCACGTCCAATTCGCTAATCCCTGATCCTTCGGTCACGAACTCTTTTATTAATTCCCCGGCGATCAAGTTTAACGTCTCTTGACGGTCTTCTTTAGATGTTATTTCGCTAAGGGTTACTAATTTTGGTAAAGAAATATCACGAACTTTTGTATAAAGATTATGGTTAATTACCCGGCATTCCACCTCCGCCTTCTTTTTTGCACATTTGGCGGCAAGTTCCTTTTGCATATTGATAAGTTCGCTAAAAACGCTATTCCCGAAACGCATAGAATCTATAATAACATTCTCCGGAACTTCACGCGCACCAGCTTCAACCATCAAAATTCCCGTATTATCACCAACAACAACAAGCTCCAAATCGCTTCTTTCAACCTGTGCATAAGTAGGATTAAGGATAAAATTATCACTAACCCTGCCTACCTTTATCGCGCCGATTGGTCCGAAGAACGGTATATCCGAAATCGTCAGGGCGGCTGATGCCCCAATAATCGCTAAAACATCTGGATCATTTTCTCCGTCACTCGATAAAACAATTGCAACAATCTGTACGGCATTTGTCATCCCCGGCAAAAATAAAGGTCGTATTGAGCGGTCGATTAGCCTGGCAATTAAAATCTCCTGTTCTGATGGCCGTCCCTCACGTTTAAAAAAACCACCAGGAATTTTCCCAGCGGCATACGTTTTCTCTTTGTATTCAACAGTTAGCGGCAAAAAATCTCTTCCTTCACCAGGTTCTCGAGACATAACCGCGGTAACCAACACAACCGTTCCCCCATATTGTACCGTAACCGCACCACCGGCCTGTTTTGCAAATTTACCCGTCTCTAAAATCAAATCTGATTCACCGATCTTTCTAACGATTTTTTCAATCATATAGCTCCTTAAGTGTTATGCTATTTTCTTAGTTTAAGCTTAGTAATAACATCCTGGTATTTTTTTAAATCTTCACGCCTTAAATAATCTAAAAGCCGTCTTCTACGGCTGACCATTTTTAAAAGACCTACCCGGGAATGATAGTCGCGTTTATGACTTTTAAGATGCTCACTCAGTCCGGTAATACGATCAGTAAGTAATGCTACTTGCACCGCGGCTGAACCGGTATCCTTAGGATGTATCTTGAATTCCAATATCACTTGTTCCTTGCTCGTTTTCTGCATAGTTCAATCTCACCTCCCTTTTCGCCCATTGTCTCTTTACACTGATGTCCCCCGCTGCTTCGTAAGGCTTTGGCAAAAACGCAGCAAAACGATGAGGGTACCTTCATACTTGGATACGCCTCGGGTGTTGCCGACTGCCTGTCTTGGCGTATGGAAGCAAAATTGGTTTTTCCAATCTCGCACGAGAAAACCGCCTCTCTTGGCTTTATATATCCTAACCAGCTTTGCGCGAAACATCCCCGCTACAAAGTTGAAAATCCGTCATATTATTGGTAAAGGCAATTGGCGGGCAGGCCCGCGGAATGCCTCGGAGAAATCTGTCGCGATTTTTTAAACGCACCTGGTTTGTAAAAAAACTGCGTTTTCAACAGGCAAACATATTATACTATATTTCCTTTTAAAAGTAAAGTGATATGTGCAATTGGGTAAAAGGTTCAACAAACTCTTTGGAGATTTAAGCCAAACTGGCGGGATTTAATATAATTTTGCGTTTTAATTTTATCGCGGGCTAATTGTCTTTTCAAGTAGTTAAGATTTTTAAATTTCCGTTCGTCTCTTAATTTTTTCAGGAAAAATATTTCTATATTTTCACCGTAAATATTCCGTTTAAAGTTAAAAATATGCACTTCGATAACATTATTTTTACAAGAAAACGTCGGACGTTGTCCAATATTTAACATTGCGCGATAAAATTTATTTTCATATTTCAATTTCACCACATACACGCCGGAAGGAGGAATTGCCTCATGATGCGGGTCAATGTTTGCGGTAGGAAAACCCAATTTTTTTCCCCGGCCACTGCCGCTTATCACCGTGCCTAAAACAGAGACCGGCCGGCCAAGTAACTTTGCGGCAATGCCTAATTTCCCTTTCTCAATTAAATGACGGATCCTTGTGCTGCTGATCTTTTTCTGGGAATATTTAACACTTGAGAGTACATACATTTTTAATCGATTTGCATTTTCTATTTTTTTTAAAAATTGCACCGTACCCTTTTTATCTTTGGCAAAATTAAAATCTTCCCCGACAACCAAATACCGCACATTAAGCCGCTTAATCAGAAAATCTTCGATAAATCGTTCGGGGGTGATTTTTGAAAAACGCCTGGTGAATTTTATCACAAAACAAACATCTATGCCAAATTGTTCGATCAAATTTAACCGGTGTTCAACTGAGATCAAAAGCGGCGGATAGTTTAATCGATTTAGTATTTTTAAAGGATGCGGCTGAAAGGTCATTACCGCACTGATCATTTTTGATGCTTTAGCGATTTTTTTTACAAACCTGAGAAGCTTTTGATGCCCACAATGCAATCCATCAAATATGCCAATGGTCAATACCAGCCCCTGAGCACCATCATAATCTCTGAGGTTAATTAAGGAATTATATATCTTCATGTATTTTTAAGGTATTTCAGCAATTGGTCATGCGTGCATTGATTTAAGATACCCTCATCAATTGCATCCGCAAGCTGATAATTAGCTATTTTCGTCCGGCATAGTTTCACCAGATGAGCGCCACAGCCGATTTTGCGGCCAATATCTTCACAAAGGGTGCGAATATAAGTACCCGTAGAACATCTTACAGTGAACATAATATCCGGCAAATTAATCTGAATAATCTCTAAATCATAAATTTTGACTTTGATTGGTTTTCTTTTAATAACTATGCCGCGCCTGGCTAATTTATAAAGCCGTACACCACGCACACTCTTTGCTGAATACATTGGAGGAATTTGCGAAACATCACCAATAAAACTATTTATAACGTTTTTTAAATAGAGCAGGTTATATGGTAATACTCTTGATTGGGCAATGATTTTACCTGCGGCATCAGCCGTATCTGTAACAACTCCCAGCTGTAGCGTCGCCGAGTATGTCTTATGCAAGCCGATAAATTCTGCGGTCCTTTTTGTATAACTGCCCAGTAAAATTATCAGCAGTCCTGTTGCCTGCGGATCAAGTGTACCCGCGTGTCCAACTTTTTTAACTTTAAAGCGTTTTTTTATAATATCAACCACGCGGTAGGAGGTTATCCCCCTAGGCTTATTAACTAACAAAAGACCATCCATTGTAATGAATTCCAAAATCCTCATGCCAGAGGCAGATCTGCCACTATGGCGGAAAATGACAAAACTCAAATGAAATAAAAAGATTCCTTCGGAATCTTTTTATCCATTTAAAAACCTTTCGTGTTCAAACTTTCCCTCTAAAAGATCACCCTCTAGCAAGCTAGAGGGAATACTCAAGTTTGACATTTGTCATTTTTATTGCATCGATCACGATCTTTTCACCAATGCTGCCTGCTGCTTCACTTTCGCCAACACTTTTCTCATCACTTTATCCATACTGCCAGAAATCACACATCCACTAGCCAGGCGATGTCCGCCGCCCTTAAAAAATCCGGCAATTTTATTAACATCTACTTTTGCCTGTGAACGCATGCTTACCTTGATCCGGTTATTTTCCATCTCACGAAATAAAACAACAACCTCAGTACCTTGCAACTGGCGAATATTTTCAATTAAATCTTCTGGTACTGCGATATTTTTCCCTTTATGACACAGCATATTTTTAGTAATTTTGCTCCAAACAAGCTTACCGTGGCATGCTCGTTTAAGATTTAAAAGTACCTGGGCCGTTAGCCTTATTTGCGGTGGTGTCTTGTTTAAATAAATATTTTTGTAAATATCCTCTACGGATATTTTACAGTTTATAAGCTCAGCCGCAATGGTATGCGTATAGGCGGAGGTATTCGTATAACGAAATGAGCCGGTATCGGTCATAATGCCAACATATAATAATTTGGCCGTCTGCGGATCAATGACCGGATGCATTCTTTTTATCAGCAGATAAATCATTTCTGATGCTGAGGAGGCATGCCGGTCTACCCAGTTAATTCTACCAAAATACGCATTGCTGATATGGTGATCAATATTTATGATAAATTTATCCCGGATATAATCTGCAACTTTGCCGACACGTGACAAGTTCGGTGAATCCAACACTATTACTACCTCCGGGGTAAGCCGGGGAACAGCGGTGTGAATATAACGGGTTTCTTTGAAAAATGTTAAATTATCAGGAACTGAATCATGATTATAAATAACCACATGTTTTTTCATTCTTTTAAGCAGGTTAAGCAAGGCAAGCTGTGAGCAAATAGCATCGCCTTCCGGATGGATATGCGCGGTAATTAAAAAATTATTGTATTGTCTTATAATTTTTACAATTTTTGCCAGCTGCGGGTTATTCGGCATTTTTTTTACCCTTATTTATTTGGTTAATGACTTCCTGGATACGTATACTGTGTTCTACAGACTCATCTAATTTAAATACGATCTCCGGAACAAATTTCAGTCTCAGTCTATGCCCTAATTCCCGGCGGATAAAACGCAGAGAACTTTTAATTCCGTCCGTGGTCTCGGATTTCTCTTTGTCATCTCCATAGACACTAAAATAAATCCGGGCAAAACGCAGATCCGCAGTCAACTCAACATGGGTTATAGTCACAAAACCTACGCGGGGATCTTTAAGGTGCCTTTGAATAATATCACTTACTTCAACCTTTATTGCCTCAGCAACTTTTAAAACACGCGACATAATTATCTCCTATTTTTTGTCCTGTTCTGTCAAATAATTAACCACAGATTCTCACAAATTATCCGTGGTTCCTTTTAGCTTTGTTATAACGCGTTTGACACTACATTTTGTCTTCAGACAAAATTATAATTCCAGCTCATAATCCACGACCACAAGCTGCGGCACGTGCTCAATAAAATCAACGACTTTACAAAGCTGGGCATTGAGATATTTTTTGTCATTGCTTACGCCAACTATTCCCAATACCGCATAATGACAGTTATCTAAATGATCCAATTCACTAACCGAAATATTAAAATTACCCCGCAGGCGGTCTTTTAAACTTTTTATAACCTGGCGCTTATTTTTTAAATTAAGCGCCTCCGGCAGATATAAATTTACTCTAAGCGCGCCAATCTTCACAGCATTTTTCGAGCGAATTTAATTTCATCAATCTTCGTTGTTACTTTTAAATCCACTTTTGCCATTAAAACCTTTTGTAATATCCGTTTAAATTTTGGTCCAGGCAAAAGGCCGGTCTTTTTTAAATCATCACCGGTAATTTTCAGTTTAATATCCTTTAACTTCATTAAATATAAGGAAATCCGCTCTTTAATTTTTGTTGTTTCTGCCTTGGCATGCAAAAAAAGTACCCCTTCAATCGAGATCCCTTCGAGTACCGTATAAATTAGACTATTATCAAGGCGTGTTGGCACAGAAAGGGTACTGATTATTTTTTTCTCCCGTGCGGGTAATTGGATGATCTTTTGCCGCTCAGTCCTTTTAAACACAAACCTTTCTGAAACATGGTCAATCTCTTTGCGGTTTAAATTATTCAGCAAGGCCATGAAAAAAACAAGCCAGCAGTCAATATTTTTCTTAATAAAAGAAAGCCGAAACCAGTTAATCACATTTTCACACTCACTGATTAAACTCAATAATTTTTTATTTAAGGTTATTTTAGGATGGATAAACTTTAATCTATGCAGCTGGGACATCCGCCTGAGGATGCTCGCCGGATGCGGCTCGGAAAGCAGCAGCAGTATTTCACTACGCAAGCGGTGTTTATTTACTTTTTCGAACATATCCATCCCGGCCGCAGACTTGATCAAGTGCTCGGTGTAACGATCAATATAAAACCCAAAACGCTGTTCAAATCGAATTGCCCTAAATATCCGCGTCGGGTCTTCGATGAAACTTAAGTTATGGAGCACTCTGATTTTTTTTGCTTTTAAATCGTTGAGCCCATTAAAAAAATCAACCAGCTGGCCAAATCCGGCTTTATTTAATCTGATCGCCATGGTATTTATTGTAAAATCCCGGCGCAGCAGATCTTGTTTTATCGAACTTGTCTCGACAATTGGTAATGCGGCCGGATACTCGTAGTATTCGCGCCTTGAAGAAGCAACATCGATACGTTGCCCGCGGGATAAATAAATGACCGCGGTGCCAAATTTCGGGTGTAGTTTCAGACTGCCTTTTAATTTTTGTGAAAGTCTCTTTGCGAAACGTATGCCATCACCTTCCACGACAATATCCATATCAAAATTAGGAATATTCAGCATTAAATCACGGACAAACCCGCCAACCGCATAAACCTGATAATTTAGCCGGTCGCCAATTTTTCCGCATGTTTTTAAAATTTTAAAAGTATTTGACAAAATCTTCGTTTGGAGCTTTTTCGTTATATTTTTCAATGCCGGTATTGATCCGACTTTCCCCTTTTCCGGCAGATGTGCACGCGGCAAAAGTTCACTGTGTATGACTAAGAGTAAGTCCGTACGGGTTACGATACCAACCAGTCTGTGTTTGCACAATACCGGGACACGGCCGATTTTATGCTCATAAAAAATCTTCTGAATTTCTCCGACCGGAGTATCTTCATAAACCACGGTAACCTCGCAGGACATATATCCTTTAACCCGCGAGTGGCCAAAACCATGATGTATTGCTTTATCTAAATCATGCCGTGTAACCATCCCTAAAATCTTTCCTTTCTCGACTACGGGCATGCCATTGAAATTTAACTTAACCATAACCTCTTTTACATCGCTCACTTTTTTATCCGGCGTTACTGTTTTTACCGGGTAACTCATAATATCTTTTGCATAAGCAATGGGTTTGATATGCTCTTTTAATAAAGATAACAGTGTTGCCTTTACGTTATCCACTGAAACATTATGCAGATGCGCCGCAGCGGCAAAATGGTGCCCGCCGCCGCCTAACTTTCTGCCAATATCCCCAACATCTACTGATGATATGCGGCTGCGTCCAATAATCTGCACCTTGCTGCCTAATTTTATCAATGTAAACAAGACATTATAATTTTCGATTTCGAGCAGCTTATGGGTTAAAACCGCAAGATCACCTTCAAAATCAGCACCTATGGCCGTGGCAATCGCAATATTTACTCCGTTTATCTCAACCGCCTCGGTAGAATGAAGCAGTGCGGTTAAAAGCAACATCTCATCTTCACTCAACTCCCGGGTAAGGTATGAAGAAACAATACTTAAGTTCGCCCCCTGATTTAACAAAAATCCGGCAATATCCATATCTTCTTTCGTGGTTGTCGGGTAAGTCAGCGAACCCGTATCTTCATAAATACCTAACGCCATTATTGTTGCTTCCAATGGGCTGATCGGGATCTTTTTCTTTTTTAAAAGTGAAGCAATAATTGTTACGGTTGCCCCTACTTCCCGAGAAATCATATGCTGGGCATTATAATCATCTTTTGTTTTAGGGTGATGGTCATAAATATAGACTTCTACCTCCTTATGGTGCTTAATATACTCGCCAATTTTACCCAGGCGGCCAAGCAATCTTGTATCAACAATGACAATCCGCTCCACGTTTGTCAAAGTGCATTCACTTTCTGTTTCAATCCTTACAATATCATTGGCTAAGGTCATAAACTCCCGGACACTGCGTTCTTGTGAACCGGCAAATACCAGGTGTGCATCAGGATAGAGTTTTTTCGCCGCAACCATAGAAGCCAGCGCATCAAAATCCGCATTAATATGAGTAACAATTATGTCCATGGTTTTTCAGTTATAAGGGGTAAGTGGTATGTTATAAGTTGAAACCCAAATCTTCAGGTTCGCCCCCTGCTTGCGCGGTCATTCTGACTATTTGCCACTTGCTACGTGCTATTTGCTAACCTGGTGCCCCTCCGCCTGAGGCGGACAGGCGGCAGGAGTCGAACCGTCGTTCAGCACTCCGCTGCTGTTCAGCAGCTGCGTCCCGTCATGAAACTCGGCGGGCTCAACCCGGCTTCACTCCTTAAAAAGGAAAACTGATGTTTCCTTTTTAATATTTTTCCTTCTTCCGCTTACGATGTTCCAGTACGCCAATAGGAGAGAACAATCTTCTCTCCTAAAACCTCTTTTTAGGTTCTCCTCCTGCAGCTGTGTTTTAGCTTTTGATTACTGATCACTATTTACTGTCTTTATGGTGCCCCCGGCAGGAGTCGAACCTGCACCACTAGCTCCGGAGGCTAGTGCTCTGTCCATTGAGCCACGGGGGCCTATTGAATTCCAAATCCCAAATGACAAAATCCAAATGAATCTTTAAATATTTGAATCCTCAAAAGAAACAAACAACCGTCGGTTTTTTTCATGTGTCATTTTTTTGTTAAATTATTCATTTGTCATTTGAATTTTGACATTTGTCATTCCTGCCTGCTTTGCCGGCAGGGCTACGGTCTTGGATGAAAACGTTTATGTATCTGTTTCAGCCGTTCTTTATTTATATGGGTATATATTTGCGTTGTAGAAATATTTGCGTGCCCCAGCATCTCCTGCACAAGTCTTAGATCAGCTCCCCGTTCGAGTAAATGGGTGGCAAAAGAATGCCGTAATGTATGCGGGGTGACTTCTTTTTTAACCCCACCTCTTCTTGTATAAAACTTTATTATTTTCCAAAACGTCTGCCGGGACATTTTTTTACCCAGCCGGGTCAAAAAAATAAAAGATGGATCTTGCCGTTTACCTAAAAGTTTTAAACGGGCAGCGGTTAAATACCGTTTCAGGTTACCGGCCGCATATTTACCTAACGGCACAATCCGCTCTTTTTGCCCCTTACCGACACATTTTATAAATCCAACATCTAAATTTACATCTGTCGCGCACAAATTCACAATTTCTGAAACACGCATTCCCGTGGCATACATTAAATCCAAACAAGCCTTATCACGGATGCCAAAAATCGTATTTGTCTTTACCGTATTCAAAATCTGCTCAACTTCACCGGCCGTTAAAACTTCCGGTAGATGTTTCCATAATTTCGGCGCTGAAAGTGTGGACACAATATCATCTTTGATATAACGCTCTGAATAAAGAAATCTAAAAAAAACCTTAATCGCCACTAAATTTCGCGCAATAGAATTTGCACTTAATCTCTGTTCTTTAAGCATATACAAATATTCCGTAATATCATCACGTTGAACTAGTTCCGGGGTATCAATTTTCCGGGTGTTATTAAGATATGTGGAAAATTTCCGTAAATCCCGTCTATAGGCATCTAAGGTATTTATCGATAGTCCCCGCTCAACAGACAAATAATCCAAAAATACACCCGTTAAATTATCGATTTTTAAATTATCAGGCATTATCTCATCATTGGTTCTGTCAAATACTTAACCACAGAGGTCACAGAGTAACTTGAGAATAAAACACTTATAAAATAATCTTATCCATCCTCATGGGTTCTGTCAAAATTACCTGCACTTCTAAGTAGCAGCCACGGATTTACACGGATGTTGCACGGATTTTTAATAATCAAATTGTTTAACTTCTTTTTTTTAACCACCAATTGCACTAATTGTCACAAATAGTTAGTTAACAAGTCTCTCATCTGAAAGTTTTGGGTAACTGCTAAATATACTTTAAAACATGCTTCGATTGTCTGATAAGTCTCATCTCTGAATAATAAATATGTCCCATTTGTGTTAATTTGTGTTATTGTAGAGTAGAGCAGTGGCGCACAACCATATTGTGTTTCCACCTACCCCCTCATCAAACCGTGCGTGAGGTTCTCCCTCACACGGCTTTCCGATAACTTTCTTCAGAAGGCTTTCGCCCAGCAGACTTGGTATTTGTTGTATAGTCCCCGGTTTTGATATAGGTAATTGTATGGATATTTGTTGTATCCATACCCTTTTTCGTTCCTACGTCTGCGTATAAATTTCCTTACCCTCTGCGCTGTATAGTACTTTATCTTCTCGAATTTTCTTACGGAGTTCGCTTTCCTAAAATAATTCACCCAGCCCATTATTACTGGATTTAGTTCTCTGACTATCTCCTCTACCTTTACTGGTCGTCGATAATCTACTACTTCTCTTATCCTTCTTCTTATTGCTTTCTCTGCCTTCTCTGACGGATAGTAGTATGTTGTCATTTTCTTGGTCTTTTTACTCTTTGCTCTGATAAACCTATATCCCAGAAAATTAAATCCTTCTCTCTCGGCATTGATAATATGGGTCTTTTCCGCCTTTAGTCTCAGCTTTATTCCCTCAATCATTCTTTTTAATCCCTTCATATATCCTTCTGCTCTGTATTTGGTCATTATTACCAAATCATCGGCATAGCGGATTAATCGGGCACTTTTGCTTAAAGGCTTCCATCCCTTATCGATGTTGTTGAGATAGATGTTTGCCAGTAACGGTGAAATTACCCCTCCTTGTGGTGTCCCTTTATCATCCTTCTTTATTTCTTCGTCTTCCATTACCCCTGCCTTAAGTAAGAGTTTTA
>JBDRCZ010000081.1:0-5361 GCA_043821285.1 Candidatus Omnitrophota bacterium | reverse complement strand
CTCCAAAATACCGCCAACCCACTTTTTTTTATTTTCTACGAATTGGCTCCATAAAGGATATTGTTTTCCGTTTATTATTTCCATGTTCTCTCCTTATTTAAATCATTCATAATCGACTCTTCGATTATAAACAGATTGTTTTCAATTTGTCAACAAAATAAATTAATTATTTTCACTAGTTTCTTTATCGGCAATATTTTTATATAACTTCGATAAAAAAATTGTTGACATTATGAAAACATTGTGTATATAATAAGGGCATGGAAAAACTAAAAGAATTTTTAAAAGCAAAAAATATTTCTTATAAGAAATTATCGGCAATGGTTAAAGAGGTTGATGAAACACTTCCTCTTTATGATAGATCAACATATTGTAATTGGGTACATGGCAGGAGGGGGTGGCCGTATCGCGTGGCGGCTGCGATTATGTTAATAACGAATCACGAAATTTTAATTAAAGATTTGATGAAAAGATGAAACTTAAATTTTTGGGTAGTATACATGTGATATGCAGAAGTGTAGAAATATTGATATCTCTAACTTCTGTATATTAAACTGTTATCTGATTTAATAAGGCATTTTAAGAAAGGCTGGCCATGAATTTTGATGAAGCATTAAAAAAATTAGGGATAGAAGATTATGGTGAAAGAATATTTCACAGCAACTCCCACGGAGAACTTTTTCATCTTATGGATTATATTTGTTTAGCAGAAAGCATTAAAGAATATGAACCAGGGGCATTCAGAGAATGGTTTGTGGGTGTGGTAAAATGGGCAGAAGAAACATGGAATCGTCCTGAATCTATATTCCAACACATTTATAGTATAGTAAAAGATAATTTACCAGATAACCAGGCGTTGCACCAGAATTGCCGATAAAGCCCGGCAATCTGGTGAACTTCGTCGTTATAAGGAATCAATAAATGCATAAATATCATTTTACTAAATATGAATTAAAATTATCAATACCTAGATGTGGCCGTGACGGTGTTAAATTATGTACAAATAAAATAGAGGAAACGACTTGTCTGCAATGCATCAAAGGATTTAAGAAAGACCAAGAATATGACGAAAAATACCCGGAACCAACATCTTTGGAATTGGCATTATTTGATGACATATTTGAGTTTAAAAAAGGGGTTGCTTTTGTGGGAGGATTATTTGAAATTAATAATAAAAAAATATGGATTGTCAACAGAGATGGTAATTTAGTTGCTGATTATACATGGCCTACATCAAAAAGCCTCTCTTTAGAAAGTTTTTTTTCACGTATTGGTATACGTCGATTTATTAACTCTTTGGCAAAATCTATAATGGATTATAAAAATAAATTTAAACAACCTTATAACAAGTGCATGCAGGCCGACTTGCAGCAAAAAGCCGCTGCAAGCGGCTGATGCTGTCGTTATAAGGAGTAGGCATATATGATAATCGTACAAGAAATAAAAGTTGCTAATGTTGACAAAAATGTGGTTGAACTAGCTCATTACCCCCCGATGAATTTTTCAATATACCCTGGGCCAAAAACTGAGCCGATAGAAATTACTTATGAAATGATTCATGGCCGCACCTTTGTTAATGCCAATGGAGAAGAATTTTGTATAGGGTTATCCGAGCAAGCACAAACAGCAATAGGATTACCCTTTGAAGCTTTTGAGAATATGAGTAATGAAATTGAAAAATTGCAAATACATATAGGAGATCTCAGGAAAAAATATAATATTGCAAGGGATAAAATAAACCAGTACGAAACAATGGGTTTATGGAAAAGGATTAAATTTTTATTTGGAAGGGGAAAATCCTTATAACCAGTACATGCACCAGACCGCCAGCTTCGCACACTTTTCCACTGGCGTAGGGTTGTTGGGCGCTGGCGTCTGGTGATGATGGCGCTATCTGCTTAAGAAAGGGGACATGATGGAAACTGAAAAAAAATATTTTGGGTCTTGGTGGGTTTGGGTCACATTTTTAACAATCATCACGGTTATCATTTTTACCGGCCTTTCGTATTTCGGGATTATTGGCAAAACCATTGTTGAACGTAAGGTTTTTGAAAGGTCTTATCAAAAAAGGGCGGCGGATGAAGACGCCTTATCAACATACGATGCACAAATAGCAGTTTTGCAAAGACGGTTACGGGCAAGGGACATTACAGAGGATGAAAGATCGGAAATACAAGCGCAAATCGACTCAATAACAATTTTAAAATCATCAAAAAGGAATTAAGTATGAAAAAAGTAAATCACTATATTGTTTGCTTGGCCGTCCTATTTCTTATGGGTGGATGTAAGTTTGATACTAATACTTCAACAATTGAAGCAAAAAAGGTTTCTCAACAACAAGACCAGTATGCAAAGGGTCAACCTATACCTACTTTCGATTGGTCATTTGAGCGAGATCTTGTAATCCAACTTTATAATTTGCGAAATGAAAAAGTTGCTACTCATACAGTTTGGAGATCTGATTATGGATTGATTGAAGGTGATTGTTCATCTATAGGATATGGCATCCCCTATGATACAAGTCTAACAAATCCTTTAATGACAACGGATGAAGATCCTCAAGGATATGATAAAGCAGCTCTTACTACGATTGAACAACCCGAGCCGAATGGAATTTTTGCCTCTAAAAACACCACGGCAACATGGGTAATGAGTGTTGATAAAAAAACGAGTCAAATAATGCCACTATACATTGAAAGCAAGGTAACGGTTTATCCGTACCCTGTTAAAGTAGATTATGAGAAAAACCGTGTTTATAAAGATGGCAAGGCAACAACAGCCATTAACATTAATTAACGGCAGATAACCAGTGCATGAACGCGGACGAGCCGATAAAGCCCGGCAATCTGGTGAACTTCGTCGTTATATTTACAAAAGGCATAAAGGCATTTTGATTATGATCACAATTGAAAAATTACTTGCTACAGGTTACAGAGAATATCCAGCAACAATTATTGATTCGTGGGCGATTTGCTTACTGCAGAAAAAAGTTATGTATGAAGGATACGAAAGCAAGGTAAAATATTTTATTAATATATATCCATCAAAAGTTACCGGGGAAATATCATATACAACTAAAATCAGATATTACCGGGGGGATGATGCTATGGCATTTACATTATTTACAGAATCAATACATACAATTAAACATATTGAGCAATTAGCTGAAGAAATATGGCTAAAAATGGGCATGGATTTTGACCATCATAATAATTAAAATATAACAAGTCAATGAAGCCGACCAGCGATAAAGCCCGCTGGCGGCTTATCGTTGCGTTATATTTCTAAAGGCAAATAATAATGAGAGACGAAAAATTTATACAATTTAGCAGGGCTGTTAGAGCAAAAAGAATGCTAGGCAGCTAACTATTTAAACTAAACGATAACGCTTTTTTGACGCCTAAACACAAGGCGTTTTACATATATCTCATATTATTAATCTCTCTCCGGGTTGTCCTTGGCCTCGTTTTTGCTCTCACTTTTTCGGGGCCGGGGGCAACCAAAAAAAAGAGGTATTTATGTCAATTATCATCAAAATATTAATTGTAACCGGATTAACCTTAGCATCCATAGGCTTGGGTGCGCTTATTGGATGGATTGAATATAAAGAGGTAGAAAGATGAGGCGTATAATGTTTTTAGCATTTTATCTTACATATTTTTCGTTAATGGCCCTGGTTTTATGGCGGGCGTGTTTTGCTTGATCAACCGAGCCTCCCCGGTCGTCCCGATTTGGGACTATAACTTATATTGTCCGATTAAGTAAATTTTAATTTTGGCCGGGGAGGTATTAAATCTTTGGAGGGAATTAGCTGAATTACTTAGGGAAAGTTGAATAATGCCAAAAATACTTAAAGAAATCATTATTACAGCTTTTTGTATCATCGTATGGTCAGGTTGCTTTTTGGTGTTTGCCTCAATAGTCGGGAAGCACCTCAAAAAGTGCCGGGAGGAACAAACGAGGCCATATGACGAAAACTGAATTTAAAAAACGATACGTAGCTGAGTTAATCAGGCTTGGCTGGACAAAAACATATGCTTTAAAAACATATGCTGCGGGGATTTCATCGCATGATTACGATGAGGATGAAAATGAATACCCAAAATCTCCAGAAGATCAGGCGTATGATGAGTTTTATTGCACGTGAAAAAACATAATCTTTAAGCACAATAGATACGATTTTCGACACAAGGGAACGTATGCTATATGCAGTAAATGCGGAAGAGTGACGTTTGTCGAGGGTAAGCCAAGAAAGCTCCCGGAGGATTTTTTGTGTTTTATTTGTGGAGTGTGGAAAATGTGGGAGGTGATCGAAAAATGAACCAAAAATATTTTATAACACCACAAATCGAACGAGAGATCATAAATTTATATCAAAAAAAAGCTTCTATGGGCTCAGATAGATATGAGAGCCATTGCAAAGACCTTGCCGAAAAATATGGTCTTCCAAGATGGAAAATAACCCGCTATGCTCAAAGAAAAGGATTAATTGCCGTTGGGAAAAAAGAGCCTGATTGGTCAGAAAAAGAAATGCGTATTCTCGAAAAACATGCCGAAAAAGTGCCCGAAAGAATCCAAATACATTTAAGAAAGGCGGGGTTTACGCGGTCATTAATCGCAATAGTATTAAAAAGAAAGCGTCTTAATTTACTTGCTCAATATAGAATAGAGGGCCAGTCTGCTAGGGTGGTAGCTGAGTGCTTAGGCGTGGATGTGCATGCCGTGACCAGATGGATAAAATTAGGACACCTGAAAGCTACAAGACGCGGAACCAAAAGAACCGAACTGCAAGGCGGGGATCACTGGGAAATAAAAACAAAAGATTTGAGAGATTTTGTGATTAATTATCTAGTCGAAATTGATTTAAGAAAAGTTGACAAATTTTGGTTTGTGGATTTATTGACTAATAAATTAGCTGAATTTGCATAAAATCAGCAGAGATTGCGAATCTCCAGATGACTTTGTTTTAAATTTGTATTCAATAATGCTTAAAAAAGGATTGAAATTGGATAAAGAAAAAGAAGAATTAAAAGGCTTGCTTTTACAATGCTACAGTGAAATGCAAAGATCCAATAAGATAATTGGCTACGAGATTAGCCAAGAGTTTTTGGATAAACTGAAAAATTTTATTGAATTGATTTTTGATTTATCCTCTGAACAATCCGAATAATTTCTTTTTAAAAAATCTTAAAAAAGTATTGACTCTGGGGGCTGGTGTGATATGGTGAGGGTACTTCGCAAAAGTAACAACATAAAATGGGTTATAGGGGATGAATTCTGAAGATTTTCCTTTAATTAGAATAATCAAAATAATGGGCCGGGTAAAGGCATCCCTTTGCCTTATGTTGGACTTTTGCGAAC
>JBDRCZ010000080.1:0-26099 GCA_043821285.1 Candidatus Omnitrophota bacterium | reverse complement strand
CGGATCTTAAGGTTATTCTTTAAATTACTGCTTTCGGCATTAATTTAGTAATAAAAAATTTCCTTCAGCTTGACTATCCCTGCAGCAAGACTACAGGGTATTATACCAAGCTGATGAGGCAATGCAGCACCGGAAATTTTTATCCATTTGAAAACCTTTCGTGTTCAAACTTTCCCTCCAACATGTCACTCTCTAGCTTGCTGCAGGGAATAATCAAGCTTATCCCAAAATTTGCATTAGAGATATTAAGCAGCTGTAACGTCTTTAGAACTTAGTAGTTAAAAAAAACATCTGCACCAAAAAGATACATGCAAATTTCAGGATACCAGGGTCAATAGTCTAAATCCTATACGGATTTAGACTATTGACCCTTCGGGCAAATTTTGCCTAAGCAAAATTTGGGTTGAAGTAAAATTCTCTGCAAAAACCGGGCTGAACAAAAATTTGTTTTATTTTCAGGAAAAGATTAAAGCCCGGCATGCGTTTCAGGTAGTTTTTGACATGGAATATGTCCCCAAAGATTGCTTCAACCTCAAGGCTAAAATAAAGATATTCTTGACTTCTAATCTACTGCGTATTATTTTTATAGGCATGGTACAATCTTAACGAAAAATAAACATGGCCAAGTAATTGGCTTTGAGAAACTTTACATACATCAGATATCCGGGGAATCCCTGCCTAGTGTGGTGCGTCCAACAGATCTTTACATTTGAACCCTATGACTAAGACAACACTTGAAGTGAATCATCGATGAAGAAACAAAATGTAAGTTATTTATGACGCACTACACTAGCCAACCTTTACCTTTTGAAATTGTGGTCAGCTAATCACGCTGCAGATACAATTTTATGGCTTACAGAATAAAGTTGTTTTTAGTTGAACCAAAAAATACTACCGCATTTTTTGGTTTTCTAATATATTTTTTCCTAATTTCTTAGGCAGTTTTGTGGGATATTTACCGTTAAAACAGGCGGTGCAAAATTCCTGGGCAGGGCAGGGCATGGCTTGGAGCATGCCTGCAAGGCTTAGGTATTCTAAACTATCTACACCAATAAAATTTCTGATCCAATCTATGGAGTGTTTTGCGGCAATAAGTTCTTTTTTCGTGGGAAAGTCTATGCCGTAAAAACAAGGATAACATAGCGGCGGACAGCTGATGCGCATATGTACCGCTTTTGCCCCGGCGGCGCGCAGGCTCTTAACCCGCGCCCGGCTGGTTGTGCCGCGCACAATTGAGTCTTCTACTACCACCACGCGCTTATCTTTTAATACCTCGGTTATCGGGTTTAATTTCACTCTTACGCGAAAATCCCTGATAAATTGTGACGGCTGAATAAAAGTCCGCCCCACATAATGATTTCTGATCATACCCATTTCAAACGGCACTTTGCTTTGCTCCGCATAACCAATTGCCGCATATACCCCGGAATCAGGAACCGGCGTAACAAAATCACACGCAGCCGGATATTCTTTTGCCAATTGTGCGCCCAGCCTGCGCCGCGTCAGATATACGTTATTTTCAAAAATATTACTGTCCGGCCGGGCAAAATAGATATACTCAAAGATACAAAATGCATGCTTAGGACTTGTTGATGTCTTTACGGACTCCAGTTTATCTTTATTAATAAACACAATCTCCCCAGGCTCAATATCTCTGAGGTATTTTGCCTGAATTAAGTCAAGGGCACAAGTCTCACTGGCTAAAACATAGGCACCATCAAGCCTTCCCAAACATAAAGGCCGCCAGCCGTATTTATCCCTTGCCCCGATTAATAAATCATCTACCTGTAAAACTAAAGAATATGCCCCTTCTAATTGTGCTAATGCCATGATAACACTTTCCTTAATACTTTTTTTCTCGGGACTAGCTAAAAGATGGGCGATAATTTCGGAATCCATTGTGCTCTGAAAAATCGAGCCCTTGTTTTCCATTACACTTCTTAATTTAAAGGTATTGGTAAGGTTGCCGTTATGGGCGATAGCAATAGTTCTTTTTCTATGGCTGACAACAAAGGGCTGAATGTTTTTAACATTGCTTGCGCCGGTAGTCGAATAGCGGTTGTGGCCAATTGCTAAATTACCGCGTAATTGTTTAATCTCGCTTTCGCTAAAAACATCCCTCACTAGACCCATGCCTTTATGCTGTGTTAATTTTTTACGATTACGCACAATAATACCCGCGCTTTCCTCTCCCCGATGCTGAAGCGCATAAAGACCTAAGTAGGCAAGTCTCGCGGCATCTTTATGATTTGAAATTCCAAATATACCACACATATGTCCCCACCCTATGTAGTTTCCACTTATTATTTTTTTAGCCACGGATTTACACGGACGAAATACACGGATTTTTAATGGTCAAATCTTTCAATCTGTTTTAACCACCGAGAACTTAGCGCTCACTTATAAGGTGAGCGATAACCTTTGGCTGTTCATCACCATAAATACTTATTCTCCCGCCAAGCCGCCAAGTCTGCAACGGTTTTTCTCACAATAAATAGCACCAATCACACAAATATAAAATTGGATTTTATAATTCATTCGTGTTAATCGGTGTTATTCATGGTTAAATATTTTCTGACTACGTCTTTTTTTTATCCGTGTCCAATCAGTGTTAATCCGTGGCTTTATCTTTTTCTTTTCAAAAAATACTTATTCAGCACTAACTAAGTACTGCTGTATGGATTTAACATCAAAATCGCCTTTGCTTACTGCTTCAATACCATTTACCGCGGCCTGAGCGCCTTGAATTGTGGTGATGCAAGGAACCGCATAGATACTTGCCAAACTTCTAATCGGTTTCATATCCGAGTGCCCTTTTTGCCCGGAAGGGGTGTTGATAATAAGTTTTAACTCATTCTTTCTGATAAGTTCGATAATCTTCGTGTCTCCTTCGGAAATCTTACCAACTACCTCGGCCTCAATGTTATTCGAACAAAGCGCCTTATATGTCCCCGGGGTAGCAATAATTTCAAAATTCAAATCATAGAGCTTTTTTGCAATGAAAATTATATTTCTTTTATCATCATTCTTAACGCTGATAAATACCTTTCCTGTTACAGGCAGTCCCTGGCCCGCGGCAAGCTGGGACTTATAAAATGCCTTGCCAAAAGAAGAATCTATCCCCATAACCTCTCCGGTTGACTTCATCTCCGGACCAAGCAGAATATCAATACCGGAAAATCGCGAGAACGGCAAAACTGATTCTTTTACGCACACATGTGCACGGTTAATCTCCCGAACTATGCCCAGCTCTTTTAAACTGACGCCGGCCATGACTTTTGCGGCAATCTTTGCCAAAGGCCGGCCGGTAGATTTGCTGACAAAGGGAATTGTTCTTGATGCCCGGGGATTAACTTCTAATACATAGACCTGGTCTTTTTTTATGGCAAATTGGATATTGATTAACCCGATAACTTTTAACTCTTTTGATAATGTAAAAGTATATTTTTTTATTTTTCTGATCATCTCATCGCTTAAGGTATATGGCGGCAAAACACAGGCCGAGTCTCCGGAATGCACCCCTGCCTCTTCGATATGTTCCATAATCCCACCCAGCACAGTTATTTTACCGTCTGAAACCGCATCCACGTCAACCTCAATCGCATCTTCTAAAAATTTGTCTATCAAAATCGGCCGTGCCGAAGAAACATCCCATGACTGGTTGATAAATTCTTTAAGCAAGGCTTGATCATATACAATCCTCATCTCCCTTCCACCCAAAACATAAGATGGTCTAACGAGTACCGGATATCCGATTTTTCTCGCAATAATTAAGGCCTGGTTTTTCGATTTGGTTGAACCGTTTGCCGGTTGGGCAATATTTAATCTTTTAAGTATCCGGGCAAATTTATCCCGGTTTTCGGCCTGATCAATTGATTTAACACTTGTGCCGATAATCGGCGCGCCGGCCTTTTCTAATTGCGCGGCTAAATTAAGCGGCGTCTGGCCGCCAAACTGGACAATTACCCCATCCGGTCTTTCTTTATCAATAATATTCATTACATCTTCAAATGTCAGCGGTTCGAAATATAATTTATCTGATGTATCATAATCAGTTGATACAGTCTCTGGATTTGAATTAACCATAATCGTTTCATATCCTAATTCCTTTAGCGCAAATGAGGCATGGCAGCAGCAATAATCAAATTCTATGCCCTGGCCAATCCGGTTTGGCCCGCCGCCTAAGATCATTATTTTCTTCTTGTTAGAAACACGGGCTTCACATTCTGTCTCATATGTGGAATAGTAATACGGGGTATACGCCTCAAATTCCGCGGCACAAGTATCCACTAATTTATAGGCCGCCTCTATCCCCCGCTCTTTTCTTAAGTTTCTCACGGTTACCTCATCCGCCCCAATTAAATCACCAATCTGCTGATCACTAAACCCATACTCTTTAGCTTTACGCAGGAGTACCGAAGACAGACGACAGAAAACAGATGACAGATTTTTCTCTGACCTCTGTCTTCTGTTTTCCGTCTTCTGACCTCCGCCCTCTGACTTCTGACTTCTGACTTCTATAATCTCTTCCTCCAACTCGACAATCTGTTTAATATTATCAATAAACCATGGATCTATTCCTGTAAGATCATATATTTTCTCAATCGTGTATTTTTTCTGCAATGCACACTTGATATAAAATATTCTTAAGGCATTTGCTTCCTGCAATTTTTGTTTGATTATTTCATCGGATATGTTTTTATAATCTATTTTATTGTCTAACCCTGAGTGCCCAATTTCCAGGCCGCGCAATGCCTTTTGTAACGCTTGTTTAAATGTCCGGCCAATTGCCATGGTTTCGCCAACTGATTTCATGGATATGCCAAGAACATCCTTTGTCCCGGGAAATTTTTCAAAAGTAAACCGCGGAATCTTGACCACGCAATAATCAACAGTTGGCTCAAAGGAAGCCGGGGTTTCCCGGGTAATATCGTTTTGTATCTCATCAAGCGTATAACCTACGGCCAGTTTGGCGGCAAATTTCGCAATCGGAAATCCGGTGGCTTTACTTGCTAATGCCGAACTTCGGGAAACCCGCGGATTCATCTCAATAACAACCATTCTCCCTGTTTTGGGATTAACTGCAAACTGAATATTTGCCCCTCCGGTCTCAACGCCAATCTCCCTGATTATTGCAATCGCTGCATCTCGCATCGACTGGTATTCTCTATCAGTTAATGTCTGTGCCGGGGCAATTGTTATTGAGTCGCCGGTATGCACACCCATGGGGTCAAAATTTTCAATCGAACAAACAATCACTACATTATCCTTTTTATCGCGCATCACCTCAAGCTCATATTCTTTCCAGCCGCGCACGGATTCTTCAATTAATATCTCACAAATCATACTGTTTTTTAATCCCAGAGCCGCGATATTTTTGAATTCTTCAAATGTTGTGGCAATCCCGCCGCCGGTTCCTCCCAGGGTAAAACTAGGTCTTATAATCAGCGGTAAGCCAATCTCTTCTAACGCCTTAATAGCCTCATCAATATTATAGGCTAAGGCACTTTTCGGCAGGTCAAGCCCGATTTTCAACATTGATTTCTTAAAATGCTTCCGGTCTTCGCCCTTATTTATTGCCTGATAATCTGCGCCAATCATTTCTACTTTGTATTTATCTAATACCCCTGATTCCTTCGCACGTATGGCCGTATTCAGTCCGGTCTGTCCGCCTAAGGTCGGCAGTAAGGCATCCGGTCTTTCTTTTATAATAATCTTTTCTAAAACCTCCGGGGTAATCGGTTCAATATATGTAATCGGAGCAATCTCCGGGTCTGTCATTATGGTTGCCGGATTTGAATTTAGCAGTACAACCTCAAACCCTTCTTCCTTTAACGCCTTACAGGCCTGGGTACCCGAATAATCAAATTCACAAGCCTGGCCAATAATTATCGGGCCTGATCCAATGATTAGTATCTTATGTATGTCTGTTCTTTTTGCCATAATAAAAAATTTCCTTCAGCTTCACTATTCCTGTAGCAAAAGTACAGGGTATTATGCCAAGCTGATATTACTTCACAGCACCGGAAATTTTTTATCCCTTTAGAAACCTACTGTCCTCAAACTTTCCCTATAAAGGAAACCGGCAAGTTTAAATTATAAAAAAATTTCCCGTGCTACAGGAGTGGTCAAGAAAAAGGGATTTTTTTTATTTCTGATATCCCATCATCTTGACAAATTCTTTAAATAAATATTCCGCATCATGCGGTCCGGCTGAGGCTTCGGGATGAAATTGTACGGAAAATATCGGCAGCCGCTTGTGTCTTATGCCTTCTAATGTATTGTCATTAAGGTTAATATGGGTTATCTCAATCTCATCTTTATTTAAAGAATCAATATCAATGCAAAAGCCATGGTTTTGCACGGTAATCGCGATTTTATCAGTGGTTAAGTCTTTAACCGGATGGTTTGCGCCATGGTGGCCAAATTTTAGTTTATAGGTCTTCCCTCCTAATGCCAACCCAAGCATCTGATGGCCTAAACAAATGCCAAAAATCGGTAATTTCCCGATTAACGCTTTTACTGTATCCACAACATAAGGCACTCCCGCAGGGTCTCCCGGGCCGTTAGATAGGAGTATCCCATCTGGCTGCATTTTTAAGATTTTCTCAGCAGGCGTCTTTGCCGGCACAATCGTAATCTCACAGTTATTCTTTTGTAATTCCCGTAAAATATTCAACTTCACCCCGCAATCAATAACTATAACCTTAAGTTGTCTGCCGGTAAACTGTACACTGTTAACTGTTAACTGCGGACAAACGTAAGTTTGACCGCAAGTTACCTGTATAACTAAATCACGCCCAACAAGCCCAGGTGATTTTTTGGCTTTTCTTATCAAGCTTTTATCATCTAAATCTTCCGTGGAAATAACCGCCTTCATTGCCCCCTGCATTCTAATATGACGGGTGAGTGCCCGGGTATCTACTCCTTCAATCCCAACAATATTATTTCTCTGCAAATATTCCGTCAGTGACATTTGTGCCCGCCAGTTACTGGTAATCCGGCTGCATTCTTTAACAACAAAACCTTCTAAATTAGGCCCGCGGGATTCCATATCTTCTAAATTTATTCCGTAATTACCAATAAGCGGGTAAGTCATCGTCACAATCTGTCCCTTGTAGGAAGGATCCGTAATGATTTCCTGATAACCGGTCATGCTCGTATTAAAGACAACCTCTCCGTATCTTTCGCCATGCGCGCCAAAAGAAACCCCGGCAAAAACCCGGCCGTCTTCAAGGACTAATTTTGCCTTCATTTATCACCTTCCATGTTCTAACACAGATGATCACCGATGAAAAGAAACAGATGATCGCAGATATTGAACATATATTTAATCTCTAATTGACCTAATTTCTCTAATCAATAACTTAATCCAAAAATCCCCGCATGAGGCGGGTCCGCCTTCGGCGGAAAATCTCAAAAATCAAAATAAGAATGTACAATTCAAATATTTTTTGACAGGATTTACATAATTGACACAATTATTTTTTATCTTTTTTTTATCCCGTTAATCCTGTCTGATTTCTTTTCTGATTTTCTCTGTTTTTCTTCGCGATCTTCGTGGTCTTCGTGGTAATTATTTTCTTTTTTTCGTCATTCTGATTTCTAACTTCTGTCTTCTGTTTTCTTATGCTCAATACTTGATACTCAATACGCAATACGAGTTTTGATTAACTTATTTATTTCCTATTTGCCCATACCCGGCTTTAAAGAAACATACTGCTTTCTGTGATACCACATCAGACATTATTTTTAAATCCCCGGTATTTAACTCATACACCTTAATAACATCTTTATACTTTGCCGATTGCGGCACCAAAGCTGCCAATGAATTCGTAAACTGCATAAACCACTGCTCGTTAAACAATACATCTTTATTTTCCGGAAATAAGGCAATATAAAATATATTCGTTTCCACTAAATCCTGAAAAAAGTGCGTACCAAAGGATAATTCCGGCATAAGATTTCCCGCGGTAAATGCGACTTCTACAAGCACGGCAACATTGTTTATTTCGGCAAATTTAACCGGTACACCTAAAGACGGCGTTGTCGTCCCCCATCTCCCCGGCCCGATAAGCAGCGTCGGCAGTTCTTCGCGGTCTTTAATATTTCGATTTAAACCTCCGACAATCCGGGCAATTTCATATTTATCTGACAACACTAATTTACTATACATCTCCGGCTCAATATATATAATTCTTCGGACCTCCTGTGAAATATTGCCGCCGAGAAAATATCCTTGTGATGCAAAAAGTATATCTTTTTTGTTTATCGGCTCCGGTATTTTAACCTTTTGCCCCAAACCCCGTGTTTGTAATGGCCGGCACTGCAGCAGGTTTATTTTAAAAGTATTATTATTGGTAAAATTAATTGTAAATTCTATTTCCACGGGATAATCGTATGTTTCATGGAGTGCGGTTAATATTTTTTTAAAGGATTCGATAAAGTCTTTCTGGTTAAACAATTTGTCAATCGTCAAGATCCAGTACCTTTTGTCCTCTATCCCTCTATTTTTAGCTATCTGTACTGCCTCATAATCTTCTTCCGCTAAACCAGCAGTATCTCGATACACCTCTTCGTTTATAAGCCGCTCAAAGGCCGTCGTCTGAAAAATATTCTCTTTTGTATCGATTAGATCAACTTCGTGCTGTGAATATTTTCTTAAATCATCCCGCTCAGCGTAAGGCCGGCGTAAAGGATTATCCAATGCCACCATCCTCGGATAATCACCTTCAACGCGGTTAACCGCCCGGGTGCCCAGACCAAATACAAGTCTTAACATTCCCGCCTGAGGGTCCATATTTTCATTCCAGACATAGGTGTTATAAGACACCCCCACTCCAGCAAGGTCGGGGAAGAAATAGTGTTTATGATGTGCTCCGGAAACCCGCTGTACGAGCAGGGCCATCTGTTCATCTAACTTATCTAACCCCCGCTGCTTTCTGTATACCAAGGCATCTTCGCTCATTGTGCTGGCGTAAATTCTTTTTACTGCTTCGGCGAACTGCAAATATCTTTGTTCTGGTGTACCCTGATTTGCTAAAAATATGCTTTCATATTTTCCGGCGAATGCATTTCCAAAACCATCCTCCAAAAGCGAGCTTGAACGGATGATAATCGGCGAGGCGCCAAAGTACTCAATAATCTGCTGGAAATGTTCCATGACCTCCTCAGAAAATACCCCATAAAGCATTTTCTCTTTTAAAATTTTTGCAACCTTAAAATACCCCTCCGCGGTCTTTTGCTGCATGCGCAATTTCCACCAGCGGTTTTCTATAATGTACGAATAAAATATCCCCGAACCAATATAAAATGAATCATGCGGTTCACTAATACTTTGCCAATCAAGCGACTTGCTGTTTGAAAGTATCTTTCTCGCTAAAAGCATACCCACAGTTTTACCGCCAATAAAACCCGTGCCAATCAAGCGGGATTTTATATCAATGAGCTCCTCAAGCGAAAAACTGTTTATTGCCAGGGCAAGCATCTTTTTATTCTTGGTGATCATCAAGCTGCAAAGTTTTTCGACCATGCCTTTTATCTTTTCTTCTGCTGCCGGGTCTTGCTGCATCTCTTCGGCCTCGAGAAACAAACGGTCCCAATTATCAAGATTTCTCTTTACCGCATCTGCTCCCTTTTCCTGAATATACGAGAGTATTTGTACGGCATTAACACTGTCCGTAATCGGGATGCACCGGTTGCCCTCTTTTTGGTGAGGAAGAAACATGGTCGGCGAATAGCGGTTCCAGACCTTTAAAGGGTGTATATAGCAGCTGCCATGGCACTGGTATACGTCCATCAGCAGCTGGGTGGTCTCGCGGATACTGGCAATAGATTTAAAAGAATGATTATTACGTAATATTGAAAAATAGGTGACTGTTTTGAGTTCATAAAGATACGGGCAGGTAACCATAAAAAAGTTCCCAATCATCGTATCCGTGGCCCAGGCCAAAAGAAGTTCGGACAAGCAATCAAAGACATAATATGCCCCTTCACCTTCCTGAGTAATAATGTTATTTATTTTTGTTGTAAAAGAGTCAAATCCGGCATAAGCATTAATCTTATATTGTGTTATTTGTCCGGAAGGCGCAAGTAACTCTTTATGCGCGGCAAAGCGCATATAGATAACTTTTTTCTTATCTTTTAACGCCTGCTGCACAAAAGGCCTCACCATGTCAATGTAATCGGCGATATCATCAATCTGCCAAACCACATTATCCCCGGCCCTTAAACCAGTAATTACCTCATCTAACCCGGTTATTCCAGTACTAATCATATTACTCACCCAATTTCGCTATCGGTTATTTTTGTATTGAGTATTGAGTATTGAGTATTGAGTATTGTGTATTGTGTATTGTGTTTTTTCTTTTTAGTTTTTATTCTCAATACTCGATACTCAATACGCAATACGAGTATTATTACCTTAACCGTTACTGTACGACAAATTTCTCTCCCCCATCAGATACTTATCAATACAACTGGCACATTGCCGTCCCTCGGCAATAGCCCAGACCACTAATGACTGTCCGCGTCTCATGTCCCCGGCAGAAAAAATTTTTTCCCTTGAGGTCATATAATTCCCATCAGTCTTCACATTACCACATTGATTAAATTCAACATTCAGTTCACTAATTAATCCTGATTTTTCCGGCCCTAAAAATCCGATGGCCAAAATAACTAAATCTGCTTCAATTTCAAAGTTACTCGCGGGAATTTCTTTCATTTGCAGAGATGTTTTGCCTTCTACCTGCGTAAACTCTACTTTTACGCAAGAGAGTTTTCTTACAACATTATTTTTTCCAATAAAATTTTTAGTAAGCACGGCCCAGTGGCGCACGCCGCCTTCTTCATGACTTGAGGTTGTCTTTAAAATTAAAGGGTACTGCGGCCAGGGATAGTCTTGGCTGCGGCATACCGGAGGTTTAGGCATAACCTCAATCTGAATAACCGAACTCGCACCTTGACGATGCGCTATTCCCAGGCAATCAGCACCAGTATCTCCTCCGCCAATAATAACCACTTTTTTACCCTTAGCGCTGATTAATTCATTTTCGGGAATATTTTCTCCGGCTGCCAAACGGTTCGCTTGCACCAGATAATCCATTGCAAAATATATGCCTTTTAAGGTACGGACTTCTATATTTAAGTCGCGGGGAACACGTGCCCCTCCGGCTAAACAAACCGCATCAAAGTCATCAAGAATTTTTTGGGCAGAATAATCCTTTCCCGCATCTACCCCGGTTTTAAAAACAACTCCTTCTTTTTGCCATAAAGCAATGCGTCTGTCCAGCAGGTGTTTTTCAAGTTTGAAATCCGGTATCCCAAAACGCAATATACCGCCTATTTTTTTATCCCGTTCAAACACGGTTACCTGATGCCCGGTTCTATTTAACTCTACCGCGCAAGATAAACCCGCGGGGCCCGAACCAATAACCGCAATCTTTTTCCCGGTTCTATATTCTATACGCTTTGGTTTAATAAATCCATGCTTAAAACCAAATTCTATAATCGCCCGCTCATTTTCGCGTATTGTTGCTGCTTCACTATTTAACCCTAATACACAGGCATACTCACAGATTGCCGGACAAACCCGGCCGGTTATCTCGGGCAGATTATTCGCGGCCTCAAGCAGTTTCACGGCTTTTTGCCAATTACCCTTAAACATATAATCATTCCACTCAGGAATATAGTTTCCTATTGGGCAGGCCCAATGGCAAAATGGCGTCGCACAGTCCATACAGCGTGAAGCCTGTTCCTGCGATTGTTCTAAAGGCTGCTCTTTAGATACATCCGCAAAATCCCTGATGCGCTCAGATACATCTCTGTATTGACTATTTTGTCTTGCTAATTTTAAAAAACCTCTTGTGTCACCCATCACTTGCCTCAGCCAGGTTAAGTTTTTTTTCTATCTTCAATCCTTCTAAAATGCGTTTATACTCTATCGGCATAACCTTAACGAATTTCTTTAATTCTTTGTGCATGTTATTGATGATTTTTCCTGCCTTATCACTGTTTGTATATTTTAAGTGATTATACAGCAAGTAATATAGCGTATCCTTATCCTCCTCAGTTACCTCTTCAAGCTCAACCATGTCCATATTGCAGCGCTCTTTAAAGGTACGCTCTTGATCATACACATAAGCAATTCCGCCGCTCATTCCCGCAGCAAAGTTCCTGCCGGTTCTGCCCAAAACAATTACATACCCGCCGGTCATATACTCACAGCCATGATCCCCGACTCCTTCGACAACCGCATAAAGCCCGGAATTTCTTACGCAAAAACGCTCTCCAGCAACACCGCGGATATATGCCTCCCCGGATATCGCTCCGTAAAAACAGGTATTGCCGATAATAATATTCTCATCCGGTTGATAGTCTGTTTTCTCGTCGGGATATATGATAATTTTTCCTCCGGAAATTCCTTTGCCGGTATAATCATTAGTTAACCCCTGCAGCTTAAATGTTATCCCTTTCGCAAGAAATGCGCCAAAACTCTGTCCGGCCACGCCACAGAACTCGCAGATAATACTGTCCTCCAAAAGAATATCGTCACCACAAGATCTTATAATTTCACCGCTCAACATTGCCCCGGTAACTCTATCCGTATTCTTAATCTCCGCGGTAATTTTTACGGGTTCGCCCTTTTTGACAGAATCTATACACGCCTTAATAAGCTTCCGATCAAGCACCTCATCAATCCCGCGCTCTTGCTGAGCAGTACAGCAGCGCGGCACATCTTCATCAGCTAAAGGCCGGTAGAGGATGCCGGAATAATCTATCTTTTTCGCTTTCGCCGGTACCTTCTCTTTATTTAATTCAAGTAAATCGGTTCTGCCGATCATTTCATCAATTGTGCGCATCCCTAGTTCCGCCATAATACTACGCAGCTCTTCTGCGATAAATTGAAAATAGTTGACAATACATTCCGGTCTTCCCCGGAATCTTTTTTGTAAAATACGATCCTGTGTGGCTATTCCAACGGAACAGTTATTCAAATGGCAGTGTCTTAACATCACGCAGCCCATTACAATAAGTATTGCCGTACAAAAACCATACTCTTCTGCTCCAAGTATTGCGGCAACCGCCACATCGCGGCCGGTACGCATCTGGCCATCCGTTTGCAGGCACACTTTTGAACGCAGATTATTAAGCACCAGCGTCTGGTGCGTTTCCGACAGCCCTAATTCCCATGGCAGGCCGGCATATCGTATTGAGCTCCTTGGCGATGCCCCGGTTCCTCCGTCACCGCCGGAAATAAGAATCATATCCGCCCGGCACTTAGCAACGCCGGCGGCAATCGTACCCACGCCTGCCTCGGATACGAGCTTTACGCTCACCCGTGCATGCGGATTGACATTCTTTAAATCAAAAATTAACTGTGCCAGGTCCTCAATAGAATAGATATCATGATGCGGCGGCGGGGATATTAACGTAACCCCGGGGGTAGTATGTCTGGTCCGGGCAATGATTTCATTTACCTTATGTCCGGGCAGCTGCCCCCCCTCGCCCGGCTTTGCCCCTTGGGCAATTTTTATCTGTATCTCATCCGCATTCACCAGATAATTCAAAGTAACCCCAAACCTGCCGGAAGCAACCTGCTTTATCGCGCTCCTTTTTGAATCTCCGTTCGGTAAAGTAATAAATCTACCCGGGTCCTCCCCGCCTTCACCGGTATTAGATTTACCTCCTATTTTATTCATCGCAATGGCAATTGTTTCGTGCGCGCCTCTGCTTATCGAGCCAAAACTCATTGCGCCGGTAGCAAAGCGTTTCATTATATTTTTACCGGGTTCAACTTCACCAATCGAAATTGGTTTTCTGCCGGCGCGGATAAATTTAAACAAACTTCGTAGTGTTGTCGGATGTTCCGACTGATTATTTATCAGTTCCGCAAACTGTCTATATCGAATTCTATCATTATTATGTGCGGCCACCTGAAGGAGAGCAATAGTTTCCGGGTTCCAAAGATGAAACTCCCCTTCTCTTTTCCATTGATAGATACCGCCACTGGCCAAATAAGGTGTTTCTATGCCTCTTTTTGGATAGGACTGTCTATGCCTTTGGATTGTTTCGTCGGCGATACCATTAATATCCACCCCGCCAACACGTGATACGGTCCCGGTAAAATATTTCTCAATAAGCTCATTCTCTAAGCCTAATGCCTCAAATATCTGTGCCCCGCGGTAACTCCTGAGGGTAGAAATTCCCATCTTGGAAAGTATTTTTAATATCCCCTCGGTTACCGCTTTATTATAATTTTTAAGTGCGGTTTCAATATTTAGGGTAATTTCTCCTTCTTTAATAAGATATTCTATCAGGCGATAGGCAAGATAGGGATTCACGCAATCAGCTCCATAACCAAAAAGCAAAGCAAAATGATGCACTTCTCTTGGCTCAGCGCTTTCCACAATTATTGCCACTTCTGAACGTATCGCTTTTCTTACCAGATGCTGATGAACCGCACTCATCGCCAACAGCGCCGGTAAAGCAATGTTACTTTTATCCGCTCCCCGGTCGCTCAAAATTATAAAAGAATACCCTTTTTCAATCGCATATTCCGCCTCAAAACAAATACGCCCAAGCGCCTGCTTGAATCCATCCCGGCCGCCGGACACATCAAAAAAAGTATATATCGTCTTTGTTTTAAAACCGTTCATACTGATATCGCGCAAATTCTCCAGCTCTTCATCGTTTAAAATAGGATTTTTCACGCGTAGTTTATGACAATGTTCCGGGGTTTCCTCTAATATATTTTTTACCGGCCCGATAAAACTCTCCAGTGTCATCACGATTTTTTCTCTTATAGAATCTATTGCCGGGTTAGTTACCTGGGCAAACAATTGCTTAAAATAGTTATAGAGCAGCTGGGGTTCTTTTGACAAAAAGGCATGGGGCGTATCACAACCCATAGAACCTACCGGTTCCTTGCCCTCTTGAGACATTGGCATTATGATAAACTTAACATCTTCCCGCGTGTAACCAAAGGCCTTAAGATGCGAAAGTATATTTTCCGGTTTTTGATGAGACACGCCGCTGGGGATAAGCCGGTCCAGGTCAATCATATTCTTTTTAATCCACGCTCCATAAGGATATCGTCCGGAAACATTCTTTTTTATCTGGGAATCCGTTACAATAGTGCCGGACCCGGTATCAATAAAAAACATTTTACCCGGCTCAATTCTTCCGGAAACCTTAATCTCCTGCGGCGCGATATCAAGGACACCAACCTCCGAGGCCATCACCACAAACCCGTTTTTCGTGATGATGTAACGCGCCGGACGGAGGCCATTTCTATCAAGCACCGCACCGATACTGCAGCCATCAGTAAAAGCAATTGCTGCCGGTCCATCCCATGGTTCCATCAGACAAGCATGGTACTTATAAAAATCTTTAAGCTCTTCATTCATCAGCCGGTCATGTTCCCATGCCGCGGGGATAAGCATCGTCATCGCATGCTCCAGGGATTTGCCGGATAACACTAAAAGCTCGAAAATATTATCAATTGCCGCAGAATCACTTCCCCCTTCAAGAATAACCGGCTTTAGTTTCTCGATATCAGTACCAAAAAACTCACAAGATAACATGCGTTCTTTAGCGCGCATCCAGTTTATGTTCCCTCTTATAGTATTTATCTCGCCATTATGCGCTAAGAAACGAAACGGCTGTGCAAGCTGCCAGCTGGGGAAAGTATTCGTGCTGTGCCGTGAATGAACCAGGCATAGCCCGCTTTCCACAGCTTCATCTTTTAAATCAGGAAAAAAGTCCGCCAATTGCGTGGGCATCAATAATCCTTTATAAACTAAAGTGTGCGATGATAAATTCGTAATATAAAACTGCGCTTTGTCTTCTATAGAAGACAAAGCTACCGCAGTTTCAATTTGTTTACGGATAACATAGAGTTTGCGCTCGAACGCTGTCTGAGTGTTTAAGTTTTTATCTCTGGAGATTAACACCTGTGCAATAAAGGGCATGGTATCTTGAGCACCTTTTCCGATTACTGAGCGATTTATAGGAACCTGCCGCCAGGCTAAAAGACGCTGTCCTTCTTCTTTAATAATTTTGGCAAACAAATCCTGGCAAAATTTTCTCTCTCGATCATCTGCCGGCAAAAACACTAGTCCGGTTCCATAGAAACCTGACTCCGGCAGCAAAATCCCACGCTGTTTACATTCCTTTAACAAAAACTGATGCGGTATCTGAATAAGCAACCCAGCACCATCACCTGTGTTAGGATCCGCGCCAACCGCCCCGCGATGTTTAAGGCGTTCTAACACCTTAATCCCTTTTTTGATAACATCGTGCGACTTTTCACCGTTTATATTGCAGACAAATCCCACCCCGCAGGAGTCGTGTTCAAACTGCGGATCATATAATCCTTGTTTTTCAGGAAAATGTCCAACTTTCATGTCTTAAAGCTCCTGACATCTATATTAAACTTTTTTATCTTATTATGTAATGTATTACGGTGTAAGCCAAGTATCTTTGCAGCTTCAACCTGATTGCCTGATGAACGCTCTAATGCCTTTACAATATCGAAAGATATTTATTCAACTCATACTGCGGTACCTGAATTTTATAACTATCCCATTCCTTCTTTTTCAGTTCCACAAACCGCGAAAAAATATGATCTCCGAGAATCTTTTTTACAAAGTTACTGTTTTCAGTTATGGCAATTGCATGTCCGAGGCTGTCCGGAAGCGTTTCAATACCTTTTTCCTTCCTTTCGGTATCAGTCAAATGATATAAATTCTGCTCCATCGGCTTAGGTGCTTTATATTTCTTTTCTATGCCTTCTAGCCCGGCGTGCAGCATCGCGGCAAAGGTAAGATACGGATTACACGCCGGGTCACACGCCCTAAATTCACACCGTGTGGCCCGCTCCTGTCCCGGGTGATAAAGCGGTACTCGAACCAAAGCACTTCTGTTTCTACGGCTCCAGGCAATATATACCGGTGCCTCATAACCCGGCACTAATCGCTTATATGAGTTTGTGGTTTGGGCAAATATCGAGCATATTTCTTTGGCATGAGTCAGCAGACCGGCAATATAGCTGCAACCGGTATCGGACAAATAATCTTTCGCCTTTTTGTCAAAGAATGCGTTTTTATTTCCTTTAAATAGCGATTGATGCGTATGCATCCCCGAGCCATTTTCGCCGAAAATAGGTTTTGGCATAAAGGTAGCATATACGCCAAACTTACTGGCAATCTCCTTTACGGCCACCCGGTAAGTTATTACATTATCCGCCATCTGTAGTGCATCTTTATAACGCATATCCACTTCATGCTGCGAAGGGGCTACCTCATGATGGGAATACTCAACGTCAATACCCATTTTCTCAAGGGCTAACACAGTTTCCCTTCTTAAATCACTGGCAACATCGAGTGTCGTCAGATCAAAATATCCTCCTTTATCAAGGATATCCGTCCCGGCATCGTTTTTGAAATAAAAATACTCTAACTCCGGTCCTAAATAAAAATGGTCAAACCCCATTTTATTTGCGCGTTCGAGTGCCCTTTTTAATACATAGCGCGGGTCACCTTCATAGGGTGTCTTATCCGGATTTAATATATCGCAGATCATCCGGGCAACGGCTTTTTCCGCAGGCCGCCAGGGAAGAATAGTAAACGTATCCGGATCCGGCATCGCGATCATATCCGACTCTTCGATGTCCTGATAACCGGTAATCGAAGACCCGTCAAACCCCATCCCATTGGTAAGCGCACCGGCCAACTCCTTGTCGGTAATCGCAAAACTCTTTACCTGGCCTAAAATATCCGTAAACCAAAGCCTGATAAATTTCACGTCGTTTTCTTTTGCCAATTTCAAAATATCCTGTTTTGTCCTTTTCGCCATTTTACCCCTCCTTTTTTTATTTCTGGTTCTGTCAAAAACTTACCGCGGAAACGCGGAAACACAGAAAAAATTAATTGATTACTCTTTTTATCTTTAAAACTGGCTTGGAGAAATTTAATAATAATCCAACTTTCAATCTCGCAGCTTTTAAATACGCTATCAATTGCGCTAAATGACTATCGTCAAATAGCCTTACGGTCTTTAGTTCAACGATTATCTGCCCTTCTACTACTAAATCATGTCACTGTTATCCTATCTCTTTATCGTCGTAAAAAATCTTTATCTCTTTTTTTTCCGTGCTTCTGTGCTTCCGTGGTAACGCTTTTTATTTTTACCGGGCTTATTTTTACTACCATTAGAACACTCTAAGTACTTTTTTAAGTCATTGTTCGTCTTTTTGAACAATCATAGTTAACACTCCATAAAAAATAAAAAAAGCGTTCTGCAGCCTTTTTCAGTCCTCGAACGCCTTTGTTCTCTTGTTAAAGAGCACAAACATTGTGCTCTTCTTATTATAATTTTACTGCTCGCACTATATATAAGTAAAAAAGTATCCATTTTGGTAACCTGTTTTTTTATAATTATTCAGCCTTTTTAAATATATAATCCTTATTGGCTTTCCCGTTGCGATTCTATATTTTTTATGTTATTATTATTTATAGGCATATTGTTTTACGCAAAAATAAAAAATAGTCAAGGGTATTTTTATATACAGAATAAAATCTTGATTACCCTGGTTATACGGTATTATATAGAATTTTACAAGGTCTATATAAAATTAGGACAGAATTATTTCTGGTATACACATAGTTAGATGAAAATATATAAAATTTGTGGTATAATTTAAACAGAGATAAAAGGAGGTTCCTATGCAAAATACATATACTGCTGTTATCAAAGAAAACGGCAAATGGTGGATAGGTTGGATTGAAGAAGTACCTGGCGTAAACTGCCAAGAAAGTACCCATGATGAACTAATGAAAACTCTCAAAATTACTTTGAAGGAGGCTTTGGAATTAAACCGCCAAGAAGCACTCCAAGCAGCTAAACCAAATTTCTCGGAAGAGATAGTTTACGTATGAAACGGAAGGAATTTCTGAAATATCTCAATAAACATAGTTGTAGACTCCTCAGAGAAGGAGCAAGACATTCGTGGTGGTATAATACTCACCTCAACAAAAGATCTGCTGTCCCAAGACATACCGAAATTAATGATTTGCTGGTAAGAAAAATTTGCAAAGATTTAGGTATAGATCCAGTAAAATAATAAATAAAACATCTAACAACGCGTTGCACCTGACTGTAACCGCTGTGCGGTTACAGCAGGTGAGCTTGAATGTTAAATTTATTATTAATGAAAAATCATTTAGAAAATATATTGAAGAAAAGCCTTATAGAATTTGCAAAATATGTTCGCAATTCTAATTGGAAAGGTCGCGAAAGAGAAACTGTTAGCTTTTTCGTAACGGGTTTTCTTTCCAAATATGTAAAAAAAGGGACATTATTCTACGACCTTTCACAAGTTATCATTGAAGGTGCTGTTTCTCAAATGCCAAGTTGTATAAAGAAGCATTGCAACAAAGACTTGTTAATTTGGCCAAGACCGGGAATGACATGTTGGAATCATAATTGGGAACCAGTAAAAGTGCCATTAGCCATTATGGAGTGGAAAGTTCATAGACCAAAAACTAAATCTTTCAACACATTTCACAAACATGACTTGCAATGGCTTTCGTGGTTTACTTCAAAATATTCTGGAACTATAGGTTTAACTGTTGCTCTAGACTTATCTGTAAATCCTTTTTTACTTTACGCTGCATTTTGCAAAAAAGGTAAGCAAAACTTGCAATGGCTTAAATGCTAATAAATCTAACAAATCGTTACAAAATCAGCGGGGTCACGAAAGCAGCATTACCCTTCTTCCCTATTTTAACTTATGTCTTTATTTAAAAAACATTATTCTCACACAGAGAAAAATAGTAAAAATTTTATCAACCGTAGAAATCACAGTATGAAAGTACCAAGCGTAAATTAGCAACAAGCCATAAACGCTTTACATAGAGATGGCTGGGTTGTCGTACGTCAAAAAGGCAGCCATATAAGATTATAAAAACACATCAATAACGAGACACTTAAAATGGGTCTTTCTTATCTGGGTTGCAAGAAATGATGTAACATATTGGGAAGCAAGAAGAAAGACAAAGCCACGGATGAACACGGATTAAACACTGATAGAAGAAAGACGGGGCTAAAAATATTTAAACCACGAATAACACGAATTTTCACGAATGGGGGATGTTTATTGTTCAACTAAGAGGCTTTTTAGATAATCGGCGTATGTTTTGGAATATATTTGCTGAGAGAGTTGTTAATTAAATATTCGTGGCAATTAGTGCAATTAGTGGTAAAAAAAAGCAGTTAAAGATTTAAACAATAAAAATCTGAGTTTCAGCCGTGTAAATTATCCGTAGCTAAAAAAGAATGGTCCGTTTATTTACCTGTGAATTGCAACCCAAATACGAATGAACCTTATTATTCGGTATAAATGACGCCTAGTAAAAAACTCTGTGCGCTTTGTGGCTCTGTGTGAGAATAAAAAACTTTAACCAATTGCCTTATTACCGCGTTCTCCTGTTCTGATGCGGATACACTGTGGCAGGTCCAGTATAAATATTTTACCATCGCCAATATTACCGGTTTTTGCGCCGGTTATAATCGCATTAATCGTCGGCTCAATAAAATCCTCATTCACCGCTATTTCCAACCGTACTTTTTTAAGCAGATTTACCTCATGAATAACGCCTCGATAGGTTTCCCGGTAACCCTTTTGCTGGCCGCAGCCTAAGGCATTTGAAACAGTCATCTTATACACATGGGCATCATAAAGCGCTTTTTTTACATCCGGTAACTTATGCGGCTGAATCATCGCAATTATCAACTTCATTTTATCCTCCTATTCATCTCGTAATAAATATTTCAAATCCAGCATAAGACTCCATTCCATGCTGAGTGATATCAAGGCCTTTAAGCTCATCATCTCTGGACACCCTTAGCCCAATAAAAGTATCTATCAATTTAAATACAATCGTCATTGCGAAAATTACAAAGGCTACCACGCTCAATACTCCCAATGCCTGCACTCCCAGTTGACTAAACCCGCCGCCGTGCACTAAACCGTCTCTTGCAAGACCCAATGCTTTATGTCCGAAAATCCCTACAGATAACGTGCCCCAAATACCATTCATCGCATGCACCGGCACCGCACCAACCGGATCGTCAATATGAACCTTATCTAAAAATAACGTACCCAGCACAACAATTACCCCGCCAATTGCGCCGATTACCATTGATTCAACCGGCAGTACATAAGCACAAGGTGCAGTTATCGCAACTAATCCGGCTAATGCCCCGTTCATCGTCATGGTTAGATCCGGTTTACCGCAGATGCGCCAGGCAACAAACATTGCAGTTAATGCCCCGCTAACTGCTGAAAAGTTTGTATTCATCGCGACTTTAGCTATCGCACTACCATCACCCACACTTAATGTTGAGCCCGGATTAAAACCAAACCAGGCAAACCACAATATTAGCGTACCTAACGAAGCCAGAGCCATAGAATGCCCCTCAATAGCATTAGTTGCCCCATCCTTATTATATTTACCAATTCTCGGCCCTAAAATAACCGTACCGACAAGTGCCGCACACCCGCCAACGGTATGAACTACCGCAGAACCGGCAAAATCCGCGAAACCAAATTTTGCCAGCCACCCGCCGCCCCAAATCCAGTGTCCGACGATTGGATAGACGCTTGCAGAAATAAGAAAAGAATATATCAGGTACGCCCTAAACTTCATCCTCTCCGCTACCCCGCCGGCAACAATCGTAGCTGCCGCGCCGCAAAATACCGCATGAAAAAACCACATTGCTTCTAATGGTATCGCACCTTCATGCGCCGCATTAATCAGTGCCCAGCCATTAAATCCCATAAAACCATTACCTGTACCAAACATTATCGCGTATCCAAAGATAAAAAATCCCATCGAGGCCATACAAAAATCAAGAAAATTATTCATCAGGACATTACACACACTCTTTGTTCTGATTAACCCGGCCTCAAGCATCCCAAATCCCGCCTGCATAATAAAGACCATGAACGCGGCAATCATAATCCATAACGTATCAATCCCCACTTTGCTGGCATATAATACATCTTCACCAGCAAAAGCCGCCAAAGGAAGCATTATTATTACCAAGGCAATAAAAACCATTACCTTTAGTAAAATTATTAATATTCCATTAAACATTTCTTTATCCTCCTTTTTTAACCACCAATTGCACTAATTGTCACGAATAGATAGCTAACAAAACTTTCATATTAAAGCCATGAATGCCTGCCAATATACTTAAAACATTCTCTGATTATTTTATAAATCTCATTTTGAAAAATAAATATGCTCCATTCGTGTTAATTTGTGTTATTCGTGGTGTAAATAGTTTTTATGCGTGTTCAATCAGTAAACCGCTCAGCGGTATAAATTCGCTACAGCATTTGGTTATCTGTTTTTTTTAACCACAGAGGACACTGAGTCCACAGAGAAAATCTCTAATAATAAAAACCCGTAAGAACCACAGATTACTCAGATTATACAGATATGAAAAGAGTTTTATCTGCGTTATCTGTGCTATCTGTGGTTATTAATTATTTTCCGCAGCAATAAAAAAATTCCTTCGGAATCTTTTTATCCATTTAAAAACCTTTCGTGTTCAAACCTTCCCTATAACAATGAATTAAATGTACCTTACTATACCCCAAATCCCAAGTTATCCACCGATTGAAAATCTTATTGTTTCCTATTATGTAAATAAAAAAGGCGCATTATTGCTAATGCACCTTTGCTTGACACAACCTTGTGCAATTACCCAAGCCTATATTTAAATAAGTAAAAAAAACTATTTTTGGTAACCTTGTTTCTTACGGCATTTTTTTATGATATTCTTTTTATGTTTCAAAACCATAACATGCGAAACATTCATCTCCTTGGCAATTTCCCGTACCGTAACCCCTTTAAGTAAAAGAGAAAATACTGATTTTTCTTTCGCAGTCAAGTCAATACTGTTTATCTCATCAATCGTAATCTTTCTTTCTATTGTTAAATTAAAATCTTCCTTTTTATCCTCAAGAATGTCACCCAACGTATTTCCTGCGGATAACGGCTGATCAAGGCTGGCAAGCATCACCTTTGGCCGGCCTTTCCTTAAAAAATTCTTAAGATGAAACTCGCATCCTTTAATCACATAAGCCTCATTTATCCCTACCGGCAGCCCATTGGCATAATGCTGCCACAGATAAAGGCACATTTCCTGATAGAGGTCCGCCTCACTATAAAAACCATAGAGCCGATGCTTCCTGGCAACATATTTAAGTGCCGGGGTAATTTTTTCCAATAATATTCTAAAATCCATACTTTACCTCAATAAAAAAGGCGTTCTTATGCCTTGCCTGGCAAAAGAACGCCATTGTCCTAAAAAAAACGTCCTTTCCCGCAGGCTTTGCCGCTTAAAAAGGACGTCTTTATCCGTTTTTTCTAACTATGAAAGAAAGGGCAATAAAAAAATGGCGTTCTTGCAAACGCCACATGGTTCCCACTCTTTAAGCACTAACCTTGTGCTTTATTTTCCACTATAAGTATACCACAAGATTCATAAACTGTCCCGTTCTATTTTAAAGGAAGATATGTTATCTTTAATATATAGTTGGAAATAGATAACCAATCTTTTATCTATTTAGAAATTAAACTGTCTTTGTGGATTTTGCTTACGAATAGTATTCTTTATCACATCAATAAACTTTATAGCAATACTAAGTGCGTTATCTGCTTCTGTACGTGAAATAGATATATCAATCTCATAAGTAAACATATTACGTTTACGCCGTATTCTGTCAAAATGTTCTACAATATCCCGTAATTCTTTTCCGAAAAAATATGCCATAAATTCCACAACTGTTTTATGCTGATAACCATCAGCGGGACGGAATCCTTTAAGTAACATAAACGCCCTTCCGGCACGCAGCATCCCTAAATATGCTACTGCGTAAGCAATCCCTTCATCAATAGACAAATTTGCCTCAGCAGTCTTCAGATCTTTATTTGCACGTAGAATTAGTTTTTCTACCGTAATAAAATTCGATTTCTGTTCTTTCAGCAACCCTTTATCTAAATATTCTCTGATAAATTTCCTATAGGTCACTTCTATTACCTATCAAAAATATTTTTTTGTTTTCCAAAAGTTCTAAAATAAAACTATCTTTGTTCTTCTTTTTCTCGATAAATTCATCTTTTGTATACAATGAATAGTTTATTTCTCTTTTAAGTGTTTTCTCCATCCTGGCTAATTCTCTAGATAACAGATTCTCATTAATGTTCCCGATGACAAATAAATCAATATCACTTATAGCTCTTTCTTCATTTTTTGCAAAAGACCCATAAATAAAAGCCACCTTAACGCCTTTAATCTTTTCAAGCTGCTGTGTTATCAATCCTTTCACGCCAATAGTCTTAAAGACAATGCTTTTCAATTCATCAAATAAAGGATATGCTTTGTTCAAGGAGAAATAAGCAAGATTTCCTCTTTTATAAAATGTGAACATCCCTTCTTTTTCTAAACGCAAAAGTTCCTGACGAATCATGCTAATGGGAATATTCAGTACGCGTTCTAATTCCCGTAAGTAGTATGCATTTTCAGGATTTGTAAAATAGAGCCTGAAGAGTTCCTTGCGTGTTTTAGAATTAAATATTTTAGATATATCCATCGTCATGTAAGGTATTTATATTACAATTGTAATGCAAACATATTACAATGTCAAGAATAAAAAAAGAAGCTTTCCCTCTTTATTTATGCTCACACAGTGCCGCAATGACCGCAAAGTTTTAAACTAATAGTTCTGTCTATGATCATTATTACCACTGTAAACTGCCTGCCGTTAGATCGCCTGTTCCACCAACTCCAATGCACTAACCGGCAACCTACCAAGCAGGCTTGCAGCTTCTAAAAGTTTTTCGTTTTCCGGTGGTTGCGCTCGTTGACTATCTGGTTCTAAAAGAGACACATCTCTTGGTTTTCGTACCCATTGCTTAACCGTGCCATCCTCATTAAACTCAACATCCACGATATCAAAATATTTCTGCAGTTCTCCTTGCCACAAGCGGCGAATCGCAGCCGAATAATAGTTTTTGTCTAACTCTATAAGTTCAACAATCTTCTTTAATATACCAAAAGCTGCCCTCCAATTTATATCCTGCCGGGGTATATAAAGAACGCCTTCTTTTTTAAAGTTGACAATTAAATAAGCCCAAGGCACAATGGCTCTACTTTGTACAAAATATTTCATATATGCCTTGATATCCCCGCCTGACATGACTGGTTCATCTAAACTTGGATGAAAATGGTATTCTAAAGTGGGAGTAATACCTAATCTATAAAGGTAATCTCTTCTAACATCCTCTGGTTGAGGATTTATTAGACGTGAACCAGCAAAATTTCCACTTGCAATCATACCTGTATGAACTCTCACACCTTTTCCTTGATGCGTCGGCCAATGGTTAAAACTACCACTACTCTGCTTTCTTGTAATCAACCCACTATGCTCTACCGCAAATTTTCCCGCCTTATTTGGATCTTGAGATCCTTGGAAAGGATAATATTTAGCTAAAAACTCTCCCAATGTTACTTCCTTCCCTTCATCAATAATAATAAAATCGTTTTCAATAGACTTAGGCCCTTGCGGATCACCTCTTACCTTAATAAGAATACAAAACGATAGCGTATTATTACCTAACGATAGTATCTTAGTGTAATCTTCATATGGTTGAAACAATCTATATATAGCAAAATATAAATAAGCTTCTCCTTGCCCCTGTTCTGGAAATAGCAGAATAAGTTTTACACCAGTCTCTTGGCCTTCATTTACAATACCACGATTATACTCTCTTGTCTTTTGTATTTGCCTAACCACCCACTCCTGTCCAGGGTAAATATGCTCGGGATGACTCATTTCTTCGCTAAATCGTCTCGCAATATCCTCCTGTTGAAATGCTTTCAAAACTTCCTCTACATTTAACCTATTTTCCTCTAAAATATCCCATCCGGAAAAAGGTACAGATTCTTTTTTCGATAGAGGTGTCCTCATAAAATTTTCTGCAAAAAGAGAATCATCTATCTTTATCGCCGGGGAAAGATGCGTA
>JBDRCZ010000079.1:0-2055 GCA_043821285.1 Candidatus Omnitrophota bacterium | reverse complement strand
AGTGCATCAGGATATAAATAAAGAACATATAGGCTATGTTTTTAGCGTTTTAAAAGAATTTGTCAACTCTTACCGCGGGAAGAAATGAAAAAAAATTCACGAATATATGTTGCCGGGCATACCGGCTTTATCGGCGGGGCTTTAATCCGCAGGTTGAAAGAGCTGGGTTATAATAACCTGGTTTTTAAAACTCATAAAGAGCTTGATTTGACAAATCAGGCTAAAACAGAAAAATTATTTAAGAATTCGCGGCCGGAATATGTTTTCCTTTTAGCGGCTAAAGTTGGCGGGATTTACGCCAATAATACCTATCCCGCCGATTTTATTTATCAAAATATCGCTATTCAGTCAAATGTGATCCACGCGGCGTATAAATACGGCGTAAAAAAATTGCTTTTTCCCGGGAGCGCTTGCATGTTCCCAAAATTCTGCCCCCAGCCGATGAAAGAAAAGTATTTGCTTACCGGCGCGATAGAGCCGACAAATGAGCCGTTTGCCGTTGCTAAGATAGCCGGGGTAAAGATGTGCCAAGCGTATAACAGGCAGTATAAATCTGATTTTATTTGCGTTGTTCCGGCGACGGTTTACGGCCCGGGAGACCATTTTGATTTAAATGGCCATGTTATGGCGGCTTTAATAGAGAAGTTTCATAGTCAAGAAGTTAAAATTTGGGGTACGGGCCAGCCTAAACGAGAATTCATTTTTATAGATGACACCGTGGATGCGCTTATTTTTTTAATGGGAAATTATAGCGGGAATGAAATAATCAATATCGGCACTGGAGTGGAAATTTCCATTGCCGAATTAGCGCGTAAAATAAACAAAATCGTTTCATTCAAAGGGAATGTCTATTACGATAAAAGCAAGCCGGACGGCATGCCCCGGCGGTTGTTGGATTCCAGGAAATTATTGAATATGGGATGGGCTCCGAAGGTTGATTTAAAAAAGGGGATTAAGTCGGCTTGCGAATGGTATATATCCAATGTTAAAAAGATATAATCAAACTATCAGGGCTTTGTTCTTTTTTCTGATTTACATAACATGCCTACCTTGTATTTTAACCAATATTGTTAAACTATATCCTTGTATATTAGCCAGACAGAGAATAGTATGAATAATTTTACTTTTAATAACTCCAAAAATATGTGTAAAATGGAATTGTGTATTCCAGATTAACGTGATCCTAATATTGTAACCAGTTGTAATTATTAAAGATAGTAACGGTTGCTATCGATGTGTTATTTATGCTTGACAAATAACATAAATATGTTATTCTCGTAATATGAGCTACCAAAGATTGCTAAATTTAAATAAGATTTCAGGGTCTCTGTTTTTATTTGGGCCGCGTATGACCGGGAAGACTTTTTTATTGCGTAGATTGCATTCAGCTTTATTTATAGATTTACTGGTTCCTGAGACAGAGCTTTCATTTTCACGCTCACCGGTTATATTCTGGGAAATGTTGCAGGCTTTGCATAAGAATGATTTGGTAATTGTGGATGAAATCCAACGGGTTCCGGTGCTTTTAGATTATGTGCAGAAGGGTATTGAGGAGATTGGCCTAAGATTTATTCTTTCTGGTTCCAGCGCGCGCAAGCTAAGGCGCGGCAGCGCTAATCTTTTAGGTGGAAGGGCGCTTGATTTACGGCTGTATCCTTTAACCAATATTGAGGTTGGTAAGGAGTTTGATCTTAATATGGCTTTGTCTTATGGAACACTGCCTCGCATAGTAACAACTTTTCTGGAAGGTAAAGTTGATGATGTGCGGCGGCAATTAAAGGCCTATTGTACTATTTACATCAAAGAAGAGGTTCAAGCAGAAGCATTGACCCGCAATGTGAGCGCGTTTCAGAGATTTTTGAGCGTGGCGGCTCAAATGAACGCTGAGACAATTGAATTTGCTTCCGTGGGGCGCGATTCTTCGGTTCCCATGAGCACAGTCAAAGAGTATTTTTCGATTCTTGAGGATACTCTTTTGGGCGATTTTCTGTGGCCGTGGGACAGAAGCGAGCGCAAGAAGGCGCGGCCAAAGTTTTATTTCTTTGACTGCGGCGT
>JBDRCZ010000078.1:0-2479 GCA_043821285.1 Candidatus Omnitrophota bacterium | reverse complement strand
TTGTATAGATTGATATTATTCTAATTCTTAAACAACATCTCCCGGGTGAGCAATTTTGCCTTTGATTGCTGAAGCCGCAGCAACCGCGGGATTGGATAGATAAACCTCGGATTTTACATGTCCCATACGTCCGACAAAGTTTCGATTTGTAGTTGCCACAGCACGCTCTCCTTCTGCTAAAACCCCCATATGTCCGCCCAGGCAGGGGCCGCAGGTAGGAGTTGATACCACTGCCCCGCTTTTAACAAAAATTTCTACCAGTCCTTCTTTTACTGCTTGTAAATATACCCGCTGGGTAGCGGGAATTACAATTAAACGCACGCGGGAATTTATCCTTTTATTTTTGAGTATTTTTGCCGCTTCTCTTAAATCAGAAATCCGGCCATTAGTACACGAGCCAATTACCACCTGGTCAATGCTTATGTTTTTTAGGTTACTCACCGATTTAACATTGCTTGGCAAGTGCGGACAGGCAACTTGGGGTTCGAGTTTGCTTAGATCATATTCACGTACTTCAAAATATTTGGCATCTCTATCCGAAGTATAATAGCTAAACTTTTTTTTAACCCGGTCAGACCTTGCATACATATAATCTTTGGTTATTTTATCCGGTGCAATAATCCCGTTTTTACCTCCGGCCTCAATTGCCATATTACACATTGTCAGCCGGTGTTCCATCGGTAATCTACTGATCACCTCACCACTAAACTCCATTGCCCTGTACAGCGCGCCATCTACACCAATATCACCAATAGTTTTTAGGATTAAATCTTTCCCGCCAACCCATGGTCCTAATTTGCCTTTGTATACAAACTTAGCGGTCTCCGGTACCTTAAGCCATATTTTTCCGGTTGCAAACACCCCGGCCAGGTCAGTTGAGCCCACACCCGTGGAAAACGCACCCAATGCCCCATAAGTACAAGTATGCGAATCCGCGCCAATAACAATCTCCCCCGGACCAACCAGTCCTAATTCCGGCAGCAGGGCATGTTCCACACCCATCTGTCCCACTTCAAAATAATTTTTGATTTTATATTTTCGGGCAAAAACCCGTAACTTTTTGCATTGCTCGGCGCTTTTAATATCCTTATTCGGCGTAAAATGGTCCGGCACTAGGGTAATTTTATTCCGGTTAAAAACATCATTTAATTTTAAGCGTTCAAACTCTTCAATTGCCATGGGAGCGGTAATATCATTCCCTAATGCCATATCCACACGTGCATAAATAAACTCACCCGGTACAACCTTCTTTTTTCCGGCATGTTTTGCTAAAATTTTCTCAGTAATTGTCACAATTAATAAATCTCCCCTGCAGTTTTGCCAAGTTCTGTCAAAAAATACCTACATTTTTAATAAACACCCAGATTTTGTCAGAATATTATTTTTTTAGCCACGGATTTGCACGGATGTAACACGGATATTTTTTTAACCACCAATTGCACTAATTCTGGGGAATTTTATCTGTGTTTAATCAGTGTTAATCCGTGGCTTCTTTTGAAGTCTGACTATCTACGCAATCTAGATCATCCGTGGTTCTGTAATTTTTTCATAATACAATCGCCAAGGCTACTTCATTACAATCCGGAAACCTTATACAGGCAAGGCAGTCTCCCCAGATCTTATGCGGCAGTTCTGATTTATCAATATTTTTAAAACCAAACTTTTTAAAAAAATCTATGATTTCCGTTAAGACAAAAACACGTTTCAGTTTCAGTCCCTTTGCCTCTTCTATACACGCCAAAATCAAAGACCTGCCAATTCCTTTTCCTTGACTTTGCTTTTCCACGGCTAATGACCTGATCTCCCCTAAATCTTCCCAACTAATATGCAATGCACAGCAGCCGATAATTTTATGATTATCCTCATACACCGTAAAATCCCGTATAGTCTCATAGAGTTCATTTAACGAACGCGGCAGCATATACCCCGAACGGGCATAGTCATTAATCAGCTTCTGGATTTGTGATATATCTATACACTGCGCCTTACGAATCATTTATCTCACCTCATAAATTCTGCGGTTCTGTCAAATACTTAACCACAGAGAATACTGAGTTCTCAGAGAATATCTTTCTATTACATCTTTTAGTAATTTTACATTAAATGTTAATTCATTTATTTCTACTCTGTGCCCTCTGTGTGCTCTGTGGTTAATTATTATTTTTTATTAAAATAACTACTTATTAATTTTTCTTTTCCCTTGTACTGAAAACGTAAACAGTGTAAATTATATACCAATATGCGTTAAATTTCAATATAATAAAATCTCTATTTGGGATGCCTCATTCTGTACAAGCATCACCGTCTTCATAATCAAAACCCTTGGCCATAAGATATCCCTTATGGACATCACATTCCAAATTAGCACAAAATATGATATAATCTACTCATGCGAAAACGACAAAGATTGGATAAAAACCAAGAGAGGGAATTAGAATATTTCATCAAAGATAAAAACCATTCTATTAAGGAAATCAAG
>JBDRCZ010000077.1:0-8589 GCA_043821285.1 Candidatus Omnitrophota bacterium | reverse complement strand
TTGGGGAGCGGACCGGATTGAAATTGAACCGACAGATAATAATCTAACGCATAATTATCTAGTGGTATTATATCCGGCAAATGTTGGAGATTCTATGCCCGAGACCGTGGCGATTAATGCCGCGAGCGGCAATATGCAGGGCGTGAAAATTGATGATAAAATAATTATCTTTAGTAATACAGAAGGCAAGGTGTCTGGTGTTACTTATACAGTTAACGGCAGCGGTACAGTTAGGCATTTAATTTGTGATGTTACAGCAGGTGTTAATTATGAGGTTCGGCAGAATGGCACCCTGATTAACACAATTTCTTCAACTACTCAGTCAATATTATATTTTACCGCGAATTTATCAGGTACGGATACATTTAATATCGTTCAAACGGGTTCTGCAGATACTACGGCCCCGGCAGCGGTTGGTGATTTAGCTGCTTCTAGTGGCACAAATGATGGAGAGATAGATTTAACCTGGACTGCTCCGGGTGACGATGGGACAACTGGTACAGCAACGGCTTATACAATTAAATATTCCACAACTGTGATAACTAATGACAGTGAATTTAATGTATCATCTGATGTTACTGGGGAACCTATGCCAAACACTGCCGGGACAGCAGAAACAATGACCGTGACTGGACTATCAGCGGGACAGACTTATTATTTTGCCATAAAGAGTGTAGATGAGGTTCCCAATACTTCGGCTGTTTCAAACAGCGCTTTTGCCAAGGCTCAGGAAATTGTTTTACCCGATGACCTCATTGCACCCGCAGCAGTAACGGATTTAGCGATTTCAAGCGTAACCCAAGATTCTATGACCCTTACATGGACCGCGCCAGGAGACGATGGCACTAGTGGTACCGCGTTAAGTTATGATTTGCGTTATTCCACATCCAATATTACGGAAGCAGACTGGGCAGCAGCAATCCCTGTGACTGGAGAACTAACTCCAGATATTGCCGGAACAACGCAAACAATGACTGTAACAGGACTGGGTACGGGACAAACTTATTATTTTACGATAAAAACGTCAGATGAAACAGCGAATATTTCACTATTGTCTAATGTTGCCAGTAGTACAACCACTGATATTATTGTTGCCGATACCGCTGCCCCTTCTGTTAGTTCAACAATGCCGCAATCAACGGCCAAAAATACATACGTTGACACCAATATTCAGGTGGTAATTAAGGATGATATGTCTGGTGTGGACAAAAATACTATTGGATTAAACGTAAATGGGATGGCAATAATTACCAATGGGGTTATTCAGACATACATAGATGATCATGGCGGTACGGTTAACTATAATGCGCAGATTATAGAAAAATCAATATTGGAATATGTAATTATTTATGACCCGGCAGGATATTTTAAATACAAGGAAGTTGTTAGTATTGCAATTAATGCCTGTGATATTGGCGGAAATAGCATGACTGAATATGAATATTCTTTTACGATACAAAAGATGTTGCGGGGACAAAATAGCAATGTGGGAAAAGGGAACAAAAGCAAACAGGCCGCAGATTTTTATACTTATGATATTATGTCCGATACAGATGTAATACAGGATAATTCGCGTATTGTTGTATCCAATGGCGGGAAGAATGTATTTATTGTCTGGGAAGAGTGCGGGAATGATGGAGACTGGGATATATATATAGTGAAGTCCACAGATTTCGGCGAAACATTTAGTGATAACATTATTATAAATAATGACAGTGAAAATTTGGCAGAGAGACACCCGGCAATTGCTTTGGATAACCGCGGGGATGTCTATGTTGCCTGGCAGGCAATGAGTAATTTAGGTGATTGGGATATTTATGTTGCTAAATTAGAAAATGGGGCCGATACTTTTAGTGATAGCTTTCTGGTATATAATGACTCCGGCGCCGGTAACCAGACACTCCCCACTATTGATATTGGACAGCCGTTGACCGGTGATAGTGATGATACGACAGAAGAGGCAAATACAGTTTATCTTGCCTGGGTGGATGAAAGCACTGGGAGAGGGGTTATTTATTACACCCGGACAACGGCTGATTATTCAGATAATTGGTATGAATTTGTTCAACCACCCTTAGGTGTGAATGATGACCGCTGGCCACAGATTGCCACGGAGCCGGTCTTAAAATTAGATAATAATGCAGATATTTACATTGCCTGGTGCGGGATTAATTTAGATGGCACACATAGTCTTTACTTTGATACGGCCGGAGGAAGTAATATCGATCTCGGAGAATTTTTTGGAACTGATGTCGTAGTTAGTGATGCTATTGCCGGTCAACACGGACCAGATCTGGCAGTTGCCCCCAATGGTAATGATGTTTATGTTACTTGGACGAAACTTAATACAGGATATGCAAACATATATTTTTCTAAATACAGTTATAGCCAATTAGTTGGACAATTTTTATTGGATGAAGAAACACCGGTAAATGAAAACAATTTTACCGAACAAACCTTAGGGATGTATGCTTTGCGGGTAGACAGTGCCGGAGATACATTTGTTGCCAGAAGTGAAGAGGTAGAGGGTGATTGGAATATTTATCTTTCCGGGGCAAAACACACTAATTACTTGTTCCAGACCCTTGCACAGTTTAATGATGATGAAGTTCAATCAACACAGAGTAATCCGGCGCTGGCGATTGATAATTGTGGACATCATTACTATCTTACCTGGACCGATGAAAGAAATGGAAGTAAAGAAATATATTTTTGCCGTAACACCTTTATTATTATCGATGATATTATCAGTCAAGAGATTGATAATGTTACCGGCGGTGTGGTTAACACGGATTCCGGAGAAATTCCCGGGATAAAGGTTGAGCTTAATGCCGGTGCAATAGATGTGCCAATTCTTGTGACGATAAGCCGGGTTATTGCTCCACCAGAGCTGCCAGATATTATTACGGGAGTTGGTAATACGATTGATTTTGGTCCGGGCGGAACGAATTTTAATAACCCGGTAATAATTGAACTGCCCTATACCAATGAAGACTTACTCGCCGCAGTCGTAGAAAACGCAGCTTTTTTAAGTATCTATTACTATAATCTTGAAACTTCTGCCTGGGAGGAGATTTCCGGGGTAGATATCGATATGGTTAATCAACGGGTTTCTTTTAATACTACACATTTTTCTATGTACATATTGGGTTGGGATGGTGAGGTTACAGATGTCGGGGATGATAGCGATACAGGTACAGATGATAGTAGTACTGATGATGATGATATTAATGAGGATAATGGTACAGTAGCCAGTAGTTCTGGAGAAGGTGGTGGCGGTGGGGGTGGTTGTTTTATTGCAACTGCTGCCTATGGCACGCCATTAGCAGAAGAACTGGGTATTCTCCGCACCTTAAGAGACAAACATTTAATGCTAAACAAATATGGCAGAAAATTTGTCAAAGCTTATTACACCTATAGTCCGCCAGTAGCAGATTTTATTTCAAAGCATAAACCTTTAAGAAGTATTATCAAACTTTGTCTGAGGCCATTGATTGATGTAACACGCGTAATTTGCCGACAATAGTGTAATTATCACGAAATATAAATTCATCCGAAGATATACAATAATCAGCGACGTTTAAAAGCTACGTTTTGGGGTGGGGCGAGGTGAGGGCTCAAGTATAACTTGAGCCTTTGCCTTTTTGTAATAGTGATTTATTTGTGGCATAATATTCCGGTATATGATATACTATAAATAAATAAGCGACCCGAGTATAAAGAACATAAGAAGGCATCACATTTAACTTGATAATTCTCTGAAGTTTTGACATAGGGATAGGGTTTGGAAGTGAAAGCTTTGAAAACCGTAGGTTTTCAATATACAAAAAATTTCTGGTGCTGCAGGGACTAATCACCTTGGTGTAATACCCAGTAGTATTGCTGCCGATGAAGTTGAGGTAAAAGAATTTTTTTAATGTATAGGAAACAATAAGATTTTCAATCTGTGGATAACTTGGGATTTGGGGTATGGTTTGGTACATTTAATTCATTGTTAAGGGAAGGTTTAAAAACCGTAGGTTTTTAAATGGATAAAAAGATTCCGAAGGAATTTTTTTATTTGGAGGTGTGTAATATGTATAAAATTATTGAGGTTAAGGTATTATCAGATTATAATATTTGGATTAAATATTCCGATGGTACAGAAGGAACGCTAAATTTATCTCATCTTGTTGGCAAAGGAGTATTTTCATCATGGAAAAATTATGATAAATTTAAAGAAGTATCTATTGGTGCATCTGGCGAATTATTATGGGGAAAAGAAACGGATTTATGTCCGGACTCCTTATATTTACAAATTACAGGAAAAAAGCCAGAGGAATTATTCCCTAATATAAAACGGGTGTACATGCATGCCTGAAATATGCAGATTCTATGGTATTGTTATCAAAATGTTTTTCGATGATCATATCCCACCGCATTTTCATGTAGAATATGGTGGGTTTGAGGCATTAATTGAAATAGATACGCTTGCAATAATAGCTGGTAAATTACCACCAAGAGCATTAGGACTTGTTATGGAATGGGCGGCATTACATCAAAAAGAACTCTTATTATCATGGCAACGGGCCAAAAATCAAAAGTCTCCTGGAAAAATTGAACCCTTGAAATAAATACCAACCATATTTTCTACAAGTTCTACGGGCGTTACATGTGAAAATGATTTTGATAAAGCATTGCAGCGAACGATAACTGCTACGATGTTCAACGATTTTTGAAAATAAGAACCTTAGAATAACACCGATTTTCACGAATGGAAAAAGAATTATTGTTCAAAGATAAGAATTATAAGATAATAGGGTATGTGTTCAAGTATATTTGGCAGCTACTTAAAACTTTTATATGAGAGAATTGTTACCGGACCATTCGTGATAATTAGTGGCTAAAAAAATAATATTAAGTGAAAACCTGAATTTTTAAATCTACGATTATCCCCGCCACAAGGTCAAAGACCCTCCAAACAGCGATGGCGGGCAGGTCCGCTAACGCTTTGTGGTGGACGTCGGCGGGCAGGTGTTTTTTCATCGGTGATCATCTGTAATTGCTTAGTATAAGTGTATTAATTTTTGAGAGAACTCGCAACTACGGTGGGTGATATCCATGCATAAACGCATAAAGATTTTAGTAATATTTGGTACGCGGCCGGAGGCAATTAAGATGGCCCCGGTAGTCAAAGAGTTAGAAAAAAATAAAGATTTTTTTCAGACAGTAGTTTGTGTAACTGCTCAACACCGGCAGATGCTTGATCAAATGCTTTCCCTTTTTGATATTAAGGCGGATATTGACTTGAATATCATGCAGGAGAATCAGACGTTAGAAAATTTTACCGCAAATGCAATGCTGAGGGTGTCAGAAATACTTAAAAAGATAAAACCACAGTTACTTTTGGTCCAGGGAGATACAACTACGGCGATGATTGCGGCATTGGCAGGTTTTTACCAGAGGATTCCTGTAGGGCATATTGAGGCAGGATTACGCACGCAGGATATTTATAATCCTTTTCCCGAAGAAGTCAACCGGCATATAATCAGCATATTAGCGACGTTTAATTTTGCCCCGACAAAATATGCATTTCGCATGCTGCTTGGTGAAGGGATATCAAAACAAAGAATTTTTCTAACCGGGAATACAGTAATTGATGCCTTACAGATGATAATCAAAAAGGCGCAAACTATAAAATATGATTTTAAAATATCAGATAAAAATAAACTAATTTTAGTAACTGCGCATCGCCGGGAAAATTTTGGCCGGCCGCTTAAAAATATTTGCCGGGCATTAAAAGAGATCGTAAGGGGTAATGAAGATGTTGAAATCATTTATCCCGTACACTTAAATCCGAATGTAAAAGTGCCGGTTTATAGAATGCTCTTCGGTATAAAACGCATCCATCTTACCACCCCGGTGGACTATCATGAACTTGCCCGGCTGCTTAAAAGGGCATACATTGTGCTTACCGACTCCGGAGGGATACAGGAAGAGGCACCGGCTTTTGGCCGGCCGGTTCTGGTGATGCGAAAAAAGACCGAACGTCAGGAAGGAATAAAGGCTAATGTTGCAAAAATTGTTGGTACGGATACAAAAAACATATTGAAAAATGTAGAATTGTTGCTGCATAATAGAAAGGAATATGATAAGATGGCGCGGGCGATAAATCCCTACGGTGATGGCCATGCGGCAAAACGTATCGTCGGTATTATCAAAACAAATATTGCTAAATTACTGCCTTCGACATTAATTTAGCGTCTATTTTTTAATGTAGGCCATAAGAAAAAATAAACTTGATTATTACTTCTACTTTGATAGAAGGCAGCATCTTTTGTTTTTTTGCGAAATTGGCGAAACCAATTTTGCTTCACTGTCGGATACGCCTTAGGCGTATCCGTGTATGAAGATGCTCCTCCGCTTGCGGAGGAGGAGATTCATTTATGAACAATTATTTAAAGATATTAATAATTACCGTACTGCTTGCCGGTGTTTATTTTCATACTTTTACCTGGATGGTTGACCGGTGGAATGCCGAAGGTTCATATTATTCGCATGGATTTTTAATTCCACTGGTTAGTATTTATTTAATCTGGTTAAAACGCAACAGATTAGCGGGAACGGAAATAGCTGCTTTTAAACCAGGCATTGTGTTTGTTGTTTTTGGACTTTTACTCCATATCATCAGTACGGTCATTGAGATTTATTTTACTTCCGGTTTTTCATTTTTGTTTGTTTTAACAGGCATAATATTATTTATCTGGGGTAGAGAAGTTTTTAGAGTTATTTGGGTGCCGGTCAATTTTTTATTATTTATGCTCCCCCTGCCTTTAGTCTTAATTGCCAATATTAGTTTAAAAATGAAATTGTTTGCGGCCGGGGTGGCGGCATTTGTTTTAACCCATATTGGGATTACTGCCAAAAGTATCGGCAGTATTATTTACATGCAGAATTCACAGCTTGAAGTAGGGGATCCGTGCAGCGGGCTGCGTTCTTTAATTTCTTTGCTGGCACTGGGGGTATTGTTTGCGTATTTTTCCCGTATTTCCCGGCCGAAAAAATATTTTTTGGTCATGATCAGCGTACCTTTAGCACTAGTGTCGAACATCATTAGAATTTTATTTCTTGCGTTTGTCAGTGATGTTTATGGCACGCAATACATACATGGTTTTGTGCATGATGCTGCGGGCTTTATGGTGTTTGTAGTTGCCTTCATCGGACTAATGTTTGTGAACAATTTTTTATCAGGTGCAAAGAGTGAAAGTGCAGATTAATTATAAAATTGCTTATTCCGTGCGGTTTTACGTTCCGGGTGACCTTTGGGATGGAAAGTTTGAAAACCGTAGGTTTTTAAATGGAAAAAATTTCTGGTGCTGCGAAACAGTATCAGTTTGGCATAATACCATGTAGTCTTGAGATAATGATCGTCAAGTTGAAGGAAATTTTTTTTCAGTAAATACAAAACATTTATGAGTATGAAGACACGCTGCAGGAGGAGAGAGGTAAGATTTATTATTGTCGTAATTATCTTGGCAATTACCAGTATTGTAATCAATATTGTACGTACGCCGGTTCCTGTTATGGGAAATAGGTTAGATAAAATGCCCATGGCGATTAATGGCTGGCAGGGGGTGGATGTACTTATCGAGGAACGGGTATATGAAATTTTACAGACGAGAAACGTACTGATCAGGGATTACGCAAACATTAAAGATCAGCGCAAGATAAATGTTCAGATTGTTTATTCTCCTGATAATCGTAAAGTTGCCCACCCTCCGGAAGTTTGTATGATTGGTTCAGGTTCAGAAATTGTTGAAAAAGAAATAACAAATTTTGAAATAAGCGGTAGGAGAATTGAAGCAAATAAATTGGTTTTAAGCCATGGTTCGTCAAAGAGCATTATGCTCTATTTTTATTTAACCGGCAATACCCTGACAGCCAATTACTACAAACAGCAAATGAAAATCGTAATAAACAAACTAAGAGGAAAAGATACTGGTACGGCAATGGTAAAGATCACCGCAGTGATTACAATTGATGAAGGTAACACAATAAAGAGTTTGAAGGCTTTTCTCTCTGATCTCCTGCCAATTTTACCGCAATATTTAATCTAACATAAATCATCCCTGCTGCAAGCAGCAGGGATGATTTATTCGCAGAAAATGCGCTGCATTTTCTGACCATCCACTGAGACATATAGTCCTCTGGCAAATTTAATTCCAGCAATACAAAGCATCATACAGCCAGCGTAATACCTATGGTCTTGCTATAGGGGTTGTTGGCTATAATGATTTTTTTATCAACACGTGTATAAAACAATAAACATTTTATTTTACTTGTAACCACTTACAAATAAAAAAGTTAACACAAAATTATTTTTTAATATAAAGGTGTCTAAAAAAATAAACACATTTATGTTTTATGTGGTTATGTATTGTCCATGTGTGTCATAGATCGTCAATATTAGGATATTATTTTTAATTATTTTGTTTGCAATATGTTATGATTATAAATAAATTATTTTTCTTTAAAATTTCATACTTGGCATAATATATGCTTAAATATATATTACCCCTAAAAACTATATATTAATATAAATAAATTATA
>JBDRCZ010000076.1:0-2379 GCA_043821285.1 Candidatus Omnitrophota bacterium | reverse complement strand
TTGGGGAGCGGACCGGATTGAAATTGAACCGACAGATAATAATCTAACGCATAATTATCTAGTGGTATTATATCCGGCAAATGTTGGAGATTCTATGCCCGAGACCGTGGCGATTAATGCCGCGAGCGGCAATATGCAGGGGGCACATATAAAAGATAGTAATATAAATAGGGTAGTTATGTTTGCTACTTCTACACAGGTTGCTGGACCGGTGATTTATGAATTAACCCCGGATGCGGCAAGCAGGCACGTGCTTTTTGATATAAAAAAAAATACGTATTATGATGTTTCAATTGAAACAACCAGTGTTGTTAAAATTACGGTTTCTGAAGCAGCTGGCGGGGTATTTTTATCAACGGGTGCCGGGATATTAAATTTTTATGTTTCTGATCAGGGGATAATTGAGACACCGCCAATTATCTCAAACATTGAAGTGCTTGATATTACTGCTAATTCTGCTCAACTTACATGGGTTACTGATAAATTATGCACGAGTCGGATTAGTTATGGAACAACTGCAGATTATGGTACAGTATTGAGTAATGCGGAATTAACCCACGAACATTCGGCAATAGTCTCTGGACTTTTAGCAAGTACAACATATCATTACCAGATTGAATGTGTTGATGTTGAAGGGATGATTGCTACGACTTCTGATGATACATTTATAACTTTTGAAGACATTAATGATGATGCTGATTCTGATGATACTGGTTCAGAGGATAGTGATTCAGGTAGTGATGATTCTGGTGGTGTTACTACGGGAGATGAAGTAATTGCCCCGGTAGCTAGTAGTGGTACCAGTGGGGGGAGTAAGAAAAAAAGTGGTTGTTGTATTGCCACGGCGGCTTTTGGCACACCTTTAGCCAATGAGGTTAAGGTCTTATGTGACTTTCGAAATCGATATATGATGTCTAATAAACTTGGGAGAAAATTAATTGGTTTATATTGGGAATATAGCCCGCCTTTTGCGGCATATCTATCGGATAAAGAATTATTAAAGACGATAATACGAGTATGCCTGCGCCCGATAATTAATCTGTGTAAAATAGTCACCCCTTAGTTTTGTTTTGCTGCGCAAAACAAAACTATATTAATAAAAACACCCTGTAGCAGGGCTGCAAGGTGTTTTTATTTTATCTATTCTTTTACAGACTAATAAACCCAAATTTTGCCTGCATCTTTTTGGTGCATATGGTTTTTAAACTATTAAGCTGCAAAGAAGTTATGACTGTTTAATATTTTTAATGGGATAAAACTACGACAAGCCCCGATGCTTGGCAACGGGGTATTCCTTCATACTGGAATGGATAAAAAAATTCCGGTGATGCAAAATATCATGTAACCTGTACACTAACCTTAGGTCTTGCGTACAGAAATAATCAGCTGTCAGGAATTTTTTTATTGGTAAAAATTTTTTTACTAAATTTTCAAAAATTTGCCCCCTAACGTATCTTTAGAAAAAAAGACTAGTTATATAACGTTTTTAAAATGCTATAGTTATGTTAAAAGGTTATATGATTTAGAAACTGGCATACTATTTGCTTTATATATAATTAAATAATGTTTGTAACTAAATAGTTCTTTGTATTGAAAAATCAACCCCGTTAGAAAATGTCAACTGGAGTTATTGAAAAAACAATCTGAAACAAACATCGCTGGTTCATACTGTTTTTCTAACACTAATCTTATCTATAATGGTTTTCTAACGGGGTAAACTGCCACGATAAAGGCAAACCATTCGAAAGAATGGGACGGGCTGATGCCTTCCTGATGATACTCAGGAGCAAAACTACAGACCTTCGTTAGTAAGTATAAATAACTAACAAGGTGGCTGGGTTACCGAAAGGTAAAACGTTGATTAGCGTAAAACAGGAGCCTGTTCTCGAACTTTCGAGAACAGGCTTTTTTTTTAGTTAAAGGGGGTGTTCAAGAATGAAAAAAATAGTGACAAGTAGAAATATGAAAATAATGTTTTTAGCAAGTATATTATGGTTTGTAATGCATAGTCCGGCAATAGCCGCGTTAAAGAACACCCATCCCCGATTAATGTCAGAGGCGTGGATAGATCAGCTTACCGAATGGTCAAATGATACGAGCTGGGGTCCATGGCGGAGGTTTGAAGATTTTGCTGATGGTAATTTTGGAGACAGTTCTGATGCCGGCCGGTTATTAGCCAAGGCGCTGATGTGGAAGATGGGGAAGGACAATACGTATCTTACAGAATGTCTTAACAAATTTGATAGTATTGTAAACAGCATCGGGACAAATATTAATAATATCGACCGGGCAGTATATATTGCTTATACCTATGATTTATTATACAGCGAATTAAGCCTGGCACAGCAGAAGAATGCGGTGGATAAATTTATTTTGTGG
>JBDRCZ010000075.1:0-26273 GCA_043821285.1 Candidatus Omnitrophota bacterium | reverse complement strand
CGGAAGGGATTAACAACAAAATCAAACGGCTTAAACGAATGGCTTATGGCTATAAGGATATTGACTATTTTAGATTGAAAATTCACCAGCATTGTGGCTTGCTTAACCCCAGGAGATATTCACATTAATTACGAAAGAACCGATTTTTTGACGATCGCTTTTCGGAATTTCAATCCCTCATAGGTAGTCTAAAAACGAAAGTTCCGCAATACCGGATGCAATCTGGGAAGTATATTTCAATCCCTCATAGGTAGTCTAAAAACAAACTCAAAATATAAAATTAACGCGCGTGGATGCACATTTCAATCCCTCATAGGTAGTCTAAAAACACCAAATTCCTCAAGATATCTTCTATCGTCAACAATATTTCAATCCCTCATAGGTAGTCTAAAAACGATGTACGGAAAGGAAAGAATGGAATGCTACTGCTCATTTCAATCCCTCATAGGTAGTCTAAAAACTTTTTTATAAGATTCAGCGTCACATTAGCTGACTCATTTCAATCCCTCATAGGTAGTCTAAAAACGCTATTGACGACACCTGAGATGGTAGAGAAATATATAATTTCAATCCCTCATAGGTAGTCTAAAAACTAGACGTGACAACGAATTTGCGGGCAGCACGTCAGATTTCAATCCCTCATAGGTAGTCTAAAAACGCGACCCCTATAAATTTGTAATATATTCTTTTCCCTATTTCAATCCCTCATAGGTAGTCTAAAAACATATTCGACGAGAGCAGTGCAATTCCAGACACAATTATTTCAATCCCTCATAGGTAGTCTAAAAACAGGCTTTAAGGGATAATGATATTGTTCCCACAAGCGCATTTCAATCCCTCATAGGTAGTCTAAAAACTCCAGGAATGGGATTTATAGAAAGGCTTAATAATGAAATTTCAATCCCTCATAGGTAGTCTAAAAACTGCAAAATAACGAATAAGATACAAATTGAGGAATGGATTTCAATCCCTCATAGGTAGTCTAAAAACAGGCACACTCACAGACGAGGACACGGAAATTCTGTATTTCAATCCCTCATAGGTAGTCTAAAAACGGTGTAGCACGCTAAATCACGTATTAACTCTAATTGATTTCAATCCCTCATAGGTAGTCTAAAAACGTGATATTACAATGGGTGATTATCTATTTAGTGATCAATTTCAATCCCTCATAGGTAGTCTAAAAACGGTGTAGCCAGCTAAATCATGGACTATTGCTAATTGATTTCAATCCCTCATAGGTAGTCTAAAAACGAAGCCGGTATTAGACAACGAGGGGTATCCTGTAGATTTCAATCCCTCATAGGTAGTCTAAAAACTTTATTTGCCCTTTGCAGGTACTCCCCAGTTTAAATAATTTCAATCCCTCATAGGTAGTCTAAAAACTCAAAACACGATTTTCCTGGATGCCCATATAACGCATTTCAATCCCTCATAGGTAGTCTAAAAACAAACATGAGCGGACATGGCGAATAGATTGTATTCCCATTTCAATCCCTCATAGGTAGTCTAAAAACCACAAGGTGCATTACCTTTATCGGTTAGCCGAAACAAATTTCAATCCCTCATAGGTAGTCTAAAAACAATTTATAGGGGTCGCGGGTGTAGCACGCTAAATCAATTTCAATCCCTCATAGGTAGTCTAAAAACATGTCGTCAAGAGCTTCAGTTCTACCTCGTTGCAAAGATTTCAATCCCTCATAGGTAGTCTAAAAACGCATACTTCGTCAATTATCTTCCGCTCACTGTAATGATTTCAATCCCTCATAGGTAGTCTAAAAACATTTAGCAGATTTATCTTCTTCCTTTTCAGACTTCTATTTCAATCCCTCATAGGTAGTCTAAAAACCCATTTTGTCGTCGAATAGTGTGTTTTTGCTTTTGCTGCCGGACATTTCTTCATATTTTCCAAATTTACGTAACCTATTATTTTTCTTCATCTAATAGCAAATTTTTGCCTTCGTCGATCATTGCCTTATTTTGCATTATTCCACATAGACGAAGATTTCCTCAATAAAAAACTGTTTAGTCCATATATGCCGTTTGGGCAGCTCAACCTGTTTTTCTTAACTTATCCTTAATTTTATATTATTAGCTCCTCCCCGCCCTTTTTTATCCCCATTGTTTGCCGGTCGGTATAAGTTTTTTCACGAAAAAGATAAAAAATAACCGAATCTTTATCCTCTTCAATAATCTGTTTTAATTTATGCTTAAGTCCCTCAAAACCTGCCCGGCTTAACTCTCCCTCTAATACTGAATTCTGCACCCAGTTTAAGTATTGCCTTGCCGCCTTCAGGACTTTATTGACCCTTTTTTGTTCAATATCGTAAACTAATATAATAAACATTCTGCTTGGACTTATTTAAACGGTTCAAACGGTTCAACCTGTTCAAACGGTTTAAGCGGTTCAAACTGTTTAAACGGTTTAAATATTCTACCACCGCGCCACAAACGGCTTATATTCTCTGTCTCCGATAAAGTCTTTTTCCAGTTTATACAGCTCCCGGCGTATTAACGAACGGTAAGAAATATTCCTGCCCAATCCCTTATCCGAAATTGTCGTCTTCAACCGGTTATCATACTCTTGCACAAAAACCTTCCGGCCGTTTTCATTCAGATAAATCCCGCCGAGCTTTTCTTCAAAATCCCTGCCTTTCACCATCTTTTTATTAACCAAAGAAAAAATAATCCTGTCCACGATTATGGGCTTAAATATTTCCGCAACATCTAAATTCAGGCTGAACCGGCGGAAATTGGAGGCATGCAAAAAACCTATGCGCGGGTCAAGATGTGTCTTATGAATTTCCGCAAGCACTGTTGTGTATATAAGGCTGTTGCCGAAACTGATTAAAGCGTTCAGATGATTCTGCGGCGGCCGGCGCGTGCGGCTGGAAAAAGAAAAATCCTCATCGTCAAGAATAACGTCAAACGCCTTATAATAATATTCCCGGCAATTGCCTTCGATCGCCATCATCTGTTCGATATTTTCACATTGCGGCAGTGATTCTTTTATCTGCTCGATATTCTTCTGCGTATCGGCTAACGCCTTTCCGCGGTTTACGTAATACGCCAGCACCTTCAGGATATTAAGCATCGCGCCGTCCACAAATTTGCGTGCTACTTCAACCCGTTTTTTTTCGTTAAGATAAACTTCTGCCTGTTTCAAAATCATAAACCCGGAATTATAATGCTCGCGCGGATAATAAGTACCGCTGTAATAGCCGAAATAATTAAAAAAATGCACGATAATCTGCTCCTGGGACAAAAAATCCAGCAGCTTCTTATTAATCGTCACTTCCCCGAACACACAGAGTTCCTGAGTGTTTTCCACAGGGATAAACTTTCTTTTCCCGCCTTCGGACTCGAAATAGAGCGTATTCTGCTTGCGGTGAATTTCACCGTTAGAAAAGATAAAAATCGTTCTCTTCATTTTTCTGAACTTATAATTTTCGGGTCAGCAGCCATTTCCATACCGGCATCACCGGCACGGAAACACCGCTCACCTTTTCAATCCCTTCATCATCCCAGGTAACAATCAAACCGTTCTTTACGCCGAAATATTCGAAACACTGTTTCAAAGCCGATAATTCCCGCTCCTTCGTCCCGGCAGAATTCAAAGAATAACAAACTTGCACGGCTTGTTTGACCCTGCCTTTTTCACTGATCAGAAAATCAACCTCCTTATCATTCGGTGAACGCCAATAATTTATTTTCGCCAGAGGATTGCTGTTACAAAAACGCGTCAATTCCAGATAGACCGCGTTTTCCAGGCGTTTATTATATTCCTGATGAGAAAATAAACTAATAAACCCGGTATCGTTGAGGTAAACTTTAGGCAGAGAAGATTCTTCCTTACGCAGAGATCTATCGAAACGGCGTAAATAGCCGGCAAAAAAGCAGTCTCCGAGCATGGAAAAATATTCATATAAAGTATCTTTGGATATTTTTATCCCCCGGGATTTAAGCGCGGTGTAAAGTTTATTTATGTTCAACAAAGAAGCAACCGACGATATTAAAGCATTCATGCACCAGCGTGCCAGAGAAGAATTACGGATAGCATAACGCTCAATTATATCTTTATAAATAGTAAGGTCGAAATAATCCTTGATTATCCGTAATTTTTCCGCCGCCTCTGTCTGAAGCGCTGTTTCCGGATACCCCCCATAAAGGAAAAAATCGTCAAGCGCGCGCAAAACTTCTGATTTGCGGCGGGTTGAAAGCTTAAGCGGGTCTATGTTTATACCGCGAAAGGCAAAAAACTCCCTTAAGGAAAGCGGTAACAGAACAACCGTCGAAGAACGGCCGCGTAAAGCGGTGGCGATTTCACGGCTCAAAAGCCGGGATGATGAGCCGGTAATAAAAATGGTATAAGGATGTTGGTCATGCAGTCCGCGCACCGCGCTTTCCCATTTCTCCATAACCTGCGGCTCATCCAGAAAAATACGCAGGCGATCTTCTTTTACTTCCGGGAATAAAGAAAAGTATACCGCAAGTAACTCTTGAAATTCTTTAAACGTTACCCCGTCTAAAAGCGGATGTTCAAAATTAATATACGCGCAAAGTTCGCGCTTTCCCCCCTTAGATATAACTCGTTCGATGGCATTGAATAATAAATAAGTTTTCCCGGAACGCCGCGCGCCCACTACCGCCTGTATACGCCCGGGATTATCCTTCAGGCAGACCTCACGGGGCAGCAATTTAGGCAAAGGCTGTTCATGAAAATCCAAAAAATAACGTTTTACCGCTTCTTTATCCATCATATTATTTTCCTTTCTCATAAGGAAATAATACCATATTATTTCCTTATATACAAGGAAATAATTTAAACGTTTTACTCTTCCGCCTCCGCCCAGCAAAACTCATTATAAGCACAGTTTCGGCAAAAGCCGGTCTTTTTTAACCGCGGCGGCAGGTCTTCCATAATAACTTTCTCGAGCCCGGCAATATCATGTTTAAGCTCCGCTTCGGATTCAGGCGTTAAGCTGACAATTTCTTTGTGTTTCTCCTTCGGCACCAGTATTTCCCCGGCTGCCTCCACCCCGGATTCTTTGAGGCGCAAGAGGTAACTCATGTTTGCCTAAAACAACCATACGTTCGACGGGAACAGTTTAAAGTTTGCCACCACATTTGCTATTTTTTGTAATTCTTGCTGATTTTATTAGATCATTCCGGGTAGAAGATTCTTGTAACCGCAAAGCCCTACGGATTTAAGAACAGCGCCGGCATAATACTTTGCCCCAGTTACAATCTGCCGCTTTTCGCCCTTCAATTTCAACTCCCCTATTTTTACCTGCTCAAGACTCTTTATTGCTTCTTCAACCGTAAGATTAACTCCGGCTTTTTCCATCTTTCTATGCAATGCCGTATCGAGCAAATATCCCAAGGCTCTTATAAATATGTGCGCCTTTGTGCCTTGTTCTGTCTGATGCCATATGGGACGTCCCTCAAGCACATCTTTAAATTCGCGAAATAAAGATTCAACGTTACAAAGTTCCTTATAAGCCGTAACTGCTTCTTGTGGCGTTATTTTTTTGTCGTTGCTTTTAAGTACGTATGTTCCTTCTATTGCTTTTTCTTTCTTCATCTTCTCTTCATCCTGCCAATACTGGAATTTCCCCGCTTTCGCTATTTCCCAACTGAAATATCTGTAACCTTTTGCTTTGTTCAAAACTGAAGACACTTTGTAACCTATGTCTTCAGGTTTTTTTATCTCACCTCTATTGATTTCTTTTTTTAACCGCTCTAAATTAAAATTAGTCTTTTTTAGATTATTTTCAACTATCGAATGCTCATAGGACTGTCTGCCTTCACTGTATACAACAAAATGTCTTGTCCCTTCATTAATATTTACCTCTTTAACCTTTGTGCCTTTTTCACAAATTAACCATTTATCAGAAATATCTGCCAGAACTTTTTCAACCTCTTTGTTTCTGCGGCGTTTCTGCGCGATGATATATTTGTATTTCTGCCTTTCTATTTCTTTGATATTTTCAGAACTTGTCATCCCGCTATCACCAACAAATATTATTTTTTCTATCTTAAATCTTTTCTTCAAATCTTCTATAATTATAGGTACCGTTTTCTTCTCACTGCTATTGCCGCTAAATACATGGTGTGCCACCGGCCAGCCGCTTGCCATAACTATCCCCAGCAATACCTGCCGATTCCTGCCCTTGCCGTCTTTTGATTTTCCATATTCCGCTAAACCTTCAGGACCTTCCCCTTCAAAATACAAGCTCGTGATGTCATAGAATACTACATCTACCTTCAATCCAAATAAATCTACTAAATTATCATAGATGTCTTTTTCTATTTCTTCCTTATGCCTGAGCAGTATATTTAACACCCGGTACCACTGCTTTAGTTGTTTCCAGCTTATCCGAACCCGATTCTCTTTCGTTACCCCCTGGCGCCAATCCGGCAATATCCGTTTGCCATCACCACCACATACGTAACTTTCATCCAGCCACCAGCCTAATCCATGTTCGCTTGACGGCTTTATCAAGCTGCTTGCCGTCAACATAAATGCGAGAGTCTCTATATCAGCCCCCTTTATCCTTTCGCAACATCGCCTCTTTATAATCTTGCCGATCTTAAGATCATTCCATAATTTCCTTGCAACCAGTACCGTTCCCCACGTCGGTATCTCTTGCGCCGTTATTTCATTTGGCTTAACATATCTTTCGCTGCAGTATTCTCTTAATTTGTCAACTACCCCGTCAAGTTTGCCTTTCAATAAACCCACTGCGCCCAAATTCGCGACAACACGCTGTTTCTTTTTGCCTTTCTCGCGGTAACTTTCTACCAGCCTTAAATATTCATATACTTGCTTACCCTTCTTTACTTTCGATATCTTAGCAAACATTTGTCCTCCCAATGTCCTTTTGATTATATTTTACTTTTATCGTGGGAGTTTGTCAAGATATATTTTGCAGTTTATATTATTATTTGCCACCACACGATTTTACTTCCGCATAGACTTATCGTCGGAAAACCCCTGAAAATTATCAAAAATTACCCGTTTTTAGGCAAACATGAGGTAATACAAAACCTGTTTGCGCGCCGCCTCCAGTCCGCGCGAAGACTTCTTTACCTCGCCGATAACCAGCGTCCCGTCATTTGTCTTCACCAGATCGAATTTCAGATTCTCGAACTCAATCTCTTTTTTCTGCCGCTGATAAGAGTCTTCCGTAATCATCCGGCCGATTGCCAGATTATCAAAATCCGTGCGCGGATACATTGCCCGGCCGTAAAACCAGGCCTTGCGGGGACAGATGTAATATGCGTTAATAAGACTGCCGGAGATAGCCATAGTTATAAATAACAAACAGGCGTGAATAATATTTGCGTGTTATCTTTTTTGATTATTCCCCAATAATTCTTTGTTAAAACCATCCCCCGGGCCGGTTTAAAAGTATCAATAAAACTTGCCAGGCTTTTTGTAATTTTGGGTTTTTCATAATTTGAGAATTTAACTTCAAGAGGGACAACTTCGCCTTTTAGATGAAGAACAAAATCCACTTCCGCCCCGGCTTTTGTCCTCCAAAAATTTATTTTATAGATGTTTTCACACAAAGCATTAGTCCGGATAAATATAATATTTTCCACTATAGCGCCGCTGTCGGATCGTTTTTCCAGGGTATTCATATTCTCCATCAAAAAATTCCTGAATCCAATATCCATAAAATATATTTTTGGATTTTTAGATAATTCTTTCTGCCGGTTTTTAAAATAGGGCACTATATCTTTAAAAATAAACGTTTCCTTCAATATTTTTAAATGTTTTTTCAATTGTCTATAATCCAAATTTGCTGCCTGACTGATATTCTGGTAAACCACGATATTACCTATTTGGGTTGATAGATACTGAGATAACAGAAAAAGTTCTTTTTCTGTCGCCAATTCCAAAAGTCCTTTTATATCTTTTAAAATATAACTATTATAGATGTCACCTAAAACTTTATACCGTTCTTTATCGGTATCAGAAAAGACAACCGCCGGATACCCTCCCCAAATACAATATTGTTCAAAATAATAAATCATTTCTTCATAAAACGTATCTTGACCATGTTTAACTTTAATTTTTTTACCGTTTAAAAGCCATTCTTTTGCCATGTCCTGTTTTTCACGATATATTTTTTCAAGCCGGACATCTTTTATCCGTAATAACTCCCCAAAATTGAACGGATACAGAAAAAATGTCAATATTCTCCCCACCATATATTTCCCAATTTGTGCTTTTATTTCCAATGAGGAAGACCCGGTTATGATAATTTTCAAATTTTTAATTGTGTCGTAGATGAATTTCAATTTTTGGCCGCCTTCATCGCTGTATTGAAATTCATCCATCATAAGGTATGTAATTGTATTTTGTTCCGATGAAAGGTAAGAACGCGCAAAAGATACCGGATCGGTTTCAAACTGCCTCAATAATTTTCTATCTTCAAAAGTTACTATATGGATGGCTTCCGGTTTTACTTTTCTTTCTTTTATAAGGCAGCTTTTTATAATTTCAAGAAAGGTAGTCTTCCCTGCCTGGCGGGGGCCGACAACAGCTAAATATTCCTGTCTTTTAAGAAATGGTTTTATTGTATCTAATATGTCTCTTTCTACTATCATTGCGTTCCTTACCATTTTTGCAATTATTACAATTTTAGTAATACCACAACTACACATTGCGTGTCAAGGGAAAAAATGAACCGATAAACTCCTCTCCTGCGGCGTCCGGCCGTAAAGCCACGCCTTGCGCGGACAGATGTAATATGCGTTGATGCGATTGCCGGGATTATTCCTTATAAACTCAAGCAAAAAATTTACACCCTCACTTACACCCTCAGTTTGCTGTTTCTTATCCAGATAAAAACTAATCTTATAATAGTCAAACCCAAGGACCGTCTTTGCGTCAATGGTCCATTTTTTCGGCTCCGCCTTTATCGGGTCCTATGCGTTTTAGAATACCTTTACTTTTTAGATTAGAAAGATACTCTTCAATAGCCCTGCTGATTATCCCCAATAATTGAGCAAGCTGTTGCGCGGAAATTGCCGGATTTTTTTTAATCGCCGCAATAATTTTCTCCGAACTTTTATTTTAATCACCAAAATCATTGTCTCTGAAAAACTGTAAAATTTTTATTAGCCTTTATCATCTTAAATGGCAAAAATATAATTTTAGAGAAACGTTTTGTTTTTTTATCTGAATATGTGCTTACATTTTCAAAAACATACTCATCTTTTACCGCTAATTTTGCCTGGTTACGAATTTTTGCGGGAAGGTTTTGGCTGAAATTTGTCTGGCTGGTTACTGTTTTCTCATACGATTTATTTTCAATCTGATGAATAAGGACATTTTTCGTCCAGCCCATGCGCCGGGTCATACGGATGTAAAACTCGCGTTCTAAATTGTCTATGCATTTCTCCATAATAACAATATTATGCGACCAGCTAATTTATCGCACCAATGGTGCGAGTTTTACATCCTTATTATATGTTAAAAAAAGATTTCTCATTCTCCAAAGCCCTGATGCTGAAAATCCCTGCATGCCCGAGAATTCTTTTTGCAAATCTGAAGCCAATTGCTGCACGATAGATTTTCCCCACGTCTCACCTTTTTGCCGTCCGGCAATCATCTTCCCGATATCCCAATAAAGAGCAATAAGCTCTTTATTTACCTTTTTGAGAGCTTCATACTGGGCCGCGCGAATCCTTTCCTTCACTTCTCGTAAAAAAACCCCATACTCTTTTTCCGGAATCAATTTCCCCATTTCAAAAATCCTCAAAATTTAACTTCAAGCTATTTTTTGAAACCGGGTAAAATGTTTACTGCTTTGTTTAAAACTATAAGGGATAAACGTCCGTTGCAATATTCGCTGCTCCCCCAATTTAATTGTCCCAGTTCCATAAGTACTTATACGCTCAAACCCGTCTTTTGTGTTACACAAAGCTTCTCCAAAATCATCCAAATTTTGAATCCAATAAAATTCTCTAGTTGACACATTTTCTTCTTCGGGTTTTGTATATCCTTTTGGAAGTTCCCCCTCACATACGACATCTCCAACATATTGCCAAAATGACCCTCTTTTCCCAATACAATTAATATGACTGCCCAGAACTTTAAACATTGTAATTTCTTTCCCCGAAAAACCTTTTACACCTAATGCAACATTAAGCTCACCCCCGCTATAAAAACAAAATTCACGATAAGCGATTGTAGAATTATATAAACCTTTCGGCGCTTCTCTATCTTCCTGACGGATTTTAATAAAAGTATTCTGCACAATACAAATAGGAGGAGGACTAAATCTAATTTCACAATCTTTAATCAGGTCAAACACCTCTCTTGCCTTTATCTCCGCTTCTTCTTTGTCAAATACTCTAAAACAGGCGTCAATCAAAGTCATTTTAAAGGCATAAGGCGTTGGAACCAACAAAGTCTTGCCTCCTTTATTGGTAGCATGCGTCATTCTCAATGAAAAAAGACTTACCGGAATATATCGTAAAATCAGCCATGCTCCCCTACCCCGATTTATAAGTTTACCTTCCGCCATTTTTATTCTCATATGGTTGAACAGAATTAATAATCTCTGTCATTTTTTCCGAAAATGCGGCAATATCAGTAAACTCATTAGTTTTAATAGTATTTGACGCCAGCTTGTTCAAATTTTCAGCAATTTTTTTTATTTGCTCCAAATAATCCGGATTTAAACTGCTCATAACCGGCGCAGGCAATGTGCTTAATGATGTCGCAATTACGCCTTTAAAATTAAGAATATGCGGAAGCTGGGTATTGCGTTTTGCCCCGGCGGGTTTAATAAATGTGTTTAGAACGCTTTTCAATAGAGCTTTAATTCGTTCATCTCTTTTTACCCCGCTTACATATTCTAAAGTAATGTCATTTCTACTGACTTTATATAAATCTAAATTTACAACAACTGCGTATTGGCCGGAGGAAGCGGGTTGATGAAAAATATTTTGTCCGAGATTCTCTTCTGAGCCAGAACCTTTGCCTTTGCCTTCACGTACATATTTAGCATGAAAATATGATTCTGTTCTTGTTATATCAGGTAAACCTATTATCCAGCCAAATTCAACAGATGATTTTCTTGAGAGAGATTTCGACCCACCCCAGCCTGTGATCATAATACCTTCACAGTCATCAATAACACATTTTGTTAATATTTTATCAAGCACAAATGAATCTATCTTATTCGTTTCTTCGGCTTTTTTAAATTCTTTCATAGATAAAATTTCTTTCCCATATGCTTCATCCGATCGTATCCTATTGGCATCAAAATTTTTACAGCCTTCGCATAAAGGAAGACCATTTGTTTTTGCATCCATAAAAAGATGTTCTGCCTGAATATGTTTAAACATATCCCCTGAGATAGCATTAACCGTATGGTTTTTTCCTTCAGCGTCAACAATCTCGACCATCCGGGTCATTGTTGTGTTTCCTTCAGCTCCTTCATTATTTAGAGAATGCATATTTATTGTTATAAGTCCCGAAATACTAAGAGAATGTAGTTTCATATTATTTGTCCTCCTTATTTAATTTTTCATTTTCTGTTTTTGGCGCTCTGGCATAACCATAAGCCAGCAAAAGCATACCAACCAATTCCACTCCGTATTGTTCAATTAAGGTAATTACAGAATCTAAATCTTCTTTTTTTATTGTATGTCCTTTGCCTTTCAAACGATGTTCCACCTTCCAGTTTTGCCTCTGAACAAAATCGGATAACACTGGAACGAATTCTTTCGCTCCGCCTTTAATTTTTTGTTTCCATTGTTGAGCTAATCCGAAATAAGTCTCCCGTTCGCCAAGCGAAACAGCATATATCGTACAATTCCTTATCCCTCGCGCAATACTCAAAAATCCTGTATTTTCAACAATCTCTTTCATATTATACCCCCTTTCAAAAAGCGCGGTTAAATTTTTTGTAGAAAATTCTTTTCCCCATTCTTTCTTCCCCCTTTTCTCCATAATATAAACAGCAAATCTCGCAGAAAATTCAAGCAAATCAGAAAGTTCTCCGGTTGTAAGCCATTTCCTATATTGCTGAAGAATTAGAATATCGCCTGAATGCGTTTCATCTAAATGTCCTAAGCATCCGGTTTTTTTTTGTCCACCTTCATAATATCCGATATGCTCTTTGATAATCTCTAAAAAAGCATTTGCATCATCTTTTGTTTCTATCGGAAACCAACTCGGCAAAGGCAAGAAAGCGTCATTCATAAGAGCGGCGGCAGTTCCCATACTTTTAAAAAACGCCTGCCGTAAACCCTTTATCACCGCATTCGGCCTTTTTCTCCTCAAACCGATATTTTTTCCCATCACATCTGAATGCATTATTAACTGTTCAGCCAAACGTAAAGAAGCTTCTATATCAAGCTTTATTCCTCCCCAGAGATTAAGTTTTGAAAGTTCCTGTCTGATAGTTTTTAATGCACCTGTCTCTATATCCGCAGGTTCGATAACAAAAAGTTTGAAATCATCTCCACTGCGATATGGCAGCATCGCAATAAATGCCCCGCGGTATTTCATCCATTCGGCAAATGAATTTACTAATTCACCGCTTATTGCCCCGGGTGACCTTGATATTGTTTTTGCAAAATGCACGCCTTTGCCGGAAATAGGATTAAAAAATTGGCTATTGCTTACCTCGACAGGCGGTTTGGGTGAATTTTTATTTAATTCATTTTTTACCCAATTAAGCGCTTCATCTCGATTTTGAATCACCCAATTATAAATATCCTTATCTGCTCTCCAGCCTTTTCGCATTGATTCAAGAACAGCGGCACGATTATATTCAGGATCAGCATTTTCAACAACAGATAGCCCCTGCGACTGAAGCACTTTATTTATTTCCTTTTTTTTACCTGTTTTCTTATTTGCCCTTGAACGATTCTGCTCTTCCTCATAATCCAACACAAATTCACCGGGAGGTTTCTCTTTTTCTTTGCTTTTTCGCCAGATATAATAAAACCCGGGGTTAGGCTCTTTCCATTTTTCCGGTGAAATATCATCTGAACATTCAATTTGAAAATGCGTCCCGAAATCTTTTATGGTAGTTTGAGAACCTGTTATTTCTTCTAAAAGACCGGCTGTTCCAATTGCCCTCAACGAATCCGCGTAAGTCCCGGTTTCTTTAGGTATTTTTACTGTTTTCATTATGCCCCCTTATCTGGCTTTTTTGGTCTGCCAATCTCAACCGCCGTACTAAAAACGCATAAAGAGCCCACAACCTTTCATCATCGTTATTTTTACTAAAATGCAATAAATCATCGGCAAATTTATTTTGGTTAAGATTATCAGGATTATCTTCTAAATCGCAGGTGCCATCAAAAACATATTTAGAAGCATTATGAAGCAATTTAAAAGAACTGAGGGATTCTGTAAATGCTCCATGATGTCTTACAATTGCCGTCCAGATAACACACACCATGTCTTCCCCCGCATAATTTATCAGCCATCGGCCTATTGCATAAGCGCCTTCACTGGAATGGGGAGGAAATTGCTTAACAAGTTTTTTCTTTTCTTCAAAATCTTTTTCCGGATCATAATCCGTATGGGCAATTGGCTCATTAGTAAGTTTTTGAGGGTTTTTAAAATTCTGCCAATTTCTCGCTTTTTCCTGCCATTTAGTTGATAATTTTCCAATATCATGAAAAATACAGCATAGTTTCATAAATTCTTCTAATCGCTCCACGGATATTTTATAATAATCTGCTAATTGCTTAATTGCGTTTGAATAAAAAACATTATTTGTATTACATTCATCCACTACTTTTTGAATATGTTGACTATAGGTCTCATAATTTATTTTGTAGCGCGGCATTGCCCGCCTTTCAAGATATTCCGGCTCTTTGTAGTCACCTTTAACCCCAATTTGCAATCCAAGAAATTCCGAATATGAAGCAAATTTCGGATTAATAACAATAAGCCATGAAATATTTTTAAGCTGCTCTTTTGATGAAATACGTTCCCAAGCAAAAGATAGTTCACTTTCATCAATGATATTTGAATCTTCTGTTGGATACCACGCAACCCTTTCATCCGAATCAGAAAAATCAAGATTATAAAGACTTGAGCGCGGGACAGAAATCATCCTGGGCCATTTATCTTTATAAAAATCAAGGGCATTGGGATCGTTGCTAATTATCACATTGACAGATGCCGTATCCCTTATTAAATCCCTGATAGCTGTTTCATTATTCCCATCCATAGCCGCGTTAATTTTATTTTTTAGATCATAAGAATTATGCGAGTATTCTTTTAGATATTTTTCTTCATGCTTTGAATGAACTTTTTCAATCAACTGAAGTTCATCAATAAAATCAAGATTTTTACCTTCAGCAGGCAATTCATTTAAAATTGTTCTTGTTTCTGAAATCAACTTTGCCTGTTCTCCTCTATACGGACCTAATTTTATTTGTCCTTTTTCATCTGTTTCCAATTCATATATCCAGACCATTCCAATTCCACGATCTCCTTCATATCTTGCACAGCGGCCGGCCCGCTGAACAATACTGTTTAAAGGAGCACATTCTGTATGAAGGTTATCGCAAGATATATCAACTCCAGCTTCAACAACCTGTGTTGTAACAAGAATTACATTTGTCTTGTTCGCGTTTTTTCCGAACCATTTTTTTAGTTTTTCTTCTGTTTTTTTTCTATCTTCCGGATAAAACCGACTATGAAGCAAGAAAAGATTAGTTGAAGTATCTTTTAAGCGATACCTCAATTCTTTAAAAATATTTTGGGCTTTTGTAACAGTATTTAAAATTACAATAGACCGTTTATTGTTGTGATACTTAAGAATATCACCGGTATTAAGCGGTTTACTGACCCAACAATAAGTCCGCTCTTTTTCTTTATGAGAAGATAAACTTAACACTTCATCACGGCTTAATTGAATCAATTCTCCATCAATTATTTCTTTTAAAGATTCAAGACTTTTCGTTGTCAATGTTGCGGACATAATAATAAATCGAGAAAACGTGTTTAATCTCTCTATCATTTCAATAGCTGTAGTCATAGCTTTATCCGGCTCTAAAAGATGAAATTCATCAAATACAATCAGACTTCCTAATAAAGCGCCGGCATTAATATTCGCGAGTTTTTGAGGCAATGACACAGGGCAAAACAGATAGGATGAAAGGCACTGGTCAACGGTTGTAAATATTATATCACTTTCAAAAAATGGATCATTTTTCTGTTCTCCTGTTTGAATTGAAATAATTAATTCATCAGGAGCATTGGTTCGTTCATCAAAAAAATTTTTTACAGCAAATATTTTTTTACAACATTTAGTAGTTTCAGCGTAAAGGGTAGTTGCTAATGTCCTTAAAGGTAATACATAAATCAATCTGTCAGTAAATTCGATTTTTTGTTTTTTCGCCCATAAATAAGCTAATAATGCCGACCACGTCTTACCCGAACCAGTAGGAGCGCATAGAAAAACATTATTTCGTTCATTGAATAATCTATCCGCAACTTTTATTTGATATTCATAAGGTAAATATCCTGTAAGATTTCTAAAAAACTCTCTCATCAAAAAGCTCCCTAAGCTTTTCTTTTAGTTCTATTGCAGCTGATTTAAAGTCAGGAACTTGTTCTTTCTTTAAATGATTTCCCATAGACGGCATCCATGCTTTTTCAACCTCATACAAAGCTTTTTCATTAAAAAAATCATTAACATTTTTAAAGTCAATACTTTTTAGGCGGCATTTTTCCTTAAAAATTTTGGGTATTTTTTCCCAATATATTTTTTTAGAACAATAACGCGACATATACCATAAATCATAGTAATCACGCGGAAAATTGAACCGCTGCAAAACAGAACGGAGCTTCTCCGAGTAAATTTCGTCAAGACAATAAGCAGTAACTTCCGCATTGATTTCATTCTTATCGCTATATTGATGATAAATATTTTTTAAAACAGGCTGCATTAATATTTTCTCTTTCAAAGAAAGATCTATTTTTATCGATGTTAACCATCTTTCAGAAGGAACGCTTTTCTGTTTTGGATGATTTGCTCCCCAAAATGGAATTTTAAATTCGTATGCCATTAATTCATCATTAGAAAATACATCTTTGTCTTGAATTGATCCAAATGCAATACCGACATTTTGATATATAACATAATGAATCAACGAAAGTTCTGTTTTTATTTTGTCCCTGCCTATTTCTTTTACTGCGGAAAAATCCAAATCTTCTGAAAAACGGAAATCCGGAAAATATAATTTTTTCAGACAGGTTCCGCCTTTAAATATTAAAGCCCGTTTTAAAAAATTATTTAGGTAAATTCCATTAAGCAAATGTCCAAGCACCCAGTCTTTATCAACCGTTTCAATCGGTATCCCCAATTGCAACGATTTTTCTTTTAATTCTTTAATTTTTATCATTAGACAATCGCCCTTGTCATAGCAATTATTTCTTCTTCAGTCAAATTTAAAAGCAATCTCCACCTTCTTAAATATTTACCTTTTTTAAGAGATAACGGATTTAGCAATGTATATTTTGGCAGCAATAACTTCTGGGCTTTTAAATAGAAATCCTCATATCCTTTTAGTTTTAAGAGCTCCGACAAATACCCGATACGTTTAATAACCGTATTATTCCCAATTTGTAATAAATACTGCCAGAACTTCTCCTTATCTAATTTTTCATGAGCTAAAAAAAATCCTTTTACTGCTTCAGAAAATCCGCCTGCGTATTCAGGCAAATCAAAACAGTCAATAATTGTTTTTTCCATATCAGTAATAAAATAAAAATAATGCCTAATCCATTCTTTTTCAAAACCGAAAAATTTATCTTTGGATATCGTAATAAATTTATACCGAATATTGAGGACTTCTTTTTCTTTCTTCTGTTTCAATGTTTGGACATAAACAATATTAGAAATTTGTTCTGTCAATCCATAATAATTTAATGCTGAAAAATAGGCGATAGCTGAAGGTTCTATTAGTTTTGTCCCTATTAAAAAGGAGTTAATATCGCCCTGACTTGAAATATACTTTCCTCTTTCTAACTGAATAATCAACTCCTTTCTCTTTAAATTAGCTAATAAATCAGGCCAATTTTTAAATCGCCCTGTCTCTTTAATTTCTTTTGTTGTAAACAACGGACATTCTTCCTGAATATATTTTAGAAACTTGACGCCTTGCTCAGATATTCTTTTAGGATTCAAATTTTTCCTCATATTATTACCTTTTATATGTATTTTCCCTATATAATTTACCTATTTAATACATATAAAAGGTAACATAAAAATTTTTGCACGTCAACCATAAATAATTCTGCATATTTTAAACCGGCTATTCTTACCCTTATCACCGTATCCACAAATGGATTCCCCGTCCACTTTATAACCGCTTGAACTGTTTAAACTGTTTGAACTGCTTTATTTAAACCTATTCATTTCCCGCAGCACTTTTTAAACTTCTTTCCGCTGCCGCAGGGGCAAGGCGCGTTACGCCCTACTTTAGAACCCTCACGCGCAAACGGTGTGACGCCGGGATATGATAATTCTCTGTATTCTGTTTCCTCTTCCTTTTCTTCTCTCAACCGCTTCTCATCTTCTTTTTCCCAGCGTTCCTGGCGCTCCCGTATTTGCTCTTCATCATAAAAATCCAGCCAATCCTCTTTATACTGCCTTAAATCTTTTTCCGGTAAATTAAACGCTTTACGCGCATCGTCTTCTGCAAAAACCAGATTGTAAAACATATCTTTATCTTTTAACCTGCGTTCATTGCGGCCGAAATCAAGCAGTTCTGTCTTAAATTCTTCTTTTTGAAAATCAAGCAGTATATTGCCCGCGAATGCCCGTACATCTTTATCTTCATTTTTATTTAAAAAAACAGCACCGATAAAGGCGAAAATATCTTTTTCCGTTTCCGGAGCGCTAATTGTTATTGCGGCAAGCGCCTCCATAGCAACCGTTCTCGCAAACCATCCGGTCGTATAATCGGAAGATATCAGCTTAAGCCCGTCTATCGCCTTAATCCCGACTTTGCCAAATATAGAAGCTAACTGAGTGTTAACCCAATCACAGTCATAAGCGCAGGAAAAACGCAAAGACTTAAGCAGCGGAATAACCGTTTCCTCCGTTCCGATAGCGCCAAGAATAAAAACCGCATGAATCACTATCCACCACTCTTTTGTCCAGTTAAAATTCTTGCTGACAATTTCCGCCAGCGGCCCGACCATCCTGTCTCCCCGCCGGACAAACTCATCCACCGCGGCCCGCGGCAAACGGTCTTCTTCGGTAAAAAGCAGATCAATCATTTCTTGACCCGTTAAATGTGAATAGTTCATTTTTCCACCTCATCATAACAGTTTAAACCGTTTAAACCGTTTGAACCGTTTAAACCGTTTAACCTGTTTAAACTGTTTAAATCGTAGGTATCTTATATTTGGCGCCTTTGTACGGCGTTGATTTCAGATATTTGATAAAGTTATTGAGCATGATGGAAATTTTTTTACATTCATCGATAAGCGCCTCTGCTTCTTGACCGGAACAATACCGCTGATCCATTATGACATAAAGCTGAGCGCGAACCTCGCCGCAGGAACCTTTGGCAATGGACAGAAATTGGATAAATTCCTGCGTGCCGGAGCGCTCGTAGCCTTCGGCGATATTTGACATAATTGAAACCACGGCGCGCCGCACCTGATCACGCAACCCGTAATCTTTGGCGCAGGCACTGTTGTTCGTAAGACTGTAAATTTTATTTGTTAATTGCCGCACTGATTTCCAAATTTCCAGGTCCTCAAAATATTTAACGGACACGATCGTCCTTTCTTTTAACCGCTTTAACCGTTTTAACCGTTTAAACTGTTTGAACCGTTTGAACCGCTTAAACCGTTTAAACAGTTCGAACCGTTTAAACCGCCTTTATATCTGACCTGTTAAAAAACACCCAAAACCCTGCGAGTTTTTGCTGCCGATGCCGGTGTCGTAGGCGAATTCCAGAATTTCTGCTGCGGCGCGTAGTTTATACTGCCCCATCCAGCCCTTTATTACCGTAGGCCGCTGTTTGTCTTTGGCATAGAGAATAACTTTCTGGTCCTGTGGTCTTACTCTGTGCGCGCTAATATGAAAATCAAAATCCGCGGGAACATCTCCTTTATGCGCAATGTATTTCTTTTTGAGATTTTCTGCGATTAACCGGGAAAATTCTTCTTCCTGCGGGGCGTAATAATATGTTTTCTTCCCGCCGTCTTTTTTAAATAAGGTGCTGTAAACGGTTACCGGTGAAAGCATCCGGACAATTATTTCTTCTTTCCATTGCGGCCGCGGCAGGACGTTGATTGAATTCACATAAACCCGGTTTTTGCCTAAAACATAAGTTTCTTCCCGGAATAATCCTTCGGCTAAACTCTGCAGGATTTCATTTTTCGGAGAGGAAATACAGAGAGAAACCGGCGGCTGGAAACTAATCGTGTCTTGTGCCTGCTTAAATACACCCTGCAGCCGGGAGAAGGTAAATAATCTGAATTTTCTTTTTTCGTGCGCGTATCCGCGGTCGTGAAGAAAACTTCTCAGCAGAGGGTCAAACAGGCGGTAAACAAATGCCTGCAGGATGTGGTTATGGCCTTTTGGCAGAACAATCGGCAAATCAGAATGAAGAGTTATCTCAATACGCATCATCCCGCTCCATATAAAAAAATTCCTTCGGAATCTTTTTATCCATTTAAAAACCTTTCGTGTTCAAACCTTCCCTTAACAATGAATTAAATGTACCTTACTATACACCAATTCCCTTGTTATCCACAAATTGAAAATCTTATTGTTTCCTATCCGTAAATAAAAAAACCTCCGCGCCGTATTCCTGCGCGAAGGTTTTACTTTTTTATTGTGGAGGTTCCCCCTTCAAACACGCCACACCAGCTTTCTCTTATGAAAATAGTATATCATATTCCCGCCCGTTTGTCAACCCTGAATTTCTATTGCAGCTTAATAGTTAAAAAAAGAACGTCTGTACCAAAAAGATACATGCAACATTTGGGTTATGTCTATGAAAACCTACGGGTTTCAAGCTCTTCCTTCAGTTTTTCTTTGTGTTCTCTGTAGTAAAACTCTCAACTTTGTTTAAGCTTATAAAAATTAAACACGACCCCGCGGCTCGTAAATTGCACCGAGCGTCTGACGGAAGCGCTTTCATAAAAATCTCTCTGGACTTGTGTAGTTACCTCATGTAATGACAAGGCGGTCATGAAAGAAACATAGGAAGGAACTTGGAGAAAATTGGCAGTTCTTAGGAAATGATCGCGTGAAAAATGTTCCCAATTCTCTTCTAAAATATAAAAATTTTTCTTCAGCCTTATAAAAATTCCCTTCTTAACATAACGACTGCATACGACCTTGGCTGACGCCGGTTTAATCTTCCAGACCTCAGCTAAGTCTTCAACTGTAAAATAAGGCTTTTGTTTGAGTTTGAGTTTTAGTAATTTTTCATACATTCTAAGAACACATTGTTAACATTTATGTTAATTATATATCCTTAGTAAACCGTTGTCAAAATAAAAAATTACCGTTGCTATAAGACAGCACCGATAGTTTTACTATCTGCCTGACCTCAGCGAGACCGGCCAAGAAGCAAGCCCGCCCAATGTCCACTACTAAGACGATGGCGAATCTGCGACCTTGTGGGGGAATTTCGTCATTTTTTTCTGTCTTACGTTTTGTTTTTTATTTCGTCATTCGTCATCAACTTTGTCTTTCGTGTCTTTTATCTATTTCGTGGTTTAAAAATAAATTTTGATTTTTGAAGTTTGGATTCTGGATTTATCAGATTGCACTCTCCACCAACAGCAGTGAGTTCACTGCCTGTGTAGATAAACTCTGCGTATTATTAGACAAGGCGGCTGCGCTACAATTTTTTCCTACCCATCCTGTGCTAATTTTCTGCCCTGAGGCAAAATTTATTTCACTGATACTTGCTTGGGAACCCAAATTATGCAACAGCGCTTGCACAAGAGAGATGTAAATATTTCTTAAATAGATGTTTTCTGTAGCAGCAATGACACTTCCCATATTTTTTATTATCTCTTCTGGATTAAGTAATACGGCTCTTACCAATAAATCTCTATCCTTTGCCCTATGCTTTTCCTGAAAAACCTGAATGGCTGCTATTTCATTTTTAAAGAAATCCTTTGTTAAAGCTTCTATTTCTAGTTTTCTTTTTGCAGTAAGACAACAAAATAGTCGAATCAGTATCTCCGCTTTAATCCTGACGGGGATAAATTTGTTGACGGATAAATTTTGTAAGAGCATTTCTATGGAGTCTTTTTCCGTTAATCTTGGTTTTTGTTCCCTCTCATCTTTATACCCCTCAGGATTTTTCGCCACCCAAAAGGCTACGGTTTCTATAATATTACTTGTTTTGCTTTCTTCAGGTTCCCATGCTAAAACAGTCCTCGCCTTGTCTATATCCGCACCAACACTTGCAGGATCTCCTATTTTTTTTGATTCATACTTTATATTACCGACATAATCGGGATTTATAAGCCTTATTACTTCTTCTGCTATCTCCTGATTTGAAGTCAACTGTCCAGATCCTAGATTAAAAAAATCACTTTTCTGACTATCATTAAGATATTGGTCCGCTAAAACATGGGCCCGCGCTATATCACTAACGTGCACATAATCTCTTAACGCTGTTCCATCAGGTGTAGAAAAATCATTTCCATTTATAAATATATCCTTGTTTTTCCTTATCCGTTCAACAAAATTTGAAACAATCCTGATAGGCGGATTATGATCCTCACCGATACTTCCCTCCTTATCGGCCCCGGCAACATTGAAATATCGTAAAATTATATGTTTTATCCCATAGGTTGCCTCTGCTTCATATAATAGCTTCTCAGCTATCACCTTACTTTCACCATAAGGGCTTATGGGCATCATCGGTGTTTCTTCTGTAACAATAGAATCTTCTGGCTGCCCATAGACACTGCAGGACGATGAAAAAATTATTCTATTAACTCCGGCTTTTCCCATTGCCTGGAGAAGATTTGCCGTACCAATAATATTATTATATAAATACTGGGATGGTTTATTCACAGATTCTCTGGCGTTTGCAAAAGCCGCTAAATGAATTACTGAATCAATATGATGAATTGTAAATATATGATCAAGCTGCGCTTTGTCCTTGATATCAACACACTCAAATACCACTTTATTATCAGCGGGAATACTTTGCACGTGTCCCGTAGAAAGGTCATCTATAACTATTACGTTATAATCTTCATCCAACAATTTTCTGACAATAAAACTGCCAATATACCCCGCACCGCCTACAACAAGAATTGTCCGCCGGCTATTTTTCTCACCCTTATCCGGAAAAGGCATTTCCTTCTCGGAAGCAATTGCAACAGTACCCAATCCTATTCCTTCGTCACTAGGTTCTTGTTCCCTAATATTATTAAAAAGATTTTTTATTCTTGCATTAATTTCCGGGGGATTTTCATCTAAATACCCTGATAACATCTCGTGTAATGACTCTAATATCTCTAAATCAGGCCTCATCACTGAAGTGGCAAATCTATTACCATAATGTTCCAATAAGTCACTCAATCCTGCTGTAGACATAGAAGTTGTCGCAGAGTTATGTTTACGTACCTCTGTTTTAACTTCAATAATACCCGAATCGGATAATGCCTGATCAAGAGCGTTCAACTGTCCCTGCTCAAGTCTCCAGTTTGGATTATTAAATATATTAAAATTGGGCGGTGTGGGAGCATTAAAATATACCACAAGCCTCAGCTTCGGATAATCACTAATAGCACCAATTGCATCAATAAGCCATTGTGTTTCATGTTCTGGATTGTTAAAACGAACACCAAGCTCAGAAATAATAAACGGTTTGTTAAATTTTTCCGCCAGATAATATTTTTCATTTAACATTTCTCTAAACGTTCTGGGGTAGTTGTGCTTAGAAAATACAGACTCCCATTCTTCATCAACCAGTATAGTGACACCTATATAATCAAGTAAATCATCCCCCGGATAATAATTAACTGCTTCCGTGAATCCTCCCGGAGACCAGACCCAGAGTGCATATTCATTAGCGCCATTTTGCTCAAAGATTTCATAAATATGCCTCCATAACCCTATGAATTTCTCTGGGTCATCTGTATACCATGGATATAAGTTGGAAAGCTCCATTTCATGCATGGGACGAAATAGAAATTTCTGTTTCATTGCTGCTGCCTGTCTTGCCCAATTTGTAAGTAAATCATCATATTTTCCGTTAAGTGCATCATCAACAAGATAATCTATACTATTACCTTCTGCTGGCCAAAGTTCAAAGGTTATCAAGGGAATTTTGCCGTTATTTACATCATCAATAAATACCTCTGTTGGAAAATCCCAGCCAACAAAGTGTTCATGCACCACAACATTTTGCAATTCAACATTATTGCTTTCATTGTATAAACCAAAGCTGACTCCTTTTCCGTTTTCGGGATGTAAAATCTGTGAATCTACAGACACTCTTTCCATATTTTCTACAACAGCAGAATTTACAACCGGGCCTCCATTGACAATTACCTCATATATTTCACCACCTGAAAAAGCCGTTGACACAGATAAAAGAATACCCAAGATGGTAAAAATTAAAAAATGTTTTGCGCGAGAGCACAAAATTGATTTCCATGCAAAGCCGGCATTAAGCAGCCTCTTAATGTTTGTAATTAAAACAATCGTTATTAAGGCAAATGACAATGTTGCACTTAACATAGCGAAAAAAATATATCCTTGTGCATGAGGGAAAGTATCTATCGTAATTAATGGATAGGCAAGAACCGTAGTTGTTGAAATAACAACTAATATAATAAACGCAGCTAATGATCTTAAAGGCAACGGCTCTCCTTTCTCATAAGACTTTCCTTTAGGAGTTACAATGTAATTAAAGGTACCCCCCTTGAAATAAGTTGACTTAAATGCATTTAAAATACCTACAATCACAAAAGTCCATCTGGCTGTTTGTGCTAAAATAACCCGCCATGATAAGAAATGATGCGGTAATGTCCACTTTTTCATAAATGCCCAGATAAAAAATATTGAGGTTAGTAGTGTAACTGGTAAATAGAAAAAGAAAAATGTTAGGAATCGCACAGAAACAATAGGAGCATTAGTAACCAATGCTATTATCGGCAATATTATTAATGTAAATAATGATAAGGAATACAAAAGATACCATGTTTCAGTAAAAATAAAAATGATCTTTTGCTTCCAGTTCAGACCGGATTGCAATTTTTTGTAATAGGTTAATAATATCTGCATCATAGACATCGCCCATTGATGCTCCTGCATGCCATAATCAGAAAATGTTTCCGGGCCCAATCCCTCAGCAATTACCTCGGGAATATATACCCCTGCATAGCCGGAACTGGCAAATTTTAAAGTATCTAAATGATCTTCTGCTCTTGACTGAGCAAATCCACCAATTTCACGTAAGGCCGAAACACGGTATGCTGCATGTGAACCGATAATAATCGGGGTTTTAGCCCAACCAAACCATCCCGGCTGCAAAACCCCGACAAATACCATACTTGTCTCCGAACTAGCGCGTGCTATCCAGTTATTAAGATTACGATAAATAGAAGGTGCGGCAACATATGCTATTTTTGAATCACGAAAATACCCCAGTACTTTGTCAAGATAATTACTTTTTGGCACATGGTCTGTATCAAGCTGGACAACATAATCATAATTGTCATATCCAACATCATCAAGCCAGCTGTTGAAATTACCAGATTTCGTCTTTGTCTGAAATGGCCATGTTGTTTGGTGATATTCCGGCCGCTTTTTTCTTGTCCAATATTTGACCCCATATTTTTCACAAAGCGCAATTATTGATGGGGTAATATCTGCATCTACTGGCCCATCCTCTACCACCCAAACATCATGCGGATATGTTACATTAACCATCCCCTTTACAGTCTCCTCTAAAATATCCACTGCTTCTACTGTGGGTACACATAGAACTACCATAGCCACACGTTTGCCTTCTTCTGGAGACATATATTTCGGGCGTTTAATTTGCCCTAGGAAAAAGATAAAAAAAGCTGGAGCAATCGTTACATCATACAAAAGAGCCAATGATGTAATAATGAATGTTGCTGGATGCACTATATGACTTGAATGAAACCACCATACCCATAGGAGAGTATTTGCAATAAACCAAGTGGCTGTTAAGGAATAATAGATAAATTTATCCATAAAAGTCATCAGTTGTTCCATCTCAACTTGTGCGGTATCTTGCAAGTTATCTACTTTTTCTCCTTGAGTTGCTCGATTATCGTATGATAATAGCTTTATAGATTTTGAGTTTGCACAACTTGTAAAAGCAGTTAATGTATCTTGGTTATTTATAGTGGTCACCGGCGCCAAATGAGTAGACAAACCCTTTATATCCCCTCCCGCGGCCCAGGAAATGTCCAGGCAGAAAAAGGACTGGATTAAGATGACCGTTATTATCTTAAATAAAATATGTTGCTTTAAGTTACACATAATCCACCATCTGCATTTTTCAATTTCTAATTGCTCTAATATTTTTCGTATTGGGTATTGCGTATCCATCCCGTTTTTTCAGCGATAAAACTCAGGACTTTCCTTCGATTAGCACTCAGGACTTCTGATTTATTTTGCGGTATACGGTTAACAGTAAACGAACCATATACGATACCCAAATTAAGTTGTTATCCCCAATACTCGCTACGCAATACGTATTTCTTAAACCCCTAACGCCAAACAACAGATTGACTAAGCAAATTTAAAATAATTTTAAAAATGGGATAGTAAAGTATAGCATACAAATACTTCCTTTGTCAAGGCCAAAGTTAAGGGAATTTAAGGTGAGGAATTTTCTAAAGAAGCCTCACCTTGTTTAATCCCTCCTTTCGTCAAAATTTACAATATTCTCAAAAAACTTGTCCGGTAAATGCCTCTGTAGGCGACGATCTCAAAACAAGTCAACCCCAGTATCGCGGGAAACTCTGTTCACAAGATTAAAGAACTTTCTTGAACTTGCGGACAAAATTTCAACCCCGCGTAAACCTCCCATGGCGTTTGATAGTCCAACGACTGATGCAGCCTTTCGGTATTATAAATATTGAAATATGTCCTTAATCCGTTTTTAGCGTCGGTCATCGTCGGATATTCATGGACATAGATATTCCCATATTTGACCGTCCGCCAGAGACGTTCGATAAAGATATTGTCAAACACCCGGCCTCTGCCGTCCATACTAATCCGGATTTTATTGTC
>JBDRCZ010000074.1:0-9955 GCA_043821285.1 Candidatus Omnitrophota bacterium | reverse complement strand
ATTTGTTGGAAGGGTTAGATAAACGGTGAAGCTCACTGAAAATTTTATCTTTAAGGTAATTCTTTCTTAATGACAAATTTTACAAAAATTTGTCCATGGGGAACTTTTTTGCTTGACAAATATTATAGTATGTCCCCTTCTCTTTTGATCAACGTCCCCTTCTCTTTTGACTTATTTACCAACGTCACCTATTTCTTGCTTTCATCAATGTTGTCAAAACTTTTATACTTTTATCTACGTCCCGTCTGTTCAACACCGCTGCAGTACTATGAGCAATATATTAACAAAGAGCTTATCTCTAACTTAAAATTCCCTTGACTAATGGGGGGCATTACATGTTTTCTTTTATTTGATTTGATTTGTTTTGTTTGGTTTTGATAAAATTTTATATTTCGTTAAATCAATACAACGATCTATTGCCCAATTTTTCCTTCCATCACAAAGCCCAAGAATAACTAACCCCTTATATCCTGGAACATCAATTTGTCCCATAACAAAATCATTAATTTCGTTTTCTACAGTGTATTCTCGAATCACATGACTAATCGTAATTACTGTGCCTTCTGGAACGTTCGCTATGGCATAATCGTATTCAGGGGCGTCATCCGGAACAGCAATATAAAAGTCATTCACATTCTTTTTAATAGATGAAGGATATTTTAATGGGATTAGTTTAACACCTATAAATTTAGGATAGTATTTATCGACATTAAATCGTATTCCTGACATAAACATACCTGTACAACCGTAAAAAGTAATTAATGTCAACATTATTCCTATTAATGATTTTTTATTTAACAAATTATTAATTTTTTTCATATCCAGTGTCCGTTCTTACACCTGTGTAAATATAATTTGTTAATTGCCCCCCGTAGTTTCCATACATTATAGTCGAAGCAAATGTTGACCAATGAGGGGCAATATCCCATACGGTACTACTTATACCACTGGCTAACAATGTAGCATTAGATGCTTGATGACAAACCCCAAAGGCTGTTGCATAGCCGTTTAAAAAATCATGACCAAATGCCAGTCTTTCTATTCCTGAACCTGGAAAAGAAGATGAAACGGCACCAGTATGCAACATATTTGGTCCAAAACTTCCTGTGCCAAGAACGGCTACTGGATTAGATTGCCCTTTGACTGTCAATGCCAACATCTTAACATCGGGATTAGTTAAATCAAAGCCTCGATACTTAGGTAGATTTTCCCCTCCTGGGATTCGTCCCCCTGAAGCATCGTACCCGTTGGGATTATCCGTCATAGTTTTATGAGATGGGTTCTTTGAATCATATTGTGAGGCCGATGCCGGATTGGCGATTGCACTTTTTATTATATTTTCAAACATCAATGTCCCCGCAATCTGCAATGTTATCCTTGACCATACATAAGCACTTCCATGTCTCATCCCAAACACATCATCAAAAACTTCTTTACCTACACGTTTCGTCAATTGCTTTCCTTCCCCTGTGTCTAACAATACTGTTGTAATAGTAGCTGCCGCTGCCGCAACGACATTACCCCCTGATAAAATAAGTGTACTTGTAAAAGTAATTACAGGATCTTTTATTTCTTTCCAAACCTTTTTTACCGCCTTCGTTACCTTCTTAAATGCCTTCTTAAACCACCCTAGCCCACTCGGATCAACAAGGTTTAGGGGGTTGTTACGGCAGTAGCTGTATCTGTTTAAATCCTGCGGGTCGTAGGGATGCTGAATAGTGGGGTCGGGGGTTATGAATCTGGCTATCTCCGGATCATAGTATCTAGCGCCGTAAAAATACAGACCGGTGGATACGTCTAATTCTTTGCCGGTGAATTTGTAGTTGGTACTATCTGTGCCCGTGCTTAGATTTGTCTTGCCATACGGCAGGTATTCTAAATACTGGACTTCTTCACCTGTCCCGTTTGTGATGATGTTGCTTGAGCCTAAGTGGTCGGGATGGTAATATGCGTATTGTGTATTGTGTATTGAGTCTTGAGTAACAGAACAAATCCTGTTTGCGCCAAGGAAGATGTGTTTTCGGCTCGTGCCGTCGGAGTCTTCCTCATATAGTGACCCAAGGTAAATTGTGAATTGTGAACTATTTACTCTTTTTATGGTTCTGCCGCCGTCGCCGTCGTAAACAAATTCTGTGGTGTCTTGGGCTGTAGGCAGGTTCCAGGTTACATCTTTTAAACAGTGCAGGTAATATGCCTGGCCTGGGTCAAGGGTGGCTGTTTCTGCTAAATCCTCGTATGTTTCGGTTACAGAATTATATTTAACAATGCGGTCGTAATCCGTGCCGGAAATTAGCGCAGATAATGCCTCTGCCGCGGTAATAGAACTATTCGATGGCGTGCCGATTAGGTTCCAGCCGTTCTTTAATGATAATTGCTGGGGTGTGTCCGGTAATGTGCCGGTTATGGTTAATGTAATGTCATTTTCCCCGGGCGCGTATACTAAATATCCCCGGCCATACTCTATTGTCTCAAATTGGTTGTAAGCAGTATTATTGAAATTGTCAAAATCGCCTTCTGCCGGATTATACCGGGATATTTGGTCGTAATCCGTGCCAAAGGTCAGTTCGTTAAATATTGCAGTTATCTGGTTATCATCAGGGATTACAGGCAATGAAAAATAATTCCAGCCATGGGATAATGTTAGGTCAATACTAATAGGCGCGCTGCTTGTTGTCCCCTGCACCCGGGTTAAACGGTTTTCTATGTTGTAGGCGAAATTTTTGTCATCCTTGGTGAGCATGTTACCATTGTCATCATAAGCAATTGATAGGCCATTATCTCCGGAGGTTAAGGCGTGCGGACCGGCTCCATTTTCTTCATATGTATAATTTACCCCGGCCTTGTGAATAATGTTGCCGATAGAATCATACTGGTAGTTACGTGTACCATAGCTCTGGCCGATTGCTAAGGTCATCCGGTCTAAATCATCATACGCAAAACTCTGAGAGGCTGTGTGTACGTTATCAGTAATACCGGTAATATTGCCCACATTGTCAAATTGGTACTGCAAATTTTGTAATGCGCCGTCATTGGTGGTTAAATGTGTAAGCCGCAAGGTCTGCGGGTCGTATTCATAGTCCATGTGTGTGTTATTGCCGTATTGTGCCCTGGACATCTGTCCTGTGGCTGTGTACGTTGCATCCGCAATATAAGTGGTATTGCCAACAACGGTCTTTATACCGCCGGAAGCAGAATAGGTGTAGGTAACAATTTCGCCGTCAGGATAGGTTACTGTGTTTAATCTGGATAAGGCATCGTAAGTGCGGCTTACAGTGTAGGGTGTGCTGTTTACAGTCTTAATCGTCTGTATTTCGCGGCCTAAATTATCGTAGAAGAATTCTGTACCGCCGCTTTGGTCCATTACTTTGGAAAGCCGGCCGATACAAAAATCTTTTGTTTCATCATCGTAAATATATTCTGTGAGAATTTCTGCTGTGGTGTGTTTTTTGGTCAGCCGGTTTAAGGCGTCATAGTCAAAATAAATGGTCTGGTTTTTGGCATCAGTCTGGCTGATGAGATTGCCGTTTTTATCATAAACATAACTCCAAATGCCCATGTCCGGGTCATCCATTAATGTTTTGCGGCCTAAGGTGTCGTAGTTAATGCTGATAATGTTGTTTTGATTGTCCGTGGTTTTGGTGAGATTGCCTAAGGTGTCGTATTCGTATAATGTGGTATAAATACTGCCCTGATTAAATTCTTGGATTTTAATAATCTGTCCGTACGCGTTCGTGTATTTAGAGATTTTATGGTTGTTTGCATCAGTTGTGGTAATCTTGCCGGGTTTATATTGCACAGTGCTAAAAGTCCCGTCCGGATTGGTTTGCCGGGTCAGCCGTCCTACGGCATCGTATTCATAAGTTGCCTTTTCCTGGGTATAGCTGGGTATAGTATAAGTATCAGTCTTTGCGGTAAAGTATGGGAAATATTTATGCTCAACCTCGCCCCGGCTGTTGAATTTAACCGTGCCGCTGACAATCTGCTGGTTAGGGTCATCAGCCTCGGTCTTGGTCTGAATTGTCCGGCCTAATCCGTCAATAAAACTGTAGGAAGTGCGTATCTTATCCGGGTTGTCAGTGTTTGTCTCTTCTCTTACATAAGTGGTAATCTTTGCCGGGGTGGTGGAATAATCGTATTCATACCAGGACGCGGGATGCGTAGCATTATCATTCGGGCCAAAAGAACGCACCGGCCGCTGGAATAAATCGTATTCGTTCCGGCTGGTCTGGCCGTTTGCATCCGTGGCATTTAATACCTGTCCTGTGCCTAAATGATAGGCGCTGGTAACTGTATGTCCCAGGGAATTAGTTACGCTTACCGGATAGGTGTGCATAACTAAATCATAGGTGTAGGTTGTAGTATTGCCGCGGGCATCAGTCGTGGTTAGCACATTGCCGTATTCATCATATCCGTATTCTGCACTAATCCGGTTACCCGTGGTATTAAGCCAGGTTTCCTGCTTGGTGAGCTCTCCTTTTATCGGGTCCTCATAACAATTTGTATGGCCATCGTAATAAAACCACTGTTCGCTGACCGTGTTCCCATTTTCATCTTTTAACAATACGTGCGCCGGCAGTCCCAGTATACAGGGGCCGGTATTATAGACATATTCAGTTAGTGTTTCTCTTTCATCGCCAGTAACATTAATGTCGCCTAAGCCTACTACTCTGGTGGGATTACCGTAATTATCATATTCATAAGTTGTGCGGGTAGTGCGCGGGGTCATCTCTTTATCATAATTATAAACTGTAGATTCTGTAAGATAAGCAAAAGTTGTCCCGGCATAGGGCGCATAGGGTTCAGTGTAGTTATAGGTGTTGTCTGTTTTTACGTAGATATTCCCCGCGGCATCCTTGGTCTGCGATTGATAAGGCAGGCCTTTAAAAATATTATCCTGTTTAAACCAGTTTTCTGAGATATTCCCTTCTACATCAGTAACTTTTACATAACCAAACCCGCGGCTCTCCCGCTCTGCCGGGTCATAGAGGCCATTAGCATAGGTATAATTTGTTTCGTAAAAATTCCCCATGCCATCGCCTTGTATAGTTTTATTTACGGTCTGGATGCTAAATGGCAAATCGCAGATGCCGTCGCCGCCGGTATTATCATAATATACCGATGGTTTATAAATAATCTCGGTTGTGCCGCCAAGACCGTTGGTGATTTTTTTGAGTAAATCGCAAACCGTGCCGCCGGCAGCCCGCCTCTGCCAGGTAAAGCTGGCATAATTATAAGCCGCGGCATCAGTTAATCCGTCGCCGTTAAAATCCAGGGCATAGACTGTATTTTGCTCGCCCTGGCCGAAATTAGTCAGCCAGTCACCGGCAGGAATAAATCCGTTCCCGGTACAGCGGTAAATCTCCCAACGGCCGGTGTCTTTGGTAAAGATGCCAATATCCGTTAACCCGTCATTATTAAAGTCGCTAATTACCGGGGTCTTATCTGCATCGCCAAAACTTACGCTCCACAGCGGCATAGGCACAAAACCATTACCCGTACCCGCGGAAAATGTCCAGGCGCCGCTATTATACACGCCAATATCCGTTATACCGTCAGCGTTGAAATCCCCGGTAAACGGGTCCGCTTTATCTGAATAAGCCAGGTCAATCCATGGCGCAGCCTGCCAGAATCCCGACTTATAAGAAAGGGCAATTCTTACCTGGCCGGTCGCCTTATTATAAACACCGACATCGCTTATCCCATCACTGTTAAAATCTCCGGTTATGGGAATTTCATTGGCAGTAGGGTTCCATAACACCGTCCAGTTGCCTTTATTTTCAAAACCCGCGCCATTGGACAAAGCCACCTGCCACTCACCGCTTTTATGATTAAAAATCGCAATATCGGTTTTACTATCACCATTAAAATCACCGTTAACATAGCGCCAGTCTGTGGAATTACCAAAATTTGTCAGCCACACGTTAAGTGAGCCGAAACCCGTTAAATCGGATAAGGCAACAGACCACTCCCCGGTTTCATTATTATAAGTGCCAATATCTGCTATGCCGTCGCCGTTAAAATCGCCTAATAAAGGAAGCACCTTGCCGATTAAATCTTTCGGGTCAATAACTTCAACATTTACGGTCTGTTCGGCCTGGGCGCCGTGGTTGTCCTTGACAATTGCGGTAATCGTATGGATACCTAAAGTGGAAAACGAGGTTACCGCAATATGGAACTGATAAATCCCGCCGGTATAAAATTCCGCCCCGTCCTTTTTCAAAATCAAGGTCAATGGGTCATAATCCGCATCCGCGGCATTAACCTGAAAACTAAATTCTTTATCAACTTCAACATTAATTGCGGATAAAGAAATGCTGACCGTAGGCGTGGTATTTACATTACTAATATTTACTAAAACCTGCTGGGAATCTGTTAAACTGCCGTCAGACACGGTAACTGTCACCATCCGCACGCCGGCATCGCGGTACGTGGGCAGCCACTGTCCGCTTTCATTAAACGGCGCGCTAAATAAAAAGATTAAGGCATCGTTATCCGGGTCAGCAGCAGTCGGGGTAATTGTGATTAGCTGATTTTCTGCGCCGCTGATATCCGCAATATAATTAAGCGTGGGTTTGCGGTTGACATTTAAGACGGTTACTTTAACATTCTGGGTGTCCGATAGTGCGCCATCTCCTGCGGTAACCGTAATATTATAAATCCCGGCGCTCTGATAATCCGTCTGCCACTTGCCTTCACTGTCAAATGGCGCGCTAAAGGTATATGTTAGAGGATTATTATCAGGGTCTGTGGCCCCGGCAGTGATTTTGACCAATTCCCCTTCTTTTGTAGTAATATCCGGGATATAATCAAGCACCGGCGCATTGTTTATTGGGATCATCCCGCCAAAATTATATACATTTAAGGTTATCGGGTTACTTGAGGTTTTATTATTATGAGCATCAATTGCGGTTATAATAATATCTTCTGTGCCGGTAAATCCATTATTTTGGGAAAAGCTGACCTCTCCGGTTGCCGGGTTAATATTAACATTAATATTAGTATTGCCGCTTACAATAAAAGTTAATGTACTTGCATCAGGATGAGTAAAATAATCATTTAAATTAAAGGCATTATCATTGGCTGTATTTACCTGCCAAATTTGGTTCGGGATATTTTGGGTTAATATCGGGGCATTGGTTCCCAGTGCATAAAGGTATCCTGCACAGGAAACATCATAATAACTCTCAAAAACCCCGGCAATTGGCTCACCGAGACAGGCTAAAGGCACCGCAAAATTAGCTGAGAAAGCCTTAGTATCCGCACTGCTCATGCAATACGCGGCCTGGATAAAATTCGCACTTTCTGCGGGATTAGCTGCTGCTGGTATTGGCGGGGGGAGATTATTTCTCGATACAGCATGCAAAAAACCGCTTTTAGCTTTAATATTCGTACTTTCCAAATCCCCGTTTACGGCCTCGCCAAAGGTATTATTTTTTAAATCATAACTTACCCCGGTTAATGGTTCGCCGGTACTGGTAATCGCAAAAGTCGAAAGGCAGTAATTCGTGCTTTCTGAGGCAAAGGTACTGAGCGGTAGGCTATAACTTATAAAGGATAGTATCAAGAGCAAACTGCAGGCCTTTTTAAACGGCTGACGCAATCTATGCCGCAAGTGCCGGCTTAATAATAAATAATATTTTAGTTTATTCTGCATCGAGCAAATACTCCACTATGCCTGTACCAATTAAGACAGTTTTCTCATCAACCAATGCCGGCAGAGCCGGTAAATCAGTCTTAACATTCGTCAGATTAATAATATCCAACTCCCCTTTATCCTGTAACTGCCGTATTATCTCTTTGCCATCACGCAATACAACATCACAATTCACGCAGTCATCAGAGATATAGAGCTTCATCGCCGCATAAGCCGGCAAAGTAGCAAGTAATGTCAATAAGATAAGTAAGATGATACTTTTTTTCATACGGATTAAAATTTTTTCCCGCCAAGACTCTTAGCCACGGATTTACACAGAGCCACAGGGAACACAGAGTTTTACTTTTAACATTCTTCAACTTCTTTTTTATCTATCGTGTGTCTTTTGTGTGTTTCACACTTAAATTTTTACGTTTTTCTCTGTGGCTCCGTGTCACCGTGTGATTATAGATTTTTTCTCTTGTCAAATTTTTATCAGCATCCCCTTCTCTATATGAAAAAATATCTATCTGTGTTATCTGTGGTTAAAAATTTTTTATTTTCTACTCTTAAATTTTCACAAGCTTTTTTTGTTTCTTTGGTCTATAGTCTATGGTCTATGGTCTATAGTCTATAGTCTATGGTCTATAGTCTATAATCTATGGTCTATGGTCTATGGTCTATAGTCTATAGTCTTTCTTTTGTTTTGATTTTACACACCTACTTTTTCTTCCATCTTTGTTATCCGCTTTTCATGATTGGCTAAGTTGTTATCAAGTTTTTGCTCAACATTATCTATTTTGACACTATTTTCTCTTATCCTTCTATTATTTTCCATCACGGCCATTTCAAGCATATTAAACCGCTGTTCCATATTTTTACTTAGCTGCCCCAGTTCTTGTTTTATAGAACCGTGCTGTTCGGCAACCAGATTAATACTTTTATTCATTCCCTCTAATAAGACTCTGGTCTCTCGTTCTGAGTCATATTCAGGTGTTGCAGCTTTTGGTATAGATTTTTTCTTCATTTTTACCTCCAAGGTTAAAAATTTTTGTTTTTTAAAGTGTAACCGATAAACATTTAAGACGCAAAGCCCGCCAAGTGTTCTTTATCCACGGATAATTTAATAATTTTTTTCTCACACAGAGCCACAGGGAACACAGGGTTTTACATTTAACATTCTTCAACTTCTTTTTATCTATCGTGTGCATTTTATGTGTGTTACAGTCAAATTATTACAGCTTTTTCTCCGTGGCTCTGTGTCTCCGTGTGATGATAGATTTTTTTTGATTTTTTTCTCTTGTCAAGCTTTCATCCTTTCATCAGCGTCCCCTCTTCCTCTGGATACAAAGGAAGGATTTCATCAGCTATATCTCTGGCACCATTTAAATCTAACTTCCACCACGGATCTTTTTTCTCTTTCTGAGCGCATAACCCCAACGGATCAACTAAGTTAACCGGATTATTGGACACATACACATATAAATTCATACTATCTAAATACCCAATCGGATCCACCTGCAAGAACCTGCCTAATGCCGGCGAATACATCCTTGCCCGGTAGTAATTCAAGCCGGTTTCGCTGTCCATCCTTCTGCCGGTAAATCCATAAGGATTACCAATTGCCGACTCGCTCAATACATTATCTAACGCGTCTTTTACTATTGTATTGCCGTAGGCGTCGTATTCGTATTTTTCCACCACATTACCGGTTGCATCAGTTATTTCTGTCACTATCCTAAGCCGTCGTAATGATAGTAGTAAGTTGTAAGGCTTAAGTTGTCAGTTAAACATATCGGCTCGTCTATTCCTAAGCAATAGATGTATTCACACTATGAATTATTCTCAAATCTTATTTTTTGGTTTCAAAGAACGGGTTGTTGCTACTTCCTACTTTCGCATTTCGAGGTCTGACCCCTCTCTTTTGATAGTCTATGGTCTATGGTCTATGGTCTATAGTCTATAGTCTTTCTTTTGTTTTTATTTTACACGCCTACTTTTTCTTCTATCTTTGTTATCCGCTTTTTATGATTGGCTATATTAGTATCAAGTTTTTTCTCTACCCGGTCTATTTTTCTGCTATTTTCCAAAACCGCCATTTTAACTGTTTCCAGCTCCGAGCCTATTCTTTCAAATTTTTCATCGTGGTCTTCTAATTTGTTCATCATAGAACCGTATTGTTCAGCTACCGTCTTTACCTGTTTTTCCATATGCTCCATTAGCACCTTATTATGCCGCTTTATCTCTTCTAAAACCTTATCTCCTTCTTTTTTCTTAACCATTTTATTGTCCTCCGCGTCATATTTTGTAAGCTTCAATATA
>JBDRCZ010000073.1:0-68461 GCA_043821285.1 Candidatus Omnitrophota bacterium | reverse complement strand
CACGGTTTTTGCAGCATCTTTGCTTTTTTCCGTGCACTTTTTTATCTCTTTACCATGTATATTTTACCGCTTTTTTCCCCTTTTGTCGACGACAATCTTGTCTTTTTTTAAACCAAATCTCCTTTTTTCAGCAGACCCTAAGATAGGCAACTGTTGAAATGTTGTGTTGTTTTAATATTTTTATTTTCTTGTGAATAACAATATTGGCATCCAAACCCACATCCCCGATAAGGATTCACCACATATTCAGCAAGGGAAATCCCCGTCCTTGATAACACCCTGTCAACGTTTAGATGGTTTATAAGCATATCTTTTATTTTATGCGATCTGCGGTTCTAAGGTTATTTATAAATGCCTTAGTATATTTTATGCTATTTGCACTCATAAACAAAACAAAATCCTGCACCCGCTCCAGTCCCAGAGAAAAATCACCCCGGGGTAAATTATTTGCCTCTGTTCCGTCTAAGGGGATAAAGGGATTTACCTGTGCAATTTTAGGTATTAATTTTTTGTTTACCCTGATAAACTCTTTTGTCACATTGTAGTCACTAATATCTTCGCCGGGGAAGTTAAAAATCAGGCTTATTTCAAAATTCAATCCAATTCTATTACACCTCTCAAAAAGCCTTAATGCCTGCTTTTGGTTAAAACCCTTACCCATAGCCTTTAACATTTTATCCTATAAGGCGGGCAGAGCACCAAAACCAAATCCACACTCTTAAGCTGCTGTTTAAATTTATTTAGGTGATTATCGGACATATGCTTTCTATTTATGGCAATATAGTAACGGAATAGCTGGTATTAATTACGTTTAAAAATCACATAGCGCTAAAATAACCGAATTTGAAACTACCAGGTTTTCAAATTCGGTTTATTCTTCTAAATTTTTATACCAATCTTCAATAATCTGCTTATATCTAAAATAGGCTGGTTTGGGCGTATAATTCCAGCGTATTAAACCAAAAGAATCGATTCCATCCTTAAAATGATCCGTATCCCGAAACATTGCCCAAAATATTTTCTCAAGATTTTCATGAGCAGACAACAAAGAATATATCTGCCTTAAGAATTCTGCTTGTTCGGTCTCATTTTGGCATTTACCAAGCCACCACCTACAAGCGTTAATTTGATTTGTACCAGGGCAAGCTATCTCAGTTATCCAGATTTTTTTGTTTAAGTTTCTCTTATCAAATTCTTTAGCTATATTTTTCAGTAAAGAGGTTATTTTCTTTAAACCATTACTACCTTGAGGCGCCACATAGGGATGAACATTGAAAATATCAAAATAGTTCTCTCCTCCAGATGATAAAATTCTCTTGAGCGAAAAATATGGATTTTTAACTAATCCGCCTAAAACAACTACGGCAGAAGGCTCGGTCTTTTTTATAGTCGCATAGACCTTTTTGAGTAAATGTGTATAAGTTTTCATCTCATCTTGCGGATTCCAGTATATTGGCGTATCTGGTTCATTCCAAAACTCCCAATATTTTACTGAGCCTTTATAACGATCAACCACTATTTGCACATAATTCAAGAAAAGCGTTTCGTCCTGGGGAGCATCATTCCACGCTTGGCCGGTCCAGGGTGCGGTATACCCCAAGATACCTAAAATTTCGATATTGTTTTGCCGACATACCTTTACAATATAGTCATATCGTTTAAAATCGAAAACGCCCTTTTTTATTTCGATTTCATTCCATGAGAATTCATTCCGGATAATGGAAATACCTAGATCCTTTAAAGAATTAATCGCTCGATTAATATCTTTTTCATCTTTATACATATAATTATTCCAAGAATCGTTCCAACTGAGAAATGTCCCTATCCCAAAAGGGTTATGGTTAGAAGATTCGGCAAAACAATTGACAGTGAAAAGGTGTATAAGCATAAAAAAAGACAGGCAAATTTTATTAATTCTTATCTCCATAACACGAAAATAACCGATTTGAAAACTGATAGGCTTTCAAACATTATTTATTTTCCTATAACGCAACGCTCAGCAATTCGTAGCGCCCAAGCGGTACGAATGCACTGCAGCGCTTTGTTATAAAATTTTTTATTCTCACACGGAGCCGCAGGGCACACAGAGTTTTTAACTAGTCGTCATTTATACCAAATAATAACTTGTAGGCCTATTTAATTGTTTTCTTATATTTGGATTTTTAATAAACTTTCTTCTGCTTATTTCTATCATTTGTATTATTCCTGATTTATATTTTTTCTCCGTGTCTCTGCGTCTCCGTGTGATTATTTTTTTATTTATAACAATTAATAAATGAATTCACAATTTATGATTTTTTATGTAATGAATTAAGAGAATAGCATGCCTACTTTCGTAATTCCCTGCACACTAGGACAAGCGCGGTCTGACCCCTATAATGCATTTATTTTCACTCTGTGCCCTCTGTGGTTAATTATTATTGTTTTTTTAGTATACCATCGACAATGACAAAATTCGTAGCATATTGTGATTTTGGCAAAGAGATAAATTTATCTTTCTAAGCTTTCTCTCTTTTTTCTATTCTCGCCCAGGTGTCGCGTAAGGATACGCTGCGGTTAAATACTATTTTGTCTTTGGTTGTGTCTTTTGTATCCAGACAAAAATAGCCCTGCCGCTCAAATTGATAATAGCTGCCCGGGATTGCTTCCTTTATACTTGGCTCTATTTTGCATGAGCTTAGCGTCTCTAAAGACTTTGGGTTCAGATTGGATTTATAATCCGTGCCCTCTTTTGTTTCATTCGGGTTACGGGTTAAAAATAAATGGTCATACAGCCGTACTTCGGCTTCAATTGCCTGTTCTGCACTAACCCAGTGCAATGTCGCCTTAACCTTACGGCCATCGGGAGAATCCCCTCCGCGGGTTGCCGGGTCATAAGTGCAGTGTAATTCAATCACTTCACCGCTATGCTCATCTTTTACAACATTCACACATTTGATGAAATATGCATAACGCAGTCTTACTTCGCGGCCGGGCACCAGGCGAAAAAATTTCTTTGGCGGGTGTTCACGAAAATCTTCTCTTTCAATGTATAGCACCCGCGCAAACGGCACCTTTCTTACACCCATACTTGCGTCCTCAGGATTATTCACTGCTTCCAGCTCTTCTACTTTGCCTTCGGGATAATTATCAATCACAACTTTTACCGGACGCAAAACCGCCATAACCCGCGGCGCCCGCTTGTTTAAATCTTCACGCAAGGCGTTTTCGAGTACGACCAAATCAATAATACTGTTAAACTTTGCCACGCCAATGCACTCGCAAAAATTACGGATTGCCTCCGGGGTATAGCCGCGCCGGCGCAGTCCGGCAATAGTTGGCATGCGCGGGTCATCCCACCCGCTGACATGTCCTTCAGCCACTAACTCCAACAGCTTGCGTTTACTTAAAATCGTATGACTGAGATTTAACCGGGCAAATTCAATCTGCTGAGGATGATGTACTTCCAAGGCATATAGTATCCAGTCGTATAATAGACGGTTATTTTCAAATTCCAGGGTACAGATAGAATGGGTAATTCCTTCAATAGAATCACTAAGACAGTGGGCAAAATCATACATTGGATATATGCACCATTTATCTCCGGTGCGGTGATGTTTCACCTGTTTGATTCGATAAAGCGCCGGGTCGCGCATACAAAGATTAGGAGCTGTCATATCAATCTTTGCCCGTAACACCCGTGTGCCATCCTCAAATTCTCCGTTACGCATGCGCGTGAACAGGTCTGAATTTTCTTCAATTGTACGGCAGCGATAGGGGCTGTCTTTTCCCGGTTCAGTCAGCGTTCCCCGGTACGCTCTAATCTCATCTATACTTAGATCGCAAACATAGGCCTTGCCCTTTTTAATCAGCTCTACGGCATATTCATAAAGTTTCGTAAAATAATCCGAGGCATAATAAAGCCGCTCCTCCCAGTCAAACCCCAACCAACGTACGTCTTCTTTAATGGCGTCTACGTACTCAATATCTTCTTTACTCGGATTAGTATCATCAAAGCGAAGGTTACAAAGTCCGCGGTATGTCCGGGCAATACCAAAGTTAAGGCAGATAGATTTGGCATGCCCAATGTGCAGATAGCCGTTTGGTTCCGGGGGAAAACGGGTATGCACCCGGCCCTGGTTTTTATTCTCTCTTAAATCTTCGTCAATAATCTCGGTGATAAAATTGGCAGGTATTTTTTGTGTATCCATAGTTTTGCGGTCCTAATAAGTATCTGATTATGTCAAAAACTTTCCTATATTTTTAGAGCAACTACAATTACTCAGATTGCATTTATTTTATTCTCTTAAATCTTCGTGCCTGTTAAGAATATTAATTAAGTATACAACCAAAAGGAAATTTTTTCAATAAAAATTTCCTTCTTCTCCTTGACAAAATCAAATTATATGCTACACTTTATAGTAGCGTATAAAAATATATGTTTTCACGTAAATTTAGCTGCCTTTTCTTGCAGAATAAATCAAACCTGTTCTTATAGTTAAGTAAGCAGCTTATCTGTTTTAAGGTACTGTTCTGAGAATAAGATAATATTTATGTATAAAAATTAAAGTCATTTTAAATTAGCTAAATAAGCACACGTGGAAAATGATTTACCACAGAGCGCACAGAGATAGAAAACACACGTTTAATTTTACAAGTTCTATATGTTCTACATGGTTAATCACTCGTGTGATTTGTTGTAAAAAAAGAAAGAAAATTTTACCACTAAGTGCACGAAGGACGCGAAGAAAAACTGGATGATTTGAAAATTTGTGTTTTATCCGTGCAAATCCGTGGCTAAAAAATAAAACCCCTGATAAACACGGATTAAGACAGATAAAAAAGTAAGCACTATGTGCTCTGTGGTTTAAATTTTTTAAAAGAATGCAAAAAACTAATACAAGAAAAATAGGATTTGTTTTTAAATTTTTAGCGGTATTTCTGCTGCTTTTATTTTTTATTGATAGCCAGAATTTGTCTGCAGAAGAAATAATCCGGCTTGAGCAAAAACAACATAATCCGCAATTCAAAAATCCAGGACCAGGCTCGATGAAACCCGTAAAACTTATTAAAAATCCTAATCAGCCTGATAAATTAAAAATACAACTTAAATCCCGGACATTTACCCCGCCGGAAGATATTGCTATTACAATTCAATCTCATATCCGCACTTCCCCGCATGAACGCGTACACGTTTTTCTGCAATTTCACAATACCCCGGATAATCAACAAAAAGGTATATTGAAAAATGCAAAGATAAATTTACTAAATTATATCCCGTATAATAGCTGGCTTGCTTCTGTGCCTCGCGGGATAATGCCCGCGCAGTTCAAAAATTCAAACGTCCGCTGGATTGGCCGGATTCTTGCCGAAGATAAAATATTTCCTCCTCTTTTAAGCGGGGAGATTGCTCCCTGGGCAATAAACCAAGACGGTAGCGTAAATCTGGAGGTTTCAATTTTTAAAGACGTCTCTTTGGAACAGGCAAAAATAACTCTTATGGAACTTGGCGCGCAGATTAAACACGAATCTATATCTGCTCATCAACTCACGGTCACGATATTTCCTGACAAGTTACAAGATATTGCTCAGGAAGATATTGTGCGCTGGATTATTGACGAACGACCAGCAAAAAAAGCACTCAATGACGGCTCACGGCTAAATGTTGGCGCAGACATTGTGCAAAATGCCCCTTATAATTTAAGCGGCTTAGACGTTGATTCCGGGATTTGGGACGGTGGGGATGTGGATAGTACGCATGATGATTTTGGCAGCCGGGTCATTATTGTTGATAGTGCCGGGGTTGATACTCACGCAACTCACGTTGCCGGAACTTTAGGCGGAGATGGCACCTTAAGTTCCTCTAAAGGCGGTGCGGCATTTCAGTGGAAAGGTATGGCACCAGAAGTAGATATTGTTTCCTACCTTTGGGATAATAATATTGGTGACCACTTAGGGGCAATTACCACTTACGGGATTGAATTATCCCAGAATTCCTGGGGGTATAATTTAATCGGTCCGCCGGCCTATCCGCAGTATTACGGATACTATGGCTTTGATGCGCCAGAATATGATGATATTGTTACCGGGTTATACGGTAAGCGGATTTCGGTTGTTTTTGCTGCGGGAAATGACCGGGATAATGTTGCTGGTGATTATGATACTATTGGTCCTCCGTCTACCGGAAAAAATATGCTCTGTGTCGGAGCAATACACTCTGATGATAATAGTATGACCATTTTTAGCGGCTGGGGACCAATGGATGACGGCCGAATTAAACCTGACCTGGTTGCCCCGGGTGATGAAGTCGGCGGAGATGGCGGAATCAAATCTACCTTTCCCGCGGATAACTATGGCGTCTATTATGGTACCTCAATGGCCGCACCCTGTGTTTCCGGATGTGTCTCGTTAATAATTCAGGATTACCGTAACCTCTCCTCCGGCCAAGACCCCCTGCCTTCGACAATCAAAGGGCTATTAATCCATGGCGCTCAGGATTTAGGCAGTACCGGTCCTGACTACAGCTTTGGTTATGGAGGAATTCAAATTAAAGATTCGATTGATAAATTAAGAACCCAGAGTATTGTTGAAGACGACGTTTCCCATAATATTACTGATACCTATTCGTTATACGTACCTGAAGGGACAATGGCGGTAAAAATAACCTTAGTTTGGGATGATCCCGCCGCAACAGAAGGTGCGGCTTTTGCCCTAATTAATGACTTAGACCTAATTGTAACTGACCCGAATAATGTACGTTATTACCCCTGGACACTTGACCCGGCTAACCCGGCGGCCCCGGCCGTGCAAACCCAAGAAGACCATACTAATAATGTCGAACAAGTCACTGTAAGCAGCAGTATTACCCCGGGTAACTGGACAATTGAAATATATGGCTATAACATCCCTTCGGCTCCACAAAAGTACTCCTTAGTTTTTACCCCTAATTATGAAAATAATCTGATTGGGAAGATATACCAGGATGCGGGATATTCTCAAGAAGAGAAATTTTTTGACTCTACTGATCCCGTGTATATTGAAGCCTATGTTGTTTCCGATGGCAGCCCCCTTACCGGGGCAGATGTTACCGCAGATTTGAAACTCAGTAATGGTTCCACGGTAACTACACTTAGTCTGCTTGACCAAGGAAACGGTTATTATCGCGCCTCATGGGATAGCAGCGGACAAGCCCCGGACGTTTATTTAGCAGATATAAATGTTGCCGGGCCTATCCTAAATACCCAAAAACACTTCCACCTCTATCCACAAACCGGAGTATCCGCCTACCGGCTTGATTATAATAATGATGGGAACGATGATTATGTGTTAGAAAACAAACACCTAATTGCGGTATATGACGGAAAAACTCCTCCGGATAATTCTTTGTTATATTTGTATCAAAAAGACGCCAGCAACAGTTTTAATTTTACCGGAATTTTGGATAATGATACAAATGGCAGAGCTGAGATTACCACTGATAATTTAAGCGGGATTAATTTTCATTCTTTTTCGTTTATTGAAGGCGAAAATTCATCTTCTGGGGTAGTCACACTAAAGAGCGAGCTAACCAAGGCAATCCCCGGAGGGCAATCCTGCATGCTTGATGATGATGATCTTGGTACAAATAATAGTGCCAAAGGGTGCCGCATAAGTGCAGATTTTAGCCCGATTACTCAGGGCACGCTTGAATTCTGGGCACGCTGCCGCAGCCAAATAGATAAGGATTCATTTGATATTATGCTGAAAAATAGTTCCGGATTAGCTGGCTTAGATATCTATTTTTTAAGCGGGAGTATTGGTTATTATAATGGTGTGCAAAACACAATCATGGCCTATAACCCTGACCAATGGTATCATTTTAAAATCATCTTTGACTGTATCACCGATAAGATGTCTGTTTACATTGATGATATGACCAATCCCAAAACAGTTAATGTAAACTTCTGGAACGCGTTAGCAAATATCAGCAAGATAGACATGGATACCGGCCTGTGGATCTCCGGCTCACCTAACCAAGACCACTTTGACGCATTATGTTATGTTGATGATCTTGATATCTATTCCGGGCCAACGCATTATTTTACCGAAGATTTTGAAGATGATACTGCCGGAAGTAACCCCGGCTCCCCATGGAATGTCGTCGAAGACTCAATAAACACAAATGTTGAGATAATCAATACTGTTTATCATGAACAAACAACAACAACCAGTTTTGATATATCTATTGACATGCGGACCGAAGAAGCAGACTATCTTGTCTATAAACTCACGGGATTTGATTTAAACATTGACGATATTTCAACAATCTTTTCCCCGATTTCCGGCTGTTTAGGTGTAAGTTCTGAAGATGACCGGTACCATATTGGTAACGGGACCGATGCCTTAACTAACACTTTAACCCCAAATAACTGGACTAATTTTGAGACCTTGGGCGAACAAGAAAAATATGTTGCCATATATGATAATTCATTAACCGCTGACAGCGTGGATAACCTATTAATCTCTTGGGTATATTTTCCTAATCCCCTAACTACTTCTCTGCAAGATGTTGGCTGCTGGTATGAAGCTGGGGCCGAAGCGCTAAGAATAAGATATGATACTACCTCCGCTCTGCCAACAAATGAGGCGGAATATATCCTGGCTTTTACCCAAGGCAGTTATTCGGTAATCGAGCAATGGATGTCTGAGGTTGCTGGTGGAAATTACCCGGTACCAAATTTTATGACCGCGCCTTTTGTCTTAAATGTCTCGGTTAATCCAAATGCCTGGCCGGTTGGTATAGTTGCTTTCAATGAAATCACCCAATCTACAGAAGAAAGCGCGATCACCGTAACAAATAGTGGTTCAGTAAATGAAACTTTTACTTTAAACATAACATTTAGTGCCCCCACCTGGCTGCCGGATGTAACAGCCGGCAGTGAAACTTATGTCTTGCGTGGGCTCTTCTGTGGTAGTTCGGATAGTCCCACAGCCAGTTTATTTAAAAACGATGATATTATTCTCTCCGGTGTGCCGGTTGTGGCAGATGAAAATAAATTCGGGGACCCGTCTTTATCTAAAAACGGCACAAATATTATCCCCGGTGATACCGTAGATTTATGGTTTCAATTTCAAGCGCCAATTTCAACCTCGGATACAAGCGAACAGGCAATAATTGTAACCGTCGGAGCAGAACAGGCATTATAGTTCTAAATACGTATTGTGTATTGAGCATTGGGTATTGCGTGAAAGAAATAAAAAACGCAATATGCACGACGCAATACAATAATAAAATAAACCGGATTAACCGGAATAAAAAAATAGAGAGAGAATAGAAAAAATGACGAATGAATAATGAATACTGAAAGGAGGTGAAAAAAATGAAAAAAATGCTTATATGTTTGACTGCTTTGGTGCTTATAGCTGGTTTTGGAGTAATCCGAGCAGAGGCTGCCGATGATACAATCGTGGTTACAGTAACAATAGAAAATGTTTCTATTGAAGTTACTCCTAGTGCCTGGCCAATCGGCACTATTTCCGCAGGTGATATTGCAACACAAGATCCCTGTGTCGCGCTTAACAATGGTAATGTCACCGAAGATCTTACAATTGCGATAAGTAACAGTTCTGCCTGGACAGCAGGAGCTGCCGCGGGGGCGGATGTGTTTGCCATGGACTTTGGCGCAGCGGGTGGTCCTTACAATACAAATATCACAACTGGTGGTGTTTCGTTAACTTCAGGTCTCGCGTCTGGTGCTTCATACAATTTTGGACTGGAATTTAATTCACCATCACCAACTACTGATTACACACAGCAGACAATCACTGTAACGGTTACGGCTGCAGCTTCGTAATTGACAGCTGGCTAAAACTATCCCCGCCCCCTTTGCGGGGGCGGGGAACAGAAAGGTATCACGGTAACAATATCCGTATTGAGTATCGAGTATAAAAACTAAAAGCAGCTGGATAATAACAAATATTATTCATGTTATTACAATAAAAAATATTGTATAATATTCGCTGCTGTCAAAAATGTTATAAAAAACTGAAAAGTAACCACGGATGAGACAGATTACGCAGATTGTTATCTGAAAAAATCAATGTAAATAAACCACGGAGTACACAGAGGGCATATAAATCAATATAAAATTCTCTGTGAAACTCAGTGCTCTCTGTGGTTAAAAATAAAAATAATTAAAAATCCGTGTTTTTCATCAGTGTTAATCCGCGGCTAAAAAATAACAATTGTGAAAATCTGTGGTTGCTTAGAAAAATGTAGGGATAATTATATGAAAAATGGATTTCTTTTAATACTAATATTATTTTTATGTTACAATAGCATTTATGCGGCGGAAGAAAAAGCAGCCCCAAGTATGGGGTTAAGTGTTCAGCCGGGGGGGCTGCTAATTCAACAGGTCAAATTAGGGGAAACTTACGACCTTGAAGAAAAATCAGGAATTACCCTGCTTATTGAAAACAAAGATGACTTGCCCCATACCTATAAAATAACCACCTTCAAACCTTCAGCCGTGGGTAATAAAAAGTGGCTTAAAGGTTATTTAGAGATACCTGATCCGGCATGGTTCTGGTTTGACAAAGATGAAGTAACGGTTCCTCCGCAGAGCAGAGAAAAAGTACGCATGTATTTTAAGATACCCCAGGAAGAAAAATACTATAATCAGCACTGGACAATATCATTGGGGATTGCGGGTAGTGCTGAAAAAGGTGAAATGCTCACTTTAGCCGTTTATCCCCGTTACCAACTTGAAACCGAAAGCCAAAGCGGGTTACAGGAAACGCCCGATGGGACATGCGGAATTGTCCCAAGCACAGTTATTTTTAAAGATCTAACATCCGGGACAAAACAAAAAAACATTGTTACGATTTATAATAATGATCATAACGTCCATAAATATAAAATAACCTCTCAGATAATCGCGGTTGATAAATCCCGCGAACAGATTGTCCCTTCTCCGGGATACTCCTGGATACCGGAGATAACATGGCTTAAGACCAATAAAAGAACTCTAAAAATTAAACCCGGGAAACGCGCAGAATTAATTGTGACCATAAATATTCCGAAAAAAAGTATCGATGTTAATAAAAAATGGGAAGCACTTATATTTATTGAGCCTGATGAAGGACGGGCACGATTCATGCGGATTAAGCTCGAATGAATAACTTATTGCCTTCGGCAATAAGTTATGCGGTACCTTTGAATATCCGCCATAAAGCGCTGGCGGATTAAATTCGCAGACGGACATAGTCCTACAATTTGCGAAGTTAACACTTCGTAAATTGTCTACTCATTTAAAAAAAGGCAACTTTTATGATTGTTAGAAATAATTTTATCAGCATGTTAATTATATATTTGATAATTGCTAGTACCTGTCCAACTTGTGCTTTAGCTGCTGGGGCAAGTTCTATCTCTGTCACGGTTACGATAAAAGAAATTACTTCAGGGGTTATGGTCATTGCTCCGGAGAGCCAATCAGGCTATCCCGGAAAAACTCTCACATATGTCTTCACCGTAAAAAACAACGGGTATTCTTTAGGCATTTACCGGCTGGAGGCAGTATCGTCAAATAACTGGGAAACATCTTTTCCCGAGGGAAATATCATCGGGCCGTTAAATAGCGGCGAGCAAAAAGCGGTTATCATAAACCTTGTTATTCCGAAAAATGCAGTCAATGTTACTAAGGATATTTTAATTTTAACGGCAACTGCACTATCCATTTCTCCAGACAAAAGTTCTGGTAGTGTCACTACTTTTCTCAACCAACTTTCCTTATTTTAAGAACTAGGAGGGGAAAATGAAATGGATAATAATCTCGGTGTACAATTTTATGACCACGGAGAGCATTTCACTGATGAAACAAAAGCAGTTGCCTGGACAAAAAAGGCTGCGCAATATGGTAACTGGACAAGAATGCAAATTTTGGGATTATAAATAACTATGTAGTCCTGACATGAAATAATTTACCCCAAAATATGTAAACAGCATGGCGGAAAAACCCACAATTGAAATCCAGGCAGTTCCCCCCCCCTGCCAGCTTTTTCTAAGGCGAAGATGCAGATATATTGCGTAAACAAACCAGGTTATTAAAGACCATGTTTCCTTCGGGTCCCAGTTCCAATAACTACCCCAGGTAACATTTGCCCAAACCGCCCCGCTGATTATCCCTAATGTTAGAAACAGAAAACCAAACGCAATCATTTTATAACTTATCTCTTCGAGCATCATATTACCGCACCTCTCTATTAAATAGACGAGGCTTGAAACAAATGCCACGGTGAAAGCTGCATACCCAATAAAACAGGTCAACACATGAATGGTCAGCCAATTACTTTTTAAAGCGGGAAGCAGCGGGGTTATGTCTTTATCGAATAAACCAGCATATCCCAACGCCACGAGACTTATTAACACAACCAGTACGCTAATACTTTTAGTTTTATATTTCAAATCCACAAAAATAAACACAACACCAATCGCCGAGGAAAATAAAACCAACGATTCAAACATATTACTCAAAGGCGGCTGCTGGGCAGCTATCCAGCGTATTACCAGGTATATCGTCAAACTAAAAATCCCAACAATCATCGCTCCTCTAGCCAGAGCGGGTAAAACTCTATTTCTAAAAAACAACCCGGCAGTATAAAAAACCATTGCTAAAAAATACGCCGCAAACCCAATATTCAGATACATAGAAAACATGTTTTCCCCTATGAAAAATTGCCTTCTCTCAAAAATTACTGCTAACAAGCAGCCACAGATTTAAAGAGCACAGTTGATCGCAAATTTAAAAAATGTTGTTTAAATATTTTTTTAGCCACAGATATTGCACGGATTTTTTAGTTTTTTCATCTGTGTATAACGTCATTCTGATCTCGTCATTTGTCGTTAATACTTTTTGTCTATGCTCTCTTGTCTATCGTCTAAATTCTCTGGTTTTGTAATTCTTACATAGAAGGTAATCACCAGTCCCAAAATAAGTAAAACAAATCCCGTATAAACTACCTGGGTACCATGGTCTTTTACCACCTGCAGTCCTGACCATTGATGCTGTTTTTTATCATAGCTCGACTGCAAAATTGTATACCCGTCAAATCTAAGCGGGGAATTCACACGGATATCTGTACTCTTTACCTTTTGACCATGTTTAATAATACTAATTTTGCTGAGAAAATCTTTCGGCCGGCGCGGCATCCAATGATACTCAAATTTTAAACCGTTACCTATCTTACATCCCTCTGGATAAACAGCAAACACCCATGATGTTTTAAGTTCCCCCTTTTTATTTTCAACTTGAATTTTTATCGCTGGGTTTTTCGGCTCCGCAGACCTTGTTGTTACTTTTTTTGTTGGAAGATGCATTGTAAAATCCGGCAGGTATTGCAAAATTTTAACCCGCTCACCACTACCGGGGACCACTGACTCTGTACCGATTTCTGTAGGAATTGCCGCGCACAACCGGCGATCTCGATCATAAATTAATATTTTTTCTTTTGGGTTGATATAATCTTCATAAACAAATTCCTCAAGGTGCAGAGAAAAATCTAAAAACACTTTGTTATTTCTCGATAAAAAAAAATTTCTACTTTGCCCCTCAAATATCCGCACATACCCTCTTTGTCCATAAAATACTCCGATTAATACGCCGGCCAGGATAATTAAAATACTCGCATGGACAATAACTGTGCCCAGCAAATGTTTTTTCAGCGGCAGACGGTTGCCTAGGCAAGCGATTAAATTGAGTGCCAGTAACAAGAGAAGAAGGATAAACCATGGGGCATGAAAAACATCCAACAGTCCGCTCTTATGGAAGATTTTATATACAACGCAGCCATACCTTAGAATATCCTCTGCGGGTTCTTTATTCTGAGGGATAATTGTGCCAATTAGGGAAAATACGGTGAGCATCGCCAGCAGCCAGACCGCCAGCCGTATTGAAGAAAAATATCTCCAGATCTTTGTTTGTTTGATCGGCATATTTATTCTTTTTCAGTAAAATCATGGCATTTCACACAGGTCATTTTATTTTCAAAAATATGCGTCTTGTGTATCCGGTCCCTATCTTTTATCTGCTTTATTGTTTCTTTATCCGTATGACATGGATAACATACCTGTCCGGTTACTTTTTTATCACTTATTTTCATATCACTATGACATTCCGGTGCCGTAACGTGGCATTTTAAACAATCCACCGCCTCTTCGGAACATTTATCACTATCCGCTTTTTGTTTTGCCGTTTCCTCTACCCTATCCGCCAGAGGTTCTTCAAAAGTATTTGAGCATTTTGTGTATGACAAAATGCTCAGCAAAAACAATACCGCGGCAACTACCAAAACTAACCTGTTCATTTCTATCTCTAGATTTTCTCTCTCCCGCTTTAGCGGGAGAGAGAAAATCTTCCGTCAAGCCGGCGGATAATTCTTATCCTAACCATTACCGAAATAATAAAAAAATATACACCTTGAGTTTTCCGTAAAACTATTTTTCTTTCCCTGGCAATAAAATCGCAAGTATCGCAATAAGAAAACAGGTATTTGCAAACACCAAAAACCCCCGTGCCCCGATCCCACGCGGCACAAGCTCAAGAGGCATCATTATCATCCTTGAAACTATTGCCAGCACCACAGCGGTTCCACCCAAAACCAGACAGGCAAAAATCAAGTTTTTCATCTCTCCACCTCCTTAAATAACCCGCCAAAATACATGGCGGGGAATTTAATCCGCCGGTATACTATGCGGATATTCGATTCTTTTGTTCACTTATGGTTACATAATTTTTTGTATTGTGTATTGCATTTTTTATTGTCGTCTTTTTATTTTTTATGCTCAATACTCGATACTCAATACGCAATGCGTATTTATAATCCCAATTAGCAATTCGTATTTTTTTTATTATCCCTTGTGGCTCCTTCTTTTGCCAATAACCATAAGCACGCCAATTCCGGCAAAAATAATACCCGCCTGGATAATCGAAAGCAGCCCAACAACTGCCTTTTCATTACTCACCATAATCGCATTTATGCCAAATGAACCCGCAACAAAACAAATAAAACCTACGGTTTCCACATGCGACAATCCCAGGTCAATCAAGCGGTGATGAAAATGATCCCGTCCCCCATATTTCAGCCACTCAACAATCGTGTTTACTTTTTCTTCTTTAATCCGCATTATTGTTGTAAAAATCATATCAAAAATCGGGATGGCCAAAATCAAAATCGGCACGGTTATTTTTACCACATTATCTTCCGCCCAGTTCCCCACTACAGCAATACTTGCGAGAATAAACCCAATAAAGGTACTGCCTGCATCGCCTAAAAATATTTTTGCTTTACTAAAATTATGCGGCAAAAAAGCCAAACAACCAGCCATGAGTGCCAGGCTTATCCCGCAGACACCCGGCTGACCAGTTTGATAGGCGATAATCGCAAAAAAGGCCGCGCTTACCGCGGTCGTGCCCGCGGCAAGTCCGTCTATCCCGTCTAAGTAATTCACCGCATTCGTAATCCCGATAATCCAAATTATCGTCAAAAGAATTTCTCCCGTATATCCCAATACATTATTTGGCAAAAAACTAAGCCGTGTCCCAAACAACATCAGTATCACCACCGCCGCCAACTGTACGAAAAGTCTCAACTGGGCAGATAGATTTCTCATATCGTCAAATAATCCGACAACAAAGATCAATGTTGCCCCAATTACTATCCCCGGCAAAAACGGCAGTTGAGCAATATTAACAAATAACGTAATTATTACCCCAAAGTAAACCGCACCACCCCCCAAAAGCGCGGTAACCTTTTTGTGTATTTTTCTTCGTCCCGGTCTATCGACAATATTAAATTTTAATGCAAGATTTTTAAATAATGGGGTGGAAAAATATACAATTAAAAATGCCGTCAAAAAAATAAGTAATTTTTGCATTCCTATATTTCTTTCATTATCCGGATTGCTTTGAATCCTTCGGCATACTTTACTCTCCCCTGATACCCGCGGAAATTGGCACAAGAGCGCGCGCTTTCTAAAATTGTCAGATTTTCCACCCTGGTTTTATCAACCTGGGAGGCATGGATTTTTAAGAGTTCAATCTTTTTTTCCAGCACATCGCCGATATCGACAAAAATTTCCGGGTGGAAATTATGAGTTGTCGGCACTTCATAGTATAACACTTCCTTTATATATCTTGTTGCCGACGTCGCGGCTTGAGCTAATACCCGGTGGTCCTGATGGATATCATCGATATAATTAAACAAGACAATATCCGGCAGGACATCAGATATTGCATTTTCCACGGCAGAGATTAAGGTTTTATCAAGCGGCACTTCTGTATCCTTAAACTCACCCCAGATAACCTGTTTAGCCTGCAGAAATCTTGCCGCTTGTTCCTGTTCTTTTTTCCGAATATCGGTAATTCCGCCCATTCCGCCGGCAGTCAAAATCAACAGATGCACATTATGCCTCCGCCCGGCACACTTAAGCAGCATCCCTCCGCAGCCAAACTCAATATCATCCGGATGCGCCCCAATCGCCAATATATTCATATTTTGCCCTTTCTATTTTCCTTTATCGTATTACTGGTTCTGCAATATACCGCTAATCTAAACAACCTAATATAATCCCAAATTGCAAATAAATCTTTAAATCACAAATAAATGGATGAAAAATTTCCTTCAGCTTGACTATCCCGGTAGCAAGACTACCGGGTATTTTGCCAAGCTGATGAGGCAATGCAGCACCGGAAATTTTTTATCCATTTGAAAACCGTAGGTTTTCAAACTTTCCCTCCAAAAGATCACCCTCTATCAAGCTATAGGGAATAATCAAGTTTAATTATTAGCTGATTCCTTTAGATTTTGACATTTGTCATTTGGCATTCTTTAGTCATCCTTCAAGATCCGCAGAAACATCATTTATAACTTCTTCATTAATCAGAGAAAACTCCTTACCAAACCCGGAAAACAGGGCTAAATCACAGATATGATTTATTCTCCGCGGAATCCCTCCTGACCTTTTATATATCATTCTATGCGCGGCGTCAGTAAACAAAGGATGGCTTCTGCCGGCAACATTCAGGCGGTGCAGGATATACTCTTTAGTTTCTTGCTCATTTAAGCTTTGCAGATGGCATTTAACCGCAATCCTCTGTACAAACTGTTTGTTTGCATCAATAATTTCTTTTAACTCCGGCTGGCCCAACAGCAAAAGCGTCAGCAGATATCGATCTTCCAATTGAAAATTAAGAATAAGTCTTAATTCTTCCCATACCTGCCGGTCACGGATTACATGCGCTTCATCTATAATCACTACTGTTTTTTTACCGTCACGCATATTATTTTCCAGAATTTCCTCCAATCTTTCAATAATTGTATTGACCATGATGTCAGATTTTTTAACCGGCAGGTCTTTCCCGCCTAATTTATAAACGATATGCAGCAGCATCTCTTCATAACTTAAATAGGGGTTAGCAATAAATGCCGTTTTATATATATCTTTATCTAACTCGCTAAGCAACGTGCGTCCCAAAAGAGTTTTTCCGCAGCCAAATAACCCGGTTAACATTGCCGCGCCTTTTCCCTCGCTAACCGCATAAATCAACCGGGAGAGCCCTTCCTCATGCTCTTTAGAATTATAGAGAAAGCGCGGGTTCGGCGTATTTTCAAACGGTTTCTCTTTCAACTGCCAATATTCTTCGTACATACTTTTCCTCCGCGATAAAGCTCGGGGCTAGAATCGGAAAAGAATTCCAAATGTTAAATTCCAAAATCCAAATGAATCTTTAAATATTTTAATCTTCTAAAAACAATCAGCTTTTTGGAAAACTTTTACATTTGCCTGCTCGCCGTGTTTTTTGGCGGGGCATTTTTTGTTAAGAGATTCATTTGATATTTGACATTTGGAATTTGTCATTCAGCATTTTTCAAAATGCTGCCATTCCCTTCATTAAACAACAAATCCACCACAGACATATACGGCAAAAAATCACCAGGGTCTTTCATGTGCTGCTGCGGATATACCGGGTGGACAAAATCCTGGTATCTAAGTTCAATCCCGGCTTGTTCTAATTTTTCCTCCTCCAGATAATCTTTACCGCCAATTCCGGAGAGATAAGTATCTGCTTTTAACTTTCGGCATATTTCAATAATTCGCTCAGTCTTTGCAGCCGCGATGCCTAGTTCTGATTCAAAGTGTACCTGGGTTTTAATCCCAAACTCTTGGATGATGAATTTAGTAATATGAACATTTAGCGTAATAAGTTTCTCCCATTTTACAGAGTAAATATTTTCAAAGAACCCGCAATACTGTTTAAAAAACGGGGTATGTCCATAGCAGGACTTTAAACTCTGCCAATGTTTCTTCTGCCAGTTAATACAATTATCGATACAAACCTCGGAAATCTTCTGCCGGCCGCAGCCTTTTGTGATCACCGGCACAGTTAGCCATATCCACCCGTCTTTTGTACGGATCTTATTTCGGTTTTGATATTCCCGGTGTTTATACTGGACCGTATCCAAAAACACAAAACCGTCACTGTTTAATATTTTATCAAAATAACCCAGCCAAGGCAAATATTGTGGTTGATGTACGGATAATATCATTTTTTATTATATCATAAAAACACTAATCTCAAAACTCAAACTTCACAAACACCGGATTTGTGACAATCCTCCGGTTTTGATAATTAATGACTAAGCGGTAATAATTTTTCTCGCCTCTTTTATAATAATCGTCCATATAATCTATGCTAAACGGACTGTTCGCGTTAAATTCCTGCAAAACTGTTCCACCGCGGATTAATGCGATTTTAATTGGCACCTCCGTGGCAGGAGCATGGTCAAACCCGCCGCTTATTTTTATTATCGGTCTGCCTTTAATACATATCTCATCTCCTGATATGCCTTGAGCATTTGAAAGACTATCGCCTACAACAAATGCATCCAGAGTGAGCTCAAACTCTCCTCTACCCCGCAGTGCATACATTTTACCATTTTTCATTGCCTTAAGTACTGCTAATTTATTTAATGCCTGAATTAGAAGAATAGTGCGCAAATCTTCGATATAATCAGAAAACTCGCCATGCGTGTCAAAATCCAGCTCACTAATAGCCCAGATCGGTGAATTTCTTTTACCCTGGCAATACTCTAAGAGTACTTTATCCCATATCCCCCCCGGAGGACCGATCTTTTTATATCCTTCACAAAACAAGGCCACCCCTGAATAATTTTCTGTTTCCAGTAAACATTCCGGATAAGGGTTAGTTTGTACTTCAATATTATCGATCTTTTTTGCATAACCGGCTTCCGGGTGCGCCCAAAAGCAAAGCCCGCCTTTATCATTCACATGATCAATCAGCACCTGATAAGGACCAGTGCCTTGTTTTCCATGATACTGGTCGTATTGAAATTTTACAAAAGGGAAATTATTAATCAACCCCAACACACTAAAACCTATGATAACTATTCCAGGAACCCGCCACTTGCCTAAACACGGGGCAAAAGTTCTCCCCTGAACATCTTTATACACAAACTCTTTTTTACGCAAACATAAAATTCCCAAAAGTAACCCCAGCATCGGCCAGAGCAAAAGAACACAAAATTGGCGGTTAATACTATTTTTATTTGAAACCAAAGGCAAATATTTATAATCCTGCACGTTATCTAATCCAACAACTAACATATGCCTATGCCAGTCATTTAATGTCAGGTTATTTTTAAAGGGTGTTCCGGTCCAGTAATAGAAGGGTGCGGATTCAATCCCGGGGATTATGACCATATCCGGATTTTTCTTCTGCACATCTGCTATTTCTTTAAGGTATTTGTTTATCCCGTAGCTAAATACGTCGTTTCTGGCAATAGTTCTTTTTATGACATTACGTAAAGGCCAGAGCCCGTACTCCCAGCGTATAAAGTCATGGTCGTTTAAAACAACCACTTTCACATTATTCTGCTTAGCAAGCTGAACAATTTCCGCTATGGACAATTTCCCATCACTAACTGTAGAGCTGACATGAAGTATTGCCGACACCTGCTGCAGCTCTTCAGCAGCAGATATCTGGCAAATGCAGCACAATATAGCAATTATATACATGACAAATCTCAAATGACCCTCCACAAAGCATCGGCGGGCAGGCAAAATCCAAATGAATCTCCAAATATTTTAATCTTAAAAAACCGATTCTTTTGCAAAATATTCTTTTCATTTATCATTTTTTTGTTAAATGATTCATTTGAAATTTGGATTTTGGATTTTGTCATTACAGATTTACCCTAATATGTTGCGTCTGATCATTTCCTCATAAACCCCGGCAATACGCGCAACCATTGCCTCGACGCTAAATCTATAATCAATATTTTCTCTGGCCTGTCTTGACATTTGTTCTCTTAGAAAATCATCTTTAAGCAATTTTATCACTGCCTCAGCAATTGCCTCTGAATTCTGCGGGGGGACCAAAAATCCGGTTACCCCGTCTTTAACTACCTCGGGAATGCCGCCAACCCTGGTGGCAACCACAGGCACGCCTAAGGCCTGGGCCTCGAGCAGGCATCTGCCCATGCCTTCGTTCAAGGATGAGAGGACAAACACATCAAAGGTAGAAACCGACCAGCTTATATCCTGGCACTCCCCCATAAAAACCACATTTTTTGCGACACCTAATTTCCGTGTCAATCTTTCAAGATTTTCCTTTTCTGTCCCGCCGCCAATAATAAATACCTTTAACTTTGGGAAGGTTTTTATAATTTCTGGCAGGGCACTGATAAAATACACACCGCCTTTAACTGATTCCAGCCGGCTGACCGTACCAATAATCGCGGTCTTTTTATCCGCTTTCAATATCTTTTTTTGTTTTATTTTATCTATCTGATAATTGCGGAACTTTTCAATTTCAATACCACTATACACTGGTACGAGCTTATCCGCACAAGCAATGCCATATTTGATATGCTCTTCTTTTCCTCTTTTGGTCAAGGTAATAATTCTATCGGTAATTTTAGCAGTTATTTTTTCTAAAAAAATAAACACCTGTGTTAAAAAGTAATTAAAATAACCATAAAATATATGCCCGTGCGGGGTATGAATAATTATTTTAACCCCAGCTAATTTTGCCGCCCAGCGGCCGAGCATACCAGCCTTAGAACTATGGGTATGAACAATATCAAATCTTTCTTTGCGGATAAAATTTAATATTTTAAAAAACGCCTTTATATCTTTAAGCAGAGCTATTTCCCTAACCAATTCCGGGATTAACACGTAATTTATATTTTCTTTTCTAATAAAATCCGTAACCTGATTATCCGGGTCGTGGGTTATGCCGCTGACTAACACTGTATCAAACCGCTCCTTATCCAATTTAGCCACGGTAAACAAGGTATTCTCTGCGGAACCGCCTTTATCAAGTCTGGTAATAATATGGAGTACTTTAATTTTTGGCATATTAATGAATCTCCCCCGCAGCAAGTTGCGGGGTATCTTCATACCCGGAAAATGCGCTGCATTTTCCGACCATCTGCATTGAAGAGGATCGTCACCTTTTTCTTTTATTCTGTGCCATCCGTAGTGCTTCGTGCCCAAATACAATAATGCTTATCATAGTCATATTGATGTAGATAGCGATCGAATAATGTTTCCCCAATTGTCCCGACTTCTATTTTACTTCCCATATCCTTTTTTTCTCTGTGAGCTCTGTGTCCTCTGTGGTAAAATTTGTTTTTGTGTCTTTTGTATTTTGGCAAAAACCAAAAACGACGGACCCACAACCACTCTCCCGACACTTAAGTAAAAAACGAGTTTAGATAAACCATAAGTTAACATTTTTATTATCCTCACCCCAAACACACCGAACACCCCGCCAGTAGCATAAGGGTCTGCACTGGTAAGTTCAGAGGGCATTATCCGTATATTCCCAAACCCAGCCTCTTCCAGAAATTTTGTTATAGTTTTTGCGGAAAAACTATACCGGTGAAAAATTGTTGGGCTGATTTTTAAGCTTCTCACAATATATGGCACACGTTTCAATAAACGCTGAACAAAAACATGAAATGCAGCATTATATAATCTTAAGGCAATTATGCCGTCCGGCTTTAATATTCTTTTTACTTCTTTGAATTCCCTCAGGGGATCCGGCACAAGATCAAGCACTTCCCACAAGGTAACCACATCAAAGTACTGATCAGAGAAATGCGCCTCTTTTAACGTCCCGCTAAATACCTCCAGTCCCAGTTTTTCTTTGCAATAGTCATGTGCCGCTTTAGCAATCTCAACCCCCTGTACCTGCCAGCCATGATTTTTTGCCTCGGTTAAAAACGTGCCATAGCCGCAGCCAACATCTAAGAGTCTGCCTTTTTGTACATAGCTTTCAATCTTTTTAAGATTTTTTCTAAATAAATTAATTTTGGCATCATACCAGACTTGTTTTTTATGTTCCGCAACAACACGATCCGAAACAAACTGGTCCAGTATTTCATCTTGAGTTGACCTGGGGTTTTGATAAATTAGTCCGCAGATTCTACACTCTACAATATCAAACAAATCTTCTTTAATTAAAACTTTAGTCTCCTTGCTCTGGCAAAGATTACAATTTACATACTTCGGCATTATTTTAACAACTCCTCTGCTGCCTGCGAAACGTCTTGAACCGTAATTAGCCCCATACACTGATTATTCTGACATTTAAATTTATAACAGGGACGCGGGCAATTTATTTCTTTTCTAATAATTATATATTTATCCCGGCTAGTATAAGGAGAAAATTTATGCACATCCCCCGGGCCAAAAAGGGCAATTAACCGGGTCCCGGCGGCGGCGGCAATATGCATTGGACCGCTATCACCGGTAATAAACAAATCCAATCGTTCTATTAGTGCGGCTAACTGTTTCAGGGTAAAATTTATTGCTGGTACTACTGGTTTATCTTTAAGTCGTGTTGTTATGTCCCCTACCAGCCCCTTCTCACTCTCTCCACCAGTAACAACTATTATACACTTATATTTTTCAATCAAGCACTCACACAACCTGACCCATCGATCACAAGGCCAGCGGTCATAAAAACGAAAAGAGCCGGGATTTAAACCAATAAGCAAATATTTTTTGCCCAAATCATACGCGCTGAAAAAATCATCCACATATTTTCTATCTTCATCAAAAACCGGAGCCTCAAGTTTTACCTCACTGACATCTGCTCCCAGTAACCGCACAACCTCAAGATTTGCTTCAACTTCATGTTTGTGGTCTCTGACACTTTCTGGTACTTTTAAATTAAAAAAGAACCCGCGGCCGTCGGTATCCCGGCCAAGTTTATATCTTGCCCCAATCATTGAAAAAAGCGCCGCCATTTTCAAAGCCCCCGGCCAGGTACTTATATGTTCTAAATTAATCAGCAGATCAAATCTTTTACAATGCAATTCTCGGATCGTCTTATATGTTTTAAAAACCGCTTTATTACGAAACAAATTATCTATCCCGGTATATTCAATATCAAACACAAACACCTCATTTACATAAGGCAAACCTTCAGCAAGTTCTACGGCGCGGCCAATAACTAAGATTCCGACATAGGCATCCGGGAATTTTTCCCTTAACGCCTTAAGCGCCGGGGTTGCCATAACCAAATCCCCGATTCCTGCTAGTTCTACTACTAAAATTTTTTTAACGTTACTATTGTCCATATCGTATAATCACTTTCTTAGCACTGTCTCTATTTTCAACGCGGGAAATATTCTTAATGGACTTTGTTCATACACATTAGGAAATAAATTAAATATTGGTTCAAGAATGTAGTTCCAGACGGACAGACGTTTGCCAAAGATCAGGCGCACCTTACATGATGAAAATTCAAACCCAAAACCTCCGCCGCGGCCAGCATAATAAAAGAACGTATTATAGGCAAAAAAATGTTTATGTGTCGGGTCAGTATATGCAAACTGCCAGGTAAAGTGCGGCACAAGTATTGTTGCTATACCTCCTTTTTTTAAAATGCGGTAAATTTCTTTCATTGCGCGGTTATGGTCGATGAGATGCTCCAGGCACTGGTCCATAAACACTTCATCTACACTATTATCTTCAAACGGCCATGGATAATTATTCAAATCATAGAGCCTATTCACCCCCGGGGCAGAAGGATTAATATCAACATTAACATACCCTGCCAAAGCCCTATCTCCTGAGCCCAAGTTTAATTTTAAACTTTTCTCCATATTAACCTCACATGGTTCTGGTTATGTTTTTAAACTTTTTATTACTCTCATTGAACTTTCTTTTATTTTTCTGTTAAATGATTCATTTATCATTTGGAATTTGTCATTCAGTATTTTACTACCCAGTGATTCACTCCGCGTCCTACTGTAACAAACGTAATTGCCTGTCAACAGCAGCAATAACCTCCTCCGGTAAAATACTGTTCATACATGCCAAATCTTTTCGATAGCAATATCCTAATTCACAAGGCCGGCAGTCCAGATCTATTTTAAACACAATATCTTTTTCCTCATTTGGCGACCATCTCTCCGGGACCGAAGGTCCTAAAAAAGAAATCGTGGGGATACCAAGCGCTGCGGCAATGTGTAGAGGTCCGGAATTATTCCCAATAAAAAGCCGGCATTTGGCAATTAACGCGCTCACCTGCCCCAAAGAAATCTTCCCAGTCAAATTAACCGGTTTTTTTTCTATCCGAGCGATGATCTCATCCGCCCGTACTGCTTCCTGTTTACTGCCGATAAAAAATACTTTTGCCTGATACTGTTTGAATAAATACTCCGCTACTTTCGCATAACCATCTTTTGTCCAATATTTTGTCTCAAACACCCCCCCGGGATGGATACATACTAATATATCATTTTCTCCTATACCCTGTTCATCTAAGAGTTCATTAATATAATTTTTATTATTTTCCGAGAGAAAAACACGGGGTTTATTATCCAAACCACTTATCTCCAAAGGGTCTAAAATATGCAATACTTCTTTTGTTAACGGCTTAGGCCGCTTATCCGGCCTTACTTTGAGATTAAACAAAAAACCCCGGCCAAAATTATCCAGGCCTAACGTAATCTTTGCCCGGCTAAAACACAGCAGCCAGGCCGGCAAAAAGAAAAAATCTCTGGTTGTCAAATCAATCCCCAGATCAAATTTTTTACTCCGCAGCTGCTTAATAAAATCTATTCTTTTAATTAAACTTTTATGTCCCTCTGCACGGCCATATACGATAATTTCATCAACATAAGGATTGTTTTCTATTACTGCCTGAGTATATGAATTAACAATCAATGCAATATCGGCATGCGGAAATTTTTCTTTTATCGCACGGATGGCGGGGGTTGAAAGCACCAAATCCCCGATACGCTCCAATTTAATTAATAAAATTTTATCTATCTGCTCCGCAGTTATTGCCTTAGGCCGTATCCAAAATAACAAAAAAGCAACAATCCTTAATAAACCCGCACAAAAAGAATAATAAATATTTTTTGCTGCTGGTCGAATGGTTTTATAGTAAATATTTTTATTGCGCACGCTCATGCAATTTTGTATTATGTATTGCGTTTTTTCAACTTCAACCACTTTACTTTCTGTTTTATCCTCAATACGCATAACTATCTTTTCTTAGCATATACCTCAAATGCCAGTCCCAAATTAAGTCCGGTCAGTTTAAAGAGCGCCCAGGCAAAATTATCAATAATCCGCTCACCAACAAAAATCCTTTCTTTGTCTAAATCAAACTTTACCGGAACAAGTCCTGCTTTTTCCATCATTTTTTTGAGCGTATCCACAGAAAAAAAGTAGAGATGGATTTCACGATTTGCCAAGGAAAAAAGCGCTGGTCTTTTAAACTTAATCATCCTATAGGCAATTTTATAGATATAATTGTTAATGTTCGGGACCACAACAACCAGCATTCCCCCTGGGCTAAGCAGTTTTCGCGCCGCAATTAAGTTCCCCAAAGGATCCGTGGTATGCTCCAACACATGCCAAAAGGTAATGACATCAAAAAAATTCTCCGGGAAACGGGCATCTTCAAGCTTACCGACAAACACTTCTATGCCAAAAGTATTTTTTATCCGCTGTGCGGCATATTCCGAGACCTCGGTCCCGTACACATCCCAGCCTTGGCTTTTTGCGGTGTTTAAGAATATACCTGTACCACATCCAACATCTAATAATTTTCCCGTGGATTTCAAGGCTTGAATCTTTTTTACTCTTTGCTGCCACATCTTCTGCCGTAGACTTTGTTGCTCTAACCACGGTTGATAATACTCCTGATTATAATGACTAAAAAGTTTTTTAGTTTCCGGAAAGGGATTAATATAGATTAAGCCGCAGTCTTCACACCTTACGACCTCATATGCGGCAATAATTTCTAAAACCTTATATTTATCCTGCCCGCATAAATTACATATAATTTTCATCGTTTAATCTTTTTAAATGACCCGCCAAAAGACATGTCCGGGAATTTAATCCCTGTCCGTCAGTCTGTTTGGCAAACGCCAATTCCGCCACAAAGCGCTGGCGGATCTTTCAGTTATTTTTATCAACAAACTATTTGCACAATCTGTGGTTGTTTTTCTGATACTACCTTATCCCCTGATATATCTCTTCGATTTTTACTGTATGTGTTTTAATGCTGAATAATTCCTCCGCGCGTATTCTCCCTCGGTGACCAAACGTTTTCGCTATATCTTTATTTTGCAAAAGATAAATTATCTTTTCCGCCATTGCCGCCGTATCTTTCGCGCTCACAACAAATCCGGTTTTTTCATTTTCAATAATCTCTGATACGGCACCACCTTTAAACGCAACCACGGGTTTCCCTGAGGCCATGGCTTCAATTAACACCCGGCCAAACGGTTCTTCTAAACTGGTTAGGACAAATACATCCAATGCCGCAAACACATCTGGGATATTATGTTGCTCCTCCATAAATATGACTCTATCTTCTATCTCTAATTGTCCTGCCAAATTCCGTAAGTACTGTAAATATTTATTATCCTGACTACAGTTAAGACCAACGATTAAAAATTTTGCCTTTGGCCACTCTTTCAAAACCATGCTTGCTGCTCTTACAAAATACTCATAGCTTTTGAAGGGGTGGTAACGGCCAACACTACCAACCAAAAACTCATCCTCCGCACAGCCAATCTTCTGGCGAAAGTGCATTTTATCAACTGTCGGATTAAATTTTTGTAAATCCACCCCATTATAAACAACCATAAATTTATCCTGTTTTTTAAACCACCGGAACCTTTTCTTTACTGCCTCCGATATTAGAATAATCTTTATTGCTAATAAACTAAGTATCAAATCCAAGAGATGCCCCGAATAAATCACCCGGACATGCCAGACAAACGGGATCTTTCTAATCCGCGCAGCAATTGCACACAAAAGAGAAATCCCCGCACTAACATTTGCATGCACAAGGTTTATTTTATGTTTTTTAATAATGTGTGAGAGATGTTTAATGTTTTCTATTGAGTGCAAAATATTAAATGGATTTTTTACCTTTTTCACAGAAAGAAAAATAACCGGAATGTTTAATGCACTGACTTTCTCTGTAAAATCGCCTTCTTCCGGAGCAATTAGATAGGGATTAAATCTATTTCGATCCAAATTTTTAAGTAAATTAAAGAGACTTACTTCTCCCCCGCCAATAATCTTCCCGGTAGCACTAAGATACAAGATATTCATATTATTTCTCGATCAATTACGATAACGTTTTTTATGATCTCTTAATTGCGTTGTTATACTAAAAAATTATTTAAAAATAAATATAACCCATCACTACTTTTCAAAGCTGAACGATTACCTATTTTATTGTTTTTAAAATATTAAATGCCTTTTTATGACCATTTGTTGTAGCTAAACTTAACCACTTTATTGCTAATTTCTTACTCTTTTTAACCCCATCCCCATATAAATAACATAATCCTAAATTATATTGCGCAACTTCATTGCCCTGCTTTGAAGCAAGGCGATACCATTCTACTGCTTTTTCATAATTTTTCTTCACCCATTTACCTTCATGGTAATAAAAACCTAATATATTCTGTGCATCTTCGTCTCCCTGGTCAGCAGACCTTTTATACTATTTAATAGCTTTACACATATCTCTTTTTACTCCATCACCATTTTCATATGCCAAACCCAAATAATACTGTGCAAGCTTATGTTTTTGTAAAGCTGCCTTTTTAAACCAAAAAACAGCCTTTTTTTTATCGGATTTCACACCATCACCATAATAATAATCTAAACCTAAATTGTATTGTCCTTTTTCATTGCCGTCAACAGCGGACTTTCTAGTCCAGTACAAGGCTTTTGAGTAATCTTTTCTTATACCAAATCCATTTTTATAGCACCATCCTAAGTTACATTGCGCATATTTATCTCCTTTTTCTCCACCACGATTATCCTTCTTTTTTCTAGCTTGTCCTTTTTGATGCTTTCCTTTTGAGCTTCCCCTCTTACCTTTTTTATGTTCTGCTTTGGACTTGCCATCATTTACACTGCATTTTTCTATTTTATTAGTATCCCCTATATCTTTTAAATAATCAGTATTTGGCAAAATATCTATCCCGATACCAATCCCTATAAACAATCCCCATGGATCAATGTAATTCACCGAATCATTCTCACAATACAAATACATATTCGGCCCATCTACCATACCAAGTGTGTCAGGATTGATAAATCTACCCGTGAGCGAATTATAATACCTTGCACCAAAATATACAAGGCCGGTATTCGGGGAGGTTTCCTTGCTCTTATATTTATATTCATTAGTCAAAGAACCACTTTCTAAAACTACATTCCCAAATGCATCATAATCATACGTCTGTACCACTGCTCCACTGTTGTCACTTATTTGATTAACATTGCCAAGATGGCTGCAATGATAATAGTATTGTGTATTGAGTCGTGTGCCGAAATCAATCCCCCAATACCGCCGGGTGCTCCGGGTATTTTGGTATATGCGGTTAAGGTCGTGCCCGCTGCATCCCGCTCAATTATTGGCAATGCACCATCATAGATATATTTTACCACATTGCCATTAGTGTTTACAGAAATTCTTCTGCCGTTACCAGAATAGGTGTAACTTTCATACATACCGCCAGGCAGGCTTACATTTGTCAGCCGGTTTTCATAGTCATAAATGTATGTTTTTACCCCTGTAACTGTGCCTGACTCCTGCAGCAAATTCCCATTAGCATTATACGTAATTGTATTCATCAATAAAGCTCTTAATATTAATTGATTGCCGGCATTATAGCTGTAGGTAATATTCTGCCCGTCCCGGGTTTCAATAATTCTGTTGCCGGCTGGGTCATAACTATAGCTGCGGGTGTAAATATCACTGCCTGTTGGGGATTTTTTATTTTCCTGCTCCAGCCTGCCAGCATTATCATAAGTGTAATTGTAGGTGTTATTGTCTTTATCTGTTATTTTTATCAGTTAGCTAAAAAAATGGAATTTATTACACAATAATTATCCCGCCAAGCCGCCAAGGGCGCAAAGAAATGAAACTAAATTTGTTAACAAAGAGCTTATCGCTAACTTAAAAATTCTTTGACTAATGGGGGGAATTACACATGATTGCCTTTATTTTTTGCGAAGCAAAAAATAGAAGAAGGGGACAAACTATATAGTTTGTCCCCTTTGCTTTTCGGGTATTTCGTGGTAAAAAAAGGTGTTTTTTTCTAATAAAAAAACAATACCCTTCTTTGCATCAAAACTTTCATTCTCTCATCAATGTCCCTTTCTGCCCATTAAGTATTTCTTTGCGTCTTTGCGGGAGAATGGATTTTTTAAAAACTTGCTTCTCTTATCAAACTTTCATACTTTCATCAGCGTCCCCATCTGCTTGAATATTTAATACGCAATTACTCATCATCGGCAGCGAAGCAGGCTTGTTCAACCAGCGTTTAAATCGATGTTCGCTCACTCCGTTCCCTCAATCGAATTAAACGCTTTATTCGTTAGAAGTCCTTTTTGAATTATTTTCCGGGAAAGATTGCTCAGGATTAAAATAGCCATTTGGCAATATAGCCTTGATGCTATTAAAACGAATATATCCCTTTTTCTCTTTACCACTAAAACCAGTTCCTGTAATTTCTAAAAATTTAGCCTCCCCAATCTCAATTAAGTTAATGATTCTTACCCTTTTCAAAACATTGAGATCTGAATCGTTAGCATCATAATAGATATCATATCCTGCATCCTTTTCGAAATATTGATTTATGCCTGTTGATTGTGAGAAAAGCTTGCTTGATAAGGGAATTAGCAATAATACGGCAAATAAAATTATACTCGTTTTTAATCTTTTCATGATACCTCCATTTTTATTATTTACTTCTAACGTTAGAGCTCACCTGCCGCTTTGGAGCGCAGCGGAAAAGCAGTCAGGTGCAGTGCGTTGTTGTAGGTTTTTTTTATCTGTATTTTGTTTTTTATAAGGCCCTTTGTGCAAAAAGGGGATATGTTTCTCTAGTTTATCGATACCGGTTAATAAAATAACAGCCAATAATGCTAATTTAACTCCTGTATACGGATAATTTAATCCAATAGTTATGCCTATTGCCGCTAGTATCCAAATGCAAGCTGCTGAAGTCACTCCCAGAACAATACCATCTCGTGTAAGAATTACGCCAGCTCCGAGAAATCCTATTCCTGTAATTATTTGTCCAATTATATATGCTGGGTTAGGAATTCCTTGAGGGTTTAGACTGCAGAACGTTGCGAATATATACGTGCTTATACAAATAAGAATGCTTGTTCTGATTCCAATAGGTTTTCCTGAAAGCTGTCTTTCTATACCAATTATTCCGCCGGCAATCAAAGCGCTAAGAATCTCAATCCAATTAAAAGGCGTAATATTTAATAAATTGTCAATAATTGCCATTTTATCTCCTTTTCCTATAACATCAGAAATCAGCGATTTTTACCAGACCCGATGCTTTTTAGCGGGGCTGGTAAAAATTCGCTGCATTGATTTGTTATGTTTTCAATTTAATTACCATTTTGGATTTCTCATTTGCTTCTCTAAAAGTTTTTGAAGATCTTTCTTTTTTTGAATCATAGTCAACAATCTCTTATCCCCAATATCCTTTGAGGAATGTATTGCATATATCCCTCTGACTAATTCTTCAAAAGTATTTCTGAGGTATTCATTTAAGAATAGTCTTACTACATTAATATAGTCAAGTGCTGGGGAATAAATATCAATAAGTTTTTGCTCTCTTTCAGAACCTTTTTCTGGCCCTTTTCTAAAATAAATAGATGCATCTTCAATACATTTATTTAATATTTTTAAAAATTCAGAAAACACTTCACTTCTTTTTTCTAAAAGCCGAATTTGATGTCTGGTTTTTCTTTCTAAATAGCAGCCAACAAAAGCACCCGACAATGCAAAAATACCAGTAATTATAGGTACTATAAAATCATTACAATCCATAATTTATTCCTTAATTTATTTATACATAACGTAAAACTCAGCGATTCGTAGCGCACCAGCGGTACGAATTCGCTGTAGTGCTTTGTTAGAAGTTTTTTATTATTTTTTATATCTTATCTCCTGTAAAATGTCATTATGTTTTATAAATGGACCATTCGGATAAAGAGTATTTGCAACTTTTAGTAAATGACCAGAAAACTGTGCTGCGACTGAGAAAATGGCTTCGCTATCCATGGCTGTCATATTTTTGTGATGTGTTCGAGCTATCAGTGTAGGATTACAGTGCAATACTTCATGCAACTTCTTCACTACAGTATCATAATACTGTTTAGAAAATCCTATGGCTTTCATTTTCTCCCATAAGTTGATCGTCCAAGGCTCTCCCATTTTAGGGAGATCATCCTTGAACTCGTATTCAGTGTGTTCCATGAATTTTTGTAAATTCTCTTCCTTTTGCAGAGACCAACGCGTATTCACGGTGAGTTCAATAAGTGGCCGTAAAACCATCAAAGCTTCGAGATTATGTTTCTTCTCGCATAACAAAATTATAGCCTTGGAATGACTAATGAATATTCTAAGGCAAAGCCAGAATAATTGTTTTTCTCTCGATTCTTTTTTTATATTCTTCCTAACTATTTTTTCCCCCTTGATAAGATTTTTTAAAGCTCCTTGGAATATCTTTTTATGTGATTTTTTCACTTTATTTATGCCTAACGCTTAAATCAGCGGCCGGAAAACGCCAGTTTTACGGTCCGCTGGATTAGATTGTTAAATGCTTTTTTATATTTTTTTAACCGCAGGGAACGCAGTGTACCGCAGAGTTTTATAAATTAAGAGCTATTTTTAATAAAAATGTGTCTGTCTCCTTTTTTTAGTTCTACCGATGCCGACAAAACATTTCCAGTATTTGCTGATTTGTTTTTTTTGAAAGTCCCTCAAAAAAACTGCGTTTTTGGGCATCTGTCTCGTATTCAGCCATTTCTCTAAATATAAAGCGATAGTGATCAAATCCTCTACTGCGTCCATAAACACGTGAAACTATATGAATAATTATTAATGCAAATAAGATCGAATACCAAGGTGCAGAATTTAAACAAATTCCAATACTCAATGCAACTAAGAAAAAAATAGTTCTCGCAACAAGGTAAACATAAGGTTTTTTTTGAAATAATAATGGTGTTTCTTCCTTCATATCAACGAATAGTAGGATACTCCATTTGTTCGCCATTATAGAAATAAACATGTAAAGAATAGCCAACCCTATACAGAAAACCCAACTAAACAGATTAAATAACATTTACAACCCTCTTTTAGATTAAAGTACTATTTTTTCTCAAATTTAACATTAAAATCAGCTGCCTTATGGAGCGCCGGAGGCGCGGAATAAGGTCAGCTGGATTGCCTTGTTGGATTTTTTAATTCTATTTAAAATTTTCTATTTCTTTTTTCCGCGCTTCCAAATATGATGCAAGACTAGCATATTCTTTTCGTTTCTTCTCAATTTGTTCGATCGTCCAATGTGTTTCAGCGTACTCTCCTAATGTATGGTTTTTTTCATACTTTTCGAGTTCAGTTATGTTGGATCCATACTCAATTTCGTCGATTAACTTACTCCGCAGAAACAGCTTGGGTACACGGGTTAAGGCAAAGATATATAGTATTCCCCCTACTATTAACGAAATAATCCATTTTACTGATATCCATTCTCCTTCATCATTTACCCATCCCCATTTATCTGGTACAAAAAAGAGTAATGTGTGGATACCTCCGGCAAAGAAGAAAATAAGGACAAATAATGTACAAATAAATCCCCAGTATCCTTTTCGCGAATTATCATGCTGTAGTCGCCCGGGATTCTCGTAAATAGAGAACAAAAAATAAATAGTAGTTATATATGCAACAAGTGCCGCGATGACGAATAATACATCCAAAACTTTCCAGATCATTTTTTCTTATTTCTTCTAACGCCGACATCAGCGGTTTTGTGGAGCCGCAAAGCGGCGGAGCAAAATCCGCTGGATGAAGTTGTTATGCCTTTATTTCATTCTTTAGATTTGCTAACAGTGACCCTACCACTTCTAAAAAACCCTGTATGACTTGCGTGGACAACCTAGCTCTGTATGTTTCTGGTTTGTCCCTGTATTGGTCCCAGAACTCAAAATCTCCGCTCTTAAATTCAAAATTCGCATGAGCTATAGCGTTTCTCAGGTGATGCATGAATCTATAAATTGGTTCTTCCCAATGACTCTTGTCTACGATGATGTTAACCGATTCAAGTGACCAAGATTCCTTAATCCTTGTATATACAGGATGGTTCTTACTAAGCTTCCAGAACTCTTTTGGTACGACAATAAGAGAGTACAGTAGAGAGATAATTCTGGTTTCCAGAAATACTCCACTTCCTAAAGAACCGTGTTGCAATCCGTATTCGGCTTCAATAGAACGTACTGCTGGAGACAACAAACCTTGTGCGCTAGCTTGATGTAGAATCTGTGCTTCTATATAGGCGATTCCTGTTATTTTTTCGTTCATTTATTCTTCCTGTGAGGCATAACATCCAAACTCACCTGCTGGTAGCCGACGCCGAAAGGCGGCGGGTAACAGTCAGGTGCAGTGCGTTGTTATGAGTTTATTTATTATTTTTTAAATATTCTTCTAATTTTTTTATGCTAAATTCCACTGGTTGTTGTTCATATTTATCACAATCTTTATAAAATTTGTTTGCAACAAGTTGACAAAAGTGACAAAGAACTTTTTCTTCTTCGTCAGTCTTTTGAGGATCGAAAATTACCATTTTGCCTTGGCGCATAGATTTTAAAAATTCATCTAATATATTTAGGCGAAGAAAATATAGTTGTTTGGGATATTTTTCTTGGGTTTCTTGCGGAATTAGAGAAAGAATTATTTCATCAACTTTTTGTAGTTGATAATATAGGTTCTCTGAACCATCTAAATCTTCGATAATACTTTTGAGTTCGGCAAAAATACCATGGTCTTTTTCAAATTTTTCTAAAACTTGGTCCATCTCATGGGGAGATGAATAAATTTTAGTATCAAAGCTATCCAAAATGCCCTTACTTTCTAACACTAAAGCGAGAGCAATATCTCTATTGTCACCGTAAATATCAGGCTTGCAACGACGAAGTTTACCATATAGTTGTTTATCACAGCTTAATAAAGCTTGCAGAGCATTCTTTAAAATCTTCATTTTTTTATTTTCAAACATATTTTTATTTACTCATAACATAAAGATAACCGACTTGAAAAGCGCCAGCTTTTCAAGTTCGGTTCATCGCCAAGTTAGATGCGCTTTTATCACTTACATTCTGTCGCCTTAGGACAACATGGTTCAGATGACTCAACATTAATCAACTCTGAAGCGGCAAGAAGCCCAGCTTTTATGATCAATTTAGCTGGTATTGCTTCATACGTTTCCCCATCAATGGTTACAGTTCGGCATTCCACATTATCACCAAGATCTTCGCAGCAAAAACCACAAAGGCTTTTACCGACTTTTGCACTTAACCATTCTTCAAGGGAGTGTTCGTTAATCCAAATCCGATTAGATTGAGAAACGTCTTTTGCACATGTTTCAGAATCAAGCACCTTTTGTTTTAAAATAACTGTTATCCCTAAAGGAGTAAGGCATTCTTTGAGTTTCTGAGTTGCCGTTTGAAGTTCCTTTTCTGTCAATCCACAGCGTTCACACGTTTGACCGCTTTCATTTATAAGTCGTTGCCAGCTAATTTCCATAGTTTTCATAATTTCCTCCGTGTGTGCATTTTCGGTGTTTACTCCACAACAAAGTGAAGCTATAAAAACAACTAAAAAGATATTTTTTTCATTTTATAAATCAATATATTTCACATCTAACAATAAATAGACGAAGTGTCTTATTTTTTTCTTTTTATTATCTGCGCAGCCTTAAACATTGTATATTTTATCATCATTTGAGCACAAATGTCAAGATACTTCTTGACGAATATCCGTATTTGTTATATAATATCATAATATACGCATATTGATATATTTAGGAAATTTCTACATAAAGAAGGTGAAAGATGTCCAATGTTTTGCCGGAGTTTCAAGATTTTTTGCTTTCCCGCAAGCTTGCCCCGGAAAAGAATGTTCCTTACTATGCCTTTTGGGTAAGCAAATTTCTATCTTTTTCAAATAACAATGAAAGCCTCCATCAGAATTTACGCACTGAGCGCTTTTTGCTTATCTTGAAGGCAGATGAAAAGGCTGCTGATTGGCAGTTAGAGCAGGCCCAGCAAGCTCTGCGTTTATATATTGGGCATTTCCTTAAAGGCGATGCTTCAGGTCTTTATCCAAACAAACCTCAAGTCGCAAGCAAAGAACATTTGAATCAAACCCATATGCTTAACAAAGCGCGCGAAGCAATGCGCATAAAGCATTATTCTTATAGAACCGAACGTTCATACCTCGCTTGGTTCAACCGTTTTTACGATTATGTTATTAAGGTCAAACAGAAGGATATTAAGGTTTGTGGGTTTGAATCGGGGGATGTGCATGATTTCCTGAGCCATTTAGCAATAAAACAGCGGGTTTCATCTTCGACTCAGAATCAGGCATTCAATGCCTTACTTTTCTTTTTCAGACTTGTGCTGGGGACGGAGCTTAAAAACCTGGGGCAAACGGTCAGAGCCAAACGTGGACTTAAACTGCCGGTTGTTTTAACGGTTGAGGAAGTTAAGGAGTTATTCAGACATATGGCGGGAAAACACCTCTTGATTTTACAGTTATTGTACGGTTCAGGTCTTCGGCTGATGGAACTTGCACGCTTACGGGTAAAAGATATTGATTTTGGTGCTGGACTGATATTTGTTCGCAGCGGCAAAGGGGATAAAGACCGGACAACTATACTGCCAAAGTGTATTAAAGGAAAATTATGTCAGTATTTGGAGGAAGTAAAAACGATACATCGCAAGGATATTAAGGCAGGATGCGGCGCCGTATATTTGCCGGATGGGCTTATGCGTAAATATCCTGCTGCCGCGATGGATTGGGGCTGGCAATATGTTTTTCCTTCATCCAAGTTGTCCATTGATCCACGTGGCGGGAAAGTAAGACGCCATCATATAAGCGAAAAGGCTGTACAGAATGCAGTGAGAGAGGCAGTTAGAAAAGCCGGAATTGTTAAACATGCCAGCGTGCATACGCTAAGACACAGTTTTGCCACCCACCTTTTAATGAATGGGGTAAATATCAGAGAAATTCAATCCTTATTAGGACATAAAAACGTTGAAACAACAATGGTCTACACGCACGTGTTAAGGGATATGTCCTACGCCCCCGAAAGTCCGCTTGATAAACTTTACACGGTATCAGATTCGAATTTCACAGCCAGCACCGACGGCTTAAAAAGCTGATAGTGCTGGGAGTAACAGTTCGTTGCAGCAAAATTATTTTTTACTTTCTACTTTCCCCGATAATTCTATCAACACCTGTTTTAATCCTTCAAAAAGCTCGGCTAATTTTCTATAATTAACTGTTTCCGGTGTGTCCATTATTGTATGATAATACGGGTTGCGGTAAAAGGCAGTATCGGTAATCATTATCCCCGGATAATTATGCTGCCAGAATGACCAGTGGTCAGAAAAATCCACTCCGCTGAGTATTGCCGGTGCCGCAAGAACTTCTGCCGGCAGAGTGCTATGCCGGCGAAAAATATTTGCGCATTTCTTTAGAGAAAAAATCCCGCCAAGATTACTGACAAAAGCAATAAAATTTCCCTTATCCGGATAAAAAAACGAAAGCCCCGGAGGATAGTGCTGTGAGTTTTTTTCTTCTACATAGTAGCCAATGCTTTCCAGTGCAAACATGTAAACAATCTTTTCTTTGCGTCTTTTTGCCCCTCGGGCATAAATGAAGCTGCCCATGTGTTCAGTTTTAAAAAAAGGCGGTTCTTCATTAACAAACGCGATAAATTTTATCGTCCGGCTAAATTTAATCTTATTAAGTACCCTTGCCAGTTCAAGCAGCATTGACACTCCGGTGGCATTATCATCTGCCCCAACTGTCCCGGGACATGAGTCATAATGCGCCCCTATAATAATTACCTCGTTATGTTTTGCCTCTCCTTTCTTTTCGGCAATAATATTATAAAATTTTTTATCCGGGATGTGGTCAATATTATACTCTTCATAAGCTGCGCAATATCCATATTCCTTAAATTTATCCGTTATATATTTTCTGGCCCGCTCAAGGCTCTCAAAATCATAAGCATTTCTTTCACCAATTTCAGAAGAAAGTGTTTCAACATGCATTTTTAACTTGTCCACAATTACCCCTTCCGGTAACGCAAATATAATAGACTTCGTAAATAAAATTATAAATACAATAAAAACACTTTTTATTGCTAACATAAAACAAACTCGCATGCCGATCGTGCACATATAAACTTTTTCCAGAACTTCTTATCATCAGGGGATATAAATATTATAGCATAGAAATATTGTTATATTGACTTTTTTATCTTAAAAATTAAAAGTCTGCGGTTTTACCACAGAAACAGATAAAGTGAAAAAATTGTTCATTTGTAATTTTTTACTTGAAATTTATTCTGTTTTTATATATTATTTTATCAGGGGAGAATAGCTAATCCCGAAAGAAAAGAAGGTGGGACGATAAAAGGATAATAACGGATAAAATGAAAAAAGGATTTTATTGTAAAAATGATAATATAACATACGCCGGCACCCATCTCTTAATTGAGTTGTGGGGGGCAAAAAATATTAATTCGGTAAAATTAGTCAAGAAAACTTTACTTGCGGCAGTCAAAGCCTGCGATGTGACACTACTAAGCATAGACTTACATCGTTTTTCTCCTTTTAACGGGATATCCGGAGTTGCGGTTATAAAAGAGTCGCACATAACTATTCACACCTGGCCGGAATTCAAATATGCCGCATTAGATATATTTGTCTGCGGTAACGCAAGTCCCTATAAGGCAATATCCGTTTTTAAAAACGGTTTTAAACCGAAAAAGATCCAGATCATGGATGTCAAACGGGGCATATTCGACTATGTATAATAATTGGTACCGAGAAGCCTTATATCAGGATATGCAGCTGGGACTGGCGATAAAAGATACGATCTTTACCGAACGAAGCAAATTCCAGCGCATTAACATCTATGATACTTACCGTTTTGGAAAAGCCTTAGTGCTTGACGGCATAATTCAGACTACGGAAAAAGACGAATTTATTTATCACGAAATGATGTCGCATCTGCCACTCTTTTCACACCCGGCGCCGAAAAACATATTAATCATCGGCGGAGGAGATGGCGGCATTCTGCGTGAAGTTTTAAAACATCCCGTAAAAAAAGCCTGTCTGGTAGAACTTGATCCCACCGTGATTTCCGTCTGCAAAAAATATCTGTCTTCAATCTGCAAAAATGCCTTCCGTGATCAGCGGTCGGTTATTATTATTGATGACGGGGCAGAGTTTATTAAAAAAACTCAGGAAAAATTCGATGTGGTGATTATCGATTCTCCTGATCCGATAGGCCCGGCAAAAGTGCTTTTTTCAAAAACCTTCTACAAAAATCTGAAAAAAATCATAACCGCAAAAGGCATTATTGTCCGCCAAAGCGGTTCGAGCACAACACAAATATCCGAACTTATTTTAGCAGTTAGAAAAATTAAAAGGCTATTTAAATATGTCAACCCCTATACTACATCCATTCCCACCTATATCGGGGGAATGTTCACGATTGTATATGCTTCACCAAGTATCTCAGTCGATAAACTTAATTTCCACCGTATCACAACACGTTATGCGCAATTAAAACTAAATGCCCGTTACTACAACCCCGAAATACATAAGGCTTCATTTGCCTTACCTAATTACATAAAGGAGAGGATGAAATAATGAAAAAATCAGAAAAAAGAAAAAATTACGGCATGGAATTAGTGCTGGACTTGTTCGACTGTGATCCTAAAATTATTAGTTCGCGCAAAAAACTGCAAATTTATGTAGACAAATTATGCACTTTGATTAAAATGAAAAAATACGGAAAGACCTTACTGCCCTATTTCGGATTAAGCAGTGATTTCACCAAGGGGTATTCTCTTCTGCAGTTTATTGAAACTAGTTCTATAACCGGCCATTTTTCTGAGCTCTGGAACACGGCTTACATAAATATATTTTCCTGCCAGTCTTTTAATTCGAAACAGGCCAGAGAATTCACGAAAAAATTCTTTAAAGCAAAGACCTTAAAAAACCGTGTATTAATCCGCAAATGAAGATGCCCCGTCACAAAATACGGGGTATCTTCATACCCGGAAAATGTTTTGCTTTTTCCGGTCATCCGACTAGTACAAAAACATTCTTTACAGCTTGCCAATTCATTTTCATGACGTCCTCCTTTCCCAAAGTTAACCCTGCTTCTTTTTCAGATTGTTAATTCCTTTCACCACCATGAAAATCGCAAATGCAACAATTAAAAAATCAATCACGGTGCTGTTTTAATACCTCTGTTACCCAAATCCGGAACTCAGTACCGCGTTTTGAATTAACACGATAACCAACAGAGACAATGACTCTAAATTAAAATATTTAATTTTTCTCTCAACTTTCCTATTGCCTTCATTTTGGTTTGACAAATTATATAGTATGTCCCCTATTATTGTCTGTGATAAATCTAAACTCCCAAAATCTGAACTTCAACTTTGCTTTGACTTCTTTTAGCTGATTTGGACATGTATGTACTACGTCTATAAATAATAATAAGCTAAAAAATACCGCATTGCACGGGAAAAGTCATCTCGATTGCTCCTGTGCTCTGACAGGCTAAAAATTAATTTGACAAAGTACTATTGTTGCCGGAATAGGAGAAATTTTTGTTTTTTGTTTGTTACTTTGCCAATTATTCGGGCTTCGTGATATCCGGCCTTATGACAGGCTAATACTAAATCCTCTGCTTTAGCCGCAGCAATTGAAATGAGCAGGCCGCCGGAAGTCTGTGCGTCAGATGCAATCATGATTTTATTAAAATCAACACCTTCTGAAATCTCTGTGTCCTGTTCTGTAAACTGCTGGTTTTTAAACACCCCGCACGGTAAACATCCGCGCTCGGCAAGTTCGTAAGCGCCCGGTAAAAAAGGAAGTTTATCCGCATGAATTTCCATGGTCACTCTGCTCGCATAAGCCATCTTTAAGGCATGCCCGAGCAGGCCGAAGCCGGTAATATCGGTTGCTCCTTTTACATTGAACTGCTGCATGATTTGCGCGCCTTTTGCATTGAGCTGTTTCATGGTATTTAATGCAACATCATAGTGTTCGTCACTAACTATGTTCAGTTTCCTAGCGCTAATAATAATCCCAACCCCCAGAGGTTTTGTAAGTACAAGTATATCGCCATGCTGTGCCGCAGTATTTGTTATTATTCTTTCAGGATGTACGATGCCGGTAACCGCAAGACCGTATTTTAAAGGGTCATCATCAATCGTATGCCCGCCGGCGATTACTGCATCCGCCTGCTGGAGCATATCACTGCCGCCGCGCAGTATTTCCTTTAAAACTTCAAGTGACATCTTTTTTGACGGGAACATTACCAGGTTAAGCGCGGAGATTGCTTTTCCGCCCATAGCATATACATCACTTAAGGAATTAGCCGCGGCGATCTGTCCGAATTCATACGGCTCTGAACAAACCGGCGGGAAAAAATCAGTGGTATGAATAAGTGCAATATCTTCGGTGAGTTTATATACGCCGGCATCATCGTGTGTGTCAATGTTAACGAGCAGCCGTTCATCAGTAATCTTAGGCAGACCACGCAGGGCCTCGCGCAGGGCCTGCGCGGATATCTTCGCGGAGCATCCTCCGCTCTCAATTGTCGCAAGCAAATCAACGTCCATAGTATACTCTCTTTTATTTCATCATAACCTTAACGTTTGCCTTACGTAATGTCTCTATTGCGCTCTCTTTTACGTCAGCATCTACTCTGATTGCCATGCCGCAATCTGAAGAGATATCCCGGGGTGTAGGAATAACCTCATGCCTGATATTGCGCTGCATTAAACTTTTCTGGGCACGCATGAGAAAATACGTTGACTCAAATACAAGAATTATCATGCTCTTTCTGCAATTGTCCGTACCGCTGAGATGATCCGGTCCGCGCTGTCCTCAGTATTCATAAAACTCAGGCTTATTCTTACTGTACCGTGAGGAAACGTGCCTATTGCTTTATGCGCCGCAGGCGCGCAATGAAGCCCCACACGCGTCATGATATTAAACTCTTTGTCTAACCGGACACCCACTTCATCGGCTCGCTTACCTTTTATATTAAAAGATAATATCGGCAGCCGCTCTTCCAAAGTATCCGTTCCACAAACCATAACATTCTTGCAGGCACGCAGACCATTAACTAATTTTTCCGCAAGAAGCCGCTCTTTTTTAACGATTGTATCAATACCCGTATCTTTGAGGTACTGTATGCCCGCGCGTAATCCGGCAATCCCGATGATATTCGGCGTACCGGCCTCTAATCTATCCGGCATAAAATCCGGATGGGATTCTTGCTCTGAATAGCTTCCCGTGCCTCCGTGAAAAAGTGTCTGGGGCTGGCAGCCGGCTATGCAGAGCCCGCCGGTCCCCTGCGGACCCATAAGGCTTTTATGCCCGGTAAACGCGAGCAGATCAATTGCCTCATCTTTTACGTTAATCGGGATTGCCCCGGCGGTTTGCGCGGCATCGACTAATAACGGGACCTTCTTCTTTTTGCATATTTGTCCAATCTTTTTTACCGGCATAATTGCGCCGGTCACGTTTGAGGCATGATTTATTATAACAAGCTGTGTGTTTGCCCGGAAAGATTGTTCAAACGCTTTTAGCGCAAACTGCCGTCTGGAATCTTGCGGAATGCGGGTAATCGATATTTTTTCCCGCTCTTTAAGATAAGTCAGCGGCCGGATAACTGAATTATGCTCAAAAGACGAGACAATCACATGTGCCCCTTTTTTGAGTATCCCTTTAATCGCAATATTCAGGGCATACGTCGCGTTTAGAGTAAAAATAACGTTCTGGGAATTATTAAGCCCGAAAAAATCAGCAATCTCCTCCCGCGCGGCAAAAAGTATTTGTGCGGAATTAAGCGACATACGGTGCCCGGACCGGCCGGGACTTGCCCCAACATTAAAAAAGAAATTCCGCATGGCTCCAATGACGCACTGCGGTTTTGGCCATGTTGTTGCCGCGTTATCCGCATAAATAATACTATGCTTTGTGTTAAAAACCATGTTCCTATTCCCCGCTCAAAACAGAAATCCGATAATACTCACCAGCATTAACGATACCACCGATCTTCCCGCCCCGGCCGGTGATGGTCCGGCATACGTTTTCTTTCGCGGTCTCGTCATTAATTAAAATGTCAAAAGACCCGTTTGGGATTTCTTTCATTTTTTTAACCAGCATCATTAACGGCTGCGGACATAAAAAACCGCGGGCATCAACAGTTTCACGCATCCCAACCTCCGATATTCATAACAAATAAATTCCCTTAGCCGCTCACTCTTCCCGCATACCCCAGGCAATTAACGGCACGATTATCAACCCGGTAATCACTGCAATCTTTCCGTTTAGACTGACTCCTTGCGGTGTGGCCGCGAGCATAAAATTATGCGCGTATCCTGCCCCGCTAAGCATACCTAAAAAGAATACCCCTGCATCACCGTCGCCTTCACCGGCTAAAACAAGCTGTCTTCCCGGGCAGCCGCCCGCGAGCGTAAAAGATAAGCCCGCAAGCATCATCCCTAAAAAGTTCCATATTACCTCTGAATGTGCTATGGGTTGATTTATAAACCCGGGTTTAAAATATCCAAATACAATATTCATGATAAAAGCAAATATTATCAGGCTGATTACTCCGGTTAACAAATGGGTTTGTTTAAACAGGAGAAAATCACGTATCCCTCCGATCGTGCAAAACCGGCTGCGCTGAAGAAAAAAACCGATAATCATTCCGAAAATAAGCGATACTAATATTGGCGCATGCATACTTCCCGGTCCGGCAATGCTGTAGAAAAATAGACCGTTTTTGGCCTGTTCTTTTAATGGCGGATATACAAAGCTTAAAATCAAAATTCCTGTGATAAAAAAAGGCAGCAAAAGTCCGGTAGAAGGCTTTGCTTTGCTCCAGGTACCGGGGTTATATCCAAAAGCAAAAAAACGCGTACCCGCCCAAATACCGCTAACCAACCCCGCTAACCCAAACAGCGCCTGGCCGTCACCGGCTGCAAGGCGAAGCGAAAGCCGCCACGGGCAGCCAAGAAAAACCAGCGCGCCGATCATGGCAAACGCGCCTAAAAAAAACTTTATCATGGAAGAAGTTCCTGCCCGCGGCTTAAACTCGCTAAATATCAGTGCGGTAATAAAAGCACCTAATATAATCCCAAAAATTTCCGGACGCAGATACTGTACCGCAGCCGTGCGGTGCAGTCCTAATGACCCGGCAATATCGCGGGTAAAACACGCCACACAAATTCCCATATTTCCCGGATTACCGAATTTCTGTAATAATACCGCCAGAATCCCGATAACTGCGCCGGCTGCGATAACGCCCGATTGTTTGGCAAAAATATTTCTGCTGATTTTCATAGCAGCACCCTATTCCCTTATTAGGTTCATTCGTAATGAATATACACTACAGCAAGAGACAGGGTATATTCATACACGGAAGATCTATTTTTTAACCTCATTTTTTATCAGTGTTCAATCTGTGAAAATCCGTGGCGTCGTCTTTTATTTTTACTCTCCAATAGGTTACATCTTGCAGCCCAGCCAAGAAAGAACCTTATTATCTACACGTACCCTGCGCCCTTTTCGGTCAAAACCCGCACATCCCCCTGTCGTACGATAATTTCTTCAGCATCATATTGGCCAAGCAGCAAAAGACACATTTTACGGTTTCCTTTAATAATATCCCTGAATTGCGCAACGGTTATGCCTCCGGATTTATCCTTCAGGCTGTTTAACAGTTTTGCCCGGCACGCATCCACGACTGAGGCATGAATAAAATTGCCTTCAATCTCATATATTTTAGCCCGGCTTGCTAAATAATGCAGGATCTGACGAAGTTTCTTTTCATGAATAGCGCGTTTTGCCTTGGCATAGGGAATTATTTCCGAGATAAGCGGCGTTCTAAGCCCTGAGTTTTTTAGATAATTTTCTATGCACGCGATGTCCTGCTCCATGCCTGCCTCAATTGTAACCGTATGGCTGTTAAGCGCCCAGGTATTACCGGCCTTTTTTATGCTGTTGTTTTTTTCTAATGACGCTAACAGACATTTCATAAACATTTCTCCGGCCGCCTCTGCCTGAAATCCAAAAACACTTATGAACGCTTCAAACGTCATTCCTCGCTCATCATAGGGATTATTGTTATGGAAAACCTCAAGGCGTTTAAGCACCCGGCCTTTCATTCTCTTATATTCGTTTCGCAGCAGCAGTACCGCTTCATTATTATCAATGCACACAACTATATCATCCGCTGTCTCTTTCTGAACTACCTCCAGTACCTGGTCCGCGGGGAGGTTTAATACGTCTGCAATTTCTTTATCTGAAACAACCCGGTAGCGCTTGCGTACTTCCGAGAAAATCAGCTCCGGCAGATTGCTGTCAATCCTTTTCTTAACTTCTTCGACCATCCTTTGCGTCCGGCGCCGGTGATGCAGCGGATGCGCGTCAATAACCGTTCCCCCGCCGATTGTCGCGTCAGAGGAGGTATTCCTTAATATAAAACGGTCATTGTTTAAGATAACTGCCGGCTTTGAAAGTACGATCTGCGCAACCGCCTGTTCTTTGGGCATTAGCCGGTCGCAATCAAGTAAATGCACCCGGCATTGTATTTCATTCGTCCCGCAGTGAAATAAAGCCGATGTCCATACATTAAGGCCGGTAACCTGATCAAAAACAGAACAGTACACGTCAATCATCGTCGACGGTTCCAGTATCCTGTCGGAAATAAGCATGCCGCGGCTAAAATCGCTGCGGTCTAAGCCCACAAGGTTTATGGCTGCTCTGTCGCCGGCGCGGATCTCTTGAACTTCCCGGCCGTGATGCTCTATCCGCCGGATGCGAAGCTCTTTCTCCGATGGTAAAAGATAAACCCTATCCCCCGGCGAGAGCCGGCCGCCTAATACCGTGCCGGTTACTACCGTACCGAAGCCTTCAACAATAAAAATACGGTCAATGTACATCCGGAAGATTTTTTCAATCACTTTTTCATCGACACTTTGCGCGAGATTAAAAATAGCCTGCTGCAAATCTTCCTTCCCCGCTCCGGTCTTTGCCGAGACCCCGGTTACCGGAAGGCCGGCAAACAACGTATCTTTAAAATAATCACGGATCTCTTCCTGATTTAACTCCCGCAATTCATCGTCAATAAGGTCAATCTTGTTCAGCACGATAATCCCCTTTTTAATCCCGAACATCTCTATTATTTTCACGTGCTCCCGCGTCTGAGGCATAATCCCGCTGTCTGCGGCAATGACTAATAGGAAAAAATCAATACCGCTTGCGCCGGCGGCCATGGTATGCACAAAATTTCTGTGACCGGGAACATCAACAATCCCCAGCCGGGAGGAGTCCGGAAGGTCATAATAGGCAAACCCTAAATTCATGGTTATCCCGCGGCGCTTTTCTTCCGGATGGGTATCACAATCAATGCCGGTAAGCATTTTTATCAGCGCGGTTTTGCCATGGTCAACATGCCCGGCAGTACCCATAATCAAATGTTTCATAACATAACCTTATCTTGTTTTGGCAGCTTGCTCGGCAATATACGGTATATCCTGCGGCAAAAGGGCAAGCACATCGAAAAGAATTTCACCTTTACGTAAAATAGCGATAATCGGTTTATCTATGCGTAAAAGTTCGCGAAATGTTTTTTCCGCAGCATGCACACGTTCTTTATTGTTTTGGTACGGGAAGTTAAGACAAACGGCAAAACTGTCAATGTACAGTTCCGGCAGAGTACCGCCGCCGCAGCACCCTTTGTTTTTTACCATGGTTGCGGCAATGTTCTGTTTCCTCAACTCCTCCATAAGGTTTACGGCCATTTCTTTTCTCTGCCTTTTACTGCGCTCAAGCAGGGTAAATAACGGTGTCTTACTTTTGCGCTCTTTGTCATTCAGATACTGCCTGCAGGTAACAATAAGCGCGGCCAGGGTGAGTTTTCCTACCCGCAGTGCCCGCATCATCGGCGCGCGCGCAATGCGGCGGATTAAATCTTTTCTGCCGGTAATGATTCCTGCCTGCGGCCCGCCAATCAGTTTATCCCCGCTAAACGTCACCATGTCCGCGCCGTGACCAATTGCACCTTTTACCTCAGGCTCATTCTCAAGGGTAAAGCCTTTTGGTTTGCGTAACAGGCCCGACCCGATATCGTATACAAAAGGGATTGCCTGTTTATGGGAAAACCCGGAAAGATCTTTAACCGAAACTTCTTCGGTAAACCCCGTAATCGCGTAATTAGACTTATGTACTTTTAAAATGAGTGCGGTCCTGGGTGTCAATGCCTTTTCATAATCACACAGGCGCGTTCTATTCGTCGTGCCAACCTCAACCATCTTTGCCCCGGCCGCGCGTAACATATCGGGAATACGGAAGGAATCACCGATTTCCACAAGTTCGCCCCGCGAAACAATAACCTCTTTACCGCGGGCAAAAGTATGCAGAATAATTAGCAGCGCCGCAGCATTGTTATTTACCACAAGCGAGTCTTCTGCCCCGGTTAAAAAATTAATAAGCGGAGCAATCAAATCGTTTCGCCGTCCGCGGCGGCCCGTGGCAAGATCAAACTCCAGATTCGTATAACCGGCTATTGTCTTTTCCAGCTCCGCGGCCGCGTACTCACCCAGGGGGGCACGGCCAAGATTAGTATGAATCAGAATGCCGGTTGCATTAATAACCGGTTTAAACCGATCACGCGCAATTTTGTAAACAGTATCATTAATCCGGTTGAATAATATATCTTTTTGAAAATCAAGCCCGCCGGATTTAATTTCTTCCCGCATAGCGCTGATTACCTTACGCGCAGAATAAACCGCCATATCCCGGCCATATTCGGTGATCAGCTTTTTTATGCCCGGTTCATTCAGCACCGCGTCAACCCCGGGAAGCCGGCGTAACTGATTGTTTTTTTTATTCATTTTTCCCGCCAAGACGCAAAGAGCGCCAAGATTCTTTCTTTTAATATTCCTTAGTCTAAATCCAAATTGGCAGAGAGAGCAGGAATCGAACCTGCCACAGACGGTATTATCCGCCTGCTACTGGTTTTGAAGACCAGCCGGAACACCAGTTCCCTCCTCTCTATATTTGACTTGTTGAGTAAACTCCAATGCATAATTAGCTGCACCTATTGCATTGACAAACCAGAATTTCTCCGGCACTACTATATCCGTCTTTAATATTACCTTAAGCCAATCTTGTAAAGATTTGAAATACGCTGTACCGCCGGAAAGCACAACAGGTTCCGAAATCATATACCTGTTAGGAATGATCACTCTGGAAGCAATACTTTTTAAAACAGCCGTAAAAATATCTAACCGCTTAACCCCGGCATATAAATGCTGTATTATTTCTGTCTCAGCAAAAACTGCGCATGTTGAGTTTATCTTTACGTCTGTTCCCCCGCCCCAGTCAATATCCCTTGCCTGTTCCAAGTTCAAATCAAGGGTTTTTAAGACCATTTCAATAAATTTTCCTGTCCCTGCCGCGCATTTATCGTTCATTGTAAAATCTTTTATGGAATATTCATCATCCAGATATATTATTTTTGTATCTTGCCCTCCTATATCTATAACAGTTGCTGCTTTTTGTCCAAGATATTTTAATCCGCAGGCTGCTGCCTTTATTTCGGTGATTTTCTTTGCAGAAAAATGCTGTAAAAATTCCAGGAACATCGACCTTCCGTATCCTGTCAGACCTATTCCTTCCACATTCTCAACAAGATTAGAAAATAAAGTCTTATCTATATTACCGGATGAGACAACTCCGCTGTCTATAATTGTTTCAGTATCTAAAATAACGTATTTTAGAAAACGCGATCCCGCATCTATACCTAAATATTTTTTCATTTTTAAGCTCTTTAAATCATTTCTATAAAAGCTTCTACTCTTATTTTTAAACTTTCTGCGTCTGAGTTTGAATAGTCTGTTTCTATCTTTAATACGGATACGCCTTTTTCTTTGAGTGTCTTTTCTACTTTAGCATGTTCAACCGCATAATTTGTACAGAATGTCAGGTTATTGACTATTACACCATCCACTTTATATTCCTCAACAAGACGAAGTATATCTTCCACACGTTCTTCATTTGGCGTAAAACATGCACAATGGATATTAGAGTAATGCTCAAGGATAACCTCCATATCTTTTTCAAGGTCATTGGCTGATGCAAAAATTTTCTCAAAATATCTTGTCCCGGTACATGCTTCCTCGCACACAACCAGGGCATTACCTGTTGACTCAACAAGGTGGTGAATCTTCCAATTCGGGAAAGCCATTGGCGTGCCTGTAACCATTATTCTTTTCATGTGTTCAGACCCTTTAATACCTTCCCGGGTAGATTCAAGCTCATCACAAAGCTCATTTATTTTTGCGATAAACCGGTCAATATCTTCATAAAAAGCGATTTGACTTATTAAAAGCGTATCAAGTCCGGATAGTGGGACATTTCTCTGTTTCCTTAAAGAGTACAGCCTTTCAAGCGCTTTTCTTTTTGTATTAACTTTTTCTATCCCCTTTGCAAGGTTTTCCGCTGTAAGTTTATTCCCTGTGATTTCTTCTAATTTAGCAACAAGTTTCAACAGTTCTCCTTTAAAATAAACCTTACCCGCATCATCGCATCTAGGGGGCATACATACGGTATATGTATTCTGTATATCATTAAGGCTCTCATAAACTTTTTTCTTGCCGTCACATGTCGTCTCGCCTACAAGAATGTCCGCAACTTCAAAGAAAGGGCATACTTTTCCAAGCTTAAACCCCATAAAAGACTGGATAAGCGGACATATATTCCTGCTGCCCAGCCGTGCCTGTACGGATTCCGGCTCGAAATCAGCGCCGCCGCAAAGTCCTACGCATATACCGTTTAAAGCAACGATTATTTCTTCGGGCACATACAAACAGAAAACACCTATCACCTTCCTTCCGTCTTTTTTTGCGTCAACAAGCTCTTTTATCCTTAATCCGTGCGCTTCGGAAACAACAAAATCAAGATACTCCATCCCCTTAGGCCTGTATGCCTGGTTTAAAAACACGTCCTTATACGCATTTCCAAGAAAATCTAAAAGAAAATTGTGCTTATCTATATCAAGTCCCAAATCGTTCCACATCACTTCATAATCAGTATTCATTGCTATCTCCTTTCGTTTTCAAAAATAATAACCCTTGATTCCCAAAAGGCAACCTTAATCCGCTTGCCGGTAAAAAGCGCCAGCCGTTTATCAATAAAGCTCGGAAATTTTACTTCAAAGTCGTATTTATTGGGGCTGGTGTCAATCTTAAACCACATCAAACTATATTCTGAAAGTTGAAATAATTCTACAATCTCTCCTGAGAAGACCGTGCCGGATAGTTCTTCCTTAAGCGGAACATTGTCTCTGACGATCTTTATATCCTGCTGGCGAATACATAACGTCACCGGTATGTTACTTGGGAACTTCCGGTTTAATGAAACAGAGAAATGTTCAGAAACAAACATTTGGTGATCATCGTAATCCCTTATTACCCCATAAAAAATATTCCGGTAATTCAAATACCGGGCAACACGTTCATTTACCGGATGTTCAAACAATTCCTCCCGTTTCCCGCTTTGGACAATTTCTCCATTGATTAACAGCGTCAATCGGTCCCCGAGCGTTTCAGCCTCTTCAAGATTATGGGTTATGTGTAAGGTCGTCACACCAACCTCATTAATCACCTGCTTGAGCTCAAACCACAATCGGCGTTTACTGTCCTCATCAATCGCAGAAAAGGGTTCATCAAGCAAAATCGTTTCCGGCTTCATGCCCAGGGCCCGGCCAAGCGCGACTTTTTGTTTTTCTCCTCCGGACAAATAATCTACTTCCCGTAACCGCAAATTCTCAATGCCCATGATACCCAGCAGCCGATTAAGATACTGCGCGGCTTGGTGATTTGTCAAATTAGCCGCTTTCATTCCGTATCGAATATTCTCTTCCACATTCATGTGGGAAAAAAGCGCATAATTCTGCGGCACATATCCCATTCGCCGCTTTTCAGGACGTTCATTCGTTATGTTCCGGGCACCCAGCCACACCATGCCGCGATCAATACGGTAAAATCCGAGCAGACATTTCATTAAAGATGACTTCCCGCTGCCTGAAGGACCCAGGAGCATGTGGTAATCGCCCGGGTTTACCTCTAGATCAATTTTCTTAAGGCAAAAATTACCCAGTGTTAAATAAAGGTCTTTTACTAAGATATGCCCGGAGACTTTATTCATCTCCTCCTCTCCTCGTATAATATGGTTCTGTCAAATAATTAACCACAGCCACCAGAGAGAAAAAGGTTTGTCGGTTACGGTAACATCTTTGTATTGAGTATTGAGTATTGAGAATTGAGCACAAAAACTAAAAGGATGACAATAAAAACTCAATACTCAATACTCAATACTCAATACGCTATACGTAGTTATAGTGCGTTACCTTAACCGTTACCGTATCAATGACTTATTTATTTTTAAAATAACTCTCTGTGCCCTCTGTGGTTTCTTTCATTTTATTTTTGACAGTACCTTGTCACTATTGCCTATTACAATTCCAAACATTGAATCCCCTGATCGCGATTCTATTGCCTCAATAATATAAATACCGATAAAAGCGATCACCACGAGCATCAGGCCTGCGGCTATCGCTAGATCCATATTTCCATAAGATAAATTTAAATACAGGGCGATTGGCAGGGTTTCTGTATACATACGCGTTCCGCCGGCCAGAATTAAAACCGAGCCAAAAGCACCGACACAACGTGCAAACGAGATTGCCATAGCCGCGATAATGCCGTTTTTTGCCAGCGGCAAGGTTATCGTGAATATTGTCCTTAACTGAGAATACCCCAGACTTCTTGAGACTAATTCCTGCTGGGGGTCAATACTATCGAACACCGTTTTAATTATACGTATCGCATAAGGGAATGCCGTAAAAAACTGCGCGACAATAATCCCAGGCTTTGAAAAAACAAAATCAACCCCGAGCACAGACAAAAAACCTCTTACTGCCGGATGCCCGAAAAAGAGCAAAAGACAAAGTCCTAACACAATCTCCGGGAAAGCAATTGGCAGATATAAAACCGTCTTTATAATCTGCTGTCCCGGGAACCGGTATCTTGAAAATAAATAAGCAACCGGAACAGCCGCACAAATCACCAGTATCGTTGATACACATCCGGTAACAATCGACAACCGCAGAGAATATCTAATCTCTTGACTGAATATATTCTCTAACACCCCTGAGAAATTCCGTACAAAAAACAATGCCGCAACAGATACCATTATAATCAGAACAATCAGCAGCGTAAATATTAAGAGCACGTTCTTAAGTATGTCCGTATGCCTCATCGGCCAAATCCCCATTTTCCCCAGATCGCATACCCTTGATCAGAGGCCATAAATTTAATTAACTTTTCTGCAGCACGCGGCTGCAAACTTCCGGATATAACCGCCGCAGAAACTGTTTTAATGATATTTTGTTCCTGGTTTATACGGACGATCGAGAGTTTTTGCCGGCTTTCTGACCATGAGACCATATCTTCCCAGATAACTGCCGCATCCACCTGGTTTATCAGCAGATACATTAATAATTGATTGACGGTAGGTGTAACAACCTTTGTATTTGCTTTTATTTGACTGTTAATACCGTTCTTTATAAAAATATCCTGCGCTAAACGTCCAATCGCACAAGCATTCGGGTCGCCTAATGCCAGGGTTATTTCCGGACGCATCAGATCATCTAATCCTTTGATTTTTCGCGGATTGCCATAACCTACAGCAATAACCGGAACGTGTTTTACCAGCCGGGTTATAGTAGGTACAATAATCCATTTATTTTTTTTCGCATCATCAATATATTTATCCGCCCCGGGAACAAAAACATCGCCGGTTCTCCCCATGGACAACTGCCCGAGCAACTCGCCGGATCCCCCATAGTTCACCCGCACCTCTACCCGATTATCTTTGCCAAACCGTTGACAAATCTCCTCCATCGGCTTCATCAGCCCGGCCCCGGCATAGACAATTAGCGTTGGTTTTCGGGGAAATTCCGGCTTTGTTTTATCGCCGAAAAAAATCAGAGAAACAAACAATATGAACACAGTGCTTATCACAACGAAAAAGACTATCTTAGAGAAAAATTTAAACATTTGTCATACTTCTTATTTTTGAAGATAGGCGCCGGATAATTCAATTATTTTTCTGACCGCGGCCATGTTTATCCCCAATACAGCGGCAATACGTCTCTGCTGGACAGTATCAAGATACATCCCTCTGATAATATCCGCCGCGATAAGCGCCGCTTCCGCAGACGGCTTAGTCTTTCCCGGTCCGGTTAAAAATATCAAACAGTCCGGTTTAATCTGTTTAAGTATCTGATTACTCTCAATGATCAAAAACCGGCATCCCTGATTATCTGCGAGAATTTCAGAAAACGTTGTGCCGGCGTAATAATAATTTTTATCACCATGCTCTTTCATCGGGTGATGTCCGATTTTGACCCGAACCGCTTTATCGAGCAGAGCAGACAATTGACCGGCAAGCGTAGTTTTACCAATATTAGAATGTGCCCCGGCAACAACAATGATTTTCGGGGAGCGCATGAGAGACATTCTCCTAAAAACAACCTAATTGACAATCCGCTATTTTAATTCCGTTCTCATTACAATACTTACCAATTTCTGCTAATAGTATTTTAAATTCATAACTAACCTTAAACACACTGGCACAGGTTAATTTTCGACGTCCATCCGTTTCAAAAACCATTTCCTCTATTGCCGTAATCATATCCTTTGACAACATATTCCCACCTCATCCGGTTTTATGTTAATGTCCGCAAAAACAATATCTTTTTAAAGATAATAAACTTGCCGGGCCGGAAATTGTTATCCCGTAAAATAATACCGGCTTATCGCTGTTTAGAAAAGTCACAATCGTTCCATTGACAATCGTCGAGCCGGTGGCAAGTATCAGATTACCCCAATCTATCGCCTCCGCGGTACGGCACGGCGGCTCAACAATAACCCCAAAACTCTCCCGGCCAATATTGTCCTCGTCCATATCAATAGTTCTGAGCTGAAACGCACTTGAAAGTTTTTCAATAAAACGGGGCTGATAACCGATTAACAGGACTTTCGCGCCGGCCGGGATGGTATTTATCAACTCTTCCGCACACTGAACCGGTTCTTTATCCTTACAATGAAGCGTTTTTTCGCACAGATTAAGATATCGATAAACCGCATTAAATGCGGCAATAAAACTGGCCCTTTTTTTATTGCTATCAAGTTCCATATCTATCAACTGAGTAATTGTATAGTCTCTGGCTTCAAATTCGTCAGTAAAGGCCTGGCCTTTTGCCCCAAGAAACCCGGCCTCAACCATAACTTCCTTTCCTTTAATAATCGGATAATCCTGATGTTCCGGGTTTCCAATCGCTTGATCGGCAGTTAAGGTTCTACAGCGGATTGATACGGTTTCATGATATAATTGCTGCCCGGCTGTCTGCTCCCGCAGTGCGGTTTTTAACTGATCGTATAAATAATTAACGTTCATACCAAACCCGGATTTTTAATATTTTGGATAAAAAAAGGCCGCAAGATTGCGGCCTTTTTTAGTTACAATAATTAATCGGGACGATTAAGGTCTTGCTTGTCGCCAGCCTTTAATTGCCCTATCAATACTTCCATCTTTGAGCTTCTCCACTTTAATCGCACAGGCCTTATATTCGGCTGTTTCGGTCAAAGGATCAAACTCATCGATAGTTAAAGTATTTCCGCAAGCTTCATAAAAATGAAATGAACACCAGCAAACTCCCGGGGCAGATCTATCCGTAACCCAGGCGGTTACCTTAATCTCACCACGGCGGCTGGTGGCCTTCACAAGATCACCTGTCTTTATACCTAACCTATTCGCATCAACCGGACTTATCTCCAGTAATTCCTCAGGGAATATCGCGGAAAGGCCAATTGAGTTTCTTGTCTGGGTAGCTGTATGATAGTGCCATAAACGTCTTCCGGTTGAGAGGATTAATGGATAGTCATTATCCGGGGGTTCGGCCTGAAGAACATATTTCGTTTTAAAGAACAATCCTTTACCACGGGCAAACTTTCCGCTTTTATGCAGGAAAGGCGTTCCCGGATGGTCCTCGGTTGGACACGGCCACTGGAGTCCGACTTCTTCTATTCTCTTATATGTAATTCCGGCATAACTTGTTGCGGTTTTTCTCATATCTTCCCACACTGCCTCTGAAGACGTAAAGCCCAGGTCAACCCCAAGTCTTTTACCAAGCTCCTGAAGAACCCACCAATGTGAACAGGCTTCTCCGGGTGCTTTTAAAGCTGCTTTCACTCTTTGAATTCTTCTTTCTGAATTTGTAAACGTACCGTCTTCCTCCCCCCACGCGGTATCAGGGAAAATGACATCCGCATAAGGAGTGGTTATATTGGGGAAAATGTCACATACAATAAAAAACTCCAATGCCTCCAGTTCCTTAATCGTATGTGCCATGTTCGGTTCAGACTGTACTGTATTGTCACCTACACAATAGAGAATCTTTGTGCCGCCATTTAAGGCATTCCTGAGCATCGTCGGCATCTTATAGCCAACCTTCGTTGATAACCCTTCGACACCCCATGCTTTCTCAAACTTCTGCGCAACCGCAGGATCATCAACCTTCTGATAATTATGATAGACATTCGGCAGGGCGCCGATGTCGCAGGCTCCCTGAACGTTGTTCTGTCCTCTTAACGGGTTTACCCCGCCGGCATATTTTCCCATGTTACCAAGCACCATCTGTAAATTTGCGATAGATTTGACATTATCGGTTCCGCAGATATGCTCAGTTATCCCAAGGGTATAGCATACACTGGTCGTCTTCGCAGTCCCCAGTATTCGGGCAACTTTTTTAATGGTCTCTACCGGAACACCACAAATCTCCGATGCCTTCTCCGGCGTATACTCTTTAACCCAGGCACGGATTTCATCAGGGTTTTCGGTACAATTCTTAAGGAATTCCTTATCTTCCCATCCCTGAGCAAAAATCTCGTTGATAATCCCGTTAATATATGCGATGTCCGTACCGACTTTATGCTGAACATGCATTGTCGCCCATCTTGTTAAATCAATCTTACGCGGATCATTAACAATAAGTGTCCCGCCTTTTTTAACCGCCCTTTTCATAAAATAAGAAATAACCGGATGTGCCTCGGTTGTATTAGAACCAATAACGAACAATACTTCCGCATCCCCGATTTCTTTAATAGAGTTTGTCATCGCGCCTGAGCCAAAAGCAGCAGCCAGACCGGCCACCGTCGGAGCGTGTCAGGTACGGGCACAATGGTCGACATTATTTGTCTTAATCACCGCCCGCGTAAACTTCATCATCGCATAGTTGTTTTCATTGGTTATCCGGCCTGACCCAAAAGCAGAAAAGACATCCGGACCATCACGGCCCACGATAGATTTTATCTTCTCTGCCGTATAATCCAGCGCCTCTTCCCATGTTACTCTCACCTGCTTACCGTTTTTTTTGATCATCGGGTATTTCAGCCTGTTTTCACTGGAAGGAAACTCATATCCATATCGGCCCTTAACACATAACATTCCTTCATTCGGAACAGACTCTCTTCCGGTCACCTTTACGATTTTATTTTTCTGCCGGTCAACATGAAGCGTAAGCTGGCAGCCCACGCCGCAATATCCGCACGTCGTATTTACCTTCTCCATTTCCCATAGCCGTCCCTGGCCAATAGATTTCTTGTCAATTATTGCGCCGACCGGACAAAGCTGAACACATTCACCACACTGAACACAACTTGACTTCCCCATCAGCTGATCATCATCACAAATAACCCGGCTTTCATGCCCGCGATAACCAAAATCCAGGACTTCATTCACTACCGTTTTATTACATGCTTCGATACAGCGTCCGCACTGTATACATCTTGAATGATCGCGCACAATCATCTCCGAAGACTCATCCTTCGCCGTCTTCGCGCTCTCTATAATAAAAGCCGGCGTTTCAATCCCCAGTCTGTAAGCAACATCCTGCAGTTCACACCCGCCGTTTTTCTCACACGCAAGACAATCATGATGACCGTTTGCCAGCAGCAGATTAACAATCATTTTTCTGGCAGCAATAATTTCTTCTGTCTCAGTAGTAACAACCATTCCATCTGCTGCCGGAACAGAACACGCGGTCTGCAGTCCGCGCATGCCTTCCACCCTAACCACACAAATCCGGCACTTATTCCCCGGCCCGGTCTTCTGATGATAACAAAGCGTTGGGATATAAACCCCATTCTCCCGGGCAGCCTGAAGAATCGTCTTTCCCTCTTCAAAGACAACTTCCTTTCCATCAATTTTTATCAACATACGTCTCCCTCCTTGATTAGATTACAAAATAATCTTAGGAATAATCTTTCCATTTTTAATTTATTCATTATAATTTCCTTTCATTTTTAACACTACTTATATGCTCTATCACTACTCCCTTATTTTACCAAAGCTTCAAATTCTTCTCTAAATTTTAATACCATTGCTTCAACCGGGATTGCAAAGGCATCGCCTAAGGGACAAAGTGTTAAACCCTGAACGTTTTTACACACCTCTAAAATAAGGTCAATATCCGTTATCGTCCCTTTACCCTTTACCAGTTTTTCCATCCTGCCTTTAACAAGATTCGCTCCTTCCCGGCACGGCACGCACTGTCCGCATGACTCATGGGCATAAAAACTAATTGTTCTAAGTGCCAGCTCCGGGATTGAAGTCGTATCATTTATAACGATTACACCGCCGGATCCAAGCATCGTACCGGCTTTAAGACATGCATCAAAATCCAGGTTCAGCCCCTTTGCCTCTTCTGATTTAAGGATCGGAACAGATAACCCTCCGACAATAACCGCTTTCATCCTGCCCTTAACTCCTCCGGCCGCCTCAAGAACAGCTGTCAGGGAAGTTCCTAAAGGAAACTCATAAACACCTGGTTTATGGACATGTCCGCTTACGCCGAATAATTTCGGTCCAAAATTACCGCTTGTCCCTATTTGTTTAAAAGCCGCGGCACCTCTTTCAACAATAAAAGGTATACAGGCAAGCGTTTCTACGTTATTTATAATTGTCGGACAACCGTATAATCCAACGTTTGCCGGAAACGGCGGCTTATTCCGCGGGTTTCCCCGTTTTCCTTCAAGCGACTCCATTAAAGCAGTTTCATCTCCGCATACATAAGCCCCGGCGCCGCGGTGAACGATTATCTCAACATGCCCCAGTTTCTTATCGGCTTTTGCCTGTTTAACTGCTTTTTCAAGTATCTCTGAAATCCATCTAAATTCACCTCTGATGTATATAAACGCGGTTTTTGCTCCAATAGCATATGCGGAAACCGCCATGCCTTCAATCAGTAAATGCGGATCATACTGCATGATCTGGCGGTCTTTAAAAGTTCCCGGCTCACCTTCGTCAGCATTACATATAAGATAAACCGGCCGCGGGTCATTTTTTGGCAGGAACCCCCATTTTGTCCCGGCCGGAAAACCGGCACCGCCTCTTCCTTTTATCATGGCAACTTTAACCATTTCCACGACTTCCGCAGGCCCTAGTCTAAGCGCCTTTTCCAGAGAACGATAACCTCCGCCTTGTTTATAAACCGCGATGTCCGTACTATTTTTTTTCCCGCGGTTTTTCAAAAGGATATCACATTTTGTACCATAATTTGCGGAAGTATCCGGTTCCGGTTCTTCCCCTCTTTTAAGCGCCTCGATTAATTTATCTGTTTTTTCAACGTCCAGATTTTCATAATAAGTATCATTCACCTGAATAACCGGACACGTCCCGCAGGATGCCAGGTCCTCAACCTTTGATAAAGTAAACAGGCCGTCTTTTGTCGTTTCACCATTTTTTATCTTGAGTTTATTTTCCAGGCAGGCAAAGATCTCATCTGCGCCGGTTAAAAACCCCGGCACATTTGTATCAACCTGAAGATGATATTTCCCGGTATGTTTTGTATTGAACATTGTATAAAAGGTAGCCGCGCCAAAAGCATTACTTTCACTGATCGCCATGATTTTCGCGATTTCCCGGATATCTTCTCTTGAAAGATAATTGTCATTCGCGCGCTGGGCCGCATCTAATGCCGGGATTAAAGCTGACCTTTTATCCGGATACTGCGCGATAATTTTCTGGATCCTGCTTATTGCTTTTTTATTCATAATTACTCCAATCCTTCCTGAGTTTGTGAAAACTGTAACAATGTTTTACTTTTGTAAGATTTTAACCGAAAACTGTCCTTTTGTCAAATAATAAATTAGAAAATTATAAGCTATTCGCTACTGTTTGGCTGCAAACGATTAATTTTTTAAGGACACCGCGGTGTTTATTGACGGAGAGAGCGTAAAACTTGTAAAAATAAAGATATACTGCTATAAACCCAAATTTTGCATTAGGTAAAATTTGCCCGAAGGGCCGATAGTCTAACTCCGTATAGGATTTAGACTTGTTACTCTGGTATCCCGAAATTTGCATGTATCTTTTTGCTGCAGATATTCTTTTTTTACCGACTAAGTTATAAAGACGTTACTGCTGCTTAATATTTCTAATGCAAATTTTGGGATAAAACTTGGCAAGTGTCAAATTATTTCTTTTCAAAATCAATCACCCAATCAATTTCAATTATCCCGCCTCTGCCTTTTCGATCGAATCGCATATACCGATTTTTAATTTTATAACCCCATTTGTCAACAGCCTTAAACTGATTTCTCTCAGCTAAAGCAACGAGAAAATCTGCAGTTTCAAAAGAAATCTCGCTTACTGAACTATCTCCAACTACCATCACATAATGAGTACCTTTTATTAAACATTTCGCCATTTCTGAAAAATGCTTCTCCATATCATCAAAATATTTAAAAGTTACATAAGAATGCCTGTGGCCATTCTTTTTATCGCTATCAAATACCTTTTGAAGTTTTTTATCCAACCGCTTAATATGTAATGGGTTATTGTAGGGATCATAATTTATGAACTCAGTTTTCTTCAAATGCTTGTTACCAATATAGTCTTTTTTCTTGACATTTTGTCTCCCCTGCGTTTGCATATCAAACAAACCCCCAACCCAGAATAGCTCAACCATTTGATTATAAATATAATCAATTGCCTTAATGTATGGGGGGGGAAGTAACCGCTAAATCGATGGTTTGCTTTGTTATTTTTTTTGTCAACGATTGTATACTTGAAGAACAAACAACTTTACTCGTTAGCTTTGGATCTGTAATTTCTGAAAACCTTGAAATTCTTTCAATAAAAAGATTAAGTTGTGAAAGAAATAAGGCGAATACTTCTTCGGGTTCTTTAATTTTAGTATGAGATACGTAGGTTTTTTGTGATTCATCATCCGCATTTGAAACACGTCTAATAATTGAAGAAAAACAGATCAAAAGCAACTTTTGTATGTCTTTTGTTTTTTTATCTGTTCCGAATTTATCAGGAATTTGATTTATTAGTGTCCTAATTATTGAGAGTTTTCTTATAGCATCGTCTGTGAACCAATGCTCAATGGTTTCACAATCGGGTTTAAATAGTCCTTTTTTCCTATTCTTAATTCCATTTATGAGCCAATTTGCCACTTCATTTAGCCCAATCACATCAACTCTTGTTGTTTTAGCCTTCGAAATCATTGAAGATAATGGGTCAATATCAAAACCAATTGCGTTGTGCCCTGCTAAAATTCCTTCAACTAAGGTAGTACCAGATCCGCAAAAAGGATCAAGAATAGTTTTGTTCTTACTTCCATTGAGATATTTTTTTATTGCCCATCGTGGAATAAGAGGAATAAACTTAGCTGGGTATTTATGGAACCCGTGGGTAAAAGCCGTCACTCCATTTGTGCTAATATTTAAAATTGCATTCCGCTTGATATTTTGCGGCACATTCTCTTTAACATGAATATATTTCGCGGATAGGTTCATTTTTCTAATAATACAATACTTTCACGTAAATAATTTTTTAAATATTCTAACTTTTGTTTTTGTTGTGAACTTGTAGTTAGATGCCTTGTTACAAAAATATTTTTTACTTTAAATCCGATTTCTTTTGCAATATCAGCGATTAAAATGTCAGATGGAATTATTACGCCCGAATATGCAGAATTACCCACGACTATACCAACATAACCATTTTTTACGGTTTGTTGGTATAGTTTGGTCAAAAACCTATACATATCATCAAAGTAGCCCCTCACAACATTAGGAATTCGGTTATTCCAAAGTTTTTCGCGATCAAACAATGAAATTAAATTCTCGAGATACTTATTACTATTAATAATAAGTTTATGATTAAGTGAATTAGTATTTGATCGAAACCCAGTGTTTCTAAGTAATCTGAATTCTTCTTTGCTGGGAACAAAATCACCAAGCCATAATTCAACTTTATGAATTTCAAAATAATCAAAACAGTTGCAGTAGGGTGGCGAAAAAAAGGTAAACTGAATTTCATCTAAAAAAAATTCAGTAAACTCCAAGCAGCTTCCTTTAAAAATATAAGGTTTCTTTTCGCAACTGCCATAGTTATAACTTATATCAGCCAAAATAACCTCTAAATGGTTTAAAAGCTTGTTTTTAACAAAGTTGAACTTATCTTCGGGGAAAACCTGTTCTTCCCAGATATCTTTGTTTATATTTATATAACCATTTGATGTTCTCTTTCTATTTTTGTATTTAATTCCGTTTCCTTCTTTTTTAACATTTGAAATACTTTCGATAATTGAAAGCCAAGCGACAAAAATCAAATTTCGTATCTTTTCGCTTGCAATCTTATTTATATAATTTTTCAATTGTAATAAAGAATTAAGTATTCCCCGATTGAAAACCTTACCTGCGAGATCAAAGGGGGTATAAAGAACCTCTTCCGACTTTGCAAGTGCACGGATTTTACTTATCTCATAACTAACGTTTTCAATCTCAATATCACCATATTGTTCATTCTCGACTTTTGCAACTAAAACCGAAATGGGGTTTACATCTATTCCGAATGAATTTAAACTATTATCTCTTGCCGCTAATAACGTCGTTCCACTTCCACAAAATGGATCAAATACATTTCCGGTTATCTTAAGCTCCTCCCCGTGCAATACACTCAGCGAACAAATTCAGGGCACGTTCTTACCGAGATCCTCCAGTATTACTACCGCTTCCACAATAAGACCAAAACCATCTTCAGAGGCCCGAAACCCGCTTTTATACCAAGAAATCGGATTATTACAAAGAAAGGGCTTCGACACCTTAAGCATATCGAGTCATATGTAAACCCGATAGCTCAAGCTATGGAATTTGAACGACTGATGAAAAAGGAAGATGTTTCGCAGACAACACTTGCCTTAAAACTGGGAATATCGCGGGTACGCGTAACGCAGATTCTGAACCTCCTAAAGCTACCACAGGAAGAACGGGATCGCATTTTGGCTAATGGAAAGATAGAACAGATAACGGAAAGAAGCCTCAGAAGTAGCCATAGATCATAATTTTTTTGGCAGAAGTTGCCAGTGGGGTGCAATAATTATGAGACCGCTATAAGCGGTTAAAAATAAATAGCTTATTTTTCCAGAAGTTTCTCATGCTTTTAGGGAATGTAGTCCGCAGTGACCTCAAGCGGCAAATCGAATTTCTCAGAGTTGAAAACCAAATTCTAAGGATCCGGTGCCCAAAGCGCATTATTGCAACGGCAAGCGAACGGCGCAAACTCATAAAATTCGGCCTACCCCTAAATGGAAGTATAAAAAAGACAATCTCAATCGTGAGCTATTCCACATTCCGAAGATGGGTCAACGGCTACCCCGACAATCAAATTACAGCTAAAAAAGCCGGACGACCGCGAACTACCCCTGAAGAAATCCGGGCCCTTATAGTCCGCCTCGCCAGAGAAAACAAATGGGGCTACACAAGAATCTTGGGAGAACTCAAGAAGCTCCGTATTAAAAGCGTATCCCGAAACACCGTAAAGAACATCCTGATTGAAAACGGCATAGACCCTTTACCCAAACGCGGCGAAGACTCATGGGACGAATTCATCAAACGCCACTTCAAGACCCTCTGGGCCTGCGACTTCTTCACTAAAACCGTCTGGACAGCCCTGGGACCAAAAACCTTCCACGCACTCTTCTTTATAAACGTCCATACGCGAAAAGTGCGCATAGCCGGCATAACCAAGAATCCAACCAAAGAATGGGTCAACAAAAAAGCCAAAACAATATCCTTCTTCTTTGAAACAAAGGAAAACTCGCAAAAACTCCTTGTCCGGGACGGTGACAACAAGTATTCAAAAGAATTTGACGAAATATTCAACCAATGCGGCATAGACGTCAAAAGAATCCCTTACAAATCACCAAACCTCAATCCATATGCAGAAGGCTGGGTGGGAACTATCAAACGAGATTGCCTCGATCCTCCCCGAGACCCCCAAAAATCCGAACTTTTCAATTAATATATATGCAGGGCAAAACAACAAGAAAAACGGAGAAAGATGGACAGTGCTAATTTAACACTCTCTCTTCTTTCTTCATGTCTTCACCTCAGCACCAAAGAGATGCTTAGTCTTCAGACACACCTTAACAAGCATCAGCATCACAGGAACCTCAATCAACACTCCCACCACTGTCGCAAGTGCCGCTCCTGACGAAAGCCCAAAGAGCATAGTTGCTGTCGCAATAGCGACTTCGAAGTGATTGCTTGCACCAATCATTGCCGAAGGAGCCGCATCCTCATAACTCAACCTCAATTTCTTCGCCAACCAATATGTTATACCAAATATCAAGCATGTCTGAATAAATAAAGGAATTGCAATCCATAAAATCGTCAACGGCTTAGCAAGGATAACTGCCCCTTTAAAAGAGAACAAAAGAACCAACGTAAAAAGCAAAGCAATTATTGATGCTGGCGAAAGCACATGCAAAAACTTCTCATTGAACCAATCTATCCCTTTATGGCCTATAATCCATTTTCTTGAAAAGTATCCGGCAACTAACGGCAACGCAACATAGATAGCAATAGATAACAGCAACGCTTGCCACGGAACAGGCATCCTTCCAACACCGAGAAGAAAACCACCCAAAACACCGTAAAGCAAAAGCATAGTTAAAGAATTGATAGCTACCATAACAAGCGTGTGCCCGTCATTGCCTTTTGCAAGAAATCCCCAAACCAAAACCATAGCCGTACAAGGCGCAATCCCGAGAAGAATACATCCAGCAAAATAACTTCTCCACAAAGGCACCTGAAGCATCTTGATACCTTCCTGCATCACCACCGTGCCTGCTCCATGAAGAGAGCCTACCACCCAGTCCACTGCGCCAGGAGGAAGCCTTACAAAATCCACCGCCTCAGCACCAATAAAACCCTTAAAGAAAACTCCTAAAAACAAAAAAGCAATACCATACATAGTAAAAGGCTTTATCAACCAATTAACAAACAAAGTCAGCCCAACAGGTTTTGGCGACTTACCAGCCTTGATAACTTTTGCAAAATCAATCTTAACCATAATAGGATACATCATGAAGAAAAGACATATAGCAATAGGAATAGAAACAACAGGAGCGTCATTAACATAAATAGAAAATCCGTCAAGAAACTTCGCCATTCCAGGCGCAATTTTTCCAATTAAAATACCCCCACAGATACACAAAAACACCCAGACAGTAAGATACTTCTCAAAGACTGACATATTTCTTTCAATATTTTCGCTCATTTTTCTATATCCTCATTTCCTTATAGATAATTAATCAAAATATGTGCCCAGACAAAATATATCCCTACCACAAGAAATATCGCGCCTGTAATCTTTCTTGCCCACAATTCCAACTTTGTAGTCTTATGAAACCATTTCGAAAACGACTTCACACCAAAAACAATCCCCAGCGCAAAAATGGCAACAGGAATTCCTGTCCCTATACCGTAAATGAAAGGATAAGTCATCCCCATTTTACTGTTCAATGCAAGTGGGATAAGGCTCCCAAAAAACAGTGCTGCCGCAATAGGACAAAAGGATAAGGCAAAAAGCATCCCGAGAAGAAATGCTCCGCCAGCTCCTGACTCAGCCAGCTTGCTCTGCCTTTCATGAGACAACGAAAAAGAAAATGAACCGAACCTGATAACGTCAAGAAGAAACAATCCGACAATTAACAGGATTGGCCCGATTACTTTATTCAGATAAATTTGCAGAAAATTTGCTATAGATGGAACGCTTACGAGAGAAGCGATAATGACAGAACCAATAACTGCGTAAGTCACCATCCTCCCGAGAACGTAAGCAATGCTCGAAAGAAACACAGCCCTGGGATGATTGACCTTCTTTGAAAGAAAAGACACAGCCGCAATATTCGTTGCAAGCGGACAAGGGCTGATGGAGGTAAGTATGCCAAGCCACAAAGCAGACAGAAGCTCAATCATGAGGAACCCCCTGCAATAAACGCTTCAGTCTCCTTTTTGACGTAATCAAAAAACTGCTGCTTGTTCCTGATAAATTGCCAGACACCCTCAAGGTTTTTGTAACCGACTTCTTTTCCGTCTTCAACTTTTGAAAGGACTACGCTTTTTGTGTAAAGCTTGTAATCGTTAACGAAATGCTCATTGCCTTTTTCTTCAACATTAACAACACGGAGCTCAAGCTTTCCCGAAGCAATCTCGTCGCTGAAGTAAAGCTCCAATGCTTCCTTTGTATAAGCCTCAATAGCTCTGCACAAAGCACACCTGAAATTGCCGTGAAAATAATACGCAACAACACCCGAATCAGAAACAGGAACAGAAGCAATAGGCGACGAATCAACTCCTGAGGCATCTTCAACAACCCCCAAAGAAGACGTATCGCTTTCCTTAGAGGAATCACAGCCAGAAAGAAAAGACATGGCGAGAAGACCTACGGCTAAAAAAACAGGCAAAAACAAAATCTTTCTCATTTGATCATCCTCCCCCATTTATGAAAATATTCCTTTAATCTCATCACTCGAAGGCACCTTTCCTGCAACCTTCACCTTTCCATCAACAACCAAAGCAGGCGTGGTCATAACGCCATACTCCGTTATCTTGTCCATATCCTCAACTTTGATTAGCTCTGCATCAACACCTAACTCATCAACAGCTTTTTGTGCATTATCATATAACTGCTTGCACTTAGGACAACCCATTCCCAAAATCTCAATTTTCATCTCTAATACCTCCTTTAATTAATTTAGCCTGCAATCATTCCAAATATAATTCCGCTCAGAGTTGCCATAACGACAACAAGGCCAACATAGACAACCGTCTTCTTAGTCCCTATAACACCTCTAATAACAAGCATATTGGGAAGACTCAAAGCAGGCCCTGCAAGAAGCAATGCAAGCGCTGGCCCTTTTCCCATACCAGAACCAATCAAGCCCTGAAGTATGGGAACTTCTGTAAGTGTTGCAAAATACATGAACGCTCCGACAATTGACGCAAAAAAGTTAGCGAAAAGCGAATTGCCGCCAACAAGCCTCTCAATGAACACCGAAGGGATTAAGCCTTCATGTCCCGGTCTTCCCAGAAGAAGGCCAGCCACAAGAACGCCTGCAAGAAGAAGAGGCATAATCTGCTTTGCAAAACCCCACGAACTCTGTGTCCATTCTTTAAGCTCGTTTTTCTTAAACCACCGAAGCAGCATGATGCCAAGAAGGGATAGGAAAATAAGCGTAATCACCCATTTTGAACCAAAAATAGTAGTCCACAAGCCTGTATCGCCTTCCTGTGGTTTTCCCCAATTAGCAAAAACAAGAACTGCGACCATAGAGAAAAAATACAGACTATTCTTCCAAAGAGGTCGTGTTTTCTCTTCTTCGCCGAATTGAAACTTTCCGTTAACCTGTCTTTCTCGTTCCTCTTTGAGAAATATGAGGTGCATCAGAAGACCGACGACTACACTAAAAACGATTGCTCCGACAGCTCTAGCCAAACCTAGCTGCCAGCCAAGAATCCTCGCAGTCATTATTATGGCCAAAACGTTAATTGCTGGTCCCGAATACAGAAATGCAACAGCAGGCCCAAGTCCGGCACCCTTCTTGTAGATACCCGAAAACAGAGGAAGAATCGTGCAGGAACAAACAGCAAGAATAGTTCCCGAAACAGAAGCCACACTGTAAGCAACAATCTTCTTTGCCTCAGCACCGAAATACTTAATGACAGAAGCCTGGCTCACAAAAACAGAAATCGCCCCAGCAATAAAAAAAGCAGGAACAAGACACAACAAGACATGCTCCCTTGCATACCACCTCACAAGAGCTAATGACTCAAACAAAGGATTTCTGAAAGGCAGAAGTTCGACAGGCAAATAAAAACATCCTAAAAAAGCTGCGAACATCAACAAAAGCTTGTCTCTTTCCTTCATTCTTATCTCCACATTTCCATCTGGTTATGTAATTTTGGCAAAAAAATATTCATTTCCTGCAACAGAGCTTTTTCCTGTTAGCTTTCTTTGCCCTCTTTAAATCATCAATCATTGCCTTGTCATCATTCAGCCACTGACCAAGCATAGTAAGCAGCTTCTTTGCATAAAGATTCTTCGGGCTAACAAAATAGTTAGTCCAAAAACCGTCCTGCTCAGAATCAACAAGGCCAGCACCCACCAACTTCTTAAGCTGCTTGGACACCGCAGGCTGAGAAACCCCAAGAACAAACGCAAGCTCACAAACACACATCTTACGCCAACCAAGAAGCTTCAGAATCCTCACCCTGTTAACATCAGCCAACGCCTTAAAGATAGTATCCAAATCTTTCATAAATATACACCCTTTCACAACCAAATAACTAAACGGTTATATAAATCTTACTGTTTTCAACCCAAGAAGTCAAGAACAAAAAAGTTCGGATATTTGCATAAGAGGGGTCAATTCAGACAAAATCCGAACTCTGTATTTCTACTGCGCGAAACGCATTTTCCATATAAAAAAGCCCCAGCTACGATTAGTAACTGGGGCTGTAATCCGAAAAAAGTTCGGATTTTCAATTGGCTCCTCATTTAGGTTGAGTTCAAACTGTGAGATGCCGTTTATGATTCCAAATATAATTCACGCTTGTAAGAGAAAAGATCTTTAAGTAATTAATTCACCGCCCGCTGGGTGGGCTGCGTTGATGGTGTTTTCACCGTTCGCCTCAGCTTGGGCTTCGGCTCACTGCTCCGCTCACTTGGCGTTCGCTTATTCAAGCAGTCTCTGTGCTCGGGCTTCAGCCGCTTGGGGCGTCTTCCGCACCTGCGCTCAGAGCCTGCAAAACCAGCTAAGTGGTGAATTCGTTACGTTGTAAAATAGACTTCCTCAGACACCCGCTTTCGTCGGGCTTTGCGCTAAAGCACAAAAATTTTGCTTTTAATAAAAGAATAAATCCATCTTGGCGGCGAAAAATATTTAGGGTTTTTTGTATTTTCTGGAAGGGCAGGCACATTAAGGGCGTTGCGGATACTGAGCGTAGTCGAAGTAGTAGCCGACGACTGTGACTGCCTGGCGCGGTGTGCTGGTTATAAAATTAGCTTGACAAGCCTGGATTATTTGTATATAATTTTGTATATATGAGTATAGCAATAAAACTAACACAAAAGCAGGAAGAGTTTTTCAATATTTTAGCGGATTATATTCGCCGGGAAAAAATTCCGCCTACTAATCGGGAAATTTTAAAAATGATGGGCTTGAAATCTCCCCGGAGTATCGCTCAGTATTTAGAGGTTCTTGAAGAAGGCGGATATATAAAACGAGGCAAAGGCGCTAGAAATATTAAAATTCTTAAGTCTCCATATGATAATAATAATTCAAGCAAGACGGTTAAGGTT
>JBDRCZ010000072.1:0-3176 GCA_043821285.1 Candidatus Omnitrophota bacterium | reverse complement strand
TTTTTGATATTCCTTTCATAATACACCCAAATTAAAGATTTATTAATATTGGTGTAACATAATTATATAAAGATTTGCTCATAAGCCGAATAAAAAGCTTGGAACAATATTAGATTGGTGAAATAAATGAAGCTCTTAATGGCCTGCCCGTATTTTTTCGGCTTTGGCGAAAAAAGCTTCGAGTCGCGGTGCGAACGAGATGATTTTTACCCGGAAATCGGCAGGCTTTCGCAAAAGATGCCTGGCGCAAACCCTGCGGCGCGCAAGGACATTGCGCATTTTGGCCTGGAGAGGGGCGCGCAGGAAATGGAAGGAGTTTATAGAGGTGTGGCGGAATGAAATCAAAAAAATGGTCTGAAAGCGGATTTTTTAGCATGGCTGACAAGAGTTATAACCACAATCAACAACTCATACTTTCAAAATTAGAAAAAAATCCGAATGCAAAACTGCTGGATATCGGCTGCAATAACGGCAATTTTACACTTAAAGCAGCTGAAGCCATAGGAACTGACAAAATTAGCGGAATGGAAATAGATAAAAAGATGGCAGAAGAGGCAAGAAAGAAAAACATAAATGTGAAAATTTGCGATGCGAACAAGAAATTTCCATTTTCTGATAATTCTTTTGATGTTATTGTATCAAATCAGGTAGTTGAGCATATTCTGGAAACCGATAATTTTTTCTCCGAGATTGAAAGAATTTTAAAGCCGGGCGGGTATGCCATTATTTCAACGCAGAATTTTGCTTCTCTGCACAATACTGCGATGCTTGCATTAGGCATGCAACCAATATCCCTTCATGTAAGCAAGGTACAGGTAGGAAATATTCTTCGTGGTGTTGAAACATCAGGCCATATAAAGATATTCACGATTCCTGCGCTGAAAGACCTTGCCAAGAATAATGGCTTTGTTGTTGAAAAGACATTTGCGGCAGGATTTTATCCGTTTCCGCATTTTGTCTCAAAGCATTTAAGCAAAATATTGAAACGTTATAGTGTATTCATCGGCGTTAAGATTAGAAAGTGATTAAAACGTATATGAGTTTTTAAGCCGCAATCGATAACAGGCCATCTACTTGAAATATGCCTTCGTTGGTTAATGTAAGTTGCCCGTCTTCCTCGCGCACCAAATTGCATCCTTCCAATGCCTTCAACCCTTCCAGAGATTCCTTCCCGAAGTTCTTAATAATATCGGTTATCTTGACCTCAGGATTGTATTTTGCCAGATAAAGCAATATGTCAATGTTCCTGTTTTGCAAAATTATGTTTTTAAGGTAATATGCATCCACATAAAGCCGCTTTAATTCGTCACCCATAATCATCATCTCGTTTTTTAACTCGAAGCTTTTTCAACCGAATGTTGAAAAGCTTGCCACGAAGTGGCATGATTTTCAGCTTTGCTGAAAAATCAACTCATTCATTCTTTTGTTAATCCTAATATATAAATATGCTTTTAACTCCTCTCAGATAGTCTTTTCTCCCAGGATTTATATTCCGGGCTGTTTGGCCCTCTTCCGGAAACCGCTTGTTTTTGCAGGATTTCAGCCAATCGGTATATTCTCAGCCTTGAATAAATCAAAACTATATCCAAAAGATCACGGTCATCCGTATATGGGTGTATGGTCGGAAAATCCTTTACATATGTGCTTGGATTACTCTTAAGCTGGTCAAATTTCGGTTTTTCTATAAAATACATCACTTTTCCGTGAAAGATATAATTGTCCGCCAGATAATTCTGCTCTGTTAATGTGCCGGCGCCTGTTCCGTCAATAAACACTATCAGCTGATGTGTTATACAGCACATTTCCAGGATTTGAACCTGGCTTAAGCCGTCTTTTTTATTCAGATCGTAATATTCATCAATTGTTTCGGCATACAGCCCGTTCTTGAGGAATGTATATTTTATATCGTATAAACGCTGCTGCTTCTCCTTTGAACTCCAGTCGCCAAGAAGCAAGGTTTTGAGCCTGCGGATAACAATGAGCTGTTCATTTTCTTTCTTTTTTAACTGCTCACGGATCTTATTCCGGAGCTTTTCAAATCCTGAAGTATTGTAATCGGGGATTTTGTTTTCGAGGTTTTTCTTGGCTTCCCTGAAATAATCATTCATACTCTTTATATATCCTAAAAAAGCATTATATGTCTAATCGCTTGGCATTGCCGATAAGACAAGGATGTTGCCGACACAAAAGATGCCATAAATATCACATAATGATATGTTTTTCATACAAAATCTAACAATTTAATGTTTTGTCCGTGTTGTGTAAGTATAGGTGAAATAAATGAAAATTATCCAAACTCCGGCACGGTTTTATCCATTTACCGGAGGCGTTGAAAATTATGTTCACGGTCTATCAAAGGAGCTAGTTAAGCAGGGCTATGAAGTAAAAGTAATATGCGCTAAAGAGCCTGATAAAGAGGTAAAAGAAGTAGACGGGATTAAAGTCGAGAAATTAAGATGGATTGGCAAGGTTGCAAATACGAATATAACGCCATTTTTGCCGTTTAAGCTGCTTTTTGAAGATTTCGACGTAATCCATACGCATCTGCCGACGCCGTGGAGCGCAGACTGGAGCGCCATAATTGCATGGATTAGAAGAAAGAAATTAATTGTCACATACCATAATGATATTATGGGGCATGGTTTTGCTTCAACCATTGCCAAGTTTTATAATGCGACATTTTTGAAAATCGTGCTTGGGGTCGCTGATAAAATCATAATTACGCAGGCTAAGTATCTGGATTATTCGCCATATTTGAAGAAGTATGAGCGTAAAATTGTTGTAATTCCCCCGGGCGTTGATACCGACAGATTCAAGCCCATGAAAGTAAAAAAGCAGAAGCACACAGTAGGCTTTCTTGCTGTTCTGGACGAATACCACAGATACAAGGGTTTGGATTATTTATTGAAAGCAATTGCTTTGGTTAAGAAGAAGATACCGGAGGTCAAGCTTCTTGTAGGTGGGAGCGGCGCGCTTTTGCCAGAATATAAGAAAATGGCGCGTGACTTAGGAATAGAAAAAAATGTAGAATTCCTTGGCTTTGTTCCGGACGAAAAGTTGCCCGAATTTTACAATAAGTTAGATGTTTTTTGTTTGCCTTCAACTTCATCAGAGCAGGAAGGATTTGGAATAGTTCTCTTGGAAGCCCTTGCCTGCGGCGTGCCCGTGATAACGAC
>JBDRCZ010000071.1:0-2692 GCA_043821285.1 Candidatus Omnitrophota bacterium | reverse complement strand
ATATTTTTTCTCTTTTCCTGATCTTGGCAATGTAATGCTTTAATGTTGAATACGCTGATTCTGTCCCGATCATTTTAAGCTCCTGGTATATCCTCACCCCATTTAGGCCTTTTTCCATTAGTTCAATGATCTGCTCGCGGTCCGCCTCTGGCGGAAAAAATCAAAAAGATATATTAAAATTCCAAATTCTCTACCTACCAACCGGCAAGTAAAACGTTTTGAATCTTCGAATTTTTAAATTGTTTGTAATTTCGTCATTTGTTCTTCTGTCTTCCGATTTCTGTGTTCTGTTTTCTTATTCTCAATACGCAATACTCGATACTAATTTAAATATTCGTCATCTATTCTTCTGTCTTCTTATGCATAATCCGTATTTAATAAACGTTTTTCTTCGTGTGCTCCGCGTCTCTGTGTGATAATTGGTCTTTTTGGTAAACTGGGCAGGTTCAAAAGACGTGGTAAAAGCTAACCTATTACGTAGAAACTAACTAAGCAACACGGAAATCGGCACGGCCCATATTTTATCTTCGATCTTAAAAATTTCCGTCCCATTATACGCGATAATCGCCGCATGGCACTCCTTACTGGTACTCAAAAAATATTTCAACCCTGTTAAGTCACGTCTATGCCAGCGGCTGGCTGATTTAACCTCAATTGCAATAACCTCTCCCGCCAATTCAATCACAAAATCAACCTCATATCTTCCCTGCACACTCCAATATGATACCGCCGCATCATGATCGTAGGCCGATAAAATACCTAAGAGATTCTGCACAATATAACTTTCCCAAAGACTTCCTCTAAGCAAAGCATTTGCTTCTAAATTACGTACTCCGGTTAAATAAGACGCCAAACCTGTATCTGAAATGTAAGTTTTGGGTGATTTTATCAACCGGCTGGAAGGATTACGTAAATAAGGCAAAATTTTCTGTAAAACAAAAGATATCTCAATTAAAGAGATATAACGTGTTGCAGTCATTACATTCAACTTAGCGTCTCTGGCTAACTCGCTTTGTTTTAAAATTTGTCCATTACGCAAGGCAAGAAGCTGCAGGATATGCCGGAAAGAAACCAAATCTGCTACCTGACTTAAGGTGCGAATATCCCGCTCAAGATAAGTTTGCTCATAGCCTTTAAACCAGATGTTCGGCTTTTTAACTTCCCCTAAACAAACCGTAGGCATTCCCCCTTTCATAATTTCTTGCCATTTAATTGGCGATAATTCTCTCTTTGGGAAAAGCCCTTTTTTTGTAAAATAACTCAGTGCTGGTAATTCTCGTATTGTTCCTAGTATTTCACGGCGGGTAAAAGGATGCAATGTTAAGTAGACCGCACGCCCGGCCAAGCTTTCTGCTATTGTTTTAAGCAGCAGCAAATTAGCTGAACCACTTAAAATAAACATTCCTGGCCGACGGTTCCGATCCACCACCTGTTTAACTACATTAAGTATTTCCGGATATTTTTGCACCTCGTCAATAATGACCAGGCGATCGTGCTCGATTAAACTTTCGGGACTTCCCCGTGCAGCCTCTAACACCGCAAAATCATCAAAGCTCAAATATTTACTATCAAGCAATTCCGGTTGATTTTGCAAAAAAGTACTTTTGCCCGTCTGTCGCATGCCCGAAAGCACAACCACCGGCATATTTCCCAATGCTTCTAATACCCTAACGGCTATTTCTCTCTGTTTATATCCTGTCATATTTTAACATTATATGTTATCTTTTGACCAATGTCAAATAAAAAAATTCGGTTCATTCGTAAATAATGTGACAGATATTCTGTAAGGGGTTAAAATTAAAGGGGAAATAAAAAAGCATCGATTACCATATAAAAACCTGATATAGTAAGGTTGATAATACCAACTAATCAGGAGGTAACCGATGCGAATATATAGTATCAAAAAAAGGCTAAATATACCAGAGTATAAAATAGCCGGAATTTTATCAGAGACAGCTAAGGAAATAAACATAAAAATTGAGCCATATAAACGCAAGCGGTTTATATGCTCCGGGTGCGGTCAAATTCACAAAATTGGTCAACACGCATTTGAAGAATCAACGGCAGAAGATTTGCCGATATTTGAGAAGCGGGTATATCTAACGATCGTAAAAAGAAGGTTTAAGTGTCCGGTAGATGGACGAACGCATATCGAAGAAATTTCCTGGCTAAAGAGATACGGTCGGGTGACGAAGCGGTTTGCAGAAAAGGTTAATCGGCTGACAGCAATAACAACGAATCAAGAAGCCGGGTGGTTTTTGGGATTAGATGACGAAGCGGTCTATCGCATAGACAAAGAGATATTAGAAGGACAGTACGCACAAAAGTTAGTACCGCCGCCAGCGGCAATAAACATAAGTGTAGATGAAGTAAGTTATAAAAAATACCACCGTTATTTAACCAATGTAGTTGATACGGATGAGAAAGCAATTATCTGGAATGACCGTGGCCGGAAGACAGAGGTATTAGATAGATATTATAAGGGTATTGGCGAAAATAACTGTAATGCAATAGAATCCGTAGCCTTAGACGGAGCAAGAACATATATAACTTCTACGGCACGATACGCAGTAAACGCGATGATTGTATACGATAAATTTCATGTAATACAGAAAATAAACTGGGCGGTGGATATGGTTAGAAAACAAGAGTTGCGTAAAGCGCGTAAAGAGGAAAACAAAGAGTTTGTTGA
>JBDRCZ010000070.1:0-5428 GCA_043821285.1 Candidatus Omnitrophota bacterium | reverse complement strand
GCCTTCAGCCACTCGGCCACCTCTCCCGTAAGATTATCTGCTGACGGTTATCGTTCAAGATAAAACGGTGTTCGGTTTACGAAAACCGATAACCATTAGTTTATTTAACGTCTTTATTGTCTTTACTAGTATCTAGTATCCAGTGTTTTGTTTCTTGATATTCCGCAACCATTTTAACATTTGCTAACTCAAAGATATATTCACTGGAAGCTTCAATTAATTTTTGGCCCGCGAAGTAAGCCGAACAGTCCGACAATGCCCATAACTATCCCAACAATTAGTAACCACATAGTTTTGTCTGTAGGCGAACCCGTAAAGAATCGCGACACAGCGGAACTAAACGACTCCGAGGCACTGACGCCCCAGATGATTAACATAATCCCGACAATCAAAAGCACAGTGGAAATCACTTTGTTCATATGAAACCCTCCTTATTATTTCTTAGCTAATCAACATTATTGGATTATTACAGCTTATCAGATATCTGATACAAAACTCCTCCTGCGATATCTGGTTTAGGAAACAGATATTTGCGCGCAGAAATCTTTATTTCAGTCTCATTATCCGTTTTCTTTTTTAATTGAAGGGCTACCATCGCTCCATTTATATTGGCTTTAATCACCCCGTTTGACGCATCTTGTTTAGTAACTTTCCCCATGCGCTTTACTACCTCAAGACTCACTTCATACGCGTGTTCAAAACTTACGTCAATGATTCCATTCACACTATCTTTGCTTATAAGTGTCGCTACTACGGCAACCGGCAGTATCGCTGCACCTGTTAATAAAACAACTCCGTAAATCTTGGCGCCTTTTATTGCTGCACCCTTCATCGGTTCTGTAAGCACAAGAAAAACCAATTGTTGCACACTGGGAATACCCTTATAGCTTTTTTGTTTATTAACATCATAAACTCTCACGCTGGGTTCCGTTCCAACAGTATAGTCCTTGTAAACAATTTTGCCGATGTTTAAGGTAAGCAGATCGATTTGTATGGGGATGAGCTCGGAAGATTTGAATTGCTGAACTATTTTTAATGAATCCACATTGAGTTGTCCTTCTTTGTTTTTGGTAACCCCCATTTCTTTTAATTCAATCTCCACAATCAAAAAATGACGTTTTTGCTTAAATATAGTAGCGCGGTCATATATGGCTTTTATTTTAGGACAAGATACAACTATGCCTTCAGGGAAGCCGCTGGGATTATATATTTTAAACCCTGACATATGTATAGTCGAGTTCGAAATATTCAGTGAAAAACCGTCCATATGCACCGGCGCTCCTATGACCTCGGAGGCAGCCTTTGTTACCACGGACTTAATAATCAGATTTTTTAAAATTGTGACACACAACAAGAAAAAGACAACTATCACTATCACTATAAGAAATTTCTTCATAGATACCTCACTATACCAACGAACACCCCCACAAATCATCGGTGGGGGCGTTCGGAAGAATGTAATTCTTTTTTTTAAGTACTCATGATTTTTTTACCTGCCGGACGATTCTTAATCAGTCCTTTGCCGCCAGGTCTCTTCTTGGCGCGTCCCTTAGCCGCTTTCATTCTGCCACCTCTGCTTTTCTTTGCCATTTGAAAATCACCTCCTTAATATATTAGTGAAAAAACACAAAACATCGCAACTACAACAAAAAGTCACTCTTGCAAGCTATTTGGCTTTTTGCCAAGTAAAAAATAAAGCACCATGCCTATAACAGGCAAAAGTAGTATCAGAACAATCCATAATGCCTTTTGTCCTGTATCCATGGAACTTTGTAGAGCACTAACAATGGCAATAATATCTAGAACCAAAATTAGTAACCCTAATAACCCTGGTATCCCTACCATAACCATAAACCCTCCTTGAGTCCGCTGTTCGTTTTGTCAGCGGGCGAAACTCCTGTCATCCTAATGAGTCTATTTCTTTACTCCATATTCTTTGATGGTCATATTCTCTAAAATTACTTATCTTTAGATTTGTCCAATTTCGTAATTTTCGCGCCTTCAAGCGAGACATCTAACATTAAACCCTTTTGTCCGATAACAAACCCGATAATGGGTTGATTGGTCTTTTCGGTATCTATCGACCCATCCGCGCCGACATTTATAAGAGTAACCGAAGCGCCCGCGCCTACCTTCCAATTGTCGCTCTGCCGAAGAGTATTTAAAACTTCATCCTGCATGAAAAGAAGGATGATCGATTTCTTTTGGGCGCCGAACTGGAAACCGAATGAGCCAGCCACCGTATTGTAATAATCTACCGTCTTACCGTCGATTCGAAGCGCGCCTTCGCCATATTCTCCGCCAACCCAGAATCCGGCCTTATAGACACTTGGGAAAACAAGCACACCTTTCGCATCCTGAACAAGTTGCTTGCTGTCTTTTACTTCACTATATAAACGGTCAAGCGCCACATCCACACTCGTGTCAATTTCCCTTGCCGAATCGGCCCAAACATTCTTTGCCGTCATACCGCCTGAAAATGCCAAATACATCAAGACTAATCCAAAAATTCCCACGAACTTTCTTACTTCAATTACCATACTTATCTCCTTTGTTTTCTAAGGCTTTTCCCCTGCACCTTTTTAAAAAAGGCGCAGGGAATAATTTCCACTAATACCACTAATTCTCTATTTTTTATCTATTACTTAACCGTAGTTGTCGTTGTTGTGGTTGTTGTACTCGTCGTATATCCCTGTAGATACCGCGTAATAGACTGTGCCTGTCGCTTTCCATCTTGTACCACAAAATCAACCTTCACTGAATCGCCAGGCTGCAGTTCTAATTGTATGGGTTGCTCACTTGGACTTTGCATAAAAATGATGTCCCTCGGTTCAAAAACGAAATAGGTCAGTTTACTTATCCCCTTTTCATTGTTTCTTGGTTTCTCTAATATAACGAGTGTTCCGGCTATGACGTCTATGGCCTCAATATCTCCAAAAGCTTCTTGGAAACGAGACATCGGTAAAGGTTCTGCGATAATATTTTGGACAATATTCTCCCTTTTACCATCACCACCTTTCACTTCCATTTTGACATATTGACCTGCCCGTAAATCATCAATCGTGAGAAACTTTTTATCCGTAGAGTCAGTTACTCGGGTATCATTCTGATTAATTCTATATACTGTTGTTATTCCCATGCCTCTACCTTGGAATGTATCGCTCTGAAGTTGCAGTTTGCCGAGTTTTAAATCTACCCACACAATTTTCCCGGACACTTTGAACAGATTATCTGCTGCAGAAACACATACTGACATACTAGCGAGCAACACAATAGCTATAACCGCTACGAGCGCTTTTAAATATCTTATATTCATGAAATGCCTCCTTTTTCTTACTTACTCCTTTACGTTAATCATTAACTGCCTATCTTGTTTCGACTTCTGTTAAAGATTTATACGGACCGCCTTCCTCCAAAAATAAAAATCAGAACCGCTAAAATTAAGAATATAATAAATAAAACTTTAGCTATCCCCATGGCAGAACCGGCAATTCCCGTAAACCCTAACAGCGCCGCAATAATAGCAATAACAAAAAATGTAGCCGCCCAACGTAACATAGTGTCCTCCTTTGTTACCGATAAGCTTTATATTCCCCTGTTCATCTTTTTAGATATCTCCATATCTCGCCTGTTCTATTTTAAATAAAAACTCTTATCTTCGAGCTAAACCTATAAACCCGACTATGCTGGCGGCAAATCCACCAATCAGAAGAACAGGATAATTCCTAAAACTATTATCTTACTTGGAGTGTTTTTTTCTTAAATCTTCAATATACTTTGCTGCAATATCCTTTCCTCCTAATCCAAAGGCTAAAGCCAAAGCAAGACAAATTCCGCCAAATAAGATATTAAATGCAGAGGCTACAAGTAATGGCGCAATGTTAAGCTGTGTTAATGAAATAGTCGCCGCAAAAATCACAATTGCCCATTGGCTTATATTCCCAAGCATCTTTGGTTTAGGCAAATTGGCGTTGCCGGCTATGGTGCTTACTATCCCAGAAACAATATTACCCAGAAACAAACCTAATACCAAAACAAATATTGCCGCTATAACATTAGGTATATAGGCAAACAGACTTTCAAGAAGCTGGGCAGCTACCGTTAAACCTAAGGCATTAACCACCATTACCAAGACCATAACCATAACCAGCCAATAAGCCAAGCCGCTTATTATCTGGCGTGCTGTAAATTTTATACCGCCTTTACTCAAAACATTGGAAATGCCTGCTTTATCGGCAATCACATCAAAACGTATCACTGCAAGTATCCGATTAACCAACCTTCTAATTATCTTAGCCACAATCCAACCGACAATTAGGATAATTAAAGCACCAACAAGAATAGGTATAAAACCTGCCATTCTCGTTAACATTTCTTTGGTCGGCTCAACAACAAAAATTTGCCAGTTCATCATTACGCCTCCTTTATTTAAGTCTTACTGTTAGTTTAATTTTTTAACCCAATTGGTTTTACTTTCTTTACCCTAAATACCAACCTCACCTCCTTTGCTTTCTTACAGCTTATATGTTTCTCATATCAACATCACCACTGCACATCAACCTCTTCTCCTTCTTTTCCTTCCACATGTACTCCTCTTTGTGGACGAGCGCATCCTCCTAACTGCACAATTAAAGCGACGAGGACTAAAAACATTACCCATTTACGCATATGTACCTCCTTTCAGGTTTGTGGTACTTTCCACTACCCTAAGTTTAATTATAGTACATTAACTCTGTTTTTTTTCAACACAATTCTATTAGATATATTTCGTAATTTGCCTATAATAGCGTGAAATACGAATTTACTTTTTATGGGTTTTATCCTCTCTCCTATTTTATCAGGAGATAATACTTGCCCCTTGCGTAATTGCTCGAAGATTTCTTACAAAATCTTCTTTGCACACTTTGGGACGCTTTTCGCCGAAAGGCAAAAAGATTACTAAAATAATCCACAATGCTTGTCTACCTGCATCCATGGAACTTTTTAGAGTACCAACAATGCAATAATATCTATGACCAAAATTATAAGCCCGAATATCCCTTGATTAACGATAATTAGAAAAAATAAGCGGAATAGGAAAGTCTTCAAGCTTTTTTAAATGCGCAATAACTGTTTGCAGTTCATCTTTTTTCGCCGAGCTGACTCTTATTTTTTCACCTTCAATTTGAGTTTGCACTTTAAGCTTAAGCTCTTTTATAATTCCTATCAGTTCTTTTGCTTTTTCCTTATCAATGCCCATACATATTTCTACTGTTTGGCGAACATGCCCCTGAAATGTATCTTCCGATTTATTAAATTTTAGAGATTTAAGGGCAATGTTTCTTTTTGCCATCCTGGTAGTTAAAATATCGGTAAGAGAACGCAACTTTGCATCATTATCGGAGACCAAAGTGATTTTTTTCTCTTTGCGGTCGTAAGCGATAGAAGA
>JBDRCZ010000069.1:0-15049 GCA_043821285.1 Candidatus Omnitrophota bacterium | reverse complement strand
ATACTCTGATTGGAGCGTGCCGAATGATACCGGTTATATTACCACCAATGCTAAAATTCGTATCACGGATACATTCCGGCTAAATACAACAAATCAAACCGCGGCATTTGAGATAAACCAGACAAGTGTTGAAGTTACCGCACCGAGTGGTACGGAGACATTTAGATTAGGGGCAACAACCGCTATTTCATGGACAACCGGCGGCCCGGTAAGTACTGATTTGAAATTGCAGTATTATAACGGCGTAATTTGGAAAGATATTGTGAATCCTGTTCCTGCGGAAGATGTAAGAAGTAAATCTTATGACTGGTATATAGACCCGGGTGTGTTTGCCATAACCACAGACAGTAATACCGGACAGGTGAGAATTGTTGATAACGCGGACATTGCCATAAGAGACACAACACCCGGGTTTACCGTACTTAATCCGTTAATTACCACTGAACTGCCAAAAATAACCGCGGGGGGTATTAATGTTGATGAGTGTATTGCTGGTGAGGAATATTATATTGACTGGAGCACAGAAGGTGCAGTATCTAATGATTTAGCAATTGATATTGGTACTTCCAGTGATGGAGTTAGTTATAGTTATACAAATATTTGGGATGGTTCTGACCCGGCAAAGCCATTTGCATGGACACCGGATACTGCCGCGGATTATGTAAGAATCAAAATATCTGATAATCTCCGGGCAAATGATGGCGGCAAATCTTCCGTGTTTAAGATTGTTGCTGCACCAACTCTGACCGTAGATACCCCGCTTGATTTTGTCGTGGGCACCTCGGGAAATATCTTGAAATGGCAAGCCACGGAGGGTGTAAGTAAAGAGTGGAAGATTGAATACTTTATTGATGCCGATGATAGCGGCACGGTATCAGGTGCAGAAACCCTAAATACGATTGAATCCGCAATAACAATTAACACCGTGGATGCCGAAGGAAAGTATAACTATGATTGGTCAATTGCCGAGGACTTTACGGATATTTCTACCCAGGTAAAGATAAAAATTTCCGATACCCAGCGCGGAGGAGAATATAATGATATATGTGATAATTCATTTGAAATTGCCGCACCGTCTATTATTATTGATGCACCAATTTCAACCGATAGTTTGACCCCCGGTACAGAATTCGATATAGAGTGGACCGTGCCGACTGGACCGGTAAATAATGTAAAAATAGAATATTCAATTGACGGCGCGGCATTTGTCCCGGTGTCCGAGTTAGAAGGCATTGTTAATGATGGAGTGGTGGCAAATGATCGGATATTTACATGGCTTGTTCCTGATGGCGGGGAGGCAGGCTCAACTAATGTAAAGATTAAAATATCGGATGCAGATAGGCCTGTTTTGGGTAAATCTGTTGAGAGGCAGTTTAGTATCAGTGTCCCAGCCCTGACAATTGTTGCGCCAGTTGGCGGGACATGGGTTAAAGGAAACAGAGTTGATATTATTTATAAGGCCGTGGGTAATTTGGGTGATGTAAAGATTGTTTTCTCCGGAGACGGCGGGATAACTTATGACGAGATAAATGATACCTTAACCGCGGCATATACGGATATGGAAACTGGAATCCATTTACCAAATAACAGCCCGGGGGTGAATAATAAATTTTCCTGGACAATTAATAAAGCTGTACCGGCAAGCTGTAAAATAAAAATCATTGACAATGCCCATTCCACTCTTACGCGGGCAGAGTCTAATTTATTTGAACTGGCGCTTCCGACAATTACTGTGACCGGCCCGGTTTCGTCAAATATATTTGTCAGTAGTGAAACACAGACAATTACATGGATAAGCGACGGTCCGATAACCGACACGATAAGATATCAGTATACACTAACACTTATCCCCGGTCCATCCGACTGGAGAGATATTTTTCCCCATGTAACTCAGGCGGTATCAGCGGCAACGTCTGGCTCAATTGATTTTACGGTGCCTGATGTAGACGCTGACAATCCTAATGTAAAAGTTAGGGTAGTTAGTGTTAATAATTTGGCAAGCACGGGAGTGTCCAGTGCGTTTGAAGTAAGACCTGAGCCGGCGATTACCCTGCTTTCACCAGATGGTAATGCGGTTGGCGCTGATGCATGGGTTGCTGGAGTATCTAAAAGGGTTCAATTTGCAACTGTTGGAAGAATAGGAACAACGTTAGAGTTTTATTATTCAGTTGACGGTGGGACAACTTATAATGGAACACCTTTCTATACTGCTGCAGATTATGATTATAATACCGGAACAGGATATTATGACTGGAGCGTAGAACGGGCTGCGATTTCCAATAATGCGCGTATTAAAATTGTTGGCACAAATTTGACTAATGGAGCAATAGTTAACGGGGTGTCGGCGGTATTTGAAATTGTTCGTCCACAGATTGTGCTTGTCAGTCCAGAGGGTGGTGAATACTGGGCGGTGGGGGATACGGTGCTTATTAAATGGCAGCCAACCGGGGATGTTGATTTTGCCGACAGTGGACTAAAAATCGAATATATGAATCTTGACGGAGCCGGTAATCCAGTATCTTACACCACAATAAATTCTGCGGCAGATAATATCAGCCCCTATGAAGAGAGCTGGACGATTACTGCCGGTGATGTTTCCGGCGCGGATAATGATAAAAAAATAAGAATTACCGATATTTCTGACATTCAGGTACAGGGCACGTCCGTTGCGGGGTTTACGATTATACCTTTGCCAATAATTACGATTACTGCGCTGAGTGATGAAAATGACCAGGCTAAGGCAGAGTTTGTCGTGGGCGATACAATGCGCATTAAATGGGATTGCCGGGGTTTGACGATTTCCGATAATTTGACGATTGAATATTCCGATGACGATTTTACGACCGCACAAACAATAACCGCGGCTGCGGCAAAGACACTGGATACGGACACCGCGGATGGCGTATATTCCGGTACATTGGACTGGGCAATCCCGGAAGATGCCCTGGTTTCGGCAAATATTAAACTTAAAGTGTATGACCCGGCAAATACAGGGATAAGCGATACTTATGGACCGTTTAGAATAAGAGGCGGGTTTGAGTTTAGAGATGAAACAACCCCGGCTGTGCCTTTCTTATCAACTACGGAATGGAAGGCCGGCACAGTACATAGCCTTAAATGGTATAATAAAGGAAGCTTTGCCAATATAAAGTTAGAGTATGCAACATCAGAGGACGGGATAACCTACGGCGCTTATACGCAGATTACCAGCTCTTTTATAAATACCCCGGATGCGGATAACATCAGTACTTACGCTAACTGGACCGTGCCGGATGCAAACATGGCAAATGTCCTCTTAAACCAGGGGGCGTTAGACAATCCGCCGGAGCCTGCGGAAACATATCACCTTAAATTAAAAATCTCTGATGTATCTGATCCAACGATTTACGAAGAACAAGTATTTAAAGCCGGCTATTTTACTATTTCCTGGAAGATTAAGGATTATGATTTATTAACCCTGCTAGACGAGTTAACCGTGAAAACAACAAAAGCCGGGGTAACTTACTGGAACAAAACCGGAGACAGCCTAACCTCCATAAGCCGGGTGCATACGCGTAGACTCCCTTATGGCATATACACCACGTATATTTCAAAGAGCGGATATATCGAACGCGCCGATAGTGATCGGCTGGTTAATGCGGATATGGAGGTAACTATCCTGCTTGAGTCTACAATATCCGCACAGATGGAATACAAGGTCATGTCCAATTACTCTTACCGTGAAGATAATGATACGTTAAAGGTAAGTTCGTGGCTGGAGAAAAAAGGCACATTAGTTGCTGCAGAAGATATCGACTTAGGACGGGGCGGGAATGCATGGATTAAGATATATGATGGAGAAACACTGGTCAAAACACTTTCCGCCAGCCTGCCGGACCTAAATGGCACTTACTGGTTTACCCTGGATAGCCCTTCGGGGCTGGAAGGCGGCAAGACCTATTTTGCTAGGGCCGGGATATTTTACCGTAACCGTGAATATATCAGCGGTGCATCTTTTGAAGTAACGGTTAGCCAGAGATTACAGGAACTAACCGAAGACATAAAAGCCACACTGCAGGAAGAAGTAGCAGAAATAAAGGCATCCCTTGATACGCAGACAGATACGATAAGTACTAAAGTGGAAGAGGAATCAGATGTCTTAGGCGGGCAGATGACTCAAGTGGCTACGCAACTGGCGCTGGCAGAGACTGCAATTAAGAGTAAAGTAGGAGAAGTATTAGAAGAAGCACAAGTAAATCTGCCGGCAAAGATTGCGGATGTAAAGTCTCAGGTGAGCCAGGTATTGACTGCAACTGGTACGGCTTTACCGGCGCAAATAACTACTTTGCAGGAGACCCTGGGTGATGAATTTAAGAATGTGGCAATTAAATCACAACTGCTTACCAGAGAGACCGTAGTAAAAAGCGGTGATAAAATAACTATCAGGTACCGGACAAACAAGGGATTACATCCGGAGGTAGACGTGTACAATTCAAATGGAGTGATGAAGGCCGTGGATGCTGGAATGTCCGAGATTGGCACAACCGGCATCTATGAATATGGCCTGACATTTGAAACAGCCTGGGGGACGGGTGATTTTACCGTGGTTTGTTCCGAGAATACGCAAGGGGTCATGGACAGCATCGTGATTACAGTAGTTGCTGTGGATATCGAAGACGTTGCCGGACAGGTGTCATCCGTGCTCGGGACAACCGTCGGCTTGACCAGTGAGGCAGAGGTATTAGAAGAACTGGGTACGCAGCTAGACATGTTACAAAAGGCAATTGAAAATTTAGGCACGGGAACCGGGACCGGTACGGCCCCGCTGCTTGGTCCGGTTTCAACCGGTGAAAGCGGTGGCCAAGGCAGCGGCACAGGCACGGGAACGGATGAACAGCTTTCGGGTTACTATGATACCGTAGCAAAAATAGAAGAAAATGTGAAGGGGTTAGGAGAATTAAAGAATTATAAATTGGAAGAACTGCATTCACTTTCCGAAGAACAAACCGGGGATATCAAGAAATTAAGAAACAAGGTAATGGAATTAAAGAACATGCTGGAATTGAACAAAAAACTGCTGGAAAATATTGGCACTCAGCCAGTGGTGCAGAGCTGGTTTGAATGGGGGTCGGTGATTATGAAGTTACTGGCGGTTAATCCTTCACCGGAATTAAAACAAACCGTGCCGATTAAGGGCTATTTACCCAAAGGCATAAAACCTGAAGACGTTATTGAGATAAATGATCTGGAACTTTTGTATGATGTTACCAAGGGCGCTTATTACGTATATCGGGAATTTGAGCTGGCTCCCGGAGAGACTGTAACCCGGGACGTGCGGATGAAAGATGTCTGGAGAATCCCTGAAGAGGATCTTGCGGATTTAAAAGAACTTAGCAAAAAATATGCGAAAATCATGCAGAACACCGATTATTACGACAAGGCGAATTTTCTCAAAAACAGTGTGGAAAGCAAGATTACGGAAATTTTGGAACGTCAGAACAGAACACCAACCAATCCCATGGAACATATTATCAATTACCATGAAAATCAAAAACTGCTAACCAGAATAAGAGCCGACATTGCTGCTTCAGAGAGTTTGGCTGCGCAGGCAACAAAGATAACTCCGGTTGCCACCTGGCGGATGATTATAGTTATCATTGTCTTTTTAGGGGTATTAAGTTTGGTATTTTTCGCAATCTGGCACAAACAACTGCGGCTGATACCGGCGGGAAATAAATCATTATTTCATGTGGCCGCGCCAGGGGGAATAGTTATGCCAATGGTCCCGCAGAAAAAGGAAGCCGGAGAGGAAAAAAAGGTAGAACTATCGGACATAAAACGCCTGTTGTCATCGCATAAGGAGAATGAGGATAAGTTAGCGTAGGTTACACACTTTTTGGCCTGTTTATTTCACATTGCGCAGGAAATATGCGGGTTAGGGGAATTTAAACTTGAATATCCCCTGCAGCTTACTGGGTAGTGTCAAACGCATTATGAAAAAACTAAACGCAACCACATCGATATTTTAAAAACAACGGAAACAATTTGACGTGCGACCGCACGGCGAATATTTTTCGCAGAAACGTTGTCTTTTGCTAAACGGGCCGCGGTTGTTTTAAAAACGGAATCAGTATTAGATTTTATCGCATCCATGGCTGCTTGGAGAAAGACATATTTGAGTAATCTATTCCCTTGGCTGCCGGAACGAGAGGAATAGACTTTATTATTAGAAATTTTTTTTGTTTTGGCGAGACAACAATATGACCACAATTTTCGTTTATTAGAGAAACGATAGGGGCATCAATAATCGCCGAAATTGTAAAAGCGCGGACTTGTCCAATACCGGGCATGGCCGAGAACTGTCTGATTTCGGGATAATATTTATAGAAACGACGGATCTGTTTTAGGATGCGCGCTTGAAGACTCTCGAATTGCTTAGCCATACTAAAATAGTTTTCAGCCTGAAACGGGGCAAGCGGTAAATTTTTGAGTTTTTGAGGTAGTGAAAGAATAAAATTAAGAGAAAAATTGGATATATTATTTAAGATAGATGAAATCTATCGTAATCTCGCTACACAGAGCGAAGAACAACTCATAAGGAAACGAAGAGAGAGCAAAGATGAAAATACAAGAAGGGCAGCTCTTTACCGATTGGCAAATCTCTGGCAAGATAAACTCGAGGAGGATGAAGATTATTTCAAAAAAATTGTCACAAAGATAAAGAAAAGTAGAAAACCAGAGATAATTCAGATAACACAGATATGAGAATTTTATGTATTTCTCGGGTGCAGGTCTTTATTTGTACAATCGGTGTTATTTGTGGTAATAGTCTTTTTTTCTGTATTTCCGGAAATATAATTGACATATATTCTTATTTAAATTATTATATCTATATGCAGCATGACTATTGCTTACAGTGAGAGTTATTTTTATCTATTTAGAGGATATGAAGGTTATGGTTTTAGGGGGGATTTTAACCGTCTAACAGGTTGAAGACCCGCCGGTATTGTGGATGGTTAGAAATCCGCCAATGTTTTGTGGTGAAATTGGCGGATAGGCTTGCCTGCCGGTCATGTTTTTTGGCGGGCTCATTGAGGTAGTTATGTCCAAAGAGGTTGAGCTGAATATATTGGTGGTAGAAGATGATATACAGCTGCTTGAGCAGTTGACGGATTTATTAACCGCAGAAGGATATCGTGTCTGGCCGATATCTTTACCAAAAGAAGCGCTTAAGATTGCCCGGGGGATAATGTTTCCCTGTGTTTTAACAGAACTACATCTGCCGCGGGTGAGCGGTATTGATTTAATGAACGAGGTCAGAAAGATTGATTTCAGGACAAGTTGTGTAACAATGACGGCGATATATGATGCCGCAATAGATTCTGTCAAAAAAGGCGCGTATGATTATATTATTAAACCGGTAAAACCGGATGAGGTGAAAATAAAGATTTACCGTGCGATAGAAAGATATTTTCTTTTATATGAGGTAGATAAAAAAAAATATTATTATGAACTGTCTAATGTTGATGGTTTAACCGGGGTGTATAATCACCGCTATCTCGACGAGGTGTTTGAAAATGAGATAAGACGTGCAAAGTATCTGCCAAATACATTCTCCACGCTGATGATTGATATTGATGATTTTAAGAAATATAATGATACGTTAGGACATCAGGCCGGGGATGACCTGTTGAAAGGACTGGGGCGTTTTTTTACCCATACAATAAGACCTACGGATATGGTATTTCGCTACGGCGGAGAGGAGTTTGTGCTGTTGTTGGATTCAACCGACAAACAGGAAGCAAAAGATATTGCCGAACAGCTGCTTTCGTTGGTTAGGAAAAGGCTGCAGGTTACCCTAAGCATTGGAATTTCCACTTATCCGGTTGATGCAAAAGAAAAAGATCGTCTAATCGAAAAAGCGGATAAGGCGCTCTACCATGCAAAAAGCACAGGAAAGGACAGGATTTGCCTTTATGCGGAAGATACACGGTAATGTTTAATGTGACAGTTTTAAATTATGAAAAAGTATTATTTACCGGCCAGGCAAAACAGGCAATTTTACCATGCGTAGATGGGGAACTTTCCATACTTGAGTTTCATCAGCCGCTGCTTGCGGCTTTAAGAGACGGGATATTAAAGATAGATGAAGAAAATATCCCGGTATCTGGTGGGCTGGCAGGAATGGCACGCAATGAATTGATTGTTTTGTGTGAGGGATAAAATCGAGTGCAATAAGTCGATAGACCATAGGCCACGGAAATAACGCAAGACTGTTACCCATTGACGATAGACTAATTTGAAAACCGAAAAACAACCACAGATTATATAGATTACGCAGATAGTTAGCCTTAAAAAAAGAAAAAGATAAAGTCAGGGATTAACACTGATTGAACACGGATAAAAAAAGACGAAGCTTTGATAAAAGTATAGGTAATTTTTGACAAGGCAAATTTGAAATCATCGTTCCACTATGCGCAATATTACAATTTTACTGTTAATGCTTATTGCCACCCTTGGCCCGTCAGTAGTTATTGCCTTTGTCGGCTATGCCTCAGTTAAATCTTTAGGACGTAATCCCTCAGCCGCACCGAAAATTTTGATTGCGATGATTCTCGCATTTGTCTTTGCGCAAGCAATTGCCATAGTTGCATTGCTGTTAATCTATAACTTGTTCAAAGGATAGAAAATTATTTTTGCTTGCGCAAAAATAATCGTTTATCCGCTCTGCGGATAAAAAACAAAATTTAGATTATTGTAAAGAAATAAGCCTAATATATCTGCCGAACAGATCGAAGATTTGCCAAAGTGTCAGTGGTAGACGTAACAGGTCGTTTGAGGGAAAGTTTGAAAACCGTAGGTTTTCATATGGTAATCTTAACAAGCCAGAATATCCCCGCTCTATTTATTTCTTTTCGGGCTTGTTAAGATTGGAGGTTGTGAATGAATATCTGGCAGTGGGTTTTGATTCAGATATTTAGTTTTGTATTGGTTATTGGCCTGTTACGTTGGATTTTATACCGTGATATTGTTTCGACAATAAACAGATTGAAACAGCTAAATCAAGAAAATCTGGAAAAAGAAGATGAACTGAAACACGAACTCAAAAACGCAAAGAGCGTTTGTGCGGAAGAAATAAAAAAGGGAAAAGAAGAAGCGGAGAGAATAAGACAAGAGGCAAAGATATTTGCCCAGGCCGTAAAAGAAGAAGCGGAAGCCGCGGCAAAACACAGCGCTCAGAAGATAATGACAATTGCCGGGCAGGAAAAACAGAGGATCCGGCAGAAATTCATTGCCGGAATTGAAGCGCATATTGTTGAGCTTGCGTTTGACCTTATAAAATATATCTTTACCCACGAACTCAAACTTGCCATACATAAAGAATTAACGGATGAGTTAATGCAACATATTAACGGCATTATATTTGATAAAATTGAACTTAAAAATGTAAACGACGTAACTGTCACGACCACTTATCCCTTGACCAAAGAACAAGAAAATCTCTTTCATGAACTGTTATCTAAAAAAATAGGCACGGAAATTATAATGCATAAAAAAATAGATAAGAATATTACTGCGGGAATAATTGTTGAATTTTCTGGGCGGATAATTGACGGGAGTCTGCAAAGTAAATTAGATAAGTCCCTGCCGCGAATAAAAGAAGCAATTAAGGGAAAGCTCCTAACGGAGAATGACAAATGACAAATGTCCCTCCACAGACATTTGGAATTACAAACCGGAGGTTTGTGTATTGTTAGACAAATCAATTTTTAAAGACTTAAAATTTGACTCCTTAGAGTTTAAAGATGTTGGGGTGGTTCATGAGGCGAAAAAAGGTCTGATTAGTGTTAAAGGGCTTGCCGACTGCGCCAGTGGGCAGATTGTTGATATTAAAGATACTCTTCAGGGTATGGTCATGGGCTTTACCGAAGACGAAGTTATGGTGTTGGTGCTTGGGGATGAAACCGGGATAAAGTTAGGAGACACAGTTACCAGCCGCAGAGAGCTGTTTAAAATACCGGTTGGAGAAAATTTTATTGGGAGGATTGTTAACAGCCTGGCCTTACCCTGTGATGGGAAAGAAGAAATAAAAGAAGATGACTATCTACTGGTGTTTAATCAGGCTGCTGGGGTTATGGAGAGGACACCGATAACTGAACCGCTTTTAACCGGGATTAAGGTTTGTGATACAATGATTCCGATTGGGAAAGGACAGAGAGAGCTTGTCATTGGCGACCGCGTAACCGGTAAAAGCGCCTTGGCGATTGATATGATCCTTAATCAGAAAGATAAAAATGTTATCTGTATTTACTGCTGGATTGGAGGAAGCACTTCATCCCTTTTTAAAATATTAGAGCCGCTTGAGAAAAAAAGCGCAATGGAATATTCAATAATTTTAGCCGCACCCGCTTCCACCCCGGTATCTTACCAGTACCTTGCGCCTTATACTGCCTGCACACTGGGTGAATATTTCATGAAAAGAGGACGTGATGTTTTAATTATTTATGATGATTTGACAAAACACGCCTGGATTTACCGGCAGCTTTCGCTATTACTTGAACGCTCCCCCGGAAGACAGGCATATCCCGGTGATATGTTTTATGTGCATGCACAGTTAATGGAACGCGCCGGCCGCCTTTCCCCCGATAATGGCGGAGGAACAATGACGGCTTTTCCGATTGTGGAAACCCAGCAGGGAGATGTTACCGCTTATATCCCGAGCAATCTTATTTCCATGACTGATGGACAAATCCATTTAAGCACTTCGCTGTTCCAAAAAGGCTTTAAACCGGCAGTTTTTATCGGGTTGTCCGTTTCGAGAATTGGCAGCAAGGTACAGTCCGATGCCTTAAAAGAGATGTCACGGACACTACGCTTGGAATATGCGCAGTTTATCGAGCTTGTACGTTTGACAAAACTTAGGACAAGAACTGCCCCGGAAGTGGCTAATAAAATGAAACGCGGAAGCTGCCTCACAACTCTTTTTACCCAGGATGTACATAATCCGATATCTGTTGAAGAAATAGTGATTTTATTTTACGCCTTTCATAAAGGCATACTCGAGATGCTTTCAAAAGAGATGCTCCTTAGATTCCAGGGCGGGGTGTTTGATTACCTGAAACTTACCCATCCTAAAATAATCACCGAACTTGCCGCGGTTAAAATTTTAACCAAAGAGTTGAAACACAAACTTGATCAGGCGTTTATCAGCTATTTGGAAGAAGAAAAAATAGTGGAGTAATTATTCCCCATGCAGTTACTTCGGGTAAAAAAAGATTTGCAGTTTTACCGGCAATTTACAGATATTATTGATGTTTTAAGAGGAGTTGCTGCTTCGGAATTCCGCCGGATGCATGCGAGAAAAAAGGCATTTAATATGTTTATTGAACGCGCCGAGCAAATTTTTAGAACAATCCCGCGGCATTTGGCAAAAGATAAGTTTTTTATTAAACGCGAGAATTTGCCGCACGGTTTGATAATTGTTACTACTGATGAAGGATTTGTGGGAAACTTGAATAGCCGGGTGATTGATTTAGCAATGACAAATTTTGCTGCGGATGATGAAATTATTGTTCTTGGCGAGCGCGGCAGTAAATATTTAGAAGAATTAAAATTTCCCTATACTTACTTTTCCGGCATAAGTGATAATATTTCACTGCGGGAAGCCGCAGCGCTTACGAATTATATCATTAGTGAGTATTTGACCGATAAAATATGCAGCGCCTCGATTATCTGGCCGCGCTTTGTCTCTTTTTCTATACAGAGAGTTGAGACGTTTGACCTGCTTCCCTGTGATTTTTTACTGGCGGGAAAAAGTGACATGTGTGATATTCGCGAGCTGTTGGTTGAGCCTTCATGGGGAGAGGTAATGCAGCGTCTGGTAAGAATGTGGATGCTGCAGAGGGTTTATGATGTATTCTGGGAGAGTAAAATGTCTGAATGGGCTACACGGTTGAGCAGTCTTGAGGCCGGACATGATGAATTGAAAAATATAAATGAAAAATTGTACCAGAAATATTTCCACTTTTTACACGAACTGCAGGACCGCGATATAAGAGAAATATTTGCCAGTAAGAAATTGTGGAACAAGTGATGAAGGTACCCTCTATCAAGATAGAAGGTATCTTCATATACGGAAAATGCAGGCATTTTCCGGTAATTCGCATTGGCGGATGCAAAAAACAAAAAAATGCTGCCCGCTAGTTTGCTATCGGGCATACTCAAAGTTTGATATTTGATTTTAGGAATGTCAGAGATAAGGTATGCAGATATGGACGATAATGTTGGCAAAATAATTGCAGTTCAGGGGCCGGTGGTTGATGTGAGATTTGTCAATAGCGGGTGCTTACCGGCTATTTATGAGGTATTAATAACCTATACCTACGACAAAAAAGAAATTACCCTGGAAGTTATCGAACATCTGAGAAGCGGCGTTGTCAGATGTATCGCATTGGATTCAACGTTAGGGATTAAGCGGGGAACTGAAACGGTAAAGACTGGCGCCGCGATAAAAATCCCGGTGGGCGAGCATATGGTTGGCCGGGTGATTAATGTTTTGGGTCATCCGATAGATAAAAAAGGAGTAATAGAGAATTCTTCCCGCAAAGCAATAAGATTACAAAACCCGATGATCTCTTTGGGTGCGCAAGAAAGAGCGGGGCTGCATTTTGACGTAATGGAAACGGGGATAAAGGTAATTGACCTGCTTTTTCCGCTGGTTAAAGGTTCCCGTACCGGCATTATCGGCGGCGCGGCCCTGGGGAAAAGTGTGCTGACTTTAGAAATTATCCATAACATTATTCAAAAACACAGAGGGTATTGTATTTTTACCGGAGTAGGGGAAAGGATAAGAGAAGGGAATGAGCTCTATAATGAGTTTTTAAATCAAGGAATACTGGATAAACTTATTTTGATATTCGGGCAGATGAATGAACCGCCGGGGGCAAGATTTGAAGTTGCCTTAACCGGGATAACCATGGCGGAATATTTCAAAGATATGGGTAAAGATGTATTGTTTTTTATGGATAGCGTATTTCGATTTGCCCAGGCCGGCGCAGAACTTTCCGCCCTGCTTGGACGTATTCCTTCCGAAACTGGATACCAGCCGACATTAAGCACGGAAATCAGCGAGTTTCAGGAAAGGATCCGCTCGGGCCGGCAGGCGGCTATTACTGCAATCGAGGCAGTATATGTTCCCAGTGACGATTTAACCGACCCGGCAGTGGTTTGTATTTTTAGCTATCTGGATTCGATAATTGTGCTTTCCCGCCACCATGTGCAAAGAGGACTATATCCGGCTGTTGACCCGGTAAGTTCTTCCTGTTCGCACCTTAGTTCATCAATTGTCGGTCCAAGACATTTTCATATTGCCCAGGAAGTATTACGGGTGCTTAATGAGTATGAAGAGTTAAGACGGATTGTTACGATTATTGGGATTGAAGAACTTTCTAAAGATGACCGGATAACTTATGAACGCGCAATAAAATTACAGAATTTTCTTACCCAGCCGTTTTTTACCGCAGAACTTTATACTGGGAAAAAAGGCGAATATGTTACTTTAGATAAAACATTAGCTGGATGTGAGAAGATTTTATTTGGTGAAATGGATAATGCTTTGCCGGATAAGTTTTATATGATTGGAGAATTGAGGTAAGCAGGTTGCAGCAGAAGACAATGATGTGTATTGAGTATTGTGTAGAAAAAATAAAAATAAAAAACACGCAATACTCAATACGCACGATGCAATACTGATATTTAGCGGAGGGTATTATGCAGAGCCGGCTTGGTGAAATACTGCTTGATAAAAAACTAATTACCCATGAACAGCTCGATTTGGCCATGGGTGAGCAAAGACGCACAGGAGAACTCTTGGGAAAGGTAATGATTAAGAGAAGATTTATAACGGAAGATGACCTTTTGCTTGCTTTATCGGAACAGTTAGGGATATCTTCCGTTGAGTTGAAAAGTATTGAGATTACCGATGAGGTAATAAGAAGCGTTCCGGCAAAGTTTGTCTGGCATTATAAATTTATACCGTTTAAATTAGAAAACGATACGCTGCATATCGCCACTGCGCATCCGCAAAATACTCATATAATTGATGAGCTGCGCGTGCATCTGGGCTATAATATCAAAACTGCTTATTCCAGTGAAATAGATGTGGAGGAGGCAGTCAAAAAGCATTATGGTATTGGCGGAGAGACGGTTGAAGAAATAATGGGTAAGAGCGAAGCGCAGGAGCTGAAGATAAAAAGACCGGAAGAAAGGATTACTGACCTGGGGAAAATGGCCGAGGATGCCTCGGTAATTAAACTTGTTAACCAGTTCTTGCGGGATGCGATAAATAACCGCGCGACCGACATCCATATCGAACCCTACCGGGATAAAGTGCGGATCAGGTATAGAGTTGACGGAATGCTCTATGATACCCCGGTACCCGGGGATATAAAGTATCTTTTGCCGGCAATAATATCGCGGATTAAGATTATCTCCGGACTTGATATTGTCGAACGCCGCCAGCCGCAGGATGGCCGGGCGAAGGTTAAGATTTTGAATCAGGAAGTTGATTTACGTATTTCCGTGATCCCTTCAATAAACGGCGAAAATATTGTCATCAGAATATTGCCGACACAGATGCTTTTAAATCAGGGGGAACTCGGTATTGCTGCGGATGATTTGGAATTAATTGAAGAGTTGATCCGCAAGCCGTATGGTATTTTGCTTTTGACCGGGCCAACAGGCTCAGGCAAGACAACGACTTTGTATGCAAGTCTTAGCCGGTTAAATAGTGAAAAGATAAAGATTATTACGATTGAGGATCCGGTTGAATATGAGCTTATGGGGATTACGCAGATTCAGGTAAATCCTAAGGTTAACCTTACCTTTGCCAATGCCTTGCGCAGTATCTTAAGACATGACCCGGATGTAATGATGGTGGGTGAGATCCGGGATACAGAAACCGCAGAACTGGCAATCAGGGTAGCATTGACCGGGCATTTTGTATTTACTACCTTGCATACAAATGATGCGGCTTCAGGAGTGACCAGGCTTATTGATATGGATATTGAGC
>JBDRCZ010000068.1:0-3065 GCA_043821285.1 Candidatus Omnitrophota bacterium | reverse complement strand
TTTTACTGGTTATATTCCTAATTCCGTAACCCTGTTATTTTTTGTATCATTTGAGTCTCTTTAATGATATTCTTTTTAGCGGGATATCTGCTTTCAATACTTCTACATGTACCTTATCGCCAACCGACACTATTTCATGGGGATTACGAACAAAACGATCACTTAATTGTGAAATATGAATTAATCCATCTTGATGCACCCCAAGATCCACAAAAACCCCAAAATTCGTTACATTGGTTACGACCCCATCCAAGGTCATTCCAGCAGAGAGATCCTCTATCGTATTAATCGAATCTGAGAATATAATACCCTTAAATTCCTTTCTCGGATCGCGACCCGGCTTTTTTAATTCTTTGAGAATATCCTCTATGGTAGGAACCCCAAAATCATCTGTAACATATTTTTCAATTTCTATCATTCTAATCAGTTTTTCATCACCAATAATTTTTCCCAAGCTCACATTATAATCCTGGGCCATTTTCTCTACTACAAAATAAGCCTCCGGATGAATTGCTGAATTATCCAAAGGATATGAATTATCCCGCATCCTTAAAAATCCCGCGCTTTGCTCAAAGACCTTTGGACCGAGCTTGGGTACCTTTAATAATTCTTTGCGGCTTTTAAACGGTCCTTTCTCCCGGCGAAAATCCACGATGTTCTTCGCTACTGTCTGACCGATCCCTGAAACAAAAGAAAGCAATTCACAAGATGCTGTATTTAACTCCACCCCAACATAATTAACACACGATTCTACAGTTGAATCCAATGCCTTTTTCAAAGCATGCTTATTCAGATCATGCTGATACTGACCTACCCCGATTGATTTGGGATCTATCTTAACTAATTCTGCCAAAGGATCCTGCAGCCTGCGGGCAATACTTATTGCTCCACGCACCGTAACATCCTGATCCGGGAATTCCCTGGCGGCGACCTCAGATGCGGAATATACTGATGCGCCCGCCTCGCTAACTACCACGGAATTTAATTTGAGCTTATGTTTTTTTATTAACTGTCGAATAAAAATATCAGTTTCTTTAGAAGCTGTGCCATTGCCAATAGCAATAATCTCCACCTGATATTTTTCAATAAATCCCAGGACTACTTCTTCTGCCATGATTTTTCGTTTTTGTTCATGCGGATATATTGCGGTAAACTCTTTAAAATCTCCCTTGGCATCAATCACCACTACTTTACACCCGGTCCTAAAACCAGGATCAATACCCATAATCACTTTATTGCCTGCGGGAGCGGCTAAAAGAAGCTTATGCAGGTTATCAGTAAAAACATTAATTGCTTCTTTTTCTGCCTCCTCAAGTTTCAGCACAAAAACTTCCCGTTCAATCGCAGGAAATATCAGCCGCTCAAAACTATCAACCACCGCCTGCTCCAATTCATTCTTAAACAAACATTCTGGATTTTTAATCACTTGTTCTTTGATAAAATCAATAAACATCTCCTTTTCAATTTCAATCTTCCAAATCAATACGCCTTCTAACGCCCCTCGGCGAATGGCTAAGACACGATGCGATGGAGCATTTTTTAACAACTCGGAAAAACCATAATAATTTTGAAATTTTGATACCTTGTCAGCCCATTGCTTTTTTACCTGGCTATGCAAAAACCCTTTATCCCAAAACTGTTTTCTCACCCAACCGCGAATAAAAGCATCATCAGCAATTTTCTCGGCAATAATATCACCTGTGCCCCGAAGCGCATCATCATATGTCAGGACTTGTTTTTCGGGATTTATATATGGCTGAACAATTTGCTCTTTGGTTTCTGTATGTATGGACTGCTTGAACATAATCTCAGCCAGCGGGTTCAGCCCTTTCTCTTTAGCAATCGTTGCCCGAGTTCTTTTTTTCGGTTTATAAGGCAGATAAATATCTTCTAATTTATTTTTGTCCTTACACTCAAGAATCTGCTTTTGCAATTCGGGGGTTAACTTGCCTTGCCCGGTTATTGTCTTAATAATTGTTTCTTTTCTTTTTTCCAGCTCTTTATAATAGTCCCATCTTTCTGAAATAGCGCGAATCACCATCTCATTAAGTCCCCCTGTTTTTTCTTTACGATAACGGGAAATAAACGGAATCGTCGCTCCTTCGTCCAATAATGTAACGGTATTATTAACGGCAAAGATCTTTTGATTTAATTCTTTACTAATATGCCCAGTAATAGATTCATTATACATATCATCTGCTCCTGTGCCTCAAACTCACTCTTGATAATAATTGAGCAGGGCTCTCCTGCTTAAAGGCAATATCTTCTTTTAGAGAAAAATGGCTTTGTCCCTTTATAAAAACTTTTTTCTCTAAAGCTATCGTCGCGTACTCCACTCCCATAGCGGCCAGAACCCCCATCTGATCGGGGAGGTTTTGATGAAAAAATCAGAGGGGTCAGTGAACCCTGCGTGGTTCACTGCAGGCAGAAAAAAATCGTTTGTCAGAAGTCAGGGTATTGCAAAAGCACTACCCTCTGTTAATACCCACCATTAACACATCTTGTACCACCTATGTTACTGCAAAATTGGCGGTTTTTCAAGGATTAAAATCTATTTTTTGTTAATATAAAACCTTTACTTAAAGAATCATCTGAGCTATAATATAAACGTTGGGTTTAAATGGTTACCTAAAAAAGGAGGAAGAGACATGGCAAAAACAAAGAAGGCAAAATGTCCTGCTAAAACAAAAGCAGGCAAGGCATGCAAAAATCTTGCAGCTGGTAAATCTAAATACTGCATTAGTCATAAGAAGAAATAAGGAAATTAATATGAAAAAAGCAGCCCTTGAAACTTGAAATTATCCTATTAACTTCACGGTCTATCTTCAAATCCTTTTTTATAAACAAAGTTGCTTCTTTCGCTGCCTTACTTACTGCTGTAAACGTTATGTTAAATCTTTTGCCTATCTCGGGATTAGTTAGCCCCGTAAATCGCTTCAGTAAATATATGGCTATCTTCCTCTCTTTCAAAGGACGATTCTTCATCCTAAATATTTCTTCAACACTTCTTTTGTAAGTTTTTGCTACTCTCCTGACTATTTCTTCTTCACCAACAGTCATCTCTA
>JBDRCZ010000067.1:0-15850 GCA_043821285.1 Candidatus Omnitrophota bacterium | reverse complement strand
AAATACTTATTTGATGAATTAACACCATTTTGCTGGATGGAAAGTTTTGATACGGGGAAAAAGATCGATGCAAGTTCATTGACAAAAATACGGCATAAATTAGGGCCTAAATTCGTGAGGGATTTGGAAGAGAAAACCTATAGGGTATTGATTGATAAAAAGATGTAAAAAAGCGATGTTGCAATATGTACGTCGGAATTTAGAACAGTTGAGAAACAGATTAATAATTAGGTATTTGTCAACCCGCATGTGCGGGATTTCGCTTAATGCATTATCTTACGGAGCTCAAGAAACAACACCCCAATAAGTAGATGATTCCTCATCTCGGGGGATAATATTTTAAACAGCCTAAAAGTAAAAATTACAATCCAGACGATTTTTATTATCATAAGAAGCGCTGTTATTGATGCCAGCCGTTCCGCCACAAAGTCGTAGAACCACCGTCGTATTAGTGGCGGACATTGGCGGATCTTCGACAGTCAGCCATTAGACACTACGCAAAAATACACCCAAATAACCATAACCGATTTAAAAGAAGCACACTAAAAACGCCACCCGCGCGGGAGAGAGAGGGAACAAAAATATTGACTTAGGTGGTGATTTAGGCTATATTGGAGCTTGCAAAATGAAAGGATGTGGTGGAGGTAGAAATTATGGCTAAAAAGAAGGAACCAACGCCAAAGATTAGTGAAGAAAGAGAAACCCGTGTTTTATTTTATGCTTTAACATATTTATAATATGCAACTTATGTAAAATTTAAACCCTAACGTTGGGACAGCAGTGATTTTAAGGAGATCTGATGAAGATAAATGTTTTGGAGATATTAAAGATGGTTGTTGAACGGGAGGCATCGGACCTGCACATTAAAGCGGGAAAGCCCCCGGTAATGCGGGTTAAAAAGATGTTAGTAGATATGGAAATGCCGGTATTATCCGAAGAAGATACACAGGATATTGCCCTTTCGCTTATGTCCGAGCAGCAGCGGGATATTTTTAAGAAAAAGAATGAGGTTGACTTTGCATATTGTTTGAAAGATGTTGGCAGATTTCGGGCAAATATTTTTAGACAGCGTGGACAGGTTGGCATTGTGATGCGTTTGATAAAAACTAAACTTCCGAGTTTTGAAGAACTTTCGCTTCCGCCGATTTTTGAGAAAATTTCTCTGTATGAAAGAGGAATTGTACTTATTACTGGAGCGAGTTCTTCGGGGAAGTCCACGACATTAGCGGCGATGATTGATTATATAAATATCCGTAAACGTGTGCATGTGATGACGATTGAGGACCCGATAGAATATTTACATGAAGATAAAATGGGGATCATAAATCAACGTGAGGTAAGTTTAGATACGGAGTCATTTAAAGAAGCATTAAGGCATGTTATTCGTCAGGACCCGGATATAATTTTGATCGGTGAAATGAGAGATGCCGAAACTTTTTATGCGGCGTTGTCTGCTTCTGAAACCGGACATCTTGTATTTAGTACGTTACATTCCGTAGATACCACGCAGGTTATTTTACGTATTTTGGATTTTTTTCCTGCCACACAGCATGATCAGATACGTATGCAGATGGCATTAAATCTGAGGGCGACGACCTGTCAAAGGCTTATTCGCGGCACTTCCGGAAAAGAAGTGGTTCCGGCCGTCGAAGTGCTGATTGTCAATCCTACAGCTGCAAAAATTATAAGAAGTAACAAAATGGAACGGATACAATCTACGATCCAGAGCAATACTGAAGTAGGGATGCAGACGTTTAATCAGTCATTAGCCGGATTAGTTAAGAAAAAATTAATTACCTTAGAGGAAGCATTAAGTAAATCCAGCAATCCGGAGGCATTGAAGATGAACCTCAAAGGAATATATTTGGATGAAAATCGCAGCATATTAGGTGAATAAAAAGCTAAGAAATATTCTTAAATTTGAACAGGGTGCTGTTTTTAAAAAAAGACGTGCGGAAATTGAAATTGCGCTTATCTTTCCCAATACTTACCACTTAGGAATGAGCTCTCTATCTATACACCTGTTTTATTCCCGGATAAATAAAAGACAAGATGCCTGCTGTGAGCGGGTTTTTGATTTTAAGGAATTAAAGTCTCCTTTAAGCCTGGAAAATCAACGCCCATTAGAAGCTTTTGATATATTAGCCGTTTCGATAAGTTTTGAATCAGATTATTTGAATTTTGTGCAGATGTTAAAAAAGAGCCGGGTTGAGCAATTATCCAAAAACCGCAATTTGCCACTTATAATTGTCGGTGGGATAATGACACAAATTAATCGTGAACCCTTATCTGATTTTGTGGATGCTTTTGTGCTTGGTGATGGTGAAGAAACGCTGGATCGGATTTTAGATATTTATTTACAGTTTAAGAAAAATAATTTCAAAATAAAAAAAGCAGAATTTTTGCATAAACTTGCGGAAATTCCCGGGGTATATGTTCCGCAGATAAATAATGTCTGCCGTCCGGTTGAAATAAAAGATCTTGATAAATTTCCGGCACATAGCTGTATTGTTACTCCAAATACAGAATTTGAAAATAGTTTTCTGGTAGAACTTTCACGAGGCTGCCGATACCAATGCAAATTTTGTGTCTTAAGCGGAGTTTTGCCGGGTATGCGGTATCGTAGTTTGGCATGTGTTATGGAAAGCATCGAACAGGGGTTAATGCTGACGAAACGTGTAGGACTTCTTGCGGCGGCAGTTTCTGATTATCCGCACATATTAGATTTGACCGTTCAATTAATTAAAAGAAAGATTGCCGTTTCAACATCAAGTCTGAGAATTGATTCGACAACGGCAGAACTTATCAAAAATTTGGTGCGTTTGGGCCAGAAGACAATTACTTTTGCGCCGGAAACTGGCAGCGAATCATTACGCATGAAACTGGGAAAACAGATAACCAATGCGGCGATTATCAAAAAAATCGAAACGGCAAAATATCTCGGGGTAAAATCACTGAAGTTATATTTTATGATCGGCCTGCCACAAGAGACGATGAAAGATATTGATGAAATTATCAGCCTGGTGAAGATAATTAACCTAATCTTAAAAATTAAGGTATCGATCACCGTATTTGTGCCTAAACCGCACACCGGTTTTGAAAACGAGCGATTTATCGCGAAAGATGAATTTATAAATAAAATAAAACATATTAAAAAGAATTTAATATCACAACGCAACATTACAATTGTAATTGACAATTATCAGTGTGCAAAAGTACAGCATTTAGTTGATTATGCAGGAAAAGATTATTTTTATAACATCTTAAATATGAGCAGGTTATAAAATTTAATAATCATTGATATCTTTTTGTTTCAGCATAAATTCTTTGTAAAGTACTTCAAATATTTGACAGATTATGGAATAATATGATATACTTTATCTATGCCTGCCCTTAAAAAAAGGTTGCAAAAGTAAAAGATGATTACTGGATGAGCAGAACAAGAAAAATATTTTTTTACGATATGTCAGAATTAAATCAAAAGAAATATAATTTGGATTGACTGTTAGGTATAAAATAATAGAAATGTATTGTGGTGAAATTGATAAAGGAACGACATTTATGTTGCTTTTACCCAAATATGCAAAACACTAAGGAAGGCAAGGATAATGGTAAATTTGTCGGATCTTTTAAAACAAATTAAACATGCAAACGATATGGAGGGTTTAATCAGAATGGTAGAGGATATGCTGGTAGAAACTAATGACGATAAAAAGATTGAGTTAAATATCGATATTAACTCCAGGATGTTTATTGATCAACTGAGGCTAAAGATTAATGATTTTTTACAAACGGATAAACGTGGAGTTAATTTGCCGCCGATGCCTGCACAGTCTGAACACCTGGCGAGCATGGGGCAGATGGCCGCGGCAGTTAGCCACGAATTGCGTAATCCATTGACCGGGATTAAAGTGGCATGTGACTATCTGATTAAAAAGATGGAAAATGATGATGCGGGAAAGCTTAAAATTATTAAAAATATTCGTGCCGAAGCTAGTTATGCAGATAGTATTATTACAAATGTCCTTGATTTTGCCAAGATAAGTAAACCGCAATTTGAATCTACAGCCCTGGGCATTATTGTTGATGAGTCATTGCTTTCCGTTGCTTCACAAGGGGTATTTCAGCGGATTAAGGTTATTAAAGAAATAGCCGAAGATTTGCCGAATGTCTTATGTGACCGCGGGCAGATTAAACAGGTACTGACAAATTTATTTATTAATGCCTCTGAAGCTATGCCGGGCGGGGGAACGTTAAAGGTAAAATTGTTCTCTGACCGCAGCACGATCACAATCGTTATTGAAGATAGCGGTACGGGTATCGGTCAGGAAAATTTACAAAAAATTTTCAATCCTTTTTACAGTACAAAAATTAAAGGTATTGGTCTGGGGCTAACCATTGTTAAAGAGATTATCGATAATCATAAAGGGCAGATTGATGCAACCAGTTTTTTGGGTAAAGGGACTGTTTTTACGATAAAACTGCCGGCCGAAAAAAAAATGCCTGTGGAGCAAAACCAGAAAACCGATACAACTATAAATAAGTCGAAAGTTAATATTTTAATTGTTGATGATGAGGATATTATTTGCGATACGATTGCGGCGATACTTGAAGATGAGGGTTATCATGTCCAGGTTGCCGGTGACGGTGAGAAAGCGATCGAAGAGGTAAAAAAAAGGTGTCCGGATATAATATTTATGGATATCAGATTACCCGGAATTAATGGGGTCGCGGCTTTTGAAGAGATAAAAAAGATATATCCAGATGTATTGGTAATGATGATGACGGCATTTTCCGTTGAGGATTTAGTACAGCATGCCCTTGATCTGGGAGCGCAAGGTTGTTTGTATAAGCCTTTTGATATGAAAGAGCTGCTTGATAAAATTAGAGAACTGACACTAAAGATATGAAACTAAAAAATAGTATTTTACTTGTTGATGACGAACCGGTTATTTGCGAGACACTATGTGCTATCCTCAAAGACGAAGGGTATGATGTTATTGCCGTGCGGTCAGGCAAAGAGGCATTAAAAGAAGCAGAGGTTAATGCGTTTGATTTGGCGCTGGTAGATTTGAAATTGCCGGATATGCAGGGATTAGATGTATTGCATCAGCTAAAAAATGTTAATCAAAACTTATGTGCGATTATTATTACGGCTTATCCGACTACGGAATCAGCAATCCGGGCGATACAAGAAGAGGCATATGAATATATAACTAAACCTTTTGATATCAGTCATGTTAAGCTGGTGATAAGGCGCGGATTGGAAGACAGCAGACTGAATATTGAAAATAAACGTTTACTTGAGAATCTGCAGGACGAAAAACATAAACTGGAAATTGTCTTACAACTTGGACAGCGGATGAGCGCGATTCTTCGGCTTGATGAACTGGTTGATTTTATTGTTGGTAATGTTTCCGAAATATTGCAGGCTAATATTTGCTCGCTAATGTTGTTTAATAAAAAGACCGGTAAGCTCTATATCACTGGTGCTAAAGGACTGAATCAGCAGGTAATTAAATCAACCCATGTGGCTGTTGGTGAAGGAATTTGCGGCTGGGTGTTTAACGTAGGAATGCCGCTATTAGTTACGGATATCGAATTAGATAATCGCGAGCATATTAAACAACAAAATTTACAGCGATACCACAGTAAATCTTTTTTAAGCGTGCCGATTAAAATTAAAAACAAACCGATTGGCGTTATTAATCTAGCGGATAAGATAAATCAATCTGCGTTTTCTGAAGATGCATTAAAATTTTTAATCATTATTGCACATTATGCGGCCGTAGCCATTGAAAATGCGAAGCTTTACGAAAGAATAGAATCTTTAGCGGTTACTGACGCATTAACCGGTCTATATAATCACCGGTATTTTCAAGAGCACCTTGGTGATGAGATGGCGCGGTTTAAAAGATATAACCGCCCGCTTTCTTTAATCATGTGGGATATTGACTATTTTAAAAGAATTAATGATGGTTATGGTCATTTGATTGGCGATAGCGTTTTAAGAAATATTTCCCGGATAATACTTGAAAACGTACGTAAAGTAGATATTGTCAGTCGCTATGGCGGAGAGGAATTTGCTGTAATATTGCCAGAAACTGTTATTGATAAAGCAAAGGTTGTTGCAGAAAAAATCAGAGAGGCGGTAGAAAACAGGGTATTTGTTAACCCGCAAACTGAAGCGGCAATTAAAGATGTGGTTACGATCAGCGGGGGGATTGCGGAGTGTATAAAACATATTGATAAAGAAGAATTTATTAAACGTGCTGATTCTGCCCTTTACTTGGCAAAAAGTGAAGGAAGGAATAAAGTCTGCATACATAAATAGCTATTGCAAAAAGATCCTGTTGCATCAGGATGAGATTTTAATCTGTAAAAACCGCGTAAGAATATTCTGTTGTTTGCGGTAGGATTGGGATCGTACAAAGGTTTTTATAGTATGTACTTTTCCGAAAATGAAGATCCCCCGTGGAAGCTGCGGGGGGTCTTCATTTTTAATTGACACATAGTAGTGTTTGTGTTACATTAAGGAAATATTATGATTGCAGAGAAATTAAAATTTATTCAAAAACAAATTGCTATTTCTGCAGAAAGCGCAGGAAGGGACCCGCATAAGATTAAGTTAATTTGTGTCACGAAACAGGCAAACCTTGCGCAGATTAACGAGATAATCGGTTTAGGGATAAATGACCTTGGGGAAAGTCGTCTCCAGCAGGCGCGCCTGCGCAAGGCAGAGATAGCCGCACCGGTTGTCTGGCATATGATTGGTCATTTGCAGAAAAACAAGGCAGGCCAGGCCGTTAAAATTTTTAATAGTATACATTCTGTGGACAGTATAGAATTGGCAAGTTTGCTCAATCGGCATTGTGGGGCTTTGGGCCGGGTAATGGAGGTATTATTACAGGTAAATGTGGCCGGGGAGGCATCAAAATATGGCTTTAGCGCTCAAGATATTTTTCCGGCACTGGATAAGATTTTAAAGTTTAAAAATTTAAATATTACCGGCCTGATGATGATTGCTCCAATGGTAGATAATCCCGAGAGTGTGCGTCCTTATTTTGCAAAACTGCGCAAACTCAGAGATAACTTAAATACGCCGCAGGTGTTGCAGCTTTCTATGGGAATGAGCCATGATTATACCGTTGCCATTCAGGAAGGGGCAGATATTATCCGATTGGGTACGGTAATTTTTGGAAAATAGTTTGTACTAAAAAACAGTGCTTTATCTGCGAAGAAACACAGATATACATATCGCTTCGGCCTTGTTCGTGAAAACTAATAATGATATGAAGAAAAATTATTTAAAAAATAAAACTATGGGAATTATTGGTGCCGGTAATATGGGTGAGGCATTGATAAGTAGAATGCATAAAGACTTTAAATTACTTGTCACGGATAAACGTATGTCCCGCAAGCGATATTTATCTACGCGTTATCAGATAAAACTTTTAGATAATAACCGGCGGTTATGTGAGCAGGCCGATATCATTATTCTTGCCGTTAAACCTCAGGATATGAGAAATCTCCTGATAGAGATTAAAGCTGATATAACCAAAAGGCACCTGATAATCTCTATTGCCGCGGGGATAAAAACAGGTTTTATCGAAAAATTACTGGGCAACAATATTCATGTGGTAAGAGTGATGCCAAATACTCCAGCATTAATTGGCTGTGGCGTTTCCTGTTTTTGCTATGGCCGGTTTGCCACGGCGCATGATTTACAGGCAGCAGAGAGTATTTTATTATTTTTAGGAGAGGCGGTACTGCTTAAAGAAAAATTATTTGACGTGGTTACTGCCTTAAGCGGCAGCGGACCAGGGTTTCTTGCTTATTTTATTGAATGTTTTATTCAAGCCGCAAAAAAACAAGGTTTAACCGAGGATAAAGCAAAACGATTATTTGTCAAAACTATGCATGGCACCGCCAGATTAATTGAAGAGACACGAATTTCTCCGCGTGCACTGATTAGTAAAGCTGCCTCACGCGGCGGGACCACCGAGGCGGGAATTGGAATTTTAAAGCAATACCGGGTTAATGATATAATTAACATGGTGATAAAAAAAGCAACACATCGGGCAAAAGAGCTAAGTATCTGATCATGAAAGAAAATAAAATAAATTATAAAGATACGTTAAATTTACCGAAAACTGACTTTGCGATGAAGGCTAATCTACCGGTACGTGAACAAGAAATTTTAAAGTTCTGGGATCGGATTGATATATATCGCTGCCTTACGCAAGATAAAGATAAAAAAAACAGTTTTATCTTACATGACGGGCCGCCTTATGCTAATGGGAATATCCATATTGGACATGCGTTAAATAAAATTCTCAAAGACATAATTGTGAAGTGTAAGATCATGCAGGGCTATTTTGTGCCATTTATCCCGGGATGGGACTGTCATGGACTACCGGTTGAACATCAACTTTTCAAAGAGTTAAAAATTTCAAAAAATAATATTACTCAACTTGAGTTTAGAAAAAAGGCTTATGAATTTGCCTTGAAGTTCGTTGAAGTGCAAAAAGGACAATTTAAACGTTTAGGCATTTTTGGCGACTGGGCGCATCCATATCTGACAATGAGTTATGGATATGAGGCGGCAATTGTCCGGGCATTTGCGGCGATCGTGGATAAGGGATATATTTATAAAGGGCTTAAACCGGTTAATTGGTGCGGCGGCTGTGAAACCGCATTGGCTGAGGCAGAAGTCGAATATGCCCCGCATGTCTCTCCGTCAATTTTTGTTAAGTTTAGATTAGAAGATAATCAGATATTTTCTAAAGATACCAGCCTGGTTATTTGGACCACTACTCCATGGACATTGATTGCTAATACTGCTGTGGCGGTACATCCAGAATTCCTTTATGCGCATATTCAAACGAAACAGGGAGAACTTATTCTTGCTGATATCCGAAAGCCGGTATTGTCACAAATTGGTATTGATGAATTTAAGGTACTCGGGACATTTAAAGGTAAAGATCTTGAAGGGTTAATCTATGAACATCCATTCGGTTTGCGTCGGGGAAAGGTGGTTTTGGCAGACTATGTCTCTGGTGAAGAAGGAACGGGTCTTGTGCATACCGCACCCGGACACGGTGCAGAGGATTATCTTACGGGATTAAAATATGACTTGCCGGTAATTATGCCGGTTGATCGACAAGGAAGGTTTGACTCTACCGCGGGTGATTTCCAAGGACAAAATGTTTTTCAGGCGAATAAGACAATAATTACAAAACTCAATGAATGCCGCCTTTTACTCAAGGAGGAAACAATAGCGCACTCTTATCCTCACTGCTGGCGTTGCAAAAAACCAATAATTTTTCGTGCAACCGAACAATGGTTTATGAGTATTGATCGGGACAATCTGCGCCGGAAAATAGAGGATGTCATAAGAGATAAAGTGAAATGGTTACCGGCATCAGGCCGGGAAAGAATTCTCAAGATGGTTGAAAATAGGCCCGACTGGTGTTTGTCGAGACAACGGTACTGGGGTGTGCCCATTCCGGTATTTTATTGCCAAAGGTGTAATCAGTCGTTGCTCGATGGAAAGATAATTTTGCAGATTGCCGAGTTAATGGAAAAACACGGTGCGGATATTTGGTTTAGTAAAAAAGAAGAAGAACTTTTACCGGGTGGTACCGTCTGTAGTAAATGCCAGGGTGCCAGCTTTAGAAAAGAAACAGATATTTTAGATGTTTGGTTTGATTCCGGGATAAGCCATCAGGCAGTATTAAAGAAGAATAAGGACTTGAGGTTTCCGGCAGATCTTTATCTCGAAGGCAGTGATCAACACCGCGGATGGTTTCAATCCGCGCTGATTACGTCCCAAATTATTGAGGGAACGGCGCCCTATCATAGCGTGCTCACACATGGTTTTATTGTTGATGGCGAAGGTCATAAGATGTCAAAATCATTAGGCAATGTTATTTCTCCGCATGATGTTACGGGAAAATTAGGTGCGGATATTTTAAGACTTTGGGTTGCCTCTTGTAATTATAATGATGATGTACGGATATCTGATGAGATATTGACCCGAAGTACCGATGCTTACCGGAAAATCCGCAACACCTTCAGGTTTATTTTAGGTAATTTGTACGATTTTGACCCTGGCCGGGATGAAGTGGACATTAAGCAAATGTTTGAAGTGGATCGATGGATAATTTCTTATACACAACAGCTTCTTTTACAAATAAATAAAAATTACGAAAATTTCATTTTTCACAATATTGTAAAAATCATATATAATTTTTGCATTGTCCAGCTTAGTTCTTTTTATCTTGATATTTTGAAAGATAGATTATATACTACTCATGCAAAATCCATTGAACGCCGTTCGGCACAAACGGCATTAAACGAGGTTTTGAATGTTTTGGTTAAAATAATATCACCGATTTTACCATTTACCGCGGAAGAGATTTGGCAGCATCAAACAAGGCTGCATCAAAATACAGAGAGCATATATCAAAGCACTTGGCCCGCGGAGAATAACGCATTAATCGATGAGAACTTAAATCAGCGCTGGGAAATAATACTTGAAGTTAGAAATGCGGTACTTAAAGAGCTGGAGAATGCCCGGACAATGAAGCTGATTGGCAGTTCACAGGAAGCAGAAGTATGTCTCGCTTTTCCTGAAAGTAATCCGTTATATCTGTTGCTTGAAGAATATACCGGTCAACTTGCCGGGGTATTTGTTGTTTCTGCAGCAAGTTTGGAGATAAATGATAAACCGGATACTGATACACTATATAATATAAAAATATCTGAAAAAGAATGTTACGCGGTTCGAATCAGGGTTACACGTGCAGCCGGTGGCAAATGTCAGCGCTGTTGGAATTACCATAAAGATATTGGCAAAAATACGACCGAACCTAAACTTTGTTCGCGGTGTGCAAGTGTTTTAACCCGGATTTTTGATGAGAAAGGAAGTGATTAAGATGCGTAAACTAGTAAAGAAGGAACTTGCGAAATATAAAGAGAAGCTGATTAAATTACGGGAAGGGGTATCTCAGGAACTGCAGAGTCTTGGCAAAGACAGCATTGGCCTTTCCCAACGAGATGCGGCGGGAGATCTTTCCGGCTACACATACCACATGGCTGATGTTGCCACAGATAATTATGAAAGAGATCTCTCAGGAAACCTCGCCACTACCGGACAAAAAGCACTTTATGATATTGATGCGGCGATTGAAAAGATCAATAATAATACCTATGGCAAATGCGAGGTATGTAATGTAGATATTAGCAAACAACGTCTTAATGCATTACCATATGCTAAATTATGTAAAAAGTGCCAGCAGCAACAAGAAAATAAAAATAGCTTCCCCAAAGCAGCTGCTTGAAAGATGCAAAAGCATTTCCCGTGGAAGGATGCACCCGGAACTGCCTGGGGTGCGGGTATTATTATTACGAGTGTATTACTAACTGATCAATTAACAAAATTGATTGTTTACAAAAAGTTGTTCCCGGAAGAATCAATTGACCTGATCGAAAAATTTTTCAGCATAACTTTAGTCTGTAATACCGGTACCGCCTTTGGGCTATTCAAAGGAAATACCACCGTTTTTATTTACTCCTCTCTTTTTGCCAGCATTTATCTTGCAATATTATTATTCAGCAGAAGGTTGTTTATAAAACGCACTCAGATTAGCACTGCAGGGCTATCGTTAATTTTAGGCGGGGCATTGGGAAATTTAATTGACCGTATCCGTTATGGATTTGTCATAGATTTTTTAGACTTTAAGATTTGGCCGGTATTTAATCTTGCCGATTCAGCAATTACGGTCGGAGTGGTTATTTTATGTTATAACTTATTAATGACAAAAGCGGAGTGACAGAAAAGTTTACGGTAAAAAAACTGTACACTGTAAATTGCTTTTAACCCATGTATCCAGTATTTTTAAAAATTGGTAATATTACGGTATATACTTACGGGGTAATGTTTGCTTTAGGGTATTTAGCGGCAATGTTTATTGTGGTACGTGATGCCCGGCAGAAAGGCATTGCAACAGAGTTCTTGTATGATCTATTTTTCATTGTGCTTATCTGGGGGATTATTGGGGCGCGTTTATTTTATGTGTTATTAAATATTAGATATTATATTAACTCTCCCTTGGAGCTTTTTATGTTGCATCACGGAGGACTGGTATTTTATGGGGGACTGATTTTTGGGATTATTTCTGCGGTGATTTTTTTAAAAAAGCGAAAGCAGCCGGTTTTATCTACGGTGGATTTTATCACACCCTATCTTCCTCTGGGCCATGCCTTTGGCAGAATCGGTTGTTTTTTTAATGGTTGTTGTTATGGCCGTCCGACTGATTTTTTTCTCGGTATAACGTTCCCCACTTCAATGGGTAAAGTGCATCCTACACAACTTTATTCAAGTGCAATACTTATTTTACTTTTTTTAGTGCTGAGGTATTTAAGAGCGCATAAAAGATTTAACGGTCAGGTTTTTTTATCCTATCTGATCTTATATGCCCTGGCCAGATTTATCCTAGAGTTTTTCCGCGGCGATAATTTCCCGGTTTTTTTACAGTTGAGTATTGCCCAATTGATTAGTATTATGATTATTAGCACGTCCATTTTTATTTATTCGTTATTGCGGAAAAGACACCGTAATTGCTTGAAGACTATCCCCTTTTCTTAAGAAAAGGAGGATAATCTTGGGTATTCCCTATAGCTTGCTACAGGGGTGGCTTTTTGGCGTGAAAGCTTGAAAACGAAAGTTTTTCAAATGGATAAAAAGATTCCGAAGGAATTTTTTTATAAAAGTCTGCGCCGAAAACCCCGCCTTTTAGGCGGGGATGAAGGCGCATCCTTTTTCCATGTTTAGAGCCTGCTCCAAACCGGAACAAATTTCGAAGGCATCTAACCTAAAAAGAGAGGTTCTTAGGGGATACTTCCCCTAAGATGAAGTGAAGATGCCCCGCCTTTAGGCGGGGTAGATTCACTAACAAATTTTTCTAATGAAAAATTTGAAAAGATATCATTTTAATATTGAACACAGAGATGTAGATAAACGGATTGATATTTTTCTAAAAGAAAAACTTTGCCATCAGACTTCTCGCGCCTATATTCAATATCTAATAAAACGGGGACAGGTCATGGTTAATAATCATATGACAACGGCGCATTATTGTTTAAAATCAAAAGATAATATTTTTGTAAATTACGAGCCGCGTCCAGAGATAAAAGTTATTCCCGAAGATATTCCCTTTGAAATTTTATATGAGGATAATGATCTATTGGTAATTAATAAACGCGCCGGTATAGTTGTCCATCCGGGTGCAGGTAATATCCGGGGTACGTTAGCCAATGCGATATTGGCATATTGCCACTCACTCTCAAAAGTGGGCGGGGAAATCAGGCCGGGGATTGTCCATCGTTTAGATAAAGATACCTCGGGAATATTAGTTGTGGCAAAAAATGACATTACGCATCATAAATTAGCAGAACAATTTAAACAACATACAAATTACCGCCGTTATATTGCGATCGTTGATGGAATCGTGGGATTAGATAATCATGAAATAAACGTTCCAATATCAAGACATCATTATCAACGTAAGAAAATGAGGGTTACCTATTCTGGTGGAAGAGCAGCGATAACGCGATACAAAGTGTTAAAAAGATATGCGGATTATACGGTTTTGGAGGTAACACTTTCTACCGGACGGACACACCAGATCCGTGTGCACTTAAGCCATATCGGGCACCCAGTTTTAGGCGATGCGCTATACGGAAAAAAATCGCAGCTTATTTTACGACAAGCGCTACATGCCGCAACATTAGGATTTATTCATCCGACAACTAATGAATACATGGAATTTAACGCAGAACCGCCGGCGGATATGCAAAAATTGATCGGATAAGACAACATATTGCTACCGTCATAGTTTAGCAAATTCATCCTCACACAAAGCTGTCAAACCAGGAAAATTTTATATTAGATAGGATTTAACCCAAAATTTGCAGTTGACTATGAATTATGGTTATGATAACATAACCCCTTGCTATATAAAGTACTGGATTTGATTTAGCAAAGACAATCTGTCTAATGCCGCAGGGCCGTTAGCTCAATCGGCAGAGCATCTGCCTCTTAAGCAGGGGGTTGAAGGTTCGATTCCTTCACGGCCCACCAGCTAATTTTTGGCGGAACCAAAAATTAGCAGAGCAATTGAGCAATAGAAAATGGAATAATCGAGCGGGTGCTCAATTGTGGTCTAATGTTCAATTGTTCAGGCGGGGTCAAAAATTGACGGATGGTAAAATATCGATTATCGATTTTTAAAAAGGATACAAAGATTGAGATCTGGAGGTTTTTATATGACAAACTTAATGAGTCAGAGTATTCATGGTCATGTTTGCTTTTGGGGTGTTAAGGTTGGAATAATAATTTGCCTGTGTTTAATTTTTTCGGTGGAGGCTTTGGCTGTTACAGTCTGCTTAAAAAATGGAAGCGAATTCGAATGCAGCATAATTGAAAAAACTGACGAAGGTCTATGGACAAAGATGATTGGACAAGATGTTTTTTTAACATATAATGAAATTGAAACAATAGGCGGGGAGAGTGTGCAGAAATTTAAAAAGGCAGAGGAAGATTTAGAACAAGATGAAGAGAACGTTCAGGAACTTCCTAAAATAGAAAAAGTTGAAAGCGATGTAGAGTTTTATAAGGATGGTAGAGTTCAGAGGAAAAAAACCGATATAAAAAATGCCAAGATTTGTGAATATAGTAGATATAATTTTTCCATGCAGATTTACCCGGAGTTTGCACATGAGAAAAAGAGGGAAAGCAAACAGTGGACGATGCATGCTTATTATGGCGATAACGTGGAGATCGTTATAGGATTTATCCATTTTTTTGACGAGAAAATGAAATCCCTTGACTGGGAGCTATTTAATAATAATGAGACATATAACGTTCTAGAATATAAAAAGGTTATACATAAAAGAAAAATTGATAAACCATGGTATAATGGTTATTTAATTATGGGGGAACAAGTAAAAGACGCGCGTTATTCTTTTATGGAGACAGTAAAATTATTTCCTAAATCTGATAAAAAAATGTCCATAGACATAAGATGTTTTTTTAATAAACGCGATGATCCTAGAATCCAAACAATGATTGATAGTATAAAATTTGATTATTAGTGCATATAACCGCCGTTTAAGACGGTAAAAATATAGGCCGCGGTGGCGGAGTTGGTATACGCGTTAGGCTTAGGACCTAATGTCTGTAAAGGCGTGAGAGTTCGAATCTCTCCCGCGGCACCAGAGATACAGTAATAAGTGATAAGTTTTAAAGTAATAAGACAAAAAGATACGAACTCAAAAAGAGGTATTAGGAGAGAAGATTGTTCTCTCCTATCGGCGAACTGGAACAGGAGTACGGAGGGAAAGAGAATATTAAGAGAAAACAGTCAGGGTTTTGTCTTAAGGAGCGAACGTTAAACCGAACCCCCCGTCAAATTATGGTGAGATATTGTTTGACGCTGCTGGAGGTGCCTGCTTTTACTAAAATTCCGATGTTTTACGAACTTCGCATATTAATTGTTATAAATAAAAAACAGATAATCACACGGAGACACAGAGACACAGAGAAAAAATATAAATCAGGACTAATACAAATAATAGAAATAAGAATAAGAAAGTTTATAAAAGTCTGCGCCGAAAACCCCGCCTTTTAGGCGGGGATGAAGGAGCATCCTTTTTCCATGTTTAGAGCCTGCTCCGGACCGGAACAAATTTTGAAGGCATCTAACCTAAAAAGAGAGGTTCTTAGGGGATACTTCCCCTAAGATGAAGTGAAGATGCCCCGCCTTTAGGCGGGGTAGATTCACTT
>JBDRCZ010000066.1:0-25748 GCA_043821285.1 Candidatus Omnitrophota bacterium | reverse complement strand
AAATACTTATTTGATGAATTAACACCATTTTGCTGGATGGAAAGTTTTGATACGGGGAAAAAGATCGATGCAAGTTCATTGACAAAAATACGGCATAAATTAGGGCCTAAATTCGTGAGGGATTTGGAAGAGAAAACCTATCGAGTATTGATTGATAAAAAGATGCAAAAAAGCGATGTTGTAATATGTACGTCGGAATTTAGAACAGTAGAGAAATAGATTAATAATTATGAAGAAAAGTTTCAAAAAAAGCCGTTGGTATTAATCGGGGATCAGTTGTATGGTAAACGAGAAAATCGAGAGCTGTTAAAGGAGAAGGGCATATGGCAGGCTTTTAACTGGCTGGGCAAGAAAGGCAAAGACACAAAAAAGGAAGAGCAATATATTCGTCAAAAGCAGAGATAGAGAAATCGTATTGAAGGGGACATTGAGAACATAAAAGAGCATTACGGATTAAACGCCATAAGATATCACTATCGTGAAGGCAGCGAGATGTGGATAAGATTAGGCCTTCTCGCTAAGAATCTAAAGGTGGCGTTGGCAAGAGTAAGTTAAAGATAGACGCACAAAAGAAAATAAATAAATTAAATCCTCTTTACTAGAGAATATTGTAACGTTATATATTTAAAAATCTTTTTTAAACGCACCCTAAGATAATCGGAGTAGATTTTGAAGCTTATGTGGCACTTACCCAAAACTTTCAGATGAGAGGCTTATTAACTAAGTATTCGTGACAATTCGTGTGATTAGTGGTGGCTAAAAAAATATACGAAATTTTTTGACAACACGCTCGTTCAGATTGGGAGGATACATGACGAACAAAGGTATGACATTAATTGAAATAATTGTTGTACTGGCAATTCTGGCAATACTGACAACAACAATGATTACTTCTGCCGGTACACAGATAAAACGCGCTAAGATTGCCGCAACAAAAGAAGAGATGCTTAGAATAAAAGATAGCCTTTTGGCTTTTTTTAATGATGTGCAGGAATATAGCGGCCCAAACAGTGGGATGTTTCGTTTCCCGGCCGCGCTGACGGACTTAGAAACTGATCCTGGCGGCGGATTTACCGGGTGGAATGGTCCTTATATAATTAGTGGATTTGATGTGCAGGATTATAGACAGGATGAGTGGAAGAGGAATTATTCTTATTCTGATACAGCGGTGTTTGGAGATAACACTTGCATAATTACCAGCCGCGGACCGGACGGAGTACTGGCAACTACAGATGATTTAACGCTTACGGTTGATGCCACTAGTCTGTTGCGGGATAAGATTAATGCAACCCGTAACGAGTTAAATATAATTAAAGAAGGCGCGCAGAGTTATCTAACAATAGAAACAACTTATCCTGATGATATTTATGAGTTAGTAAATAATGGTTATCTTACGGTAGAATATGAAGCGGATTTATGGGGAAATGATTATCTAAGAGGGACTTCTAGTAAAGGCAAAGGTCAGGGCTGGGCTAAGGGCTGGAGTAAGGCGGGTAAAAGCAAAGCAGGGGATCCCAATGAACAGTTTTTTTATTCAATAGGCCATGATTGCCAAGACGGGTATGGTATTGGAGATGATATTTTAGCGTATTAAACTTATCTATTCCCTGTGTTCTTATTACAAGGTGATCTTTTGCCGGGAAGAAATAAGATTAATATCTGCCTAATACACTGGTGGATCATTTAAAGTTTGAAAACCTACGGTTTTCAAATGAATAAAAAATTTCCGCTGTTACATTGCCTCATCAGCTTGGCATAATATCTTGTAGTCTTGCTACATGGATGGTCACGCTGAAGGAAGTTTTTTATTGCCGAAGGCAATAATTTAAATTTATAATTTATGGCATATATTAGTATTGACATAGGCAGTGACGTTACAAAAATTATTAGTTTATCTTTTCAAAGCGGTATACATCAGTATATCGTAGATCATGCCTTTCTTATAAAAACCCCCCGTCTTTCAACAAATAATATCGATTATCAAAGCTTAGCGAAAGAGGTAAATGCGCTGTTTGAAGAACATAAAATCGTAATTAGCGCGTTAGGATTGGTAATCTCCGGCCAGCAGTCGAATATTTTAGTTATTGACCTGCCGAAGATGCCCAAGCGCGAACTGCTCAATGCGGTAGTTACTGAGGCGCGAAATAAAATTATCCCCGCGCCTTCTCCGGATGCGGTGTTTGATTATATTCTTTTAGGTGAGAAACATGTTTCCGGAGTAGTCAGGCAGGAAGTATTTGTCGTATGTACCGAGAAAAGAAATATTGAGCGGCAATTAGAATTTTTAACCCAATTGGGCTGTATGGCAAAAACCATCAGTGTTTCTGCGTTTGCCTTGGCACAAATTTTATCCAAAAATAAAAAGATTTCTAAAGATGAAGAGGCAGCGGTATTGGATATCGGCAGCAGTATTTCGAGTATGACGATTGTTCGCAGCGGACGTCCTTGTTTTTACCGCAATGTTTTTGTCGGCTGTACGGATGTTGTTAATGCGCTGGTTAATGAATTATCAGTTGACCGGGAGACGGCCGGGACGATATTTATCGAGCATGGGATACCGAATATTATTATTCCTAAAGATTCGAGTAAGCGGGTAGCAATTACCGAAGAGATTATGCGTCAGAAATATGAACGGGCAATAGCCGGCAAAAGACCTAATCTGCCGGCAGAGGTTAACCTTACAGAATTAAAGGTAGCGCAAGAGCCGGTGCTCGAGAAACTTATTGGCGAGATCAGAAGGTCGCTTTCATTTTATAAGGAACACTCGGGCGGCGGAAGAATAGAAAAACTTTTTATTACCGGCGGCGGGGCATTGGTTAAAGGACTAAAAGAGTACTTGACCCCGGAGTTTGGCGGTGATATTGAAATACTTGATCCGATAAAAGAGATTACTGTTGCCAAGGATGACCTGACCGCGGTAGTTACGGCAAAAGCAAGCATTTTTTCAACCGCGATTGGCGGCGGGATAGAGTTAATCAGCCAGGAATATAGGAGCCATATAAATTTGCTGCCAGAGGAGATACGTAGTCAGGACAGTGTAGCGCGCAAACAGCTGTATATGTTTTTGGCTTCAGTAATAATCTTAATTTTATGGATCTGCGGGCTTTTGTTTGTAGAATTTAAAATAATGTCTTTAAGCAAGATGATCGGTAAACAAAATGAGACGGTGGTGCAGTTGGATGGTTTGCTCAATAAATTAAATAGTCTTGAAGCTGCGGAAGGCAAGATTAAGGCAAAAGATAAACTGTTCAGAGAGTTAAAAGACCCTCAACTTGATTGGACGAGTTTATTTATCGCGGTTGCTAAATCACTGCCACAGGGCGTGGGCTTAAATAAGATTGAAGTGAAAAAATCAGAAAAATCAGCAGAAAGAGGGGGACGGAGAACAGGGAGAAAAAAAGAGGAAGCGGGGCTTGATAATTGGCAGATCGAAATAGCCGGAGAAATAAACGCTGATTATGAAACCGCAATCGCAACACTATCGCAATTTGTGAATAGGCTTAAGGGATTAAAATATTTTAAAGAACTAAATCTTGAGCCACTGCCCATGGAAAATGTTATTTACCGCGCCGGGGAAATAAAGGAAGGATTAACCGTGGTAAAAAAAAGAGAGTTTAAAGTAAGCGGTATTATTTTTGCGGCGGATGAATAGCTGGGTAGTCTTGAATAGAAAATAAGAAACCGAAATACAACCACAGATGACACAGATTGTTATTTGAAAAAATCAATATAAATAAACCACAGAGGAACACAGAGTGGATGTAAAACAATTAACATTGAAAGATGGGATGTAAAGGTTTACCTTATAAAATTTCTCTGTGGAACTCAGTGTTCTCTGTGGTTAAAAAAGGTTAAGAGTTATTATTGAAAATCCATGTTTTATCTGCCTTTTCTTCAAGAAAAGGCAGTGGATAAATTAATGCCGAAGGCAGTAATTTATATGAAAAAAAACATCATTAGTATATTAATTATAATTATCTTGCTTGTGGTTACGGTGGTAAGGGGCGTTATATATTTTAGCTTAAAAAAAGAAGCCGTGATTAATAAAGATAAGGCGGCTAAAGTTGATGAGTATAAACAAAGGATCATATTTTCCGAGATGAAACTATCCAGATTAAAACCGCAAGAAAATGTTTTTAATACAAAAATTCCGGATGTTGCAGATAGTATTGAATTGCTGAAAACAATCAGGAATATCGCGGAAAGCGCCGGTATCTCCGATGTAATGCTGCGTTTGGCAGACCGTAATACTGTAATCCTGGAAGGGAATTTTTTACAGTTAAAACAAGAACAAGTCCCGGATGAAGCAGAAGGCGGGAGAAAGAAGCAGAAGAAAATAAAAGAACGTATCCAAGAGACCGGGATAGTGATAGATTTATATAGCAGTTATGTGAACTTAGTAAGATTTTTAGATCAGCTCAAGAACTTAGAGCGGCTGGTAACGATTGAATATTTGAAGATTAACCGTGATGAGAAGATGCCGTCAAAAATCAAGATGCATATTCAGGCTAAAGCCTATTACCTCCCCTCAATAGAACGCAGATGATCATCTGTGTATGGAAGTATTTGACAGATGGATACTAAATAGGATAAAATAAATTGGATGATTATACCTAAGGAAAAGTTATGATAAAAATAGTGTTTTTGCCGATGATCATAGTTTTGGGTTTATTTATATTTACCCCGGCATATTTATTAGCTGAAGATACCGAGGGCTTAGATGACTTAAATGACCCATTTTTCTCATTTGAAGAACCGCAAGTTTCTCTAAAGGAAATAAAAAAACCGCCAGAGGCAGATAATTCTCCCAGGGAGTTAAATTTGGCCCTTGAGGCAATTTTTTATAATCAGACTTTACCCATGGCGGTTATTAATGGGCGGGTGATTACTGAAGGCAGTATGGTCAACTATAATAAAAAGGTTTTAAAGATTACTCCGCAGCGGATAGATTTAAGTGATGGTCTTAAGGATTATTATATAAATTTAAGAAATGTTACAACAGACTATAGACCATAAAGAAGGACAGAGAAAGTGGGTAATAAATTTAGCCGTAACATATTTATTTTAAGTTTAATTATCAGCGGTATTTTTTCATTAAATAATATCGCCGCGCAAACCGTCGAAGAACCTTTTGCTACAGAGGTTTTCTCTCAGGAAGCACCCGTACAAAATGACCATGATTTAACCGATACCCTTGACGAACAACTCCCCCCAGAACCGGAAGAACTGTTAAATATTGAAAAAATTTCAAAAGCCGCAAATCTTTACAATATAGAACTAAGAGAAGTAACGCTTAAGGATTTTTTAAGAATCTTGGCTTTTCGCCATAAATTGAATATTTTGGTAGATGAAGATGTACAAGGAAGAATAACCGCAAGTTTTAATAATATAGATTTAGAAGAGGCACTTAGTGCGATCCTTAAGATGCACGGGTTTAGATTTAAGAAAGAGGGAAATATTATCCGGGTATCCCGGGCAATGGTAACAGAAATAATCCGGCTAAATTATATACAGGTAGAAGCGCTTTTAGGAATTACCAGTACTACTGCTACTGCCGAAATGGCCGAGGAGCCCCAGGTGACCGCGCCTGTGGCAGTAACCGCTGCCAGTACAGCTTCAGCTGGCGGTATTTATGATTTATTATCAAGTTCCGGTAAAATTTTTCCCGGGACAGAGCCGAATACAATGATGATTGTAGATTATTTGGAAAATATAGAAAAAATAAAGGAATACATAAAAATGATTGATATCCAGCCGCAGCAGGTAATTATTGATGCGCGGGTGGTAGAGATTACTTTAGATGATACGGATTATTTGACGATAAATATCGATTGGCTTTCCCCAAGTCAGTTTACCTTATTTAACGCGGAAAAATCATGGGATCTAAATCTTCCTTATAAGGGAAATATTTCGGACGGGTCGTTTAGTTTTGGTTTGGTAAATAGCAGTATTGACGCGACGATTCAGGCGCTCTCTCTACATATTGATACTGACCTGCTTTCTGCACCGCGTATTGCTACAATGAATAAAAAGAAGGCAGTTATTGAGATTGTCGAGGAAGTTCCCTATTTAGAGGAAGAGTCATCTGTTACTTCAGAAGGGGGTACAGAAGTAACCAAGACGATTGCCTGGAAATATGTGGGGATAAAATTGGACGTTACTCCGACAATTAATCCCGACGGCACGATTACCATGCATATAAAGCCGGAGGTAAATGAACTCGTGGCCTGGTCGAGGGAACTGCCGGAATGGACAGCGTCTGACCCGAATGCTCCGGTGGTTGATACCCGTAGTGTGGAAACAAATATTACGGTTTATGACGGACAGACAATCATTTTAGGCGGGCTGGTAAAGAACAAATTTGATTTAAATATTACCAAGGTGCCGTTGCTTGGGGATATCCCGATACTCGGACACTTGTTCCGGAGTAAAAAATATGTAAAAATAAAGAAAGAACTGCTTATTTTTGTCGAACCGCGGATTATTTCCTCTGAGGTGGCGCGGGAGATGATGCTGGAAAATAGATACGGCGTGGGAGAAAGGCACAGAATAGAAAAAGAACGTAAACAGCGCCATATTGAAGAAAATTATTTAGAAGAACAGTACAAAAAGCAGAGGGATGAAGAATATCAGCAGAAAACGCACTTAAAAGATATTTCTGCGCGGACAGATATAACTATTGATAAAGAAAGCGGTGTTTTGCACTATCCGGATTATTATGAAAAAGCAGAAGGCAAACGCGGCGCAGAAAATGAGGCATTGCGCCGGGCAAAACGCATATTGGAATTCCGCAAAAAGATCTCCCGGGATAAAAGCTCAGAGTATTCTTTACATGAAGGATATAAAAAAATAAAAGGCACCATGGAGTATTTGGCAGACGAAGAGTTTAAAAAAATTGATGAGGCAATGGAGATAATCGAAGAGCGATACTCTCCGTAACTTTTCATATTGCCTGTTCTATTGCTAAAGGAAAAATCCCTAAGATAAAAGGATTTATTGGTGGTGTAACTTTGTTTCCTGTGGTCATTGGTGTTGGACTAATTTTTGTTGCATTAATATATCTCACCTGGCCATTTTCATTGTATGAAAAATATACCTTTTCGCCGTTGTCCTTTATTATGAACCCGGCTTTCGTAATAAGATTAACCAGTGCTCTTAGATTGCCTGTTTTATCATAAAGCTCTCTGTATGTTAATGTGTCAGCTTCAAAAACTTCTACTGTTTTTAATAGGTTTAACGGTGGTACTATTTCCGGAGGTTTATTGCCGGTAGGTATCCCGTTTACACAAGTATCACCGCGATCTTTATCATAAGTATATATTAGTTTACTATCACCGTCTATTTTGCCATAAGAGGTCACGTTTATAATTCTTGCAGTTTTTGGCCTGCCATTAGCAAATCTTACTTCTAAGCATTCTTTTTTATGTACTCCATAAAAGCGAACATTAACCAGATTTCCATTGTGATAATATACATCCACTATCCCATATGCAACATCACGATAACCAGTAAAACGTCTTTCTACATACAAATGCTTTTTATCCAACAAACGTATACTAGTATTACCATCACGAAAGATCGTTTCTACAATTTGAACTATCATCAGTTCTGTCTCGCTAGGCCTAAGCTCATTGAGAATAGCCAATGTTTTTGTAAACTCGCCATTCCTTAATCCACTTTCAGCATCCTGTAAGATATGCACTACACGGGTATCTGCTGCACTTGTTCTTGGTGCCGCGGGGAAAGCGTTGATGGTCCCGGAACTGCTAATACAAAAAAAGAAGCAGGAAGATAAAATACCGATAATACTTACCATAGCTTGTGCAGATGGTAGAAATGGTATTTTGCCACGCGGTTTAACATAGCTAACCAGCTTAAACAGGAAGATAATTTCTGCAAAACATAAATAGATTGTTGCAAGGTTTGGTAACATTTCCATAGGCATCCATAGCATTACCCCACCTTGAAGATACCAGCCAACAAAAGTTCCCAATGCGCCTGCCAAGAAAAATGACGATCCAAGATTTAACTTTTTTCCAGGCTCGTAGTTTTTGATTAACACAGTAACAAGTAACACAACAACAGCAGCAAGAAAAACGAAAATGCCCCCTAAATAATCAATTCTCTGAGAATATAATAGGTGTGTAATATTAAAATTTTTAAGGATTTCATAAACCGAGGAGACCTGATTCATCACAATCTGCTTAGTTATCACATCTAAGCCGGCAAGCACGACGGTTAACAAAACTTCCCAGAAATAGTTCTTGATTATATTTATAATACCCTGAGTAAAACGATAATCTGTTTTTTTGTATCTTACTGGAAGTTGAGAAGTTGGGTTAGTAGGTGTTTGTTCATCGCTCCACAGATCTGAAAAAGGCTTAATGTTTTCTATGGTTAAAGGAGGGGCAAGGTGAGAATTGAGATTTCTTAAATCATTACTTACTGCACAGGAAATGTCTAGTGAGATAAACGTTTGAATTAAAATAATTGCAATGGCCTTAAGCCAGATTTTGTATTTTAGCCCGATCATCATACATCATCTTTCTTCTAATATTGTAATTTATTAAATAATCTTATAACCTATTTTAAATAATAAAAATAAGTTTTTAAAATATACCATATTTTACGCAGCTTGTCAAGAGTAAAGGCGTAAAAAGGGGAAGGGTTCATTTTTTGAGGATATTGAAAGGTGCAGAAAAATGAACCCTTCCCCTTTTCCGTCCCAATCATATGGCCAAACAATATCTTTTTTAATGGTTCGTAATGCGCGTTCAGCGTCAAAATTATATCTCCCAAATATTCTTTTCTGAAGTTTTAGGTTCTTCAAAGAGCTGCTGTTTTATGCTTTTGGCGAGCGCCGTGCCAATATGGGGTATTTTGGCAATCTGGTCAGTGCTTGCCTTTTTCAGGGCAGAGATACTATGGCAGCCTTTTTTATAGATGTTTCGTGCGCGCACTCTGCCGATGCCGCTTAACATTACAAAGTTTATCAGCTCTTCCTTTATACCGTAGCGGACACGCGTTTTTAGGTGTTGAACAGGTTTTAAAATATGCAGATTAAATAATGGGGCAAGTTGGCCGGTAGAATAGAGTAGCCAGACCGCGCTTTCAATAAACCGGCGGATATCCCCAGGCCCAATGTTAAATTTTTCACAGATCGTCTCCTCTTTTTGTTCGGCAATCCATGAATTTAGAAAATACACGGTTTTTATAATCTGATAATTTTCTTCATCAAGACCGTCGGGAAGAAGCGGTTGCAGGGTTAAGTGATTTGCCGCAAAAAATTTTTCTACTTCCGTATAATCGTGCTTGCTGAGGTTTAAACAAGGCATGTCCGGGGTTGTACAGATCAGGAATAACAGCTGCAGGTTATTTATAGATTTTAGTGCACAGCTTTTTAACCCTTCGCGCAGGATAACCCCGGTTAAGGGATTGAGATATAATTTGGAAATCTTTGCCCCGAATGTTGTCGGGGAGATATGGTTTTTTGTTTTTATAATCATTTTTTCTCTCTCTAAAAAATCAAGGCAGGAAAATACCGAATTTTCGATAGAAGAATATTCCTGCTGATAGGCAAAAAAGGTTTGTTTTAAAAATTCTAAAATTTGCTCGATTGTATACACGTATCCACCGACAATAGAAGCAAGGATATGCGTGGAGAGCACAGGTTCATTATTAAGATAAGACGTTATTGGTTCTGGACTGGCAAAGATATATTCTTCAAACAGGCATTTTGCCTGGTATTCCGTTTTTGCTATAAGTACGGATTCGCCAAAAGAATCATATTGCGGCCGGCCGGCGCGGCCGGACATTTGTTTATATTCAAATACGGCAATCGTTTGCCGGCCGGTTATGGAATTATAACGAAAGTAGTCCCGGATAATTGTCCGTTGGCTGGGCAGGTTTACGCCGGCGGCTAAGGTTGGCGTTGAGCAGATAACCTTGATTAAATTATTTCGAAAGCCGTCTTCCACAAGCTTCCTTTGTTTAAAATGCAGTCCGGCGTGATGAAAGGCTGCTCCACCGCGGATACACGCGGCAAGTTTACGGCATATTTTTGTTGCCTCACCGAGGGTATTTTCAATACTGGAAGACAATGTTGATAGTGCCGCTTTTTCTTTTTGAGAAAGGGTGTTTGCTATATATTTGGATATTTCTAAAGCCGTAGCATGGGTAGAACGCCGGCTGTTAACAAAGACAAGTGTTTGCCCCCCGCGGGTTAGAGTATCGGCGCAAAGAGAAACTACTGCGTTTTGATGTTTGGCGGCTATGGGACAGGTGGTGCTGTCTTCAAAATAAATTTTTTCATGGCAATACACCCCTTGTTTAAGCGGTACCGGGCGCCAATTACTGTTCACTAAAGAGGCATTAAGCCACTTGGCGATTTCGTCAGCATTTGCAATTGTTGCACTTAAGGCCAAAAACTGCAGGTCATTTTTTATCTGCCTGAGCCGGGCAATAAGCACCTCCAAAGTAGGACCCCGCGCTATGTCGCCAATTAAATGTATCTCATCAATAATTATGGTTGATAATTTATCCAAAAGCCAGACGGGCCGGTGGCGTAAGAGAGAGTCAATCTTTTCCGAAGTAGCGACAATGATTTGAAAATTTGTCAGATTTTTTGCCGCATGGTCGTAGTCGCCGGTAGCCAGACCAATATTTATTCCCAGAGGCGCGTATTTTTCCTTAAAATCTTCATATTTTTCAGAGGCTAAGGCCTTTAGCGGAACAATATAGATGCATGTGCCTTGAGAGGTAAGAATATTTTTTAACATGCAAAGTTCGGCAATAAGGGTTTTTCCGCTGGCGGTCGGTGTGGCCACGACTAAATTTCTCTTATTTAACACGCCGCTCTTTATTGCCTCTTGCTGCGGTGGATAGAGTTCGCTGATACCGCTTTTGATTATTACATCGATCACTTCCTGCGGCAGGGAATGTGAAGACAAAATTTCTGAAATGGACATACGTAATATACCTTTTATGCACCTTAACACACAAATGTATCAAATGTCAACTTTTTAAACTTGAGTATTCCCTGTAGCAAGATAGAGGGTGACCTTTTGGATGGAAAGTTTGAACACGAAAGGTTTTTAAATGGATAAAAAATTTCCGGTGCTGTATTGCCTCATCAGCTTGGCATAATACTCCTGTAGTCTTGCTGCAAGGATAGTCAAGCTGAAGGAAATTTTTTATTGCTGATGAGAAGAAATAGATAATTACTAATGAAAAGATGCGGATATTATTTTTTATTATTGCGTTCTCTGCATAGGAACAAATATTACATTTTTTTAATTTGCACTAAGATTAGGTAAAACGTCAGCGTCTTAACGTAAGATGATTGACAATACTTACGATAAGTGCTAATATTAAATCGAGTATTCCTTAAATTGAGTATTCCCAGCAGCTTGCTGCAGGATGGCTTCATTTAGAATAATTGCAATTTTGAAAGAAAAAGAAAACGCTTGATAAGATATTATGTTAACAAGGAGGGGAAATGTATAAAAGGATGTTTTATCGGCTCATGTTGCTGTCAATGTGCATGTTTATCGGGACGATTTATGTTTTTGGTGCGGAGACGGCAGATGTTTCTGTGTCTGAAGGTGAGAGGATTGCCCTGGATTTAAAAAATAAAAATAACCGGGCATTAAAGTATATAATGCAACATTTCTTACCATTAGTTGCAGCAGCGGAAGCGGCAACTGTTAGCGATGAAGAAGATCAAGCAAAAGAAGGCGGCTTATCAAAACAAGCAGAACTGCAAAAGGAAGAAGATAGAAAAAAAGAACAGGAAAAATTAGCAGAACAAGTTGAAGAACGTGAGCGTGAAGCCGGGCAAGAGAGGAAAATAGAAAAGATAAAAAAGGAACAGGCAAAAATAGAGCGGCAAAGAGAACGGGAAATGCAAGAAGTATTGAGGAAGAAAGAAGAAATAGTAAAACAGAGGCAAGCCGCAAAACAAGCAGCAGCACGTAAAAAAGAGCAACTAAAATGGCAGAGAGAACTTAAAAAGCAGGAGGCATTAAAAAGGAAAGAAGAGTTAAAGCGGCAGCGGGAAGCGAAAAGGCAAGAGGCATTGATAAAAAAAGCAGAGTTAAAACAACAGAGAGAACTAAAGCGTGAGGAGGAAATAAGAAAAAAGGAGGCATTAAATAGACTGCGCCAGATGCTTAAACAAGACAGTCAGCATTTTGAAGAAGAACTGAATAAATTTGAACGCGAATAATTTTTTATTCACAGTCAGAAGTCAGAACACGGAAGAATTAATTAATGCAAAGAATGTTTTATAAAGATATGGCTACTGTTAACAGGGAAGAAAACGGGATACGATGAGGCGTTTTTTTAAATTTCCCACCGAGACGCAAAGTGTGCCAAAATATAACTTGACAAAAGTTTTTATTAGAATAAAATATTAACAAAGAATGCGGCGTTAATATGGAGTAATAATATGACCTGAATATAGCTGCTGCTAAATACCAGATAAATCCTCAATATTTATCAAAGCAGGGAGGTGAGAAAATAGGAACGGAGAGGATTACGTATAATAATTGTAGAGGAAAAGATATTAGATGATAGTTGAAAATAAAATATGGGAGGGCAAAAATGAGTAAAAAAAGTAGTAGGTATCTACTAATCGTAATAAGCTTGGGTGTCGCTTGTATTTTTCCACAAGTAACCTTTGCCCAGGTAGAGGAGTATGTTTCTCCGGAGACATTGCTTTTTGAGGAAGTGCCGGTAGTGTATGCTTCGGCAAAAAGAGAACAGTTGATTACTGAGACCGCATCCAGCGTAGAAGTAATTACGGCTGAACAGATCAAGCAGTCCGGCGCAGTAAACATCCCGGATGCATTACGTCAGATTGCCGGAATAACCGTGGTCGAGGCGACCCCTGGGACAATTGATATCGGTATTCGAGGTTATACATATTGTAGTATACACACTCTGGTTACGGTGGATGGTAATAATGTCTATATCTACCATGGTAATATGATATATTACAATGCCATACCAGTTCCTTTAGCAGAGATCGAGCGCATTGAAATTTTAAAAGGAGCAGGGGCAATATTTTATGGTGCCAGTGCTTTTTCCGGGGTAATCAATATTGTTACTAAGAAGCCTAAGGATATAAACGGGACCCAGGTGGATGCAATGACCGGCACCCACAATACCCAGAGTAGCAGCGTGATACACGGGGGAAGTTATGAAAAGTGGGATTATAAAGTATCCGGCGCAAACCGCAGTGCTTCCCACTGGTCAGGTACAGCGGACAAAGACCATGATATTGATATGTTTGGCGCAAGCACAACCTACAATATCAATGATGACTCGTCAGTTTCTTTCAAGCTTTACAATGGCGATATGGAGTCTTGTCACGGTGGTATCTGTGACCCTGAGAATAGGTATATTGCGTTACGGTATGATGGGTCTGATCAATGGGTGAGATATTTCTGGAACCACCATTATAAACCTTGTCGTGGCACGCCCTCAGGAGAGCCTACTTACTATGATGACAACGTCCATGAGATAGAGATGATGCGTAATTTATACTGGGGAAATAATATCACCGGTATCGGTGGATATTACAAGTATTCTACCCTGGCTTCGGCTAATTTAGCTAATTATAAGAAGCAGTATATGGAAAACTGGGCATTAAACATTGAGAATGAGACGCGGTTTACAGACCAGCTTGTTTTTACTTTGGGTGGACGCTATGAACATAATTCGTATTTGGGCGCCCTCTCATCAGGCAGAAGCAGTCTCCTCTATATTCCCGTTGAAAATCATAACCTGCGGTTTACCGTGGCAAATGGTTACTATATACCTTCTTTCCTGCAGTTTTGGATGGAACCTTGGGTGTATGGCATAGGCAGCGGAAACAGGGAATTGAAAGAAGAAGGGATTACTTCTTATGAACTTTCTTACCACGGCAAATTGAACGAGAGGCTTAAAGCAAATGTCAACATTTTCCATAATAATTATAAGGATATGATAAAATATTGTTTGACACCGGCTTTTATTACCTCGGTTAAAAATGCCTATGACGCGCATCAGTGGGGTGCAGAAATAGGAATTAATTTTTTATTTAATGATTGGTTGACCGGGTATGCCAATTATACCTATAACAAAACTCACCGCGGCGACCATGGTGATCTGACAATTGACCCAGAGAATATGTTCAATCTGGGATTAAGCAGCAGGTTTTTAGAAAAATTCACCGCAGTGCTTAATATTCATTATGTAAGTAAGAGTTATGCGTATCTTACTGATTTTGAAGGTATGCCTTATGCCGGTTTAACTACATTTGACGAATACATTTCTGTTGATCCCCGAATTGCCTATGTTCCTACGGATGATGTAGAACTGGCGTTAATTGTCCGCAATTTGTTTAATGATAAACACATGGAGTGCAATGGCTGGGGTGTCGTAGGAGATGAACTTGACCGCCGGATAATGGGGAGTGTAATTTGTAAATTCTAACCGGGTTTTTACTTGGTTGTAATTACCACACGCCCGAGGGGGGATTACCTTCGGGCGTGTTTGCTTTTTGTTCTTTTTCTTTCGGGGTTAATTCTGTTTAATTTAGTGAAAATTCTTCTTTCATTCCTCATTTTTGCTCTTAATCACATTACTACATTAATAAAAGGAAGTTAATGAGAATACTGAGAGGAAATTAAAGATATAGATAAAGTTATTCGATTTTTCTCTGCGTGATAATTTTATTTTTTCTTAACAATAAATCACACAAATATTTATTAAAGACGTAGAACATGCAGAAAAAAATAAAAATTGGTTGACAAATGGGTGACAATAGTGTATACTATAACGTGAGAGGAGGTTGAGGTAGATGCGATTTATAACCATAAGAGATTTACGTAGTAAATCCGCTCAGATTCAGCGAGAGCTTCCCAAAGAAAAAGAAATGGTGCTTACTTCTAATGGCCGGCCAATTGCTATTTTAACCGCAACTTCTGCCGCTAAAATCGAAGAGTCTCTATCGATGATTCGCCAAGTACGCGCAATGGAGGCGGTAGATTTAATGCAAAGGCGCTCTGTAGAGAAGGGTACTGACCGCATGGGCTTAAAAGAAATCAACCAAGAAATTGCCTGTGCCCGAAAGGAACGAAAAGCAAGATGAAATTGGTTCTGGATACAAACGTAGTTGTATCTGGTTTGCTTTCTCCTTTTGGACCAGCCGGTGAAATTATCAGGATGGTTGCTGCGGGGTATTTAACACTTTGTTATGATGCCCGGATACTTTCTGAATATGAAAATGTTTTAGTCCGAGAAAAATTTCCTTTTGATCGGACAGATGTGGAAGATTTACTTGAGCAAATAAAAGCCTGTGGAAATATAACTACTGGCAAACCTCTGGTTAAAAGATTACCTGATGCAGATGATGAACCTTTCTTAGAAGTAGCTATAGGAGGCAAAGCGGAGTATCTCGTCACCGGTAATTTAAAAGATTATCCCATGCAAAAACGAGAAGGCATACCAGTTGTAACCCCTGCCGAATTCGTGGAGATTTATCGAAAGCCGGCGGGTTAAATTCCCCGCCCAAAAACATGGCGGGGAATTTAAAAAAAATATTTGACAATTATATTTATTTGTGTTACGATATTTGTGATTTTGTTCACAAAGCTTATTTTTGCGCCGCAAAAATAAACGTTTTCTGCTGTGCAGATATAAAAATGTGATGCCTTTTCCAAGCATGAAGATACTCCCCGCAGTTTGCTGTTAGGGAGGTTCATAAAAAATCCCAATAAATTTCATGATACATTACATATCTTTTAATGATTTTCATGAATTCCTTAAAAGCTTAGAAAATGATTATGCGGTTTTTGCTCCGGTTAAAAAGGGAAATCAGCTTTTTTATAAAAAATATCGCGATGTAAGCGGTGATATTGTTGTAGGCGAAGTTAGAACTTTTGAACCGCTGAAATCATTTTTCTTCCGCGCCAGAGAAGTTATTGCCCGGGATTTTAGTCCGGCCGTGCCAGGTCCTGATAAAAGGCCTTTATGTATCGTCGGGGTTAAAGCCTGCGATCTTAAAGGGTTTAAAATCCAGGATGAAGTATTTTCTCCCCAGAAAAAAGAAAATTCCCCGGAAGAAATTATACTGGATCCGTTTTATGTTAAACAGCGCCGGCAAAATTTGATTATATCCGCAGATTGTACCTATTCTCTGGAGACTTGTTTTTGCCTTTCCTTGGGGCTAAAACCTTATCCGCAGGAAAATTTTGATCTGAATATTTCAGAGGTTAAAGATGGCTTTGTTGTTGAAACAGGCTCGGAAAAGGGACAGAATATTATTAATAAATATGTTTCTTTTTTTAAAAATGCCACGGAAGAAAAAATTGCCGCACGAGATGAGAAAAGAAAAAGCGTAGTTAATCAAGTTGAAAAAAATATCAAGCAAAATAATATTCCTACCCATGATTCTTTTTACAATGTTATTAAAAAAAATTACGATTCCCGTATCTGGTTTGATGAGGCGGAGACCTGCGTGGAATGCGGGGCGTGTAATACGGTCTGTCCGACCTGTCATTGTTTCCTGCTTTATGATCAGAAAAATGAAGCGGCTATGGCCAGGCTGCGGGTCTGGGATTCATGTATGATTAAGGATTATGCCCGGGTGGCTGGCGGGGCCAATCCCCGGCATCGGCTCTGGATGAGACTGAGGAACCGGTTTGAGAAGAAATTTGATTTTTTCCCCAAGATTGCAGATACTTATGCCTGTACTGGCTGTGGACGCTGTATCTTAGCCTGTCCGGCAAAAATAGATATAAGAAAGGTCCTTGGTAAATTAGTTAATGATGCAAGAAAATAAAAATCCATATTATCCGGTAAAGGCGGAGGTTTTAGAGGTTATAACCGAGACCCCCGGCATAAAAACAATAAAGTTTAAGCCGGAGAAAGAAATAACCTTTGCTACCGGCCAGTTTATTGAACTGACCATCCCCGGTATAGGTGAGGCGCCTTTTACTCCTTCCTCACGGCCGAGTATTAAGGAAACAATGGAAGTGACCGTGATGAAGGTGGGCAAGGTTACCGAGCATATTCACGCGCTTAAAAAAGGCGATATTATTGGAGTGCGTGGTCCCTTAGGTAAAGGTTATCCCCTGGATAGGTTTAAAGGTAAAGAAATATTGGTTGTTGGCGGGGGATGCGGGTTTGCCCCGCTTAGAAGTTTGATGTATGAGCTTTTTGAACGGGCCGAAGAATTTAAAAAGGTGATTTTTCGCGGGGGGTGTAAAACACCGAAAGAACTCCTGTATCGCAATGAAATCAGCAGTTGGACAAAGAAAGGTGATTTGGATTTGAAACTTACCGTAGATACCGGAGATAATACCTGGGATGGAAATACCGGCGTGGTTACGACTATTTTAGAAAATATTGACATGGATCATAAAAATGGTCTGGCAGTTGTCTGCGGCCCGCCGATAATGATGAAGTTTGCTACTGCGAAATTAGTGGATTTAGGTTTTAAGGATGAAAATATTTATCTTTCTATGGAAAAAAATATGTCCTGCGGTATTGGCAAATGCGGACATTGCCGCCTGGGGACGTTTTATGCGTGTAAAGACGGGCCGGTGTTTACATACGATAAAATAGAGGGTTTTCCCGAGATCTGGGAATAAATTTCTCCCCACTGCCCGCCAAAATACATGGCGGGCAAAACGGTGGGGAGAAATTTATATTGGAAAATGCTTTGCATTTTCCAATATAAAAATTTTTAGGTGTTATATAAAGAGGGTATCATTTTACTGTAATACATTCTGCTTTTACTACAGAGATAGTCAAAAGGAAGAAAATTTTTTATTTGGATTTTGGAATTAAGAGGTACGAGGGTTATTGGGGTGCAAAAATGAGTAGCAGTGCCGAACAGCTTCATCATGGAAAACTAAATATCAACCCAGAAAAAGGTAAAGACCAGAGGCTCTATATTGACCTTGATGTCTGCGCATCAGGTGAGTGTAAGCAGTGTGAGATAAAATGTAGTTATTTTTATCATCCGGGAAACTATGGGATTGTTTCTGTAGCTGAGCTGGCGAGCTACGCGCTTGTCTGCCGCAGGTGCGAAGAGCCGCATTGTGTTCGGGCCTGCCCGGTAGAGGCGCTTGAGCAGCAGGAGGATAAAAATAATTTGTTAATTCGTCATAACATGCGCTGTATAAGCTGTAAGTCCTGTTCACATGCCTGCCCTTATGGGACAATTTATCCGGAGCTTGTGCCGTTACTCATTAGTAACTGCGATTTTTGTCTGGATAGAAGAAACAAGGAAAATGAGCCGCTTTGTATAAACACTTGTTCCTATGGGGCATTAAGTTTAAAGAACGCTGATATTGAGCTCGATGAACATACGTTTTTAGTAGGTGATGATATTATCGTACATTCGACACATTGGAATAGAGACAAGGCATGATCGCAATCGTATATCTTTTATTTTTTGGATTTTTATTAACCGCCGTAATCGGACTGCTTGCCAGCTGGATAGATAGAAAGGTTACCGCCCGTGTCCAGTACCGTGTGGGGCCGCCGCTTTTGCAGCCATTGATTGATATTGTAAAACTTCTTGGTAAAGAAACACTGGTGCCCAAAGGTGCGTCCAAGATAACATTTCTTATCGCCCCGCTTGTTGGGCTGGCCAGTGTGATTGTTGTCTCAACCCTGCTATGGGTAGGCAACATAAATCCCGGGGAAAGTTTCCTCGGTGATCTTATTGTTGTACTTTATCTTTTAGTAATTCCCTCGATAAGTATTATTATTGGCGGTTTTGCCTCAAGAAACCCCCTGGCCAGTTTGGGCGCATCCCGGGAAATAAAACTTATCTTGGGTTATGAACTGCCGTTTGTGCTGGCAATACTTGTGCCAATTATTAAATCAGGTTTTTCCATAAGGCTTGGCCAGATTTTGGGTTTTCAGGCAATAAATGGGGTTATTGTGGGAAGCTGGTCTGGTTTTTTAGCTTTAATTGTCGTGATAATGTGTATGCAGGCAAAATTAGCCATGGTGCCTTTTGATATCCCGGAGGCAGAGACGGAGATTATTGGCGGGCCGTTAATTGAATATTCCGGTGCAGGACTGGCTGTTTACCGGCTGATGAAAAATATGCTCTTGTTTACCCTGCCGTTTTTTGTGATAATATTATTCATGGGTGGAATAAGATTTGACGGGATACATCTCGTATACGGGATATTAAAATATATTGGTCTGGCTGCATTAATAACCGTTATCCGTAATACCAATCCCCGGGTAAGGATTGATCAGGCAGTAAAATTTTTCTGGGGGCCGATGACCTTAATTGCGATAATTGCGAATATGCTGGCAGTAATAGGCTATTAATATGAGTGTAAAATTAAAGGCATTATTAAAATCTCCATGGGTGTTTCATATGTCCACTGGCAGTTGTAATAACTGTGACATAGAAATATTGGATTGTCTTACCCCGCGGTTTGATATTGAAAGATTTGGCATGCTGCTTGCGGGAAGCATTCGGCATGCGGACGTACTTTTAATTACCGGCTCAGGGAACAGAAAATCCATGAAAAGGGTTAAAAGGCTCTATGAGTTAGTGCCCAAGCCCTGTTTGGTGGTGGCAATTGGCGAGTGTGCCATGTCCCGGGGAATGTTTATCCATAGCTATAATTGTCCTCTGCCGGTAGATAAGATTATACCCGTGGATGTTTATATTCCCGGGTGTCCGCCAAAACCAGAGGCGATTATTGCCGGGGTGGTAAAGCTGATTGGGAAAGTGAAAAGAGGTTGACAGTTTAATTCGTATCGAGTATTGAGTATTGGGTATAATAAAAACATTGGTAACCGAAAAACGTAGGATCGTGAATAATAACAGAATGTTATTATTTTTACACATTTTTTCTTAAATTTGATTATTCCCTTGCAGCTTACTGCAGGGATAGTCAAGCTGAAGGAAATTTTTTATTTCTAATATAGAACAAAATAGAAGAAATTTCCCCGGGAGGTAACCATGAAGAAGATTAATCTAATTATTACAATACTGTTTTTATCTCTGGTAGTATTTTTCTCAGCGAAGATAATCACTGCACAAGGCACGCGCATAGCACTTGATGAGATAATCGAGGATATCCCTGAACAGTGGTGGGACGGCGGGTGGAATAAAATAGAGGAGTTAACTAATTTTATTCAACAAAACCAACACAAAAACCAGGAAGTATTAGCAAAGGCACAATACTGGATCGGGTGTAATTATTATGCCATTCGTGAACATAAACGTGCCATTGCGGCATTTGCCGCAATCATGGAAAAATATCCCGAGTCCTGGCTTGCCTGTGCTAAGGCGCAGTTTGAAATCGGACAAGTAAATTTACATAGACTTTATGATTATAATAATGCCTTGAGTGCCTATACAAAAGTCCTTAGAGAGTATCCAGAATGTGAGGTATCCGCGCAAGCACAGAGAATGATTGCCTATACTTATTTTCAAATGAAAGATTATGCGAAAGCAAAAGGAGAATATGAAAAAGTATGGCAAAATTACCCCAATGTTAAAATGGAAGCAGCAAAGGCTTACTGGGAATTAGGAGAAATGTTATTTCAGCAGTGTTTTGAGCCGGGGATAACTGATAAAGAAAAAAATCAAAAGGTTAAAGAATCCCTTTCCGCGTACAAGCAGGCATATTTATATTGCCCTTCCGATGAGGCAGATGTGAGTGAGTGGACAATAGATTCAATAGTGCGGGCATTTAAATATCTCGATTGTAACACTACCAGAGCAGACCAATTTATTCAGTATCAACGGTATATAAAAACCGGAGACAACAGTGCCTATTCAGCGGATGCAGTTATTATTGACCCATTAAAAGATTTTTAACACTTGGCAGGTGAGCGATGAAGAAAAAGACAAAGATTAGCATATTGTTAATATTAATTACACTGTTTACGGTACAGATTATTACCTATGCATATGATCATTATCATGTCCGGGGAACATATTTGTATAAACAAAAAATGACTGGTTTAAAGATAGCGGCAAAACTTGCCGAGCATACCGGTGAAAAAGAAGAGATAAAAGCAGAACAACAGAAACTTATCCAGACACATCAGGAATATCTTGATAACCCAGCAATATCAGAAAAGGACAAAAAGAAGGCAAAAAGAAGGTTAGCGGAAGCAGAATTAAAAGAAGGTAACGAAGTTGAGGCATTACAAATATGCGATGAACTACTTTGCCAAAATCCCGAAGACAAAGCCGCTTTAAAAGTAAAGGCACGTATATACTGGGAAAAAGGCAAAGAATTAACAGAAGAAAGAAGATATCAGGAAGCAATTGCAATATATGAGGAAATTATCAGCTGGGACATAACCCCAGAACTTAGTGCTTTCTTTAAAAATATCATTGTCGATACATATCTTTACGCAGGAGATCGGGAAATGGCATTATTCTGGTGCAAGAAGATAATGGAAGAACATGGGGATTTATTAAATTGCCCGGCATTTGCATTGAAACGCATGGCGGACCTGCATGCAGAACAAGGTGATATTGATATGGCCCGGGAATTATACCAGAAAGTTATTGATAATCACGCAAAATCAGCGTGGATAAATGCAGCAAAAAAGGCGTTAAAAGAATTAGATAAAGATGGAACATAGGCACAGGACAAATAAAATTTGTTTACTGATTATAAGCATTAGTATTTTTGTATTCTTGCTAATCCCACAGATAAGTTATGCCTGGTTTAATGTATATGTAAGTGCAAAGGATATTCCTGCAGATGGGGAATCTACATCAGAAATATACATTCAACTAATAGATGATTATATCGACCCGGTATCCGGCCGGACCGTAACCCTTTCCTTAGACCCTGGTTATGGCACATTGCGTGAGACCACTCTTATAACCGACGGTGATGGACGCGCCTCAACAACATATCAGTCCAGCACCACCCCGGCAAGAATAACAATATTTATTACGGTAGAAGGGATGACCGGCAGGTGGTATATAAATGTTTTTACCGGAGAAATAAAGGCAGAAGATGGTATTTCATCACCAGCAGAATATATGGCTGTAGGGGAAACGATTAATTTTAAGGCAAATATGATACCAGAAGATGTAACCGGTTCATATCAGTGGGAGATTGTCAATGGAGCAGAGTATGCGCAGATTGTCGCAGGACAAGAACAACAGACAGTTTCAGTAAGAGGTGTAGTACCAAGTAAACCAAGGAAAGTAAGCTTAAAACTGATGTTTAAGCCAGCAAGCGGAACTAAGTGGTATGATATAGAGATACACGAGTTTGAGGTTGTTATGGCGGGGCTGGAAGCCATAGACACAAATACTACAGCCGAAGGCACTCGAAAATCAACAAGCACATTGGTAATGGTTAATACAGGCGACCGAACGGCAGATATTATTCTTACGATTGATAGTTCTTTACCTCCTGATTATCCAAAATGGTCTGGTACTAATGTTACGGGAACTGATGGCAGCTTGACCGCAAGTTATTCTGGGACTTCTGATTCTAAAGTTCAGTGTACTGTAATGGAAGATTACATTGAATCGTTAAGAATTGATATTATTGATGAACTCAAGTATGAAAAAAGCTGGGATTTTAATGAAAAGACATTATAAACAATTCAGAAGGCATTACAGTCAGTTATCAAGAAAATAAGTAAAAAAGATGCTAATTTAGAAACCAGCGGGGCGCTTTCTGTAGAATTTAGGAGAGTTGATAAATATAATGATGGGGGCACATATGGCTACTTTGCAGATATAAACGGAACCGTAACTGCCACATTCCCTGATTTAAATTTTTCCAGCCCGGATTTTCCGGTTCCTGGGTTACCATTAAAAGTAACAGTTGCAATTACCGGTAGTTTTAGTGCATCATCAATGAGCTTAACAGGAGAAACATCCTATGATCAATCTAAAGCTAACCCAGGAAAAGTAGCAGGCACATTATTTGCAACTACAACTACCGAGATTGGTGCCAAAGCTAAAGCAGCATGGGTGTTTAGAGTTGAATTAGAAGGAAAAGCAACACTTTCAGCCAGTGGACAGTTAGCATTACAGGCAAAGGATATAAACGCAAATTATGCAGTTGGTGTAACTGATGTTACTGTTTCAGGTTCTATTGTAGTAGATACCTTTGCTGGTGAGCGGGGAATTTGGGAAGGTTCTCATGACTTTGATTGGAATGCAAGTAAGTCGGGAACTGTAAAACTATATTCATTTAAGTAGGGAGAGAACATAATGAAAAGCATAGGAAAATTATTATTTGTCATTTTTTTAGCTCTTTGCACGATTTCAGTAGCATTTGCAGAAGAAGAATGGAAAGATATAAGCTTCTTTAAAAGAATTGATTATAAAATACGTGTAATTAAGCATTATCCTCCGATAGTACTAGATTTGGACAAAGCATTTAATGAGACGTTACCAGATAAATTAGAGCCAATTGTATATATGCTTCCTGCCATTTGTAAAGATTATGATAAATGGAAAAGCTATTGCACAGATTCCTACATAGATGCATTACAGATGACAAAAGAAAAGTTTGAAGAAAAAAGTAATATTGACTTAAAGAAAGATTATGCCGGCTACAGATTTGTTAGCGTTTTCTATGAAGTAGATTATCTAATTGACGACAAAGAGTATTCCTTTATTGCTTGTAGACGGGATCCTGAAAACATAAATGAATATCCACAGGATATGCAGAAGTATATAAAAGAAAAGGGAGGAGTTGGTGCATTTTTACTTTTTAAAGAAGATGGTATTTGGAAAAATCATGATATTGATAACCGGTTATTTTATGATGGTGAGTTGGAATTTTCTACTTTAGACCTTTTAAATAAGGATTTAATTTTGAAATTTTCTCCGTATGATTTATTGATTACGATTATGGAAAAAGGATTTGTTTACAAAAGCAAAGAACATGTATCTGTTTGGCCATTTGAGCCTTCGGAAACATTAAAAACAGATTCTTATGTACCAACATATCATAGCTATAATTATCTAAAGAGCCGACCTCGAAAAAAATGATGTAGAAGAAAAAAACATAAGGCAGCATAGGAAGATTACCTTTTCTGATTCTTAGGGTGGTAGAATTATGCAAATGAGACAATTACATAAGATCTTCATAATTTTTATGTTATGTTTTTGTTTTATTGCAGAAACTTATGCTGCTAATAACTGGAAAGATATAAGCTATTTTAAACGTATTAACTTGGAATTCCCCGCCCCTTGGGGCGTGGGATGGCGAAGTTATAAAAAAAGTTCCTTATTATCGGCGAAGCGTAGCGAAGTCGACGTGATACCCCGCTCCCTTGGGGCGGGGAGAGTTCATTTTCAAAATGCGAGTTATTAAACATGACCCACCAATAGTGATAGAATGGGGACAATTGCCATGAGGAAACGAATGGCCGGACAAACTAAAGGCTCATGTGGTTAGTACCTATTTTATGGTCATGAATATGGATTACAATGGATGGAAAGAATATCATACTCAAAAGTATATAGATACTACAAAAATGACAAAAGAAAAATTTGAAAATAAACAAAAAATTAATCTTAAAAAAGACTATCCAGATTATCGATTTATGAGTGTTCTGTATGAAGTAGATTATTTATTTGATGGGAAAGAGTATTCAATAATTGTTGACCATATAGGCCCCCAGAAACTGGAAGAATTTACTTTCAACAGAAAATCAGCTAGTGGATGCTTGCTTATAAAAGAAAATGGCAAATGGAAAAATCACGATTTTGATTTGAGTCAATTATCTTATGATGGTTTTTTAGATTTTGCTGATTTTGATAATTTAATTCGTATTGTAGAAACTGGGTTTGTCTACAAAAGTAAAAAACATTTAGGGGTCTTGACATTTGAACCTTGTGATGTGCTTAAAACAGATAGCACAGAGTAGAACCTATAGATAAGTTATGTTATTTAACAGCCTCAGAGCTTATGTCTTCATTTAAAGCCAGGACATTGTTAAAAACGGCAAATTCAGCTGCTTTTTGAAAAACGATGATTTTGTAATACGTTGAAATATAAGAAGATACGAATTTTGCTATGCGTTGAAGAACATCATTTTTTAATTAATGCATAAAATATTCATAACTCCTTATTAAATAATACATTAGGGTCTACTGAAAAAGGAGATTTGGTTTAAAAAGACAAGATTCTCGTCGACAAAAGGGTAAAAAAGCGGTAAAATATACATGGTAAAGAGATAAAGAAGTGCACGGAAAAAAGCAAAGATGCTGCAAAAACCGTGCACTTTTAAAAAGAGGACATCGGCAAAATTTAAAAAATGGACTTTGGCCTCAAATGGCGCCATTAGGATATTTGAATAATAAGGAAACAAAACAGATTTATGTTGATAAAGAAAAATCACCGCTTATCAAAAAGGCATTTGAGGCATACGCTACCGGAAAATATACGCTGAAAGAAATCAGAAAGATTATCAATGATCTCGGCTTGAAAGGGCGGCGAGATTCGTTGCTTTCCGTTTCCAATTTTCAGTATTTTTTGCGAAATCCATTTTACTACGGACTTATCCGCTACAACGGAGAATATTTTGAAGGAAAGCACGAACCGATTATTTCAAAGAAACTTTTTGACCAAGTGCAGGAACTCATGACCTCCAGCAAAGCTGGAGGGTTGATTAAAGCCCTATAAGGGCTCTATTACTTGTTCCCCCAAAGGGGGTAACTATCAATTCATTCTTTTTTTATTTAAAAGCTGTTTCAAGTACCGTTCCTGTCGATCTCT
>JBDRCZ010000065.1:0-6896 GCA_043821285.1 Candidatus Omnitrophota bacterium | reverse complement strand
TTTCTATTCTCCTTAACTGCCACCGGAGACACATAACAAACCAGATACTCTTGGTTATACAGATAATGAGCCAACGGCTTGTGATAATTACCTGTTGGTTCTATCGCGAAGATGATTTTGCTAATGTTAGATTTTTGTTTTATTACGGCAGCTTTTTTTAACATTAAGCATATGCCATTTGCTGAATTTGCAAATCTGAAATTTTTATAATAAATATGTTTTTGAGAATCCATCATACAAGCAACATGAGAGTCCTTACCCACATCTATACCGATTAATAGAAAATTATTATTTTTTCGGAGTTCATTTTTTATTTGACGAAACCGTTCAATATAAGATAAAGTATTCAAAGGGTTACCTCCTTGTTTTTAGGGTTAATTTTTGTTTTTCGTGATTGATTACGAAAATTATACCTTAAGGTAACCCTTTCTCACAACCTTTTAATTTGCTCTACTATTGCTATCTTAAATATTATACAACGTAGATAAAAGTATAAAAGTTTCGAGATGATGAAGGCAAACAGTACTTTGACAAAAAAATCAAACAATGCTTATTCCGAGATACTTTTTTTATTCTCACACAAAGCCGCAGGGAACGCAGAGAAATACAAAGAAATCAAAGGTGTCAGACCCCGAAATGAGAAAGTAGCGAAAGAATTTTTGGAGTAGAAATAAAATAAAAATTTACCACAGAGGCCACAAAGACCACAGAGATTTTTAAAGCACAACACCACGATGAAAGTGGTTTTTTATTTCAGCATTGATTTTATATGTAGGCATGTAATGCTCCCCATTAGTCAAGGGATTTTTAAGTTAGAGACAAGTGTAGTTAAAAAAACTAATTATCATACGAATGAGGTTCTAATATCAAAAAGAAGCGAGTCTTTAGATTTTTTCTGAGGACTTTGTGAACTCGCTGATAAAAAATAAAAGCTGAACTTATCACACAGAACTGCCAGGTACACCCCAAAAAAAATCATACCAGCTATTCATTTATAATGATATAATATAAGTAACCAATTTTTGATAATCCACATACAATTTAATTAAATCCCAGCGGTAAAGGTATAATTTTGAGAAATAGTAATAAAATAATTACTGGACTGATTGTGTTATGTTGCTTAAGCAGTATAATTGTAGAAGCAGCCGAAAATCTTGATGATTTAGATGTCACATTGGATTTTGCTCGGCAGATAGCTGCTAATTTTGTTTATTTTCATACTAAATCGCAGCTTATTGGTAGTGACGAATGGAAGGATGCTGCTTTATCTGAGCCAGTTCTCTATTATGACTTAAACGGTAATGTTAAAGCGTATTGTTTTTCTGTAGTGAAAAATGATCAGGATTTTGGCTATCTAATACTTAGCAGTAAAAAATCATCTCCGCCAATCATGGAATTTTCACTTAAACCAGCACCGCATAAACGGACATTTCCTATCTTGAAACAGGCAGCACAAAAGTATATTCTGGCAAATAAATTAGATAAAAAAATTGGCGCACCGTTTTTTATTTATCTTTGTCCTTCAAAATATCTTGTCCAATTTCCGCTAATTGATAAAACAAATCCGCAGAGTTTTAATGAGAGTATTTATGTTGATATGAGGAGTGCGGTTATTGTAAGAAATGTTAAAACAGAAGTTTATACTGTCCAACACCGCAGTAAACAAACTATAGTGCCCTGGAATATTTTACAGAATATAAACGCTCTTACCGAACAAACAAAGATTGTGTTTGCCTTGCTCAAAGATGTTCAGGCATATCCGTATTTGCGTTCAACACATTCCATTGCGGTTGCCGGGTTGCTGAATTATTTGGGAATGAAAGATAAAAAGCTGCCATTGAAAGCATTTATTGCCGGCATAACGACTTATATCGAAAAATGTCTATGTGATTTACCGGAAAAACCGATTATCTGGAAAATTGGGAAAGGGATAAAAGAATTTAGCGTATATCAAGGATATCGAATAGAGATTGATGAAAAATGTAGGTATAGCGCAAATACTGAAGAAGAAATACAATTTGCGGATTTAAAAATAAAAATTAATAAAACTTATCCAGTAATTGTAACTTTTCTTTATGAACCGCATTACCATCATGATTTAGAGACGGCCAGACAGCGAATAACTGGCAGTTCAGTCATTGGGACAGGGTATCTTGAATATCAGATTGGCCAATATTTGGCAGGATTAGATGGGCTATTCAAGGATGAAGAGCTTTTAATAGATAAAAAAAATTTGGCAACAGAAACACGAAATACAGTTACTTTTTATAATTGGGATGGAGATTATTCTAATTTGATTATTGTTTCTGTCTTAAAACTAACCAAAATGAACGGCATAGAAACAAAAATAGAATGAAATATAAATTTTTAAATATTATATTTGTGTGTTTCGTTTTGTTTGTTATAACAAATGGAAGTATTACGGGTTATGTCCAGAGTGCTCCATTTACAAAAAATCATCAAAAAATCACATTTTTTTATAGTGCTACCTGTAAAAAATGCCTTGAAGTAAAAGACTTTCTTTCTAAAATAAGCAACAGATATCCAGAAATCAAAATACAAAAATATAATTTAACGGATGTGAATAATATTGGTTTGATGAACGAATACTATAATGCATATCAGGTGCCTTATGAAGACTGGAATGGCAACTGGGCGCTTTTTATTGGCAATAAATGCTATACGAAATTTCAACTGTTGCAATCGGAGCTGGAAGCTGAAATCTTAGAACTAAAACATCGGCAGGTAAAACAGTTTTTTTCAACCGGCCAAAGAAATTTGCAGTCCATCTTTAAGTCATTCAATATGATAAGTATAATAACTGCCGGATTTATTGATGGAATAAATCCCTGTGCCTTTGCGACAATGATTTTTTTAATCTCATATTTATTTTTTACCGGTAAAAAGGGAAAAGAGATATTTTGTATCGGTAGTGCATTTATACTCGGTGTATATTTTGCCTATTTAGGAATAGGGCTGGGAATATTTAAGGCATTACGAACAATAGAATATTTACATATAATTTCCAGAGTTTTATATTTTACCATAGGATTTTTGGCATTGTCCATGGCAGTATTTAGTTTTACTGATTATAAAAAAGCAAAACGCAGACAAATCTCAGAAATGACTCTTCAATTGCCAAGACCGATTAAAAATTTAATTCATAAAATTATCAGAATACAAACACAACATAACTATCTTGTATTGTTTGCGTTTTGCGGAGGGATAATCATATCTGTTTTAGAACTGATGTGTACCGGACAGATTTATCTCCCTACGATTATGTATATTTTGAGTGTACCTGAACTAAAAATAAAGGCCTTTTATTATTTAAACATGTATACCTTGGCTTTTATTTCCCCTTTGATTATAATTACGTTTTTTGCTGTTTTTGGGACAAGTTCAGAAAAATTAGCTTGTTTTTGCAGGCAACATGTTGCAATTCTAAAGCTTTTAACATGTTTTGTCTTTTTAATGTTAGCAGTATACATGTTTTTAATTGCCATTGAACGGTTTTTCGGGTATTAAAAAAAACAATTAATTGCGCAGGCTATTTTTAGTTAGAAAAAATTTAGATTTAAATTAAACTTGAAAATGTTGCAACGATATGGTAAACTTGAGGTAGTAATAAATCTAATCCTGCCAGGTGAAGATTAACAAATAAAAAAATCAGTTTTAAAATTAAGGATGGAACATAGGATGAGACAAATAATTGCCGCTGTTTTTGTTATTGCAGTCTTTATGTTTTTATGTCCAACCATTCCGTGCCAGGAAGCCTTAACCACTATAAGCGGCACAATAGCATCATTAAATTTAACCAGTATGACCATGCAGCTTGAGTATACGGATGAAGAGAACATTGTGCAGAATACCAACTTGGTGCTTTCGGAGGATATTGAAGTTTTTGATGTTGGCAGTTTAGCCGAGCTGAATGTTGGGGATAATGTATCAGTTGATTGTATCACTGATGAGGCGGGTTTGGTGGCGGTGTATTTGTATAAATTCGAATAGCGAATGGATAAAATGACGAATGTCGAATGACGAAAGAAAAAAGAGAGAAAATGACGAAATCAGAATGATGAATGAAAAAAAGAATTACGATTTGAAGGAAAGAACAGCTAAATTTGGTGAAGCTATTATTGAATTTGCTAAAAAAATACCCCAAAATCCTATAACGATATCTTTAATAACTCAATAATTATTAAATGCAAAAAAACATAGTTTAAGCAATAAGTAATTAATTATTATGACCTTCAATATTCGTAATTTCTTTATTCGTCATTCGTCATTCGTCATTCGTCATTTCTTTTTATTTTCCCTCCTTATATTATATTTTCCAATCACTGCCGCAGCCGCGGACCTTGCGGGTTATGCTGCTGTTTCCGGCCAGGTAAAAGACAATATCACCAAAATTCCCATGCCGGATGTAAAGATACGGCTTAAGTGCGGTACAAATCAACAAGAGACATTTACCAATGCCTCGGGCTTTTATGAATTTTTGGAAATACCCATTTACCAGCAGGGAGATTCTTATCAGAACAAAACACAAATCTTTACCTTTGCGCGTGAATACATTACCGAGATACAGCAAACAGAGTTACTGCCCGGAGAAACCTATGTTTTTGATTTTCGCCTGGATACCAGATTTAAATATCCAATTGTTCAGGGACAGGTAACAGACAGTGTGAGTTTTATAGGTATAGCCGAAGCTACGGTTACGGTAAGTAATGAAACTCAAGCCTACAGCAGTGTAACTGATGGTGACGGCTATTACCAAATACGCGTAGAAAATAAAGGTGTGGGAGAATATTCAGTGCAAGCTGCGGCTGATGATTACCTTAAGAGTGAACCACAAAGCGTAAAAACCTTTCCCTTAAAGACCTACACCATTAATTTTTCTTTAGAAAAGACGGTACTTGGGGTAAGTGTTTTTCCGGACTCTTGGCAGCTTGGAGAAGTAGAACTTAATACCGTAACCGTGATGTCTCAGGGCGAAGAGATTACAGTTACGAATACCGGCGATACCAATGAGACATATAGCTTATCCGTAATTAATCCACCGGTATGGTCTGCTTCTTCGGAGACTACTGGTGCAGAACAATACATCTTAAACGCCTGCTTTGCCAGCAATCCGGATATTATAATATGGAACGAGCCGAGTCACGCGCTTACAACCGAACCGCAGAGAGCAACCCAGACAAAATTTGCTGCAGACCAAACCGGAGCGGATATTGCGCCAAATGAACAAAGAACACTCTGGCTGCAATTTAAAGCACCAACGCGAACATCTGTGATAACGGAGCAGGATATTGAAGTAATTATTAATGCGGAACTACCTTGAAAACAGCGGTAAGGTGTAAGTAGTAAGTATTAAGTAAAAAAACTTACCACTTAGAGCGAAGCGAGCGTCTTACACCTTATGACTGAAAAAAGGGGGTGGTGATTATAAAACATTTTTAGTATCAGAATACACGAGTAACAAAAACATGTTTTAGAAAGAAAAAAGGAGGAGATTTGTGATGAAGCAGTTTAGAATTAGCTTTTTGGTAGTTGTATTATTTTTGGGTTTAACAGCTATTGTACAAGCAGCAGAAACAGACACAGTTGCCGTTAAGGTAACCATTTCAGCTTCTTTGAGTGTAGATATTACAGAAACTGAGATAGACTTAGGTGATGTAAATGTTGGTACGACAACACAATCAGCCAGCGGTGTTACTATTACCAATGATGGTAGTGGTATTAATGAAACATATTCATTGAACCTGACAAATCCCAGCGGTTGGACAGCTGCGGCCGCAGCAGGTGCAGAAACATACGTTTTAAATGCTGCCTTTGATTCAGATGGTGCGATAACCTGGGATACAGCAAATCATGCACTTACCACAGCACTAGTTGCCAGCTCTGGCACTCAATTTGCCGATGACCAGACCGGACTAAGTGTGCCTTACAATGAAACAAGAACACTTTGGTTTCAGTTCTTAGCGCCAACAGTAACCAGTGAAACGTCTGAACAAACCATTACCGTTACAATTACGGCACAGGCAGGTTAATCTTTATAGCAGAAGCTATAAAACATATATTTAGAAGCTGAGTAACGCAGAATAAGACGCAGAAATACGCAGAATTCTATCCGCGTAAGCTCTGTGTGAATATCCGTGTTTATCTGCTTCTGAAAAATGAAAAAATATGAAAAAATTAGTTATTGGGTTGATAGTTTCTCTATTTATGGCGCAGTTTGCCTTTGCCGGGGGTTTAAATACTACTTTTGGCGAAGTGTTGGTTGAGAATTTGCGATTAGGGGAACCTTACTCTATGGAAAAAGAGGCAAAGGTTCCCTTAATCATAAACAATACCAGCGGCTATAAAGTTGATTTAAAAATAGATGTTTTGGCTCCCGAGGAGAGTGAGTTAAAGGAAGGGTATGAGCCGATTCCTGATATTAACTGGATTGAAATTACTGAAAAAGAATTTATAATTGAACCGGATAAATCAATAAAAACAGATGTGATTATAACAATCCCGGATGATAAAAAATATCTTGGCAAAAAATATCAGGTCTGGATATGGTCGCATACCCTGGGCCGGTCAATTGGCGTGGGGCTTAAAAGCCGGTTGCTGCTGGAAACTGTAGAGAATCAGTAGGTAAGGTTAAATGACGTTGACCGAGGTTGAAAAAAGGTTAATCGAGGTTACAATAATCGGGGTTACGCAATAACTCGAGATATAAGAAGTTAGAGGAATGAACATATATAAAGAACCGAATAAATACATATCAGGGTTAATCATTATCAGCTGCTTAATGCAGATGCTCATAATGCCTGGGAGTGCTGAGGCCGTGCTGACCAAGGAATGTTGGAATGATTCCACACATACTTATCAGACCGGAGGATCAGATA
>JBDRCZ010000064.1:0-30377 GCA_043821285.1 Candidatus Omnitrophota bacterium | reverse complement strand
AAATACTTCTTCCTGATCTCAAAACACTGCCGGCGGCTATATCCAGTTATATACTCGATTGTCTCCAAATCCAGTCTTTTGTTAAGCATCAAAATAACTTGAGCCTTCTTGATTTCCTTAATAGAATGGTTTTTATCTTTGTTGAAATATTCTAATTCCCTCTCTTGGTTTTTATCCAATCTTTGTCGTTTTCGCATGAGTAGATTATATCATATTTTGTGCTAATTTGGAATGTGATGTCCATATGCTGTTTTAAAAACAGCAATTCTCTATAGAGAAACAGAAGTTACGCTTATGGAGGAAACACCAGTTACTCGAAAATATGCAACAACTGATCCAAGCATACATGATCCAGATAATTTCCGTTATTTAATTCATAGCTTTACTGAAACAGAATCAATTGAGCCTTTTGAAGATGACCTATATAATGTGAAACGGTTTCTGCTGTCGGCTACTTTGTCTGATAAAAACCATTTGCATCCAGGTATGTTAGCGAATTTCGGTTCTGCATATGCATATGGTGGTATGATTCTTGATATTCCAGACGAAAATATTATATATTCTGCTCCATTTGATCTTGAAGGCCGGGATCAGGAAAACAGTATATTTTTTGGTGACAATGCTCCTCCGCGGGATGTTCGTGAAAGTATAGAAAAACGTCGATTCACTGCGTTAAGAGAAAAAGAGGGACTGAAATCTGGCAACCAGTTACTGATAGAAACTGCACCGGAACACTGGAATGAAGTTGTTTTTCAAGGTGAAGGGACTAAGGTTGTGGGGATTGTTCTTCGGCCTGGGGGAACGTTTTACGGAGGTTTGGGTTTTCGCCTGGTGCGGTTGGCTCATCAACATGATTTACCGATAATCGTGCTGCCGCGCACGGGTCATAAAAATGAAAAACATGCAGTTTGCGAGTTAGAGCAAATGGCCAATGAAATATTAACACTCTATAAAAATGACGAAATGACTCTTGAGCTTGAATCGATAGCATTATCAAAAAGAGAGCCGACAGTTGCAACTGACCCCAATAAAAAAGTAGAAATGGACAACTACTTGAAAGCAATACTTAATGGAGAAGAAAACCCGGAAATTTTTGAAATCTTGTTCCGCATTCCGTACTGGCAATATGCCTTAGAATTTCATACCAATCCCAGAGATATAGCGCAAGCATTAGAAAGATTAAGGGATGATGACGACAATATCGCGCTAACTCTATTAACAGGCCATGAAATGAGAGTTTCAGCTTACCATGCACGCAATTATTTAATCAGCGATTACTTAAAACATGGACAAGCAGCATTAGCACAGGTGAAGCTGCGAGAAAGTATTCAATCATTTGTGCAAGCCTTAGAACTTGTGCAGGAGCTTGATGTTCATAAACAGATTGGATTATCAGGTGATGTTATCTATCTTTTACGTGAAGCAATAGATAAAAATAGTGCGATAAAAGATAAAATTTTACAATTATTAACGGAGCAAATGGAACAGAAACCGGCGCGAAAGAAATTCTTGCACAAAGTTTATTATGAGGTTCAGATGACTAAAGAGCAATTACAGACCATAAGATTACGGGATAACCGCGTTCAACTTCAAACAAGAGGATTACGCCATGTTTGGATTGCAAAAACGTATGCTGTCCCAATTCCTGACGAAAGACTATTTATCTTAGATAACCTTGGGGCAGCTCTCAGTTACCTATCTCTTGGTTTATATGAATTTAATAAGGAAGAACTTGCTAATCAATTAATGTTTGATTTACTGCCTAAAATTACGCGTTGGATACTCAATCCTAATCGCACTGATTATTTAAACTTACTAAAGGATTTAAGTGAAATACAGAACCAATTTCCAGAGCCGTCACTCACATATAGAGCGCTTACCGGGGTAAAAGAAATTCTTGAAGAATTAGCACAGTATATTTTACCTGATGATTCTTTAACCAAGCCATCATTAAATACCACTATTGAAGGGGGGCAGGATAATAGTATCCAGCAAATTTTATTAGAAGATATTGTAGATTTAGTAGAACAGGCAATCTAAAAAGTTGACGCAGTCAACTTTTAGTTAACAGTAAACGTAGCCATATACAACATACTCCTTATGACATACGACTGTTTTCATTTGTGATTATCGGTGCAATATAAATGCTTGCTTATTTAGTATTTAAGGGATATAATATTTACTACAAACATAAGAATTTAAGTTTGGACGGGTTAGTAAAATAATATATTATGATATCCAGAGTTAGCGTTTTCTTGCGGAGCCGTACCTTATCAGAAAATCATAGGTTGTTTTTATTTTTCTGTCTACCAGCGGTGTAATCTATAGGCTCAGTTATGGAGGCAAGATGATAAGTAGTAAAACAATAGAGGAGATAAAAGAAAAAATTGTAAAAGCTGTCTCGCCAGATAAAATTATTTTATTTGGCTCATATGCAGCTGGAAACCCTACGGCTGATAGCGATGTTGATTTGGCGGTTATATGGGATACGGATTTAAATCCTCATAAAAGGAATGTTTTTTTAAGCCGTCTTTTTCCCCGAAGGAATTTTTCTTTAGACATATTTGCTTTTACAAAGAAAGAAGCGGAAAAATTAAAAGATATTACCGGAACTATTTTATATGAAGCTTTTCACAATGGCAAGGTGATTTATGGATAGTAGCAAAATGACTGTTGTACGGTTATGGTTTAAGAAAGCTGAAAGTGATATTAAAACAATCGAAAATAATATCAAATCTAAGGAACCGCCTACTGATACGATATGTTTCCATGCTCAGCAAGCAATAGAAAAGTACGTTAAGGGTGCATTGGTTTATTTTGGTGAACATGTAACTAAAACACATGACTTAATAAGTCTTTTGACACAAATATCAAAACATATCCCTGAACTAGCAAGTTTTGAGAACGAACTTGATGAGATTAGTCATTATGGGGTTGAGGTAAGATATCCGGACATACTGTATGAACCAACATTAGAAGAGGCACAGAGTGCTTATGAGACTGCTCTTAAGATAAAGGATATTGTCTTAGCTAAAATCGAATGATAAAAAAATACAATTATCACGCCAAGCACACAGAGAAAAACGTTTATTAAATATGTATTGAGGATTGAGTATCGAGTATTGAGCATAAAAAAACTACAATAAAATACTCAATCCTCAATACTCAATCCTCAATACACGATACGAAAAGTATTAGGTCAATTAGAACAATTCGAAATTTTAAAATGTAATTGATGAATTATGTGTAAATTAAAACAACATATCTTAGTTAAAATAGCAGCGGTTGTCTTAATGAATGCCTTTTTATGTCTGGACATCTCATTGACCGCGGGGGGATTGGAAAGGCTAAATCTTCAGTTTGCACAAGCTATAACATTAGATCGTTCGGAAAATATAGAAGTTTTTAACAGATTATATAAGGGAAATACTCATACTAAGTTACCTATTATCCGGCTGACAATCCCTGATGATGAATGTATTAGCCCTTCTCAGCGTGGCGACGCATTAGTTACAAAATACCTGATCCAGAGAGAAGGTTATTTTTTCTTTAACCGCTTGAGGAATTCTTTAGGGGGTAATAATAGGAATACTGCGGAAGGCTCTAAGAATAAGCAGGTCTTTATCGCCAGTTATAATGACGTCGGATTTTACCTCAAGGGCACATTCTAAGATGCAGTTATCCTTAGGATCTCGGCAAACTTCTAAAGTTTTAAATGGAGTTACCACCTCTGCTTTTAGTCTTATGTAAGCTATAAGACCAAAAGCTTCGTTTTCATTAATCTAAGGAGGAAAGCCTGGGTTTTTGCAAAGTTCTCCTCAGCTCTTTTAAAAGCAGCTCAGAGATTGCTAAGTTAAACCGTCCTTCGATGAAAGCATCCACAAGTTTAGAAGTAGAAGTGCCTCCTAATAATACACTGATAAATATATTTGTATCAACAACCGCTTTTAACTTTTTCCTCATAGAGTTCTTGACGGACATCTTCGCAAATACGCGTTATTTCCTCTTCAGAGATAGGATTTTTTTTAGCCCTTCGGCGAATGTTGCTAACGATCTGTTTTATTCTATCCGGCCAGGTTTCTTCTTCAAGCCTTTGTACAAGGTGAATTTTCTCGTCTGTTGGCAATTTCTCTACCAGTGCCTCTACTTGCCGGCTATCAATTTCAAGGGTTATCTTGGCCATTGTTCATCACTCCTTCCATTTAAGTGTAGCATACCTCTATTTAGAAGTCAAGAATGGAAGTTTGGATCCGGTATTAGTATTGATTCATCTTCTTTTTTGGGGAAATTTTGGCCGGTCAATTAGGTCGATTAGAAATTTAAGAATGTATTTGGTGAAATATGTGGAACTTAAAGCAACATATCTTATTTAAAATAGTAGCGGTTATCTTAATAAATGCCTTTTTATGTCTGGACATTTCCTGGGCAGCAGGTGGCAACCTGAAAGGTCTATTTACATACCTTGCAGCACCGATACAAATAGGTGATTCTGATTTTGCAGAAAATTTGGCGAGAGTCGTTAACAGGCTTGCCGGAGAAACTACAGAAAAACCAAATACTAAGCATGCGATCAAGCCTAAACACTCATTTTGGAGATCATTTGGTCTAAGATTAAAAGCTTCATTTTTATTTATCAAATTTTTTAATAGCTTGTTTGAATTTCACGTAAGACTGTTTGCAGAAGATCGATATTCGTTGATTTCAGCAAAAACATCTATACTTACAATAATAGCTGGTATAATAGCAATTTTTGCATCAGGGTTTTTCGGTTTTGTGCTTTCCGAGATAAGAAATGGAGTTTTGGTATTCGTTGCGGGAGTTATTGCTTATTTTGTAGTAGCGTTTACTTATTTATGTATGCCTGACTTTCTCACAGAAACTATTAAAGTAACACTAAAAATAATAAAAGAATATACCCCTTGGGTATTAAGAAAAGGTAAAAATTCATTAATGGATTATTTATTTGCATTATTTTTAATGGATAGAAAACGTACAACAGATAATACATTTAATATTAAAGCGCTAGTAGAGATATTGAAACAAATGGAACAAGGAGTGAGTATTGTTGATATTTTAAAAAATAAAGATGCCTTATTTATGCAGAAAGATTTAGTCGTGGTGAAAGAAAAAAAGCTCTTTATTTTGAATTTGAACTTCTCAAAATGGTTTTTCAAGAAGAGCCAAATGTAATTACGGAAAGCCATATAACACAACTTATAAAATTTCTTGACGATTTCATTTTGCCTGATATGCAATATCAAGTTTACGAGCTTCTGGCAATCGCCTTTCAAAATAGACCGGATTTTATTACTAAAGATAGATTTGAAAAAATCTTTTCCTTAGCATTTTCGCAAAACAGTGCGACGCGTAGAAGCGCACTCCTGATCCTTGCGGTTATTTTTCAAAAAAACCAGAATTTATAACTGAAGATGGATTAGAAAAGATTATCAATTTATTAAAAAAATCAGCTGGTGAAGATTATTATCCTATTTTTTTACTCCTGCAAACTATACTCCAGTTAGATCAAAAAGAAATCACTAATTGTATAAAAAACTTTCTTTGTTCATTACCACCAACTTTTAATTTGTTACTATATTCTTTTATCCTTTCTCTACCTCATGCTCAACTGGGAATTGCTATTGGAGATAGTCTATCTTTTATTCAGCAAGCCGGGGGAGAATTTGCAGCGATTAGTTTAACTAATCAGCTTTTTTCTGAACTTGATCTTAATGGATTTACGATAGGCGCTCAGTCATTGATAAAAATGCGCATCTATGCTTTAGCTAAAGCGGGTAAAGAACCTGAGCAAATCAAAGAAGAATTAGTTAACTCTATCCTGCCAACAATCCGCTTAATCGAACATCTATGTCAGGATTTACCCACTGTTGGCATGGAGATACACCGCGCAATTAATCCTAATGATCCTGCGGATGAGTCCTTAGCTAATGCACAGGCAGTATTAGCTAACTACTTTAGTTTTATAAAGACACCGCACCTTTTAGGCAAATCTAATGTTAATCCTGGCGAAAGAAACGAACAGCTTGAGATGCGAATATTACCCGCGTCTTATCCAATATTTAAGCTTATAATTGATAGTTTTGTTGAGATTGGTATGTTGCCTGATTCAAAGAGACATATTTATCTAAGCACTGTTCAAGGCGACCTGGCAAACGAAATAATCTTGCTGCTTGCTGCTACTTACTTCTTAGATTTTCCTTCTAACCTTGGGACTAACCCCAATGTCTTAAAAAGCTTTATTTCAACTCAACTAGACACCCTAGGTTTTCCTGGCTGCTATACTTATATTGGAGTCACATTAGATCCGCTTACTGGTTCAACACTTGGCCGCAGAACTCAAAGCAACATTGTTAACAAAATGATTGCCATTAATATTCGGTTTTCTCCGGATATTCCTGTTCTTCCGGTTTATCTCTACCAAACTGATGTAAAACGTAAAGCTTTACTTTCTACTGCTGCGTTAGCTTATCGTAAGCTTCCTGCCAATAGAAGCGGCTTAGAAACGGAACTGGCAGGGATATATGAAGGGCTTAAGGAAAAACTGGGAAATTTTTATTCATCTCTTGTTGTCACCTCGCAGCAAACAGAACAGCTTTTAGGAACAGGTTATACAAGTGGATATGCTCCCCCTAATGGTGTAGATAAAATATATATCTACAATGCTGTGGAACTGCTCTGAGAAAGACTCCTTGTGCAACCTGATAAACTAAATGAGTTAACTGAAATATTAGATGAAGCGGTAGACAAAATACAACAGGAGATTTTTTCCTCCATGGGTGTTGAATTAACAAACCGTGCTTATCTTGGACAGTTTGGCGAAATAATCCCTCCTCTTATCAAAGCTCTTTATGGCATTGACCCTGACCAACAGAAAGAAGCAGCAAGACTTTTAGGTATTGCTGGTGGTCCTCAAGCTAACATGACTTTAGAAGCTATTAGCAAGCAAAAAGATCCGGTAACAAAATCAGCAGGTACTACTTCAGCTTTATCCGCTAAGCAATTGGCGCAGGTTTTGGTTGTAGAACAGGCAATCTGAAAAAGTTGACTGCGTCAACTTTTAGTTAACCCCCTAACGGAGACAGGCAGTTTACGGTTTACAATGTATAGTAAATGTTGTGGTGTCCTATTTTTAATAGTCTTTTTAGACGACAACGATGTAAAAGACTTTAGTAAAAGTGCAATATTTATAAAAGCTTGATTTTTTTGTATTTTCTTAATTGCATAGTTAAAAAAAATATAACGGTCAATAATTTTCAACGCTGAACTATTGCAAATTATTAAACTTTTTGCAAAACCACAGAATTATAAACATTCCGCCGTAGTGGGTAAGATGCGTTTCTTCGAAGGAAACTTGTAAATTTCTTATACCTTTTGGCATTACGCACAAACCGTACTTTTTAGACGCTTTCTGCTTAGAACGATTTTAATAGGTTATTTATTATATATCGTCGACATTTTATTTACAATAGTAGTTGAAAAACATTAAATTCACGCATTATTCAAGATGATTTACGTTTTTACATTGGTGATCATCTGTGTATAGAGAATTATCTTTACAATACGAGGCAATTCTGTTAAAATTTATACAAAATCAAGATATAAAAAGCAATAAAATAATAATCACGCAAAGAAATATACAGTATCTTTAAGGGGTAAAGCTAATACCCGCCGCTAATAACTATGACGGGTCATTTAAACTAATTTTAATACCTGCCACAAAGATTGGCGGATTAATTTCGACAGATAAGTTATGCCGCTTAACAGCATCATAACTTAAGCTGTTATTAAAAAATCTTTGCGAACTTTGCGTCTTGGCGGGGGAAAATAGTTACTCAGAGCTATAATGGTTATGGTCAGTTTTTTACAGTATAAGTAAGCACTATTTTACAAAAGTATAAATGGTAAGGAGATAAAAAAATGTCTGGACATTCAAAATGGGCGGGGATTAAGCATAAAAAGGCAGTGGTTGATGCCAAAAGAGGGAAAATTTTTACGAAGATTATTCGTGAAATTACCGTTGCTGCACGTTCAGGCGGGGGGGATCCGGATACTAACCCCAGCCTGCGCCTGGCGGTCAGTAAAGCTAAAGAAGCAAATATGCCGAAAGACAATATAAAAAATGCAATTATGAAAGGTACCGGAGAGCTGCCTGGCGTAACTTATGAAGAAGCTACTTATGAAGGATATGCCCATGGCGGGGTGGCGATTATTGCCGAGACTTTGAGCGATAATAAAAACAGAACCACTGCAGAACTAAGAAGTATCTTTACTAAGAAAAACGGTAATATGGCCGGTTCCGGTTCGGTTGCATGGCTGTTTCATAAAAAAGGATTTATTATTATTGATAAAAAGACCGTAAAAGAAGATCGGTTGATGTCCATAGTTTTGGAAAATGGTGCGGAAGATATGGCGGTTAGCGGGGATACTTATGAGATAACTACCGAGGTTAAGGATTTTGAGAATGTGAAGAATGCCTTGATTGATAATAAGATTGAATGTCAATCTGCGGAGATTACGATGATACCTGCGAGTACCGTTAAGGTTGAAGACCGGACACAGGCACAGGCGGTTTTATCTTTGATGAATGCATTGGAAGAACATGATGACGTGCAAAATGTGTATGCTAATTTTGATATTCCCGATGATATAATCGCCGAGCTGGAAAAATAGAATGGGATTATGACAGCACCACGGATTACATAGATAGGTCAATTATAAAAAAATAAAGCCACAGATTGACACTGATTGAACACGGATTTATATTCTTTATTAACCACCAATTACACGAATTTTCACGAATAAATATGTTCCATGCGGGTTAATCTGTCTTATGCGGTGGATAAATATTTTTTTTTAGCTGTGTTTTATCCGTGTAAATCCGTGGCGAAAAAAATATTCGGCCGCGAATGCGCGAAAATATAATATTAGGTATAGACCCGGGAATAAATGTTACCGGTTATGGGGTTTTGCGGCTTAGGTTACCCTTGGGGGGAATAACTCTGCTGGAAGCGGGTGTTATCAGAACAAATGACCGGCAGATAATTAGCAGAAGAATTAATAAAATCTTTCAGACGGTACATACACTGATAAAAGATACCCGGCCGAATGTTTTAATTATCGAGGACTTGTATTCACATTATAAACATCCGCTAACCGCAATAAAAATGGCACATGCCCGGGGAGTGGTGCTTTTAGCTGCCCAGTTGCAGCATGTCAAAATTGTAACATTTTCGGCAAAAAGAATAAAAAAGGCAGTTACCGGTAATGGCAATGCTTCTAAGGAACAGGTGAAAAATACGGTTAAGCAGCTGCTAAATATTAAGCGTTATACCGGACCGTTAGATGTTACTGATGCCTTAGCGTTATGCCTGGGATATATCCATATCGCCCGGGTAAAAATAAAAGAATAAGAAAAACTAAAAAATGTTTAACCACGAATAACATGGATTTACACGAATGGAGCATATTTATTTTTATTCGTGACAATTAGTACAATTAGTGGTTTGAATAAGTAAGGTAAAAGCATGATTTCGCGGATTTCTGGGACAGTGGTTAGTAAAAGAGAAAATAAATTAGTTATTGACGTTCGCGGGATTTGTTATGAGGTAATTGTCCCGGAGACAGTTTTTCTGACGATTAATGAAAATAATACGAAAATTGAATTGATAACTTATCATTATCTGCAGTCTGACCCTTCCAGGTCTGTTCCGGTACTTATCGGCTTTATCAATGAGATTGAAAAGGAATTTTTTGAGCAATTTATAAAAGTTTCCGGCATTGGCCCAAAGGCGGCAATCCGCGCCTTTACCATGCCGGTTTCGCAGATTGCCCGGGCAATCGATAACGGAGATGTCAATTTTTTGAAACGGCTTCCCGGGATTGGGGAACAGCGGGCCAGGGAAGTTATTGCAAAATTACAGGGAAAAATCGGTAAGTATGGGTTAATTAAGGATGAGCTGTCAAATGCCGAAAAAAGTTCGGATATAAACATCAGAGAGGAAGCGCTGGCAATTTTGATGCAATTACAGTATAAGAGAGCCGAAGCCCAGACAATGATTGAAAAGGCGTTTTTAAGAGCTCCTGAGGCCGCAAGCGCCGAAGAAATTCTCAATGAGGTCTATCGCCAAAAGGTTGAGACAAAATAATGGAAAAAGAAAATGACCGGGAACGAATTTTAATTGACAATCAGGAAACTGAGGAGGATCTGGTATTAAATATATCTCTGCGCCCGGCGAAAATGTCGGAGTTTGTCGGGCAGAAAGCAGTTATTGATAATTTAATGATTGCAATTGCCGCGGCTAAATCAAGAAATGAACCGTTAGAGCATATATTGTTTTCCGGGCCTCCGGGACTGGGGAAAACTACCTTAGCACATATTATTGCCAATGAATTAGGTACGAAGCTAACCGCCACCTCTGGTCCGGCAATTGAGCGGGCCGGGGATTTAATCGGGATTTTAACAAATCTGAGCCATGGGGACGTGCTTTTTATTGATGAAGTCCACCGCTTAAGTAAAGTGGTGGAAGAATTTCTTTATCCGGCAATGGAAAATTATAACATTGATTTTGTAATTGATAAAGGGCCGTATGCAAAAACGATTAAGTTTAATCTAAAACCATTTACCTTAATTTGTGCAACCACACGCGCCGGGCTTTTGACTTCACCTCTTCGGGCACGGTTTGGTATGTTTTATCACTTGGACTTCTATCTGCCGGAGGAGTTATCAAAGATTATTAACCGCTCGGCTAAAATTTTTGGACTGAGTATTAACCGTGACGCAGTAATGGAGATCTGCCGGCGTTCACGGGGAACGCCGCGCATTGCCAACCGGCTCCTGCGGCGGGTACGCGACTTTGCCCAGGTAAAGGCTGATGGTAATATAAATCAGCAGGTGGTTAATGCGGCGCTCACTCTTCAAGGGATTGATACAATGGGATTGGATAATATCGACCGTAAGGTATTACAGACTGTGATTGATATTTATGATGGCGGTCCGGTAGGGATTGAGGCTTTGGCGGCAACCTTAAACGAAGAAAGTGATACAATTGTTGATATGGTTGAGCCATTTCTTTTGAAAATCGGCTTTCTTAAACGTACTTCCCGGGGGAGAGTTATTACGCATAGTGCATATAAGCATCTTAAAATAAAACATGAAGAACAAAAGGAGCTGTTATGAAACTTTTATTGCATATCTGCTGTGCACCGTGTTTAACTGCACCCCTTGAGATTTTAAAAAACATGCCATTTGCCATCCAGGGATTTTTCTATAACCCGAATATTTATCCCGTTGATGAGTATGAGCGGCGTCTTATGGCACTGAAAGACTATACGGAATTTATAAATTTGCCGGTTAGTTATATCGATTATCAGCCTAATGAATATCTTGAGACTTTATCAGATGGTACAGAAAGACCCCGCTGTTATTATTGTTATTATCTGCGGCTTAAGAAGACCGCAATATTTGCCCGTGAAAACGGGTTTAATTTATACTCAACAACTTTACTCCTAAGCCCTTATCAAAGGCATGAGCTTATAATTGAGATTGCTGAGGCAATTTCTGCAGAAGCAGGCATTCCCTTTTTTTACCGCGATTTTCGCGCATCTTTTTACCGGGCAAAAGATATTGCCAGAGAATATAATATTTATCGCCAGAAATACTGCGGCTGTGTTTTTTCGCAAAATACAAATAAGCAGCAGCGGATAAAGTCCAGGCAAGTAGAATATACTGACAATGTTCGCTAAAGTTTTGATAATTTCTGGCATGCTGCTTGTTCTTTTAGGGATAGTTCTAAGTTTCGCCGGCAAAATTCCCTGGCTGGGAAGGTTGCCTGGTGATATTTTGGTTAAACGGGATAATTTTACCTTTTATTTTCCTTTGGCCACATCACTTTTACTTAGCGCGATGATTACGCTTTTATTCTGGTTTTTCAAAAGATGAAGTTAGCGGACTTTGACTATATCCTGCCTAAAGAGCTTATCGCGCAATATCCACTAAAACAAAGAACGCAGTCACGGCTGCTGGTTGTTGAACGGAAAAATGCTGCTCTTTCACATAACCGGTTTTATGATCTGGTTGATTTTTTAAAACCGGGTGATACCCTGGTGTTAAACAACACAAAGGTTAAACCAGTGCGTCTAACCGGCCAGTACCATAATCGAAAGATTGATATTTTACTGATTAAACGTGAACAGAAAAATTGTTATGCAGCACTGATTAAACCGGGGAAAAAGATAAAACCAAAAGATAAAATCATTATTGGTAATAATGGCATTTATGCCGAACTTCAAGAGGAAAAGGATGTAAAGGATTTTAGCATTAAAACAGTTATCTTTTACGGCACGGATGAGATTGAGAATCTGCTGGGCAGGCTCGGAACAATGCCTCTGCCGCCCTATATTAAAAGGTTGCCTGATGCGGAAGATGTGCAGGCTTATCAGACGGTTTATGCGAAACACCCCGGGGCCGTGGCCGCGCCGACGGCCGGGCTGCATTTTACGGATAAACTTTTAGAGGACTTAAAAAATAAAGGGGTTAATATTGCCTATCTTACATTACACGTTGGCTATGGTACATTTAAACCCGTACGCAGCGAAGACCTCTCTTGCCACTATATGCATGAAGAATATTACGAAATAAACCAGCAAACCGCAGATTTACTAAATCTGGCAGTGCAAAATAAATCAAGAATAGCTGCCGTTGGTACCACTGTGGTGCGGACACTGGAGACGATTGCTCGTAAAATTGAAGGTGACAATTGTGAAATCATGCCGCAAAAGGGCACAACGAATCTATTTATTTATCCGCCATATAAGTTTAAAATTGTAGATGTAATGTTAACAAATTTTCATCTGCCGCGGACAACACTGCTTATACTCGTTTCAGCATTTTGCGGGCATAAACTCCTGCTTACGGCATATAATGAGGCAATCAGAAATAAGTATAGATTTTATTCTTATGGAGATGCGATGCTGATTTTATAAAAAACATATGGTAGTGAGCTGAAATATTGAAGGTTTTGCTATGGTGCAGATTAAAAAGAAAAGACAGAGCCACGGATTTTCACGGATTGAACACTGATAAAAAATGAGGTTAAACGAATTGATTATCAAAAAGTCTGTCTTTCATCCGTGTAAATTGTTGTTCACCTTAAAAGTGAGCACTATGACGCTGTGGTTAATTATTTGAAACAGAGTTTGACTTAAGGAGGAAAAGTTTGAAAACCTGCGGTTTTCAAATTATTCATAAAGATAAAAACAGCCGGGCGCGTACCGGCCGGCTTAAAACAAGAAGAGGGGAGGTTACTACCCCGGTTTTTATGCCGGTCGGGACACAGGCAACAGTTAAGGCAGTTACCACGGAAGAAGTCAAAAAGAGTGGGGCGGAAATTGTCTTGGCTAATGCCTATCATTTGTATTTGCGGCCGGGGACCAAGGTAATCAAGGAAGCCGGCGGGCTGCATAAGTTTATGGGCTGGGACGGACCAATCCTTACGGATAGCGGCGGGTATCAGGTTTTTAGTCTGGCGGTGGTGAAAGAAATAACGGAAAAAGGGGTAAATTTTCAATCGCATCTTGATGGGAGCATGCATCTGATTACACCGGAAAAGGCACTGGAAATACAAATGGATTTAGATAGTGATATAATTATGCCGCTTGATGAGTGCGTGCATTATCCCTGTGAATATGATTATGCCAAGGTCGCAGCAAAAAGAACTCTTCGCTGGGCAAAACGTACTAAAGATAAATTTAGCGCTAAATTTCAAAACGCAAATCCTGAACCGCCTTTTTTGTTTGGCATAATTCAAGGCGCAACTTATAAAGACCTGCGCTGCGACTCTGCAGAGAAACTAATCGATATTGGATTTGATGGGTATGCGATTGGCGGGGTTAGTGTGGGAGAACCGAATGAGTTGATTTATGAGATTGTAAATTATACTGCACCGCTTGTGCCTGAGAAAAGTGTGCGTTATGTTATGGGCGCAGGCACGCCCGCAGATATTTTAATCTGTATTGAAAACGGCATTGATATGTTTGATTGTGTTATTCCCACACGCTATGGAAGGACGGGGACGGCCTTTACTTCCGCTGGTAAAATAAATTTGCGTAACTCTGAATATATAAATAATCATTCCAAAATTGATGAAGAATGCCAGTGTTATACCTGTAATACCTTTACCCGTGCCTATATCCGGCATCTCTTTAATGTGGGAGAAATTTTGGGACTGATGCTTTTATCATTGCATAATATCCATTTTTATATTAAATTATTGAAAGACGCAAGAGAGGCCATTGCTAAAGATAAGTTTATGGAATTTAAGGAAAGTGTGTTAAGATATTATCCAATATAGTAATAGATTACGGAATGCGTATTGAGTATCGAGTATTGTGCATAAAGACTAAAAAAACGCAATACACAATACGCACAACACAATACGAATTTAAGGAGGGTATCTATGTTTACTACTTTAGCTTATGCCCAAGAGACAGCTATGCCTGCGCCAACAGGTCCGGCAGCACTAGTTATTGGAATTATCCCGTGGATTTTTATTTTTGGGATATTTTACTTTTTCATAATCCGGCCGCAACAGCAAAAGCAAAAGAACCACGAACAGATGATTGCCGCACTGGGAAAAAATGATCAGGTGATAACCACCGGCGGTATTTATGGGACTGTGTTTAGTGTTAAGGATAATTCGGTGGTTTTAAAAGTGGATGATGACGTAAAGATTGAATTTCAAAAGAACGCGATTTCCGCGGTTTTGAAAACGCGGGGGTAACGGTTTATAAATACGTATTGTGTATTGAGTATTGCGTATTGTGAAAAAAACGCAACACAAAGAGTTTACGTAATCGAGAGGCAAACAGTTGTTCCCTGCAAAAACTTGGAGAAATTGTTATAGACTATTTCTCATTAAGCTGCGGGATCAATTCGCCCGCCAAAAAACATGGCGGGCTCATTGAGGAGGTAATAAGAACAAATGACTAAGAAGCTACAGGGGAAGATTGTTTTAATATTGTTAGTGCTTGGGCTGGCGGTTTGGGCAAGTTACCCGCTGAATCAGAGGCTCAAACTCGGGCTGGATTTAAAAGGCGGGATGTATTTGACTTTGCGTGTGGATATGGAAAAGTTAAGCCTGAAAGAGCGTGAAGGGGCAGTGGAAAGGGCTTTGGAAATATTGCGTAACCGTATTGACCAGTTTGGGGTCAGTGAGCCTTTGATACAGCGCCAGGGGCCAAATCGAATAATTGTGCAGCTTCCCGGGGTAACTGATCGAAAGAGGGCATTGGACTTGATTGGCAGTACCGCACTTTTAGAATTTAAGCTTGTGCTTGATGATGAGGAGAAGCTAAATCAGGCAAAAACGGGAAATGTTGCAAAAGGTTATATTTTTACTAAGGATGCCCAGGATAAATCAATTTTACTGCAGGAAAATGTCGCAATGACCGGAGACAGCATCGAAGATGCGTTTATGGGACAGGACCGCTATGGCCTGCCGGATGTCAAGCTAAAATTAACCGGTAAAGGGGCAAAAGTTTTTGCTAAAGTAACTGGAGAAAATGTAAAAAGAAGATTGGCAATTGTTTTGGATGGCCGGGTGGTTTCTGCTCCGGTAATTAATGAAAAGATTCCCAGCGGCGAAGCAGAGATTTCCGGCAGTTTTACTGTTGACCAGGCAAAAGATTTGGCGATTAAGCTTAAAGCCGGTGCCCTTCCTGCACCAATTGTCATTGAGGAAGAAAGAACAGTGGGGGCACTCTTAGGACAGGATTCCATTAGGAGTGGTGTGCGTTCAACGTTAATTGGCGGCGCTGCGCTTATTATCTTTATGGCAATATATTATATGATTGGTGGAATCCTGGCTAATATTGCCTTGATCTTAAATATTGTATTAATTATCGGCGCTTTAGCGCTTTTTGGCGCAACATTGACTCTGCCGGGTATTGCCGGTATTTGTTTAACTATTGGTATGGCAGTTGATGCTAATGTGTTGATAAATGAGAGGATCAGGGAAGAATTAAAAGCACAAAAACCCATAAGAACCGCAATCGCCAATGGCTATAACAAGGCGTTTTTGGCGATCGTTGATTCAAATGTAACGACAATTATTGCCGCCGCACTCTTATTTAGATTTGGCTCCGGGCCGATTAGAGGATTTGGTCTAACCTTGATTATTGGTTTGGTATCAAGTATGTTTACCGCGCTGGTTGTAACCCGGGTGATATTTGATTTGTTAACATTTAACAAAAAAATATCTAATTTAAAAATGCTTAACCTTATCCCGTCCGGTAAAATAGATTTTATTGGAAAACGCAAAATATGTTATGCGCTTTCGCTGGTATTGATTATCACCGGGCTTTTTGTTTTCGCAAAAAAAGGCGAGAATAATTTTGGCGTGGATTTTGCCGGGGGAGCTTTGCAGGAATTTAAATTTGAACGTCCGGTTAAGGTCAGCGAGATACGCACGGCATTAAAAGAAACAGGATTTGCGGATTCGGTTATCCAGCAGGATAAACAGCAGCGTGATATTATAATTATCCGTACCGCGGAAGTAGCGGTGGATACAATAACCGATGCGATCAGTGCCGCAATGCCTGATAACCGGTTTGAAATAATGCGGGTGGAAACCGTTGGTCCGACCGTCGGCAAACTCCTGCGCCGTAATGCGACCCTGGCCCTGGTATATGCATTGCTGGGTATTTGTATCTATATCTGGTTTAGATTCCGAAATGTTGCCTATGGTGTGGCCGGGATACTGGCGCTTTTTCATGATGTTTTGGTGGCTTTGGCATTCTGCGTAATTACCAACCGGCAGATTGATCTGTTAATTATTACCGCGTTTTTGACGATTGCCGGTTATTCGATTAACGATACAATTGTTATCTATGACCGTATTCGGGAAGATTTAAAAATCATGCGTAAGACGAGCTTTCCGGATATTATAAATTTAAGCATTAACCAGACACTTTCCCGTACTGTGCTCACTACACTGACGACCTTAATTATTGTTTTTGCCTTGTTTTTCTTAGGCGGAGAAGTGCTGCATAATTTTGCGTTCATCTTAATCGTTGGGTTTATTTCCGGTATATATTCTACGATATTCATTGCCAGTCCGCTGTTACTTGCCTGGCACAAGAAATGATATAACTACGTATTGCGTATTGTGTCGTGTGTATTGTGTTTTTTCCACACAGTACACGATACTCGATACGCAATACTTATTTTTATAATACGTAACCGAATAACGTGTTTTTAAGAAAGGATAAAAAAATGTCCGGATTTAATATAATTTATCTTGCCCCGCTGGGGTCAATCATTGGGTTGTTGTTTGCGGCGTATTTAAGCTGGTTTGTGCTGCGGCAGGAGCGCGGGACACCGTTGATGATTAGTATTGCCCAAGCCGTGCAAAAGGGAGCAAGGGCTTATCTTAAGCGCCAGTATTTAATCGTGGGTATTTATTTTGCGGTTGTTTTTGTTATTCTTTTAATTTTAGCGCATAATAACTATTTACCCCGCCCCGTTCCTTTTGCGTTTTTAACCGGCGGGTTTTACTCAGGACTAGCCGGATTTATTGGTATGACCATTGCCACCAAAGCTAGTTCAAGAACCGCGAATGCCGCCGGTGTGAGTTTAAATGCCGGATTAAGGGTAGCATTCTCCAGTGGTGCGGTTATGGGAATGGTGGTTGTGGGCTTGGGGCTGCTTGACCTATCTAACTGGTACTTTATTTTGAATTGGTTTTATACAAAATGTCCCCCGGAAAACATGACAAAATTAGCCGCAATAACTTCAACCCTGCTTTGCTACGGGATGGGGGCAAGTTCCCTGGCTCTGTTTGCCCGGGTTGGCGGAGGGATTTTTACTAAGGCTGCAGATGTAGGAGCAGATCTGGTGGGGAAGGTAGAAGCCGGGATACCAGAAGATGATCCCCGAAACCCCGCAGTAATTGCGGATAATGTTGGAGATAATGTTGGCGACGTTGCCGGCATGGGAGCTGATTTGTATGAATCCTATGTTGGTTCAATTGTCGCAACAATGGCATTAGGCGTTAGTGCCGGACTCGGTGCGGGGGGTGTGAGCGTTCCCCTGGTTATGGCTTCAGTTGGCATTATTGCTTCGGTAATCGGCACATTTTTTGTGCAGGCCAAGGAGCAGGCGGATCAAGGTGCTTTGCTTTTAGCCTTACGCCGCGGGGTGTTTACTAGTGCGTTTATTGTTGCGGTGGCGAGTTTTTTTATTATTAAATATACTTTAGGCATGCAGCATCTAGGAATATATTGGTCAGTACTCTCAGGTTTGCTTGCCGGGATTTTAATTGGGGTGGCAACAGAATATTTTACTTCCGCGAAATATCAACCTACGAAAAGTGTGGCCTTATCTTCACAAACAGGACCGGCAACGTTAATCATCAGCGGTATGGCTGAAGGCATGCTTTCTACGGCAATCCCTGTACTGGTTATAAGCGGTGCGATACTTACAAGTTTTTATTTATCCGGCGGGACACATTGTTTTAATCTTGGTCTCTATGGTGTAGGGATGGCTGCGGTAGGCATGCTTTCTACTTTAGGGATTACTTTAGCAACCGATGCTTATGGTCCGGTGGCTGATAATGCCGGCGGCAATGCTGAGATGGCACATCTGCCCGCGGAGGTAAGAATAAGAACAGATGCCCTGGACTCGTTGGGAAATACGACTGCGGCTACGGGTAAAGGTTTTGCCATTGGCAGCGCGGCATTAACTGCGCTGGCATTAATTGCCGCCTACCGTAATCAAATAGAATTACTGGGAAAATCTCTCGATTTGAGTTTAATGAATCCCCGTGTGCTTGTTGGCATGCTTATTGGCGGTATGCTGCCTTTTGTATTCAGTGCACTTACGATGATGGCCGTTGGCCGGGCCGCCGGGAAAATTGTCGTAGAAGTGCGCCGTCAATTTAAAGAGATTATAGGTTTAATGGAAGGCAAGGCTTTACCGGATTATGAGAATTGTGTAAAAATTGCCACGGCCAGCGCACAGAAAGAGATGATATTACCTTCTTTGCTGGCAGTGGCGATACCAGTAGTTATCGGTCTATTAATTGGGGTGGAAGCCGTTGTCGGGCTTTTGTCCGGAGCGCTGGTTTGCGGGTTTGTGCTTGCCGTAATGATGGCAAATACCGGCGGTATCTGGGATAATGCGAAAAAATATATTGAGGCGGGAAATTTGGGTGGTAAAGGCTCTATGCAGCATAAGGCAAGTGTGGTTGGCGATACAGTCGGGGACCCTTTTAAAGACACCTCCGGTCCGGCATTGAATATTTTAATAAAGCTCATGTCCATGGTTTCAATTGTGTTTGCCGCCTTTGTTGTCAGTAACACCCTCTTTAAATAAAAAAACCTCCGTAATGGTAGTGTCAAAGTATTCTGAAAAACTGAAGAGCAACCACAGATTACACAGATTGCTCAGATAGATATAAATATTTTTAAGCAGATGACATCTGAGTTAATCTGTGGTGAATAAAAGAAAGATTTTTAATGTCGTTAGAATAAAACATATTTTGAAACCACGGATTACACAAATATTAATAAGAAATTATTAACTAATTTATCTGTGCTATCCTTCCTATCTGTGGTTAAAAACAAATCTGACCAATTATTACTTTTTAAAGCGGTCTTTCAGTTACATTATTCACTCAATCATCTTACAAAAGAAGAAAAATTATTTATATTATTGTGAGTTTACGTATTAGTTAGGATAACCACAGATTAAATCACCACAGATTGAAAGAGCAGATTAAAAACTAAAATCAATTTAATCTGAGTAATCTGTGGTTGCTTTAAAAATGTGCAGATGCTTTTACATTAACGAAAAAGATGCGGACTTTCTACTATATAGCAAACTATAATGCATGAAAAAATTATTGCGGTATTGGTTTTTGTTGTTTGTTACAGCTTGATTATCTTTAAAAAAGGCAAACCGTTGATTGTGTTATATACCGGGGCGCTTTTATTTTTGGCCGTTGGCTCGCTTTCACCTAAAGAGTTAATTAGTTCCATAGATTTTAATGTCTTGGGTGTGTTTATCGGGATGATGCTCTTATCCTACCTATTTGTCTTTTCCGGTGTTCCGGGGTTTTTATCCGCAAAACTTATAAATTGCTCAAAATCACAAGGACAGGCAATGCTCTTTGTCTGTATCTTATCCGGGGTAATCTCAATTTTTGCGGAGAATATTGCTACGGTATTAATTGTTTCCCCGATTGCCTTAACCATTGCTAAAAAATTGGAAGTTAATCCGATACCGTTTTTAATCGGGGTTTCTGTTTCCAGCAACTTACAGGGATGTGCCACATTAATCGGTGACCCGCCGAGTATGATTATGGCGACCTTTGCGAATATGAGCTTTAATGATTTTTTCTGGATGCAGCATAAGCCGGGTATTGCCTTTGCGGTTGAATTAGGGGCCGTGGCGGCCTTTTTTATCCTGCATTTGATTTTTAAAAAACACCGCCATAAAGCTGTAAAAATAGAGGTACCAAAAGTAACTACCTGGCTGCCAACAGGATTAATTCTAATTACGATTATTGCTCTTTCAATGTCTTCATTATTCTTCCATGGATTTAATTATGCCTTAGCAATTATTTGTTTAGGGGGTGGAGTTATTGGGCTTATTTGGCATGAACTACGGCATAAAAAAGGTTTAGCTTTAGTGAGGGATTTTGACTGGCATACGGTATTTTTTCTAATTGGTGTGTTTATATTAGTCGGTGCATTGACCAGAGCCGGGGTTATTTATGATATTGCCAGAGGTATTCAGCGAATTAGCGCAAACCAGCCGGTTTTTGCCTATATATTTATTGTCGGACTATCAGTTTTTATTTCTGCGTTTGTTGATAATATACCGTACATTACCGCAATGATGCCGGTGGTAAAAATTCTTGCCGATGGATTTAATCTGCCGATTTATCCTTTTTTATTTGGCCTTTTAATTGGTACATGTTTAGGGGGCAACATTACCCCAATTGGCGCATCAGCCAATATTGTCACGGTGGGAATTTTAAGGAAAGAAGGGTATGAGACGGGTTTTAAAGATTTTATCAAGATTGGGGTCCCGTTTACAGTTGCGGCAACTTTTGTGGGTGCGCTATTTATTTGGGTTATTTGGGGGAGATAGATTATGTACATAATAATTGTTGGCTGCAGCCGGGTTGGCTCAGAACTGGCCGCTCTTTTATCAGCGGAAGGACACAACGTAGTAATTATTGACCGGGATCCAAAGGCACTGCGCCGGTTAGGGGCAAATTTTAACGGCCAGACAATCATCGGCAATGGATTTGCCTTAGAATTACTTAAGTCAGCGGGGATTGAAAAGGCGGATGCCTTTTGTGCGGTGACAAATGGTGATAATACTAATCTCATGGCCGCACAAGTTGCCAAGAAGATTTTTAATGTGCCCAAGGTTGTTACCCGGGTCTATGACCCGCACCGGGCAGATATCTATAAATTGCTGGGAATTGAAGTGATCAGCGGGACAATATTATTTGCTTCCATGCTTAGAGATAAAATTATCGAGAGTAGATTTTCCAGCTACATCATTGAGACAAAAGAATTGGGGCTAATGGAAGTGAGAATAAAAGGAAAATTTATTAACAAGAAAATAAAACAAATAATTTTACCGGGAGATTTTATTGCCATTGCTGTACAGACCAAAAATGGCATTACCCTGGCAACCGCGGATTTAGTTCTGGAAAAAGATAATCTGCTGACGATTATTGTAAAAACCACGAGTTTGGATAAAGTAAAGTCATTTTTTGAACTTAAAAAATGACCTGAATAACTGATAACTGGCAACTGTCAGTAGTGCCAAAAATCTAATGAAAAGCGTTACCACGGAAACACAGAAACACGGAAAAATGAATTTAGAATTAGAAGAGTTGACCAGTAAGGTTATTAAATGTTTTTTTCTGTGTTCCCGCGGTAAGTTTTTGACAGCACTTAACTGTTTTTCAGGAGGAAGTATATGTATATTCTTATTGTTGGCGGAGGAAACGTTGGATATGCCATGGCAAAGCGCCTGCGCGCGGATAAACATGTTATTGCCTTAATTGAAAAGGACCGGGAAATTTGCGAACGGATTGCCAAAGAACTTAATATTTTGGTGATCCATGGAGATGGCTGTGAGCCCAGGTATTTAGAAGAAGCCGGTATTGGCCGTGCGGACGTTGTTGCTGCGGTTACCGGTGAAGATGAGGATAATTTAATAATCTGTCAATTAGCAAAAGAAACCTATCATATATCCCGCACGGTTGGCAAAGTAAACGAGTCAGAAAATGAACATACCTTTAGTGAGTTAGGGGTAGATGTACCAATTGATGCCACGGCAATTATTTCTACGGTAATTGAAGAGGAAGTATCTTTTTCCGATATTGTCAATCTAATGACCTTTAAACGCGGAAAATTATCACTCGTGCGGGTGGATTTAAACGAAAATTCCCCGGTTGTAAACAAAAGTGTAAAAGATATCCAATTCCCCGATGATTCGGTTTTGGTTTCGATTATCCGGGGAGATGACGTGATTATCCCGCGGGGAAATACAATATTTTCCGCACGCGATGATATTATTGCCCTGACAACAATTAAAAACAGGCAAAGGCTTTTGAAACTCTTAGTTGGTGAGGTAGATGAAGAATAATTTACTCGGAGCAGACAAGGGACTTAAGATAATTTTAACCGCTTGTCTGGGAATATTGACAGAAATACTCTATGCAGCTTGTGTAATTTTTATTCTAATGTTTATATTTATTTTTGCAATAAAAAATTTCCTCTGTTTTTGATACTTACTATAGTGCTGGAAATTTTTTATACATTTAGCTTAAAAATTAAAAAACCAATTTTTCCCCTTTATACACGGATACGCCTTAGGCGTATCCGTGTATAAATATCCCTCTCCGCTTGCGGAGGGGGATATTTATACCGAAGGTAATAATTTAATGCTCCTAAAACCACAAACCGAAGATTTTAAAATTATTGGATTTTATATTGGTCAATTAATCATTGGTATTGGACTAGTAATGTTTGTACCAATTATTACCGGGTTAATTTTTAAGGAGATTAATCCGGTATTGAATTTTATTATCTCGGCAGCAATATGTTTTACTGCGGGATATGTATTAATGCTTATTTGTTTTACAAAGAAAGAACTAAACTGGATGCAGGGAATGATTGTGGTTTCCCTTTCATGGGGGATTGCGGCTTTTTTTGGTGCCCTGCCTTTTTATATCAGCGGACACTGGCTGAGTTTTATTGATGCTTATTTTGATGCGATGAGCGGGTTTGCCACCACGGGAATGGCACTGGTACAGGATTTAGACCATCTGTCTTTAACTTGTAATATGTGGCGCCATTTTATCATGTACGTCGGGGGACAAGGCATAGTTGTTGTTGGGCTCATTTTTCTATTAAAAGGGGTTTCCAGCTCATTTAAAATGTACGTTGGCGAAGCCCGGGAAGAGCAGGTATTGCCGAATGTTATTGCAACCGCACGGTTTATCTGGCTGGTCAGCATTGTCTATTTGGTGTTAGGCAGTTTGGCACTAACTTTAGTACTATTATTCTCCGGCCTGCCGCTGTCAAAGGCAATACTTGAAGGAATATGGATTTTTATGGCCGCGTTTGATACCGGCGGATTTACGCCGTATTCCCAGAGTATCATGTATTATCATAGCTTTTTATTTGAAATCGTTACCATGTTTATCATGATCATCGGAGCAATGAATTTCCGGCTGCATTATTGCCTCTGGTCAGGAAATAAGCGGGAAATCTGGCGCAATATTGAAACGATAACTTTTTTAATCAGTATGGCAATATTATTTACGATTATTATCTATGACTTAAAACGATACAACATTTATCCGGAAATGATTGCTTTATTTAGAAAAGGATGCTATCAGTTAGTCTCCGCGCATACCGGCACCGGATACATGACGATTTATCCGGTAGAATTTGCCGGTAAATGGGGGGAGCTGGCATTATTTGCGATAATCGTCGCAATGAGTATTGGCGGAGGGATTTGTTCAACCACCGGAGCAATTAAAACATACCGCATTGGTATTTTATTTAAAGCTCTAATTTTTGATGTTAAAAAACTTATTTTACCCGAATCTGCAGTCGTTATTCAGAAAATTCACCATATTAAGGATACGATACTTGAACCAAAGCATATACATGCTGCGGCAATGATTTTTATTTCTTTTATCTGTCTCTATCTATTCGGTGCGGTAGTGGGAATGATCTGCGGGTATCCTTTTTTAGCAGCACTTTTTGAATCTGTTTCCGCGGCCGCGAATGTTGGGCTTTCCTGTGGTATAACCACCCCGGCGATGCCGGTTCTTCTAAAGTTTACTTATATTGTCCAAATGTGGGCGGGGAGGTTAGAGTTTATGGCAATTTTTGCATTGATTGGTTTTATCATTTCCCTGCTTAGAGGTGAATAATTATAAATTAGCGCCTGCGGCACTAATTTATTCACGACCTTTTCTTGGAAAGAAAAGGTAGGCCAAAAGAACAAATAAGTTCCAAGAGTTTTTAGTTATTTTTTCATATTGAATTATACAATGTTGTAGGATGATACTGGTGAAGAAAATGCTTATTTTACCAATACGTAAATACAAAGTGATACATAAGATAATATGTACGGAAAATGCAGAGCATTTTTCGAGTAAAAAGATACTCTGCAGTAAACTGCGGGGTATCTTTTTACTTATATTCCAGATTTTGCTGTTACTGATTCTGGGCATATCAAATGCTCATGCCGAAGAATTTACAAAATTTACGCGGTTATTTGAAGACAGTAAAAATTATGATAATAAAAACATTACCTGTATTGGCGAGGTAATTGGTGATAAAATGCCGCGTGGAGAATATTGCTGGGTTAATGTCAGTGACGGAAACACTGGCATTGGCGTATGGCTTAAAAGTCAATTGGCGGACAAATTAAATTATTTTGGTAATTATAAACATGTTGGTGACCGGATTGAGATAACTGGTGTATTTCATAATTGCTGCATAGAACATCACGGAGAGCTTGACATTCATGCGGATAAATTGGTAATATTAGAGCAGGGATGTCCGATTAAAAGAAGTATTAATCTGAATAAATTACATTTAGCCATTATTTTAAGTATTGTCGTGATCATGCTTGCAGTATGGTATTCATTTAAAAAGACAGAAGAAGCAGAACCCCGGATAGCACAGAAGAGAAGTTAAGCATTAACCACAGATTTTGACAACAGACTATAGACCATAGACCAAAAAAATAAAAAAATTTTAACCATAGATTACACGAAAGTAACTCTATGCCCCTCTGTGGTTATTTGACGGAAGTACGGTAAAATGTGGAAGAGTAAAGTTAACTGCTATCGAGACTGTTTCAAAAAGGGATTGTGCCTTGAGAATCCGGTATTTCGACTGACCCTCGGACTTTGTCCGACGCTTGCGGTTACCGTAACTGCGGTAAATGGATTATCTATGGGGCTGGCGGCAATGTTTGTGCTTTTATGCTCCAATACCATAATTTCCCTGTTTAGAAAATCTATTCCTGAAACCGTAAGGATACCCTGTTACATTGTAATTATTGCGACCTTTGTTACCGTAACAAAATTAGTGATGCAGGCGTATCTGCCGGCACTTTATGATCAACTTGGTTTATTTGTTGATATTATGGTTGTAAACTGTATAATTTTAGGCCGGGCTGAGGCATTTGCTTCGCGCAATCCGGTTATAGACTCAGTTATTGATGCCTTGGGTATGGGACTGGGATTTACTCTGGCAACAACCGTAATTGGCGCAGTTCGAGAGGTTCTGGGTATGGGGACAATATTCGGTTTTGCCGTAGGCAATATAAGTGCAAAACCGGTAATTATGATGATTTTGCCGCCAGGGGCATTTTTGACCATTGGCATTTTGACCGCGATATTCAATAATATGGGGAAGAAGAGAATTAAAAGCGCTTAAATTTTAAATTAATAAAAAGCAACAGAGATAGCAGTAGAGTTAGTGATAATTTTGGGAAGGGGAAAAGAAGAATTCAAACGATTTGATTATTAAAAATCCGTGCAACATCAGTGTGAATCTGTGGCTAAAAAAAATATTTAAACTACGGATAACACCGATTTTCACGAATGTAAAAAGAATTATTCATGATAATTTGTACAATTGGTGGCAAAAAAAACTTGGCGAGCTTTGCGTCTTGGCGGGAGAAAAATATTAACCACCGTTAATTGTTAAACTTGAGGAAAGAAAAAGGAATAACCAATGGACTGGGGTAGGGTTTTGACGATTATTATTGCGGCAATTTTAGTGAACAATTTTGTCTTAGCACAATTTTTGGGGCTTTGTTCGTTTATCGGAATTTCGCAGAAATTGGATGTATCATGTGGCATGGGAATTGCCGTCATTTTTGTCATTACCATGTCATCCGTGATTACCTGGACAATATACCACTGGGTACTTGCGCCATATCATATTGAATATTTGAACATTGTGGTTTTTATTTTAGTTACCGCAGCATTTGTCCAGGCGGTTGAAATCATTTTAAAAAAATTCAAGATGAGCCTGTACAAGGCATTAGGAATATTTCTGCCGCTGATTACCTGTAACTGTATCGTGCTTTATGTTACCCTTTTAAATGTTGATAAAAAACTGACATTTTTAGAAAGTGTTATACAGGGATTTGCCGCAGGGGTAGGTTATTGGCTGGCAATGATTCTTTTAACTAGTATGCGGGAGCGTCTGGAAACCGCAGATATTCCGCGTGCTTTTCAAGGGATACCCATGGCATTTATCTTAGCCGGACTTTTATCTCTGGCATTTCTCGGATTTTCCGGACTGGTGCTTGAATGAAGACAAGTTTTCGCAACTATTTTCTTACCGGACTGGTCGTGCTCTTGCCGGTAGTAATCACGATATATGTATTAGTTGCCATTTTTCGGTTTGCCGATAACCTGGCCGGCAAGTATATCAATGTTTATACGCAGGAACATTTTTGTTTTAGTTTTCCCGGGCTGGGGCTGTTGTTCACGGTTATTATTATATTTGTTTGCGGGGTGCTGGCAACAAATATCTTTTTTAAGAAGTCCATGCCGTACCTTGAACATCTTTTGACAAAATTCCCGATTATCGGTAAAATTTATTTTCCGGCAAAGACAATGGTCGGTTTTTTATTTTCACCAAAGCAGGTTGCATTTAAAAGGGTGGTATTAGTAGAATATCCGCGTAAAGGGGTTTATTCTATGGGGTTTGTGACTAGTGATGAGATAAATTTGAACCCGCGGATAAGTGAAACCCTGACCGCGGTATTTGTTTCCAGCAGTCCGGGACCGGTTACCGGATTTTTCGTTTTGGTTCCCAAATCCGAGGTTATTTATTTGGATATCTCGGTAGAAGACGGGATGAAGATTATCATCTCCGGGGGAATACTTTTTTCGGAAGAAGATATCCGGGGGTTAAGAACCAATTAATGACGAAATTACAATAACATAATGAAAAACCAAAAAGCCACAAACAATTTGAAAATAATAAAAAACTATCAACCACATAGAAACAAAATGGAGTATACCGTGTTTGTTCCTATTTATTGGCCAGCAGATGGGCCACCAAAAAATGAAAAGAGATAGAGCCACGGATTAACACTGATTGAACACGGATAAAAAAAGACGCAGCTAAAAAATATTAAAACCACGAATAACACACTTCGACTTCGCTCAGTGTTAAGAAAAGTTCTGAGTCTATCGAAGGACACATTAACACGAATAGGGAATATTTATTGAGATGTGGAAAACCACCTGCTAAGCAGGTGGTGATGGACAGAAGGCTATGCCGGAGAAACGAAATATGATAAAATGACTGTATGAGTAAATTTAAACCGCAAGCCACCACCTTTAGTGGTGGTACTTGACTGTTCAAAGATGAAACTTATAAGATAATCGAAAAATACTTTGAAGCTTATTTGGCAGTTACCCAAAATTTTCAAAGTAGAGACTTGTTGTACTCAGTATTCGTGACAATTAGTGCAATTGGTGGTTAAAAAAGTGTTTAAGTGATTTGAATATAAAAATCCGTGTTACATCCATGTAAATCCGTGGCGAAAGAATCTTTGCGTCTCGGCAAGAATTTTAAAAAATAATACGATGCAGAAAATATGGCAGCATAAATCAATAAACTCTGACTTGCAGAAAAAAATTAGCCATGAACTAAAAATCCATCCGGTAACCGCGCAATTATTAATAAACCGTAAGATCACTACGATAAACGCGGCACATCAGTTTTTAAACCCCGGGATTGCCAATCTGCATGACCCATTTCTCTTTAATCAGATGCCAAAGGCCGTAAAACGCATAAAACAGGCCGTGGATTTAAAGGAGAAGATTATTATCTATGGAGATTATGATGTTGATGGGATATGCGCGACCGCGCTTTTGTTTAGATTTTTAAAAAGTATTGGGGCAAATATTTCATATTATATCCCGCATCGTATTAATGAAGGATATGGGATTAACATCGATGCGGTCAAACAGATCGTAAAACAAAAAGTAGATTTATTTATATCGGTTGACTGCGGCATAAATAGCTTTAAAGAAGTAGAATTTTTAAAACATCAGAACATCGCCGTAATTATTACTGATCATCATCAGCCTAAAGATGATACCCTGCCGCTGGCAGAGGCAATAATAAATCCCCACACCAAGGGTGATAATTATCCGGATAAAAATTTAGCCGGTGTCGGAGTGGCCTACAAATTAGTATCGGCCGTATCCGGGGATTTATGCCGGGAATATTTGGATCTGGCAGCATTAGGTACGGTATGCGATGTTGTCCCGCTGATTGGGGAAAATAGAGTTATTGTAACACACGGTATTGATAAGATGCGCCAGTCACCGCTTGTCGGGATTAAGGCATTAATCGATACGGCCGGGGTTAAACAGCAGAATATTGCCACGTATCACCTTGGCTATATTTTTGGCCCGCGGATAAATGCCAGCGGCAGATTAGGCTCTGCGGAGCTGGCGTTAAAACTCCTTTTGACAGATCGGGAAGAGGAGGCATTAGAGATTGCCAAAATACTCGATCAAAAGAATCGCACCAGACAACAGACCGAAGAACAGATTTTAAAACAGGCATTGCTTAAGGTTGAGCAGGAAGTAAATTTTAAGCACCACCGGGTATTGGTATTGCATGATGAAAACTGGCATCCGGGAGTTATCGGGATTGTGGCATCGCGTCTGGCGGACCGGTGTTACCGTCCCACACTTTTATTTAGCGGAGAAGATAATATTGCCCGCGGCTCAGGCCGCTCGATAAAAAATTTCCACTTATTTGATGCCTTAACCCACTGTGAAGAATTAATTAAAGAATTTGGCGGGCATGCCGGGGCAGTCGGGATTAGCATCCACAAAAATAATTTAGACAAATTCAGAGAGATGATCAATCTTTATGCCGAGCGGATGTTATCTGCCAATGATCTGATACCGCATTTAGAAGTAGACATGGAGATCCCCTTGGATATATTAAATAAAGCACTGATTGCTGAAATTGACCGGCTTAACCCGTTTGGCCATGGCAATCCCCAGCCAATATTTTCCACAAAAAATCTAAGATTCAAAGGCCGGCTAAACAGATTAAAAAAGAACGGATTCAAAACATGGGTTACCGATGACAAAAAGACCTGTGAGATAATTGCCTTTAGACTAAACACAGACCTGCCGGAAGATTTTCATTCTTTTTCCACAGATATAAGCTATACCCCGTGTTTAAACACCTGGCAGGGGGTTACTTCCTTGCAGCTTCAGTTAAAGGATTTTAAGTTGTATAGTTTTTAAAAAATTGCCCCTTCTGCTAAGCCGTAAAGATTGCAAAGATTTTTTTAAACCACGTATTGCACAACCAATTGTAATAATTTAACTTAGAAAGGCAGATCAATGGTTTGCCTTATAAAAATAAAATCGAGCCACGGATAGAAAACGGTTTATTTATAAAAACTTGGCGGACTTTGCGTTTTGGCGTAATAAATTTCAATTTTTATTACCGCAGAACCTTGACAAAACCCTCAACATCAAGTATATTTTAAGTAGCTACGATTATAAAAAAAGGATACATTGATGAGTAATATTGTCCCAAAGATAAATGCAATGCTGCTATGTGATGGAATAATTACAGAGGCAGGAACAAATAAGAAAAGTCTTATCGGGATATTTGAAAATATATCCACGCAGACCTTTCCTTGCCAACATTCCCAGTTAAGTGTGTATATAAAATTCACCAGCGCCCAAGGGAAATATCATTTTAGGCTCGAATTGGTAAATATAAGTAAGAATGTAATTATCGGG